>JBAYPM010000005.1:0-96923 GCA_041677705.1 Weeksellaceae bacterium | reverse complement strand
CCGCCTGTTCCTTGGGTAAACCAATCCTGCAAAAAGTCTCCAAGATTTTCGGTCGTTCCTATTTTACTGCTTACTCGTTGAGTACCGGCAAAATAATGTTTGGTATAAGCAAGTGTTTGTTCTTCTTCACTGCCGTTACTACCAAGTTTGGCTACAAGCATACCGCTTGGGTAAAGTGTAGCATCCACCTGTATGGTGTCGGCTACCTTTTTACCATTTAAATAGATACTTACGCTTGTATTGCTGTGTTTGAGGATTCTTTCTCCTCCGGCATCGTAGGTGTAAATCGCTATCGGGCGTACACCTTCGGCATCAGGAGTTATATCCACTGCTCTTAAACGGTTTTCCTCATCCCAGAGGTTTGTTCTTAACTTTTCTATGGTTTCAGAATCGCCTGTTTTCTGTGTGATACGGGGTCAGGTTTCCGTTCGGGTCGTAGTCATACAGCTTGGTTTTTATGTCATTACCTGTATTGAACTTGCGAAATATCAAAGAACGAATCTTTATTTTTTTGTTGAGCAAATATAGTTTTTCTTACTATTTCGTACAACCTTGAAACTCTATTTTGTTTTTCATCACTTCTGACGAATTTTCGTACAGACTGATGGTTAATAACTTACATTGTCAAACTCTTTGTGGCAGTAGCTTTCGCTACTCATCAGCATTTTTTCTCTCATTACTTGTCTCGTCATATCTATGAGGGGGAGCATCCAATGTAAAACATTATCTGATTTGATTTATATTTGTACTGAATAATCCATTAAAATAATGAATACTATCTTTTTTCACGAGGATTTTTATAAGTTAATTGAATTTCTCCCAAAAGAAAATTACTTTGAAATCTCTCATTATAACAAAAACAATTCTAATTTTAGTAAACAAAATACATTTGGGTTTATAGAAATGGATATTATTCCTCCTCCTACATTTAAATTAATTGATCGAAAAATTCCAATAGCAGCACTAGAAAAGATTTTGAACCAACATTCAATCTTTTTTTCTGATAATATTAATTCAGGGTACGGTAATACATCTTATGATATGGATAATATTATCGGATATGGATATGAATATTTCACAATCTTCGTTTCCTATGAAAGTGAGATTGTTTCAGACATTTGGATATGGGATTCTAAAATAAATGAAGGTACGGGTGAAAATTTTGTAAAAACTATAAGTTTAATCATTGATACTTTCGATTTATTATTAATAGACTGGAGAAAACTATTAATAATATATTCTGATTCATACGATATAATAAAAAAATATTTGAATATATTTACTTGGGCATCTATCAAATAGGTTGGATATATTCAGTCGGTAAATCATCAGATAACCAAATACTTTCTTCTTGATAAAATTTATACCCATTCTTATAACTTTCCAATGCTAATATTCTTAAAACTATAATTTTGTCGGATTTCCTTTTAGCAACTCTTTCAGCATCATTTATATTTTGTGTTAAGTGAACATATTGTCTTTTCATTTTTTTTAATCCATTTCTTTTAATAAACTTACTATATGTATAATTAGATGTTCCATGATAAAGAATTTCAGGTGGAACGACTATATTCTTACTTATAGTATTTTCAAAAGTATGACCATATAATGCTCTTATTTTTGTATTATCCTCTGATATTTCTAATCTTTTTTTCCTATTATTATTTACAATTTGAAGAATGGCTGAAAAACCTATATTCTTAAATTGAGGATGTTTGCGTTTAATATTTTTTATTAAGGTATCTATATCACCCCAACCACCTTCATCGAGAGTTAAATTATACTTTTCCGGAACATGTCTCAATACATATGACAATATTTTACTTAATTCTAATTCATTCATAAGTTAGTAACTGTTTATTTTAGGTTTAACAAAGCTACCTGTGCCACCATAAGCTTTTCTCCATTCAGAAGTTTGGCTATTAGTTCTCATTTCAATAGCCTCACCCCAAGTTTTAGGGAGCACTCCCTTTTTTGAAGGTGACGCTAATCGTTCTGCAACATCCTTAGGAATTAGATCGTCGTAGTTATGAACATTAGCCTTTAGTTCACTTCCGGAATTTCTTGCTGCTAAAAGTCTAGTATTATCAAGAGTTGTATACATACCATCCTTCATTTTCACTATGTCAATAGGATCCGCTGTTCCATTCTTTACAGCATGTAAGGCTCTATTATAATTATTAATAGTATTCTGACTAAACCTAATAGAAGAAAGCTTAAAACTTTTACCATTATTTGTAATTAATTTCCCACTAAATACTCCTAGCTTTGTGAATTTGAAATTTGATACATTAGATTTATAAGAAGATTTACTTGTAAATCCTGAAGGAGCTGAAAATAATGATATGTCTCCTTCTATAAACATCAGATTTCCCATAAACCTATCATCTGCTTTCCCCTCATTAAACAATTTAGCACTTATTGTATGGGGCGCTGCCTCTCTAGATAAAAAGTCTACAGAGAAAAGAACATCAATTAAAAACTTCTCAAATAGATTTGCATTCTTATATGAATCATTATTTTGCCAATAGGTTTGTTTACCATTAGGATCAATAAACTTTATCGGATTCTGATAACAGTAACCATAAGAGTTATGATTAAATGAATTGAATATACCATCATTATGTTCTCCACTAATATATGCCTCATCATTCATTAAGTAATCCATATTAGCCAACGGATCCACACTCAACAACACACTGACCCTCGGATCATAATATCTTGCCCCATAATAATACCAGCCTGTTTCTTCATCCAACTCCTTACCATTAAACTTATAAGGCGAGTTATTAGAACTTCTGTGCTCCTCTACGAAAGTTTCACCAAAGGCAAAATACTCCATGTGCTGGCTTACTTCACCCAACAGGTTCGTTATATATGATGTACTTCCTAAATGGTCAGGGTGGAAGAAATACTGTTCTAATTCGTCATCTCCATGTACAAAACTTTGAACGGGAATAAATACAGGATTGCTGTCATAAACAGGAGGTTCTATATCAAATTCATCATAAACCTGTACAACGCCCTGTTCTGCATTTTCCAAAACTCCAAAACTTGAACCTATGACATCAACAGGTCCTCCTGTTCCTTGCGTAAACCAGTCATACAAATAATCACCGAGGTTTTCTGTTGTACCTATTTTTGAGGAAACCCTTTGTGTACCCGCAAAATAATGTTTCGTATAGGCAAGCGTTTGTTCTTCGCTGCCGTTACTACCAAGTTTGGCTACAAGCATACCGGAAGGGTAGAGGGCAGCATCTACTTGTATCGTATCGGCTACTTTCTTTCCATTCAGATAAATTGAAACACTTGTATTGCTGTACTTCAATATCCTTTCTCCTCCCGCATCGTAAGTATAGATGGCAATCGGTCTTACTCCCTCTGCATCGGGTGTGATGTCCACTGCTCTTAATCTGTTTTCCTCGTCCCAAAGATTGGTTCTCAACTTTTCTACGGCTTCAGAATCGCCTGTTTTTTGGGTAATTGCAGTCAGATTCCCATTCGGGTCATAATCATAGATTTTTGTTTTCACATCGTTACCTGTACTTGTCGTTTCCGGCTTATCTGTGATTTGTCTTACTGCGTGGGGTTGTGTATAGGAATAACCCGCTACATTGTACTCTGCCGTATTATATTCCTGGTATGTAAGATCATAAGTTGTCTGATGTGCTTTTGTCCAGTTCGTATTGTCCGGTGAAGTTTCATGCACCTGCGTTTTACCGAGTATATTGTGCATATTGTCATAAGACATCAAAAGAGAATATTTTTGATATTCATGTCCGGTATCTGCTGTATTTCTTCCTGTGAAATTTCCGGTTGCTGTTTTCAATCGGTTCAGGTCGTCGTATTCATATTCATACAATACACTTCCGCCTATCTGTCCTGTGGTCGGCAAAGCTGCTGTGTTTTCTACACTCAGCACATTGGAAAGCACATCGTATGTATAGCTGTTATTGATAAAAGTCCGGTCAACCGAAGAACCATTGGCAGTATTGGACTTTGCGGTCATATTCAGTAACCTCCTGCGATCGGTTTCATAGCTGTACTCGGTTTCGGTACCGTTGCCGTAGCGCAAATAGGTTCGCTGTCCGAATTTGTCATAACCCAGCTGGCTGATGATGTCTGCATTCTGCTGGTTTTCCTTTTTGCTGGTGATGCCGTGCAGTTCGCCGCCGCGGTTGTAGAAGTAGGTGACTTCTTCTTCATCGGGATAAATAATCTTCTTCACCCGGTTCCAGGTATCGTATTCCCATTCGGTTTTGAACCAATAGGCTTTGTCGCCCGGCACGGCTACCGAGCGCAGGTTGTAGCGCACTTCGCCCAATCGTCCGTATTTGAACTGCTGTACGCCTGTGGCATCTATCTGGTACCAGAGCCTGCCCACCGAGAAATCGTCCGCTGCCGAGGCATCCTGCGCCTGTACGTAGAAGAAATGAACGTTGTTATGCGGGTTTTTCGGGTATACTATGCTGTCTAATCGGTTAAAAGTGTAAAAATATTCTATCTTATCTCCGTTGTTTTCAGCCAAAAGGTTCGCGGTTTGTTTGGCAATCAGGTTGCTTGCTTTGTCATACGTAAATTTAGTAATTCCGTTGTCCGGATGGCGGAGCTCGGTTCTTCTGCCCGCCATATCGTATTTACTTTCGGTAATATTTCCGTCCGTGTCTTCCACTTCCAGCAGTTCGCCTATGGCATTGTAGGTGAATTGAGTAGAGATGGTACCTGCATCATTGGAATCTTCCACCACTTTGGCGGTTCTTCCACGCACATCTGTAAAGCTGTGTTTGGTCTGGCTGAGTTCATTGACCACCGTGGTTTTGAACAAGCTGCTTTCTATGCTGTAGGAAGTCAGCATTTCAGCCGTTTCGCCCGGCAATCTGGTTGTTTTTACACGGTCAAGCACATCATAGGTCGCTTCGGTATAGAAGTTTTCGCCTGTTTCATAAGGCGTGGCATTGTAAGAAAGTGCCGTCGTATTGAGCGGGGTGTTATCATCGTAATTTTCCAAAACCGGATACCAGGTTTTGACGGCTCTGCCAAAGGCGTCGGTTTCCACTTTGCCGTTTACCAGCCAGAAAAGTTTGTCTCGGTAGTCAATGACTGAAGCATCGGGCTCCCCGGTTACGGTGTCCGTTTTGTCGAAAACGGAAGTGCTTTTCTTCACCTGAATCGGTTTGCCCAATCCGTCGATCAGGGTGATGGTGTAAATCTCATTTTCGGTCTCCGGGGTATCCGGATCGGTTCTGAATTCCGGGTCGAAGTGCCGGGTGACGGCGTGGTGTTTCGCATTGGTTATGACGGTCGAAAAATTGCCTGAAGCCTCAAATTTCCCTGCCGCATCAATGAGATAATCGGTAAATTCAAGACCTGCCACCTGTTCTGCCACAGTAAGTTCGCCTTCGTATTCAAAACGGATGGTCCATGCCGGTTCGATGATGGTCAGTCCTTCCACAAAGAGTTCATAGGGTCCGGTGATTTCCACCACCCGCCCGCGGTCGTCAATGCGGGTACGCATCGGTTTGTAATTCATGTCCACGGAATAGACCAATGCACCGAAACGGTAATCGTAGGTATTCTGAGAACTGTAGCCAAAGGCATCTTCTGTCTTCACGGGATAGGTGTGCAGTTGGCTGTCATAGGTGTATTCGTAATAGAAAGGATCCCCGTTTTCGTCTTTGCTGTCTTCATGGGTTACTTTTTCAATATTGCCGTAGGCATCATAATCAAAAGAGACAGTCGCTTTTTCTGAACCTGTCAGCCAGGTTTCGACCGAAGTAAGATTTGCAGTTCCTGCGTTAAAATCATAGTCGGCTTTTCTCTGGCGCGTAGAACCATCGGCTGCTATGACCCTTATTCCCACAGGATATCCTTTGAAATAAGGAGTGTCATAACCGGTAGTCTGATAGCCGATATAACTGGTTACCGCATCATTTCCGCCTTCGCCGTTATCCATAAATTGGGTAATGTTTCCGTAAGCATCAAAGGCCTGAATCTCGGTAAAGGTGGTTTTCAGCCCGCTGCCGCCTTCGGTGAATTTCCTGATGGTTTTGACCGGTGAAACAAACAGACTTGCCTTGTCGATGGGTTCTCCAAAATCAGCAGACCCAAACACATAATCCGAAGGTTTTTCCACAATGGCAGGATTGGTATTTCCTCTTGCCATGATGGCGTAGGTCGTTTCTGTCGATGTCCAGAGTACATCGTTTTTGTCGTAAAGGCTTTCTTTTTTCACCGCTCCTTTCAGGTAATAACTGTTGGTATGGAACTCCTGCAAAGAGTAACGGTAAATTTCATCGCTGTTTTTTACATCCAGCTGGTTCACTCTTACTTTTTCGTAGCCCATGAATTCTCTTTCACGGCGGTCGTGCCTCGGGTTTTCATATTCCACAGTGGTTTTGGCAATATCAGGTGTAAAGGCGTTGTCTGCCGTGAAGCCGTCATACACATAAATGCTGTCCAATTTCCACTTGGCATTGGGCATTTCATAAGAATTCTGTTCTCTTTCATAGTCGATTTCCCAGTGTCCGCCCAACGGCAGGTTGACCCTGCGGAGCAGATGGGTTTTGCCGGTTTTGTTGAGCCGGACGGAGAGGTTTCCGTCAGCTGCATTGCTGCCTGTAGCAGTATATAGAATATCCGGATAGCCATCACCGTTTATGTCTGCTATGGTCTGTTCGGTACGGTCAGCCGAACTGCTGACTGATACTCTCGGGGTGACGGTAAATTTGGCCAGCAATATGGTAAACCCAACTGTAAATGCAATATTGGCTCCCTCTCCAACACTTCTGTTCACATTCACAGCTGCCCCATTAATCGTATGAGGAAATGTACTGAATCTGTTTCCCGTGTTGAGAAAATAAGTAATATTCTGTGCATCGGGATTCTCTACCAGATCGGGTAAACCGTCCCCGTTCAGGTCGATAAAGTTCTTTTCTGTGTAGGCTTCTCCTGCTGAAACAGATATTCCTCCTGCAATGCTGTTCATCCATAAACTAAAACCTGCACCGCCGCTGAAGTTTGAGTTTTTGGATTTCAATGTTATATTGGTTTTCCAAATGCTCCCCTGAGTTTCAAAGCTGTAACCCAGGTTCAATCTGACCACGAGATTTTTATTTTCTATGGTTACCCGGTCAGGCAGGCCGTCGCCGTTCATGTCTATCCAAAGGCTTTTATCATCAGTATCACTCCAGTTTCCCGAAGCATTGATTCCGGCAGATGACGGCAGTTGTACATCCGCATTTGCCTCTAACTGCAATCCTCTGCTTTTTGCAATGGCGCGTTGTACATCCTGATTCAGTCCGGGAGTCTTAAAGTTTATGAATGTTCCGCTGGCAGTAACTCCGCTGCCATCAGTATTGCTTATGGAGGGCACACCCAGTCCGGTGGGTTTAATTTCACTGAGTTTGCCGATTGGATTGGTATATTGGATTTTATTTTCTGTTACAATATCAGGATAACGGTCTCCGTTCAGATCCATATACTGAATCAGTGTCCTGTTCTCGTTGTCGCTTTTTGAGGATCCGGCACCTACCGGCCCGATGCCGAAGCTGCCCGCATAGGAATTACCGTCTCCTTTGCTTATGAGCGGCATTCTTCTGACGGCACCCGGATCTCCGTCAAAATCAATGCGGATGGATTCCAGGTCATTTATACCCAGTCTTGAACTGCTTAGGGCATTTCCCTGAACAAAAGTTTCGGCATCATTTCCTTCCCAGACCTCAAAATAAGGGCCGTTGTCTTCAAACTGTTTATTCGGATTCGGGTACAGTACGATGAAAGGCATACTTTTGGGGTCAATTCCCAGATCAGGACTGTTGGCTTCAAAACAGTCGGGATCATCACCGCATTCATCATAAATATCGGGATCCGGCATGTTGTCTTCGTCTATTTCAGGAAGCTTTAGTTTGGATTCGTTGATCCATAAGCCCGGTTCGTTGCCGTTGTATGCGAAGTGCCCCCAATATCTGTAATTGGGGCCAAAATCGTCGTTTCCGATTTTTGCTGAGATACAATTTGCACTTGTAAAAGATTGAAATACATTTGGGAGTATTTCATCATGGATTATTGTTTCTGCATTCAAATAATGGGCTAAATACTTATTGGTTGTATAAAACTCTACATAAATTTTGGATGTCAGTTTGCTGGTGTCATTGATGATCCAGTCCCCGGAATTGGTGAGGGAAAACATTTTTTTATAAAGATTGGTAAAAGGATATGGTGTACTACTTACACCGGCTGTCATAAACTTCTTGCCCACCACCTGCTTATTTGAATTCTTTATTACTAAAGAGACCGAATAACTGCCATTGGGAAACTCGTTTTCCATTTCCTCCGTTATAATGGTTTCATTTGTATAAGAAATTATAAATTTTAGTCTTCGTGTAATATCCCTCAGACTCACATCTGTTCTTCTTTCGGTGAAGGGTTTAAAATTATAAATCCCGTAATCTACGACCGCATTGGTTTCGACAGGCGGAGCAGAAGGGATTTCCTCTACTGCCGAATAAGGTTTCCAATTGATTTGTTTCCAGTCCACATTTGAATCCGACATCACTTCAAAATAAATCATCCGCTCAGTGCTACCCGAAGAATAAGAATTGGGAATTCCCATGGCTGAAGGAGTCAGTGTATATGGGGTTGAATTTGTGTGAAACACCTGTTTTGTATAAGAAGCATCCTGAACAAACTCTCCCTCATTGTCAAGATGCCCCAAACGCATTCTAAAAGTTAAGTCATCTGAGTATTGATTAGGCTGTATTGTCAGATTATCCCATTTAATTGAATAATTCTTGTTTTTAGGAATCACTAAATAGTTTCTTCCCGTCAGTATAAAACCATCATTTGCCGATGAAGAAAAGAAATCCAGCCCATTGGCGTCTGTGCTGCCTCCAATTTGATTGTATGAAATTACAGGGTTCCATTCGACCCTGTCATGTGTTCCTTCCTCTCTTGATTGTACCCTGAAATAAAGTCTGTCACCCTGACTCACCTGAATTGATTTGCTCATGTTTTTTTCAGTAGGTACAATTTCTCCATTGTCGTTGAATGTAAAAGTCAACAGATATTTATTGCTGCTGTTGGGGCAGCTAGTCCCCGGAGTTGTAAAGTTAATTAACGCAGGCAATGACTGTGATTTGTGGTGTTCGACGGAAATACAGACTCCGTCATTGTTTTCCATTGTATCGTCTTCTTGGGAAGGAATCGGCAACGGTGCCAGTTTGGCAATACCGCTAAGGCTGATGGTGCCGGATTTTGGGGCAACCCATCTTTTCACAATATCCTGCAGCGGATTATCTCCTTCCAGGTCTTCATTCAACTGACTATTGATGTCTCCTATAATACCCGGATCCAATGAGGTGTCGGTGGGTATCAGGTTGGGGGTCGTCAGGCTGGCAATATTAAATGACGAAAAACCCGGTCCCGGATTGAACAAAACCGAACCGTTATTGACTATATCGATTAAACCGTCTCCGTTTACATCCGAATAATAAACTTTGGTTACACTTTTTGAGAAATTTCTTGTATAACCGATATATACACCAAAATTGGATTCTACACCTACACTATTTGAATTGGAGGTGGATACCGAAAAATCAGACGAGCCTGACAGTGACTGAATCGGACCGAATCCGAAAGGTGTCCCGTCTTGCATATCCTCTCCCAGATTCAGGCGGTATTTTATTCCGCCTGATGTTTTAAAAACTTTATCGGGCAGATTATCCCCATTAATATCAATAAATGAGATATAACCGGTGTTTTTGGAAAAGCTGTAATCATAAGTTACGCCTACCGTATTTTTCTTTGAAGCAACATTGGCACCCAAACCGACTCCGGCTGACAGACCTCCTGTAAAACCATTTCCTCTGTTAAATCCCAATAGGCTCCCTTTCCATACAAACTTCTCTCCAACAGATGGGAGTTTTGGGTTTCCGTTTATGCCGTCATTTACACCGTTCCAATCTGTTTTCGGTTCTGTGTCCATAAAGTTTCCGTCGGTCACTTCTTCGTAGTAATCCATTGTGTTGGAATAAAACAGGTCGTCATTGGCATCGAATTCCGATATTTTGATCAGCTGTTTTTTGGAAAATGCTTTGTCATCATAATCGAATTTATAGGAACGGATTTTTTCGGGATTCAGGCCGTCTGTTAATTCAATTTTAATTTCATTGAGCAGTTTGGAGGTGGACTGTACCAATCCCAATCGGGCATTGGTCTGTATATCGGTTCTTGACGACGGAGTCCCAATAGCGGAATCCAGTATGAATGTTACTTTATAGTATTGCGGTGTCTGCTGGTCTGTATGCCGGGTATAGCTAATCTCTTTGGGGTAAAACTCGTATCCGGCCGTCCCGGTTCCCTGCGCATACGAATATTGCACATAGTTTCCGTTGGTGTCCTCGGTGCGGTAAAGCGCCCAGTGTGCGATATTGCCATCGGATGTTTTGATAACTGCATTGCTCACAACTCCCGATCCGGTATATCCGCCGTAAAAACTTTTGTTGCCCATTTTGTCGGTTACTTCCCACCAGTAATTGGTCGGATTACTGCCGTGTCGGATGATTTTGGCATAACTGCCCTCAATCCGGGGATAAAATTGCCTTTCGGAAGTCCTTGAAATGTTTTCAGTACGATGCGGATTGGTGTATCCACCATCCGTACTCAGGGTCAGCATGGAACCGGCCAGTGAGTATATTTCGGTTTCTTTGGCGGTATCATACCTCGGTGCGCCCCATCGTGTGTCAATGCTCACGGAGGGCAGGGACAAGTCCCAGCCGATGCCCATCCAGCCGTTTCCGCCCTCTGAGTTGTAGTTGACCGAGAGTGAGGGCTGCATTCCTGCACGGCCTGCCGGAAGCTTTATCGGGAAGCCGGTTGTGGCGGTTCCCATGTTGTTGGGTGTGGGCGGAGCGATGCTCACTATTCCTGCCGCAGGGTCGGCGGCTTTGATGTCTTTGATGCTGGTCGGCGTAAAGTTGCCCGTCTCGGGAGATTCCGGCACTTTGATGATGCCGTTGACAAAGTCGGTGAAATGGGTAGTCTTTGAGACAATGACTTTTTTATCCAACAGCACTGTATCCCGTTCCAGTGCAATCCATTTTCTCTGCCGGTTATCAAAATAAAAGGTTTTGATGTCCTGCGGTCTGTAGCCTGCCGGAATCATGGTTTCATCATACGGAATTTCCAATGTCGCCGGGCTGCTGACAAAATGTTCTCCGTGGGGCAGCAGTCTGAATCCGGAATGTCCCGCTGTCACATTGACCATTTCGGGGGACAGTGCGGATACATCCTGAAACCGCAATGCGGAAAGATAAAATGTCCGGTCTTTTTCCATGCTTGCCGCCGGGACGTTCAGGGTGGCACCGAAGTCGGAAATTGTGTTTTCTGACGAGGCTGTAAAATAGGCCGAAACGGTTTCATTTTGGGTTTCAGGCAGGGTGATTTTGTCGGGTTCTTCTTCTGTTTCTTCAGATACCGGAAAATGGTAATCCTGACCTGCTGCGCTTATCACAATTTCTGTTTCTGCATTTTCCACAACCGCTTCAAATACGCCGTCTCTCAGCCCGGTTTCTTTTCTGTTAATCGTTATGCTTTGAAGGGATTTGTCGGCAAATCCGGAAACATATACGCTGCCGCCGTATGATTTCAATTGTGTCCGGTTCAGCGTTATTGCTTCGGTCTGCTGCATTGAGTCCGAGATTTCAAGCCGTACATTTTTTACGATATAGGCATAAGCGGCTGACGGCAGTGTGGAGAACCGGATGTAGTTAACGCCTTTGTTGAGTTCCTCTGGATTGATTCTTTCTCTGTGGGTAATCCTGCCTTTTGATTTTTTTACCAGATAGCCGCCACGGGAAAAATGGTCATTGATGGATACGGCGGCACCGGCAGCGTCTTCCAATCCGATGAGTTCATAAGTCAGGTAAACCCCCTGACCCGCACCGGGCAGTTCGTTTAAAACCACCGGAAAAGTATTGTCCTGCGGGTCGTCTATCGGGAATTCCTCACTTTTGCCGATGATGCCCTGCGGGTTTTCAGAAAAACCGGGATCCGGTTCTTTTGACCCATCGGATGGTGCAGAAATAGTCTGCTGACCGGTCTGAATGGAAACTTCGGGCAGTGAAAATTGTTTTTCGGCTGGGATTTCGGTTTTGAAAACCGGGGATGATTCAGGGATATCTTCCCTGTTTTCAAATGGCGGTGCCGGTTCTTTGTTCAAACGGCTCCGGATATTGAGGTTGTCTTTTTCAGGCAGGTATTGAGCCTCGTCAAACAACTGGGTCAGCATTGTGTTTTCACCGTTTTTGCGGTTCTCATTGTAACACGAATAAGCGAAAAGGACAGCCGCAAGTCCCAAAAGTGCCACCGCTCTTTTTTGCTTTTTTACAGGGTTTAACAGAGATTGTTTTTTCATGATGATGGCTTTGGGTTATTGGATAATTATTTTTTTGCTGTATTTCCTGTCTTTGGCTGTTACCGATATCAGATATGAACCGGATTGGAAAATCCTGTGATTCCATTTGTAATCTGAGATTTCCTTTAAGTCTTCATTATGGATCAGTCTGCCCGACATATCGTAAATCTGAATTTGCACATTCTGTTTTTCAATCAGATTCATCTCAACCGTAAATTCCTGATTGGCACGGGTAGGGTTGGGGTAGATACGAATATCGGCTGTGGCAAAATCGCCTGTCGGCAGTTCTTTTTGCGATTCTTTTTCAATCATCCCTTCTGAAATCACGACATCGGTTTCTGCTTCTGCCGTACAACCCATCGGATTGGTCAGCACAACTTTGTAATGTCCGGGTTTATCGGTGTTCAGAACAGCACCGGAAGAGAAGAATATATCTTCTCTGAACCATTCGTAGGTGATGTTTTGGGCGGTTACATGTTCAGAAGCATCGATTGTCACATCCGGATTTAAGACATATTCATCTTCGAGACCGACGTACATGCCGGCAGTAGGAGACACCTCAAATTCAACGATTCTGATGACATTGGTTGAATCCGTCACTTTTGCGGTGTACCAGCCGTTGGGCAGGCTGGTGAATGGAACAGTGCGGGTAGGCCAGTCGGTTTGTGAATCGACCGGAAGGTCATTCTCGTCAAAAATTTCTACATCAAAATCCGGTTCTCCGAATTTTATGTTTACATCTATATCTCCTTCCTCGTCTTCGCATTCCATTTCATGGAGATGCACATTCACTATCAGTTTGGGCGCTATGGCAAATGTAAACTGATCGAATCCGCTGTTGTCTTCATCCCATTTCTGATTGTAATAAACAATATGGTCTCCTTCAACCGCATGATATTTATAAGCTTCCACCTGATTGAAATCAAAATTTCCTTCCTGTTGTTCGTCCGCATCCCGATTGATTAACAGCCAAATACTTATATCGTCCCAGTCTGTCTGGTCATAGTCCTGATGAATCCTGTCAAACAGGTGGGCTGCGTTGTACCGGAGTCCGGTGGTGATGGTATCAGCTGTCTCTCCATAGGGGTGTACCAGCCATACACGATCCAATGGGTGCAGCTCCCAGTCTCCGACATCCTCAGGATCGTCATCACCGTCATTGTCACCAATGAAAATGTAATGGTCATTGTCAAACGCAGAAATATTTTCTTCATTGGTTTCTTCCAGTTCTCCCGCGTTCAAAATAAGTTCGTCGTTTTCGGTATGGCTGCTCTTGCTTTGTTTCTGGTAAAGTCCGGAAACATCATCTCTGCTGATTGCAAAAATCCGGTTCCCAAATACAATATTGTTGTCAGCCTTCCATATTTCATCATAGTTTGAGTTGTAATACCCAACTTCTTTGGTCAGTGTGATGCCGTATTTAATGGCGAGATAACTTTCTATTCGCTGCCGTTCTTCTTTGCTCAGTGCTTTTCTGTAAATAAGAAATTCGGGAATTGAACCCGAAAAACCGGCGGCTCCGGGGTTAGATTTACCAATAAAGACAGTGCTTTCTCCACCTGTACCCATCGCATTGTTGATGTAGTTTGAATTGAAATCAAACCAGTTTAAGGTGTTGATCAGTGCATTCTGAACGGATTCATTGGCATCTTCGGGATAGGACAATGTGAATTCCTCCTTTTCCAGTTTTTGGGTGGTATAGGAAAATCGTTTTTCATTGGTTCCGTTGCCGTCATAACCGCCTGAAGTCCATTCCGAATGAATCAGCGACAAATTTGCTTCGGCAGGATAGGTGTAAACCATGAAAATCGTTGCCACTTTCATATCTTCCACCGAATAAGGAAATCTCAGATAGCCTCCGCCAAAATTCAGGCTGTGGTTGAAATTGAACAATCCGGCCTGTATTGTCCCGTTCCCGGCAATGGAGTACGCATTCGGACCGTAATCCTGGTATTGGTTTCCAGATACGGCGGATGCATCGGTTTTATACCATAAATCCTCACCGGTTACGCCTCCGGGCAGTTGTGCCGCAAGCGTTGAGAACAGGAGAACAGTAACTAAAGGTATGAGTTTTTTCATAGCATTATTTTTTGATAATCTTTCGGGTATGGGTGCCGTCCGGCATAATTATTTTCAGGATGTATATTCCTTTTGGCTGTGTTGAGATATCCAATACCTGTTTGTGCAGGCCGCTGCTGAATTCTTTTGAACCGCCAGTCAAAACAAGCTTAGCCTGCATATCATACAACCGTATATCAACGGCTGATGGTTCTTTCAGCTCAAACTGAACGTTGAGAAAGCTGCTGATAATCGGATTGGGATATACAATCAGTGCATTTGTCATTTTAAGATTACTGTCGGGTAATTCATCTGCTTTTAAAGAACGGAGTTCTCTGCTGCTGAATGCTTCAGTCATCCCGGTCTGACAATTGATATGAGCCAAAAAGTCCGAACCGTATTCTGATGTGAAACCGTGATTTCCCTGAGGTACCAGCTCTATAAAAGACGCTGCTTCGTATTCTACCAAATAATCGTCTGTATTCGGGTCCGGCACCGGCTCCAGTACATTGGATGCCGTTATGTTATCCGCCTTAACATGCAGTCCTTCACCATTCACAGTCTGTACATCATCTTCATGCTGATACAGTACAATTGAATCTTCACAAAAAGACACACCTGAAACAATCAGAGAGAAATTCTGACCTGCCGATGTACAATCTTCTTCCAAAACTCCTTTGTGCGAAACCACTATTTGAAACAAACCTCCATCCTGCGGAAGATAATCAATCGGGATTTCTATTTTTTCCACATTGTCCACATTGTTGACACCACGGGTTGAACGGGCAGAGAGCAGGCTGATGTCAGCTGTAATTCCTTCAAGTCTTTTCCATGGTAAAAGCAAATTATCTCCGTTGCTGTCGATTACAGTTGCGGGAACACCGTTTGAATCCAGGCGGACAAGCTTCACATCCAGATCATTTACCAGTTTATGTGTGGTGTCATCCACAACCGGCGGGTTATTCGGACTCACTTCACCTTCAGGATCCGTCCAGGCAATCGTAACAACAAGCGGTTCATATCCGTTTGAAATTACATTCAGCTTAAACTCTGACTGATCTTCCAAAGTTTCCTCTCTGATAATTGTACCCGTTCCTCTCTTTTCAATAATTTCGGCAGCAGAAACGGCATTGATTACTCCCCATCCGTATTTGTAATCCGGTCCGGGGTCACCTACTTCATCTGCACTGTGTATAATCAATGCGCGGATGGTAGAAGACCATAAATAAGGTACTTCGGACGGATCGAGCAGATGGCCAAACTTTTCGTTGTAATATTGCTGCAGCAGTGTGATAACTCCCGACACCCCGGCAGTCGCCATTGAAGTCCCCGACAGCAGCCCATAGGCACTATTGGTATCCTGCAAAGAAGAATATACTTTGTGGCCATGCGCAGTAATATCCGGCTTAATTCTACCGTCGTCTGTCGGTCCCCAGCTGCTGTACGGAACTTCTACCAATGAAACATCATATACCGGAGATTGTTCGGATGGTTGGTCCTTTGTTAAATCAAAAGCAGAGACAACCAATACATTTTTTGAAGTTCCGGAACTTTCCAAAAGGTCAAATCCCGATTTAATTGCTACCTGCGGTACTATGTAGGGCGAGTCATCTCTTACATTTCCGGCAGGTTTCACGATTTGCAGAAAGGGAGCCGCACACATGACAGCGTCCCATTCCCGGGAAGTCAGAGAATATCTTCCGTATTCCGATTCATCCAACGGAGCGGGTGCATAGCCAAAACTCGTATTTGCGACCAACAGTCCGTTTTGTGCTTCGGAGGCCATTTCAGCTGCTGCCAAATTCCAATCGTAAGCTTTTATTACGGCTTCATAAGCCATTCCCCTTACTTCCTGCTGATTGGGTGAATTTATATTGGTCTGATTTCCGATGAGTGTGCCTGCAATATGCGTAGCATGAGAATTAATTCCCGATATTTGTCCGGTTGCGTAGGTAATGCGGGAAGATGTGGAACTAAATCTCAAGATTTCATGCAACAGACGGGGGCTCGAAGGTTCCCACAGTCCAATGGTCATATCATTGCCGGTCAGATTAAATCCGTCAAATCCGTTGTGCAAGATGTTTGCACCTGTGGTATTGACCACATTTTGATTCATGGTCTGAAGATAAACCGGGCTTCCCAATTCATTGGATCCGATCAGCTGTGAAAAGGTACCGTCATCTGATTCAATAAATTCAGGGTAACCCAATTTTATGAAACGTTTGACTTCTCTTTGTTGAATTTTGCTCTGCTGTTCTGCATTTGTAATAATCGACTCAAGCTTCAGTTGGTTTACAGTCGTTGCAATCCTGGTTCTGTCAGCCTGATTCTGACCATAGGTCAATTGCACAATTCCCAAAAGCGATAATATTAATTTCCCGTATAAAAAAACTCTTTTCATGACTGTCCGGTTATTGGGAAATTATTGTGCTGATTCTATGCGGTCAATTCTTTTTATCAGATCTTCCAGAATAATCTGCTGATTCATAAGATCTTCTTTAAGCCTTTTGTTTTCATCATACAGTTCGATATTGTATAATGTAAGTTCCTCAATCTTTCTTAAAAGGTTTGAATCCATTTCCACTACATCGATGCCTTCATCAACCAACTGTTCCGCTTTTGGAATGCCCGGCAAGTGCCTGTTGATCTCAATGAATTCTCTCAGATTCTCAATTGGCAGCAGATCGTAATTGTCTTCAAACACATCGTCCGCCCAATCATTGACGCCTGACAGGTCAACTCTTACTTTTTCGGTTCTGATTCCGTCCTTAACAATCAATTTATAGCCCGGGCTGTTTGAAAATGCCTGAGCAATGTCGGTATAACTCCCAATTGCAATCTGTCCGTTGTATCCAAAAACCTGATTGCCGATATTGATCTGATTATCGGCAGTGGCCGAAATCGGCGCATCAACACCGCTGCCTATCAAAATATTATCTGAACCTGTTGTAATGTTTGTTCCGGCATTGTAACCCAACCCTATATTATTTTTACCCGAAGTATTTAATCTGAGTGCGTTGCTGCCGACTGCCAGATTCTGATATCCGCTACTGATAAGCGCCAAAGATCCCAGACCGACTGCTGTATTGGCATAATTGCCACCATCCGTATAAGTAGTAGTATTTCCTCCTCCCAGATATAAGTTATTCACATTGTTGGGAGAAATATCATTGTTGTGAAAAGTAATCCGTCCTGTTGTGCTGATTCTCAATCTTTCTTTGTTGTCGGTAGCAATAACCAATGGCTGATTATCGGTTGTACCTAAAAAATTATTGTTTACATTGTTCGGATAGGTAGAAGTTGAGGCAGTGGTTCCATTATTTCCGGTTATTAACCATGTTCCTGAAACTTCACTGCCTTCTGTATCAATTGTCACCACCTCACCGGTTGAAGTTACTCCGATCGCTTTGGCACCGGAAGTTGAAGGCGAAGAAGAGGTCAGATTGGTAAGTTTCAATCCGCTGCTGTTTGATGCATTGCTGTTGATTTCCAGCCTTGCTGACGGAGTCAGTGTTCCGATTCCCACAAAGCCGTCCGGGAGTATATTTATGCCAAGGATACTGTTCCAGGGTTCGGCGCCATGAGTGATGTAGAGTTGATCTTTTCTAATAAATTTGCCATCATCTATAACGTGTCCGGCAAGCCCTACACCAGCCCAAGGCCCTGGATTATCATGATTATAAGCTGTTGAATCATTTTCAAACTGTATTCCATGATGCCAATTTGAGTGCACAGAATTCGTTAGCATCCTTATGTCGAAAAAATTTTCTAACTTAACATCGCCAAAATTAGGAAACTGATTTTGGGAGTAACAAAAACTACAAACTAATAATAGTTTAATTAAAAGGTACTTGATAAAAGTTTTCATAGTAATCTGATGTTTTGCTGTTCTTTTTTCAAATATTATAAATTGAATTTAAAGTGGCCATAGGAGATTTCCTGTTTTTTTGAGGGGCTTTTTCCCCTTTTTATGTATTTTATCAGATGAAGATTTATTGCTTTATTGTCTGAGAGCCTGTTTTTCATTTTTTATTTTTGATTTATCCCGATAAGTACTCAAATGAAAAGCAAAAAAAAATCTCAAAATCCTTACGAAAACAGTTACAATAAAATTCAAACACTCTTTTGGAAAGGATACAATTTTTTGTACTCCTTTCATTTTGCTAAAACAAAGGTATTTCAAGGGTTTCAAGCAGGTGCTGACAGGTGTGTTTCTTTGTTTCTTCAAAAATAAAATGAGGGTTTTAATTGAGTGTGGACAGGTAAAATGATCAATCTGTAAGATTTTGGATTTGGGAGTGGGGACGATGGGGACGATGGGGACGATGGGCAATGGGCAATGGGCAATGGGGACAATTGGGACGGTAGGGACGATTGGCGCAAAGGGATGCAATGGGAATGATGGTGGTGATTGGGACGGTGGGGACGATGGAGACAATGGTGACGGTGGAGGTGATTGGGGCTATGGGGCAATGGGGAAAATTTCGGCAATTGGGATTAGCCGGGTTTAAGGCGCTGAATGGGGCGGACAGGAGCCGGAAATCTGATTGGATATCAGGTCATTTGGGTCGCTTTGTGTCATGGGCGGTCAGCAGTGTCATGCATTTTTTTTTAGGTTCAAAAAAAGTGAAAGATTTGTTGTGAATTCTATAATTAATGATTGCAATCGGATAGGATTTAATTAATTAAAATCATTTGTTTAACTAAAAAAATTAGAATTATGGCACGACAAAAAGGAATTGTTAAGATTAAAGGTACTATCGGTGATATGACCTTTTACAAGTCGAGGGACGGATATATGGTCCGTGAGAAAGGCGGAGTTGAAGCAAGCCGTATTGCCAATGATCCGGCATTTCAGCGTACCCGCGAAAACGGGGCTGAATTTGGCCGTGCGGGCAAATCGGGGAAACTGATCCGAACTGCTTTTCGTCCGATTTTGATGAAGGCCTCCGACGGTCGGATGGTCAGTCGTTTAACCCGTCAAATGCTGAAAGTCATTCAGAGTGATCCGGTAAGCGCCCGTGGAGAACGTAAGGTTTCCGAGGGTGATCTCAGTATTGTCAAAGGATTTGAATTCAATGCATTCGGTAAACTCAGCACTACGCTGTTTGTACCTTACAATGCGAGTCTCAACCGAAGCAGCGGTGAGATGAATGTTGATATTGAATCATTTGTTCCCATTGAGATGATTACCGCTCCGGAAGGTACTACTCATTTTAAAATCGTATCCGGTGCAGCGGAAATTGATTTTGACAATGAGGAATACACTGTGGCCACCTCTGAATCCGCTATTTTGGCATATGATGAGACGGCGAGCGGAGCTCTGAATTTGCAGAACATTTTGAGTCCCGGTTCTACACTGTCACTGTTTTTGCTGCTTGGTATCTCCTTTTTTCAGGAGGTGAACGGTACGATGTATCCGTTGAGAAACGGGGCGTTCAATCCGATGTCTGCGGTGGAAGTTGAAAATGGCGTGTAAAATGGAACTTCTGCTTAAAAGGACATATTATCCTGAAGGAACAAACGGCATTCTGACTGTGAATGATGTCAGGGTCTGTCATACGATAGAACTGCCGTGGAAAAACAATCGACGGATTGTTTCCTGTATCCCGGAGGGAGTTTATGCCCTAAAGAAGCGTTTCAGCCGAAAATTTTCATGGCATATCGAGCTTTTGGATGTACCTGACAGAGAATTGATTCTGATCCATCCGGCGAACTATGCACTGAAAGAACTCAAGGGCTGTATTGCTCCCGTATTTAAATTATCGGGAGCCGGAGTGGGTTTTCAGTCCCGTGCAGCGTTTGGAAAGCTCAGAGAATCGATTTATCGGGAATTGGAGCTGAACAGACGAGTTGATCTTATTGTTGAATCATAAAATTGTAAATTATGAATTTGATAAAAAGAGCCCAGTCTCCCACACCAAAGTTTTTCAGAGTGCTTCGGACAATTGGTCTGGTGAGTGCCGGGATTGGCGGAGTTTTTTTAACGTCACCTGTTGAGCTGCCGGTCATACTGGTATCGATTGGCGGATACCTGGCAGTTGCCGGCGGCGTACTGTCGGCGGTCAGTCAATGTGCTGTTGATGACAGTTGCGTAAAAGAAACTCAACAAAACGAATCGGGCTGAATGTATGCTGATTCGTTAAAAATCGGGACAATTGGCGGTACATTTTTCAGTCTGGCGACACATCAAATAAGACTGAGCAATATTGCGGATACGATTATCCTGGCTGCTGTCGGAGCCGCTGTCAGTTTTACTGTATCGTTTTTGCTGAAATGTATTTTAGAGAAGCATTCTGATAAGTAAACCAATTGTCAAATTGTTTGGGAATCCCGGTTATTGCCGGGGTTCTCTTTTTTTACTGTTTTTATTTACCGCAATTCAAAATAATTAATGAACAATAGTTGGGAGATGAAATAAACAATTCAGCTCCAGAGGAAAACACGGTGGAGAAGGGTTGCGAATTCGGTTTTTTAATAATTGAAAAATGGGATAAATTATTTAATGTCAGTCAGAATTTAATCGATGCAAAGCGGCGGATCGGAATCGGGGGCAGTTCATTTGTTTTATACACATGCGATCCTTTCAGGATCGGATGATTAAGGATGCAGATCAATTTCTGCGAACCGTTTATTCAGTTTTCAGGTTTGTAAGAATTATTTCACTTCCTTTTTGGGGATGGAAGCTTGGTTTGTAAATGATAATCCCTTTCTGATGAAGATCGCGAATGCATTTGTGATAAGTGGCAACCGAGCTTATTTTACTTAATTTCATCATTTCAATCCGGGTAATTCTGATTGGGTTTTGGAATTGGTTTCGATGCCATTCTGCAAAAAGTGCCAAATACAGACAGAAGTGCGAAGGCCTCAGGTCATTGTCTCTGTTTATATGACTGAGAATTCGGCTGAGTAAATGGAAAGAATTCATGGCGGAAGATTTTTTACTGATTTGACTTTTGCTGCATTTTTTTTCTGAAATCTCCGGGGTTTATCGAAAGCTGTTTTTTGAAAAATCTGGAGAATGCTGAAATCTCAGAGTATCCGAGTTCTTCGGCAATCATTTTGAGCGGCAGATTTGTTTCTGACAATAAGTATTTTGCCCGGTTTAATAAAAATCTGCGAATGATGACTGAAGGCGCCTCTGAGGTTTCCTTTTTGACAAGTTTGTTAAGATAATCAGTTGTTACCGAGAGTTCAGCTGCATAAAAATCAAGGTTGTGCCGGCTTTTGCAGTTTTGTAACAGCAATTCAAGAAAAGAACGAATCAGAGGGTTGCCGGCAGATTTGAAATGTTTGATGTTCAGTCTGTTTCTGACGGATACGGCTTCAAGTTCCTTAAGGATGGTGTATAACAAAATTGTTTTACAGTCGGTATAATATCTGTAGGCGGTTCTGTAGTTCAGATGGAAATACAGGATCCGGAACAGGGCTGCGAGATAGAGGTAATCAAAAGTATTGAGATCTATTGCCGTTATTTTGTCTGACTCAAAAAATTTGAACTGATCCAAACCGTTGATTTTTTCAGGATTGAAACCGGTATTTAATTCATTTTCGGAAAAGGCAAGCTCAAAGATTTTTATGGACGGTCCGGTTTTGGTTTTGATTTTAAGCGGAAAAATCAGGGGTATCAGAATAATGGTTTTTCTTTTTATTTTAATTTTCCGGCCGCAAATTTTAAGCAATAAACTGCCATTGCAATTCAGAATTATTCTGACTGTACCAATGGGGGATAATTCCCATTTTCTTAAATTGTTTTGTTTGACCAGTATCATGACCATACAGATTTATTGAAACAGTTATCGTCTTAAAAAGCATGGATTATTCAATTTTCGGCAAAATGAATTTCAGCTGTTTGTTAAGCAGCGGACAGCGGCTTATTTTCAGCGTTTAAAGATTTTTGTCAGCCGATGTGCAAATCAGCCGGAAAAATCACCAACCCGGTGTGAATGTCAACAAATTAATTTGACAGTATCGGGATCTTCTTTTGTTTGTATTACAGAAAATTATGACTTATGCCAAGTATGAGCGACCAGTAAACAGTATCTTCAGGTCCGGTTAAAGCACCCATCAAAGCAGCGGTTCTGCTTGCTGTAGAATCGTCCCAATCCGTGTCGTCATCTTCTTCTTTCTTTTTGCAGAAATAGAGGTTGTGTCTGACAAAGGAAGTAAAACAAAGAACAGTTTTTTTGTCATAAGTATCCAGCAAATTGTCGTTTATGATCTGATCTTCGAAGTCCACAATATACAGATGCAGTGACTGGTACGGGTCAGTGCTGTGAGAGTCTATGTATGTCAGTAAGCTTATAATGCTGTCTTTTGCCTGATTTGAAAGCAATGAAGCTGTTAGAATTTGATTGAATTCCTGTTCGGGACTGTCCAGAATCTGCTGAATGAGATTCAGTTCTGAAATGGAAGAAAAACTATTGAGGTCAATTGCATTGTCAAAAACATCCAATGAGTTTACCAATTCAACAACTTCCCGAATGTCTTCCGGGACAGCCGAGCTGTCAAGAAAATCCTGTAATAATTCATTGTGTGAAATACCCACCGAATCGTATGGATTTAGTGAGTTTTCGGGTGAAATGAAATTTTCTTTCATCTCAATGTTTGCCGGAGGATTGTTTGTTTCGTTGTAATACAGGGACAAATCATCACTGTTATCAAAACATGAAACTGCTGCTGTCAGCCAAAGGAAAACAGCGGGCTTTGGATTGAATTTTAAAGTGTACATAATATTTGGTTTTAGAATTAAAAAATCAGGGTAAATAAGCAAATTTGAATTTATGATTCAGAGCAAAATTAAACCGGAGGTTCCGGTATGACAAGACACTGTTTACTGATTTTAAGAAAATTCAACTGTGTTTTAAGAAAAAAGAAGTGCAGTTTGTTAATAAATTCATAAATTTAAGAGCGCATAATTTATCACAAAAAAGTCTTTTACTTATGAAGGGTATTTTATTTGCATTCAGGTTGGTAATCTGTTTATTGATTTACACTGTTTTATTGTCGTTTGCTCATATCCGCGATGGTTTGAAAACTGAAAATCTGCCGGAGGATCATTATCAAAGCAAGTTGGAGGATACGATGGATTTACGGTGCAGGATTCAATTTTATAAAACAGAAAAGAATTATCCGGAGCTTATCAAGGCTTATCGCAGGACGGGTCATCAATCCGATGAAAAAGAAGCCTGTATGTATGGTGACAGTATGATATGGGCTGCAATGCTGAGCAATGATACGGGCTTAAAAGCCACTGCCTATCTTTCTGCGGGTATTCAGCATTACAAATACAAAAAATACGAAACAGCATTTCAGTATTATCTGGCTGCCGATTCCTTAGTTGATAAAACAAAGGATGAATATCTGTATTATAAAACAAGGTACAATATCGCTCAGATTAAAAGTTATCTGGAATATTATGATGAGGCGATTAAAATATATGAAGAGTGTGCTGTTTATTTTGAAATGAATAATGCCAGAGGCTATATCAATACACTGCACGCTCTTGCGCTCTGCAGCAGCCGTTTGGGGAGTTATTCACACAGTGATGCCTACATAAGAAAGGGAAGAAGTGAGTCCAAGCGATTGTCAATTTCGAATCTTGACGGTTATTTTACTCAAATTGAAGGGATTAATCAAAGCATTCGGCGGGATCATAAAAAAGCAATATTTCTGTTAAGTGAGAGTCTGGAATCAATTCGAAACAAGAATGATTTTGCAAATGAGGCTGTCAGCTGGTTTTATCTGGGTGTCAGTTATTTTGGAATGAATGAGATTGAGAAAGCGACAGAATGTTTTGTTGAGGTTGACAGGATTTTTAATGAGAAGGAATACATCCGTTCCGATTTGCGTGAGGCATACACCTATCTTGCCAATCATTATAAAGGAAGAGAGGATTTCGCTTTACAGGAATATTATCTGAAACAGCTTGTAAAAGCCGACAGGATACTTGAAACCCAATACCGTAAATTGTCAAAAAGTGTTTTTCATCATTATGATGTTAAAGAATATGTCAATTCGAAAAAATTCAATGATACCGATTCAGAGGGGAGAAACAAATTTGGTTTTTGGATTCGTGTTTCACTGTTTTCATTTTTCACTCTTGTTTTCACAGTATTATTAAGCGGTAAATCAATTTTTAACGGGGTTAAGGTTTTGATTCCGCCTGAGTCAGGCCGGCCAACGGTAAAAATCCCGGATGATGATTATTTTATAAATTCAGAGAGTGTTAAGCGATTGAAAAGAAAGCTGGATGAATTTGAGGCGTCGGGAAGGTTTTTGAAAGGGGACTGGACACAGGCAAAACTTGCGGCCTATTTTGGTTCAAATGTTATGTATCTGAACAAGGCTGTTCAATATTACAGAAAAAAGAATTTTTCAAATTACATCAATGATCTCCGTATAGATCATTTGGTTAAACTGCTGAATGAAAACAGCCAATTGCGTTTGTATAAGAGTGAATCGCTTGCAAGGGAAGTTGGCTTCAGTTCGAATGACCGTTTTGTCCGTGCTTTCAAATTGAGAATCGGCAAAACGCTGACCGAGTATCTGGAGGGTTTCAGGAAATAAGTCCGACCATTGGTTAATATTTGCTGACCGGGGCAAAACCGGTTCAGATTCAGTCAATTATTGTCCGGATTTGGTAAATAATTTATTGTTTGGGGGTATTTAATTTTGTACAAACAGTTTGGTTTGATATGAAATCCCTGACTCAATTAAAAAATCTATCGGCTGATGCAGCCGCCTATCTATTTGTATTGCTTTTTGTGTATGCGGCAGTGAGCAAACTGATAGAATTTGAGGATTTTCAGATACAACTGGCTCAATCTCCTTTATTAAGTGCTTATGCCGGATTGGTGGCACCGGTAATTATAGCGATTGAATTGATTACTGTGATTTTCCTGTCTTTTAGGGTTACAAGATTGGTTGGGCTGTATTTGTCATTCTCTCTTATGGCAGCTTTCACCATATACATTTCCCTTATCTTAAATTACAGTGAATTCATACCCTGCTCCTGCGGCGGAATATTGGAAGATATGGGCTGGACGGAGCATTTGGTTTTTAATATAGGATTCATATTGTTAGGGGGCTGGGCCTTATGGATAATGGAGAATAGGAGAACAAAGGGTTTCAGGAGGATACTGACAAGAGGTATTGTGTCATTTGTTTTTTCAACAGGTATTGTAATCGGTTTGTTTTTCTCTTCAGAACATATTATAAAAAAGGAAAATCCTTTTGTAAGGAGGTTTATCCCGCATGCCATTACATTGGAGAAATATTATGATTTGAAATTCAATTCTTATTATTTTGCAGGGTATGATAATGGGCAAATTTACTTGGGCAATTATACTGCACCTCTGGTTTTGACTGTTACAGACACGGCGTTTATCAAAGAAAGGAGTACGAAAATCGAACCGGATTATTCGAGTTATAATTTTCGCTTCATTGAGATTAAGGTAAAACCGCCATACTATTATATTTACGATGGATCGGTTCCGGTTTTATACAGAGGGAATTTAAATGAAAGTACAGCGAAAACTCTAAGTTTTAATGATGCATTTTTCACACAATTAGAGATTGCTGATTCAGCCAGGTTTGTAATTAATACCCAGTCTGCAAAAACAAAGTCAAGAATTATAGGTGCTTTAAAAGTTGGAGATTCTTCAGATGTCAGGTTGAATTACGACTTGCTAAGCAAACAGTCTGACGGGATATTTGATACCGATGGAATTTTATTGGGAGATAGAGCGGAAGGCAAGAATGAATTTGTGTATGTATATTATTATCGAAATGAAATTCCTGTTTTTGATGGTGATTTAAAGTTTCTTAGGAAGCTCAAAACCATCGATACCATAAGCCGTGCTCAAGTTAAAGTAAAAAGACTATCAAACGGCAACATTAAAATGGAAGCCCCCCCATTGAGGGTAAATGAAAGAGCAATACTATACAAGGGGATATTGTTCAATCAATCCAATTTAATGGGGAAACACGAATCAAAGGAAATCTGGGATAAGGCAGTTGTCATTGACATATACAATATAAACGAAAAGATTTATCTGGGAAGTTTTTTCATTGAAACCCGGGGCAAGGAAAAAATGACACATATGCTTGTAACGGACACTCATTTTTATGTATTGTCCGGAACTGAGATATTGGGTTACAGACTGGCGCCGTCAGTAATGCAGTATTTCAAACAGGGAGAAGCCGAAAACCCTTAAAAAAAGAGTAGGTTCTATTTAAATTTTGATATTATGAAAAAAATCAAAAATTTTGTTTTTCCGGTTGTTATTGCCTTAATAGGGACCGGTGCTGCTTTGGCAACAAACATTTCACAAGATTCAGATGCTGTGCTTGAAAAGGGGTATCGTTATGATACCGTCACTAAGAAATGCATAGTCACGACAGTGAATTGTTCGCATTTGCCAAATCCAACCTGTACATGGACTGATGGCAGTCCTTTGTATAGGTTTAATCCGTCACAACAGACGATGTGTGGAATCCAATTGAATCAACCATAATTTAATTGGATCAGGGTGCCTTTTTAAAGAGCACCCTTTTTTATTTCATTGTCTATCCATTCTATGTCATTGGCATTTTTCAAAAAATAATCCAACCAATCCCAAATACGCAGCATAAGATCAATTTGAGATTCTTTGCGTTGCAGACTGTGTATTTCATTTCTATAAAATAAAGTAATAACTTTCTTATTATTTCTTTTTAACGCAAGGTAAAAACCAATACTTTCGCTTTTGGGAACATTCTCATCATTCTCCCCAGACCATAATAAAACGGGTGCTTTTACCGAGTCAGCATAATAAATGGGATTATTGATATAATATAATTCTTTATTATCTGAAAATGAGAATTTCATGTTGTAAATGCTTGATTCTATCCGTCTGTAATCCGGGGTCAAAAAATTGTAATTAAAGGAGTAATAACTATGGATTAAATCACTCTTTCCCGCACCTGAGATATAAGTTGCAAAGAAATCTGACTGAGTCGCGATGTAATTTGTTGTGTAGCCGCCAAAGGAATGTCCTATCAGAGCCATTTTACTCACCGAAAGTGATTCCTTTCTTAATGCTTTAATTGCATTACCAATACAATCCAATGCAGATTGTCCGGGCCCGTTTTGATTTATCTGAATGTCCGGCAGGAATACGAAATAATCTTTTTCAATCAAAGACCTTATGTTGAAACCCACTCCTGTTTTGTAATCAAAGTTTAAATATCGATTTCTTAAATGATTTTGCTTTTCGTAGATATGTGTTACAAGCGGAAACTGTTTATTGGGTTCGTAGTTTATGGGGAAATACAATATCCCTTTTAAATCATTTCCAAAAGAATCCTGATAGGAAATGACTCGCTGTTTTACATTCTTTATTTGACTGTCATTTTTATTGGTAAAATATATTGGAAATTTCTTTTTGTTAAAAGGCAAATTGAACAAAACAGGAGGAGAGTTAAAATTTTCTTCCCAATAAGCAAAATTCTGATAATTCAAATCATAGGTTACAGACCGAATATGATTGTCAGTCGGATAGACGATATACGAAGCATTTTGTTTGTAAAACCTGACAATGGCAGATGTATTTTTTTCCTCATCAAATAATTTTATAATAAGGGGGGTATCCGGATCTATTGAGTTTTGAAAGAAATTGTAGCCATCCAATACAATATTCATTTTGTAGTTTAAGATACTGGTTTCATATTCTCTAAAATCTAATATATTTTGAAGCTTATTTTTGTAAAGAAGGTATTCCCACAGGCCACCAACTCCCTCAAAATACACAGATTTTCCATCTGAAGTAAAAACCGGTCTTTTTAGATTCGGGTTGTTTATTGTTACTCTTTTCTTTCGTTTCAGATCAAATAAATGCCATTCCTTATTTTTTGGTGAAAGAAGAAAATTTCCATCAGGAGAAATATGAATCTCGGGAGTCAGGGTGTCTAATGGCTCAATTTGATTTGTGGTGCTGTTAAATATATACAGCAGTATATCTGCTTTTTCCTTTGTGTAATCTTCGAGTAAATAAGGGTTAAAACTTAAAAATAAACCATCCTTATTTAGTGGAGCATTTTTGCTTAATTCATCTGTTCCAATTCTTTGAATCTTTTGTTTTTTAGGGAACCACAAATAATCTATTTCTTCTATGGGCTGTTCGAACTTTTTCTCGAGCCGGTTATCGCTTCCGTACCATAAATCAACTAAATCACCGGCAGTTTCAGTTTTTTTAAAGAGTCTGATAAAATAGCAATCCCCTTCGATGATTGTTTTACTGTTTCCCCAGAGAGGCTGAAATTCCAGCAGCTTGTTTAAATGATAGGCTGTTTTGGTTTGGAGCTCATAAAATGTAATTAATTTACTTTTGTCCTGATTGTTTTCAGAGTATATAATTAAACTTTTTTCGCCTGGATCTATATAAAGATCCTGAATAGGGTTGGAAGAAGAGTACCAGACAGTTTTTTCCTTGTTGTTGAAAGTTATGATTTCTGAAATTCCATAGCCACTTTCAGATATAAGGTAAAGATTTTCGAAATCAGATAAAAAGAAATTTTTAATATGATGTTCGCTATTTATGATATTCCCATTAAAATCACGCAATTCTAATTTATTCTGATTGTTGTCGTTGTAATGCAATATAAATTGCTCTTTTTGGTTGAGGAACGCACTTCTCCAAACATTCTGAAATATTAAGGCGTTTCCGGAATTCAGGTTGAGAAACTCTGTTTCAGATTCATTGTTTAAAAGCACATAGTCATTTTTGCTGAATAATACTGAATTGAAACCAGTTCTAAAGAATTGAAAAGAATTTGGTTTTGTGCTTTTTAAAATAACCAAAGTATCCCTATTTGAATCGTAAGACTTCAAGAAACTTATCCATTTACCATTTTCGCTCATTTGAAGATTGATTGGCAGGTATGTCTTATCGGATAAACTTTTAAATATTTTAGTATTTCTATCTTTTGACTCCTGACCTGACAAAATTGCCAGGCCAAGAGTAAAGATGATAAGATTAATAACCTTCATTTTGGGGATTAAGATTTGGATTTAGCAGTAATTCCTTTTGTGGAATTGGCCATACTTTTTTACTTTCAACCCAATTGGGTTTTACACCTGATAAAATGTGAAGTTTTTCCAATCTTTTTAAATCAATAAATCTGTGTCCGAATTCTGTAAAGAATTCTCTTCTTCTTTCATTGAGTAATTCTGTTATAAATACTTCCTGAGAAACACTGCCTAACGGCTGTAAGCCTGCTCTCTCGCGAGTCATATTTATATAAGGCAAAGCTTCACTGATCCTATTTTGCCGAGCCAAGGCCTCAGCCATAATGAAATAGGCTTCTTCAATTCTTATAACCACAGAGTATTCATCCGGATTAACATCAATGTTTTTGTATTTGTTTGGTCTGTACCAAACTTGGTTATTGAATGTGACAGGTTCAATCCATGCTGTTTTTCTTAAATCATTTTCTGAAAACGAACTGACTAAATTATCAGTTAATGCAAATGCATGCGGCGGTGCATCCGTAAAGTAAAAAAACAGCGATTCCCAAGTTGGAAATAATGCAACCATAGGTTGCAGCTGCCATAAAATATGATTTCCGGTGTTATGGAAAACTTCATTCAAATCAGGCTGAAACTGATACAACGGAGATTGAAGAACGGACATTATGGTTTGTTCAGCGAGGGAATAATTACCTTGTGTCAGGTAAACTTTTGCCAACATCAACTCAGCAACTTTTTTGTTGACATAAATACGTTCCGGATGTCGATAATCATCGTTCAGAAGTTGGGAGGCTTCAACCAAATCATTTGAAAGTATTGTAAGCAGTTCATTTTCATTGGTTTTTGAAAGTGTACGATTGTATTCATAATCAATACTGGTTGTATAAGGTATGCCGCCAAATAATTGTTGTAAATAAAAATAGAAAACAGTGCGGATCAATAAAGCTTCTCCTTTAATTTGATCTTTTTCTGTTTCATTCAACCCTGTTGAATTTTCAACACCAAGAATGATGGAATTTGCAGCATAGATAATTTTATAAGCAGTGTCCCAAGAAAGTTCCACAACCGAGTTTGATGCCTGCTGCATGTTAAGATATATATCCCTGAATCCGTTTTGATCGTTGTAATAACAATCTATATCATCTGTGTACATTCCCAATAAAATACCTGTACCTGTGTCAACTCCGGAAAAGAATGATTGAGTCCTTAATTCAGCGTATATATCATTAAGAGCTGAATTGGCTGTATGAACATTGTCAAAAACCTGTGCGGTGCCAATCTGATTGGTTGGGTAATCTGTTTCGATTAGGTCTTCACAAGATGTGAGTATTGCAGCAATTGCTATAAATATGCTCAATAAAATAAAGAATATTTTTTTCATTTTTTTTGTTTTAGAATGTTAATTGGAATCCAAAAGCATAAGTTTTTAGAGGTGGGAGATAACCACCCAGACGAAATTCCGGATCAAGTCCGAAATAATCAGTAAAAGTCAAAAGGTTTTGACCCTGAACAAATACATTTATCCTCATTTCTGATTGTTTAAGCGGTATTTGATAATTTATCTGAATATTTTTCAAACGGATAAATGAAGCATCGCTAATAGCGGCCGTACTATTCATAAACATCAGGTGTCTTTGAGATATTTCAGGATTCATCCCGGTTGAATAAGGCATATATTGTCCTTTTGGATTGGAAGCTGACCAAACATTGAGAACCTCAACCGGCTGATTGTAAAAAGTACCCGGCATTTTCATGATATTGTTGTAATTCCACTGCAATTGTTTCACAAATTGAAAGAGGAAAGATAATTTCCAATTTCGATAAGAGAACTGATTGCTCCATCCTCCGGTATAGCGAATACCGAGATTTCGGATTGCCTGAGCATCATCCGACGCAGAGAGGTTGCCGTCATTATTATAATCTGTAAAGGAGTAGAGACCCGTTTCAGGGTCAATACCTTCGAAATTGTAAACTTTTACAATAGTAACCGGTTGCCCAATTACATATTTGTTGGTATATGTGGAGCCTTCTAAGTTTGGGAATGAAACAAGTTTATTTTTTGGGAAACTTATATTGAAATTTGTTTCCCACAAAAAGCTTTTGCCTGATATGGGTTTTGCGGTCAGCACAAATTCCCATCCGGTATTTTTAACTGTAGCATCCAGATTTGCCTGCACAGAACTGAAACCGGTTGTTCCCGGCAAAGGGATTCCAACCAGTTGATTTCCTGATTTATTTTCATACCTGTTTACAAATAAGTTTAATCTGTTTTTTATAAACCCAAGTTCGACAGCAAATTCTGTTTTTTGTGTTTTTTCCCAGCTGAAATCCGGATTGTAAAGCCTTGAAGGATATAATCCTGAATTTCCGCCATATTGATTACTGCTAATCCCATAGGTATCCAGATATTGATAGTCACCGATCAGGTCATTTCCGGTAATACCAAAACTCCCTCTTAATTTTCCGAAACTCAACCAGGACAGGTCTTTTAATAAATTCTCCTGTGAAAAAATCCAGGCGATGCCAACAGCCCCGAAGTTTGCAAATCTGTTATTGGGGCCGAATCTGCTTGAGCCATCTCTTCTACCGGTCAGATTTAAAATGTATTTATTCCGGAATTGATAGTTAATTCGGCCGAATAATGCGGCGTAATTATATTGTGATAAATCATCATTTGTTACTGAAAGATTATTTGCTGCCGCTAAGTTTGTGATAAGAGAGTTTGTCTCAAATCCTGATGCATACAGCCCCAAATAGGATGAATTACTTTGTTGAAAGGTTCCTCCAATTAATATATCTAACTCATGATTTTTAAAGGTCGTTTTGTAATTCAGCTGGGGTTCCAACAGATAAGAGAGGTAACGTCTGTTTCCTCTTGTAATACTGGAACTTGCAGGCGTAACTCCCATTGACGGGTTGTACATAGTGCTGGGGCGCAGTACGGTCTCTTCAAATTCCTGATAATTTATACCTCCGTTGAATTTCAGAAAGAATGAAGGAAATAATTCATATCTGAGGTTTAGATTTGAATTGAGATCAATGCTTTCATTATCATAAGTGCTTTCAAAAATTGCCAACGGGTTTTCAAATGTGTTATTTTCCCAATTGAGATTATGGTTTTCATCGTATAATTTTGGAGCATTTGGACTGAGTGTAAGCGCACTATTGGTCAGGTCTCCGTTGATTATATCATTTTGCTGTGCTGAGAACAATCCAGAGACATTTAATTCCAGTCTGCTGTCATCGGATTTGTGACTGAAATTTCCCACAAGATTATTGTATTTGTACAGAAATTTGTTTGAAAATACAGTTTGTTGTTCGTTATGACTTCCACTCAGGAGGTAATGTGTTTTATCCTTTCCGCCGCTTAAAGTGAATTGCAAATTTAAACCGGCTGCTGTTTTACCTAAAATTTGATCCTGCCAATTTGTATAACGATCGGAATTCCATGCTCCGTTTAAATCAAATGCATTGGCAGGATATTCCGAAATACCGTCATTTTGGAAAGCATACTTTCTCATTTCAATATATTGGTCTGTATTCATCATTTTCATTTTCTTTCCAAGCTGACTAATCGAGTAACTTGACTGAAAACTGAAATTCGTTCTGTCTGATTTTGCTTTCTTTGTATTAATCAGAATCACACCATTGGCTCCACGGGAACCATATATGGCGGTAGCGTCTGCATCTTTCAAGACTTCAATACTTTCAATATCGTTTGGGTTTATTGAATTGAGTGGGTTGATTTCTGCGTAAGGAAGTGCCCGGCTGCCAAAAAAAGACGGAGTGGAAGCATTGACAGGCACACCGTCGATTATGTATAATGGATAATTGCCTTCTCTTCGCAAGCTGTTTATTCCCCTGATTTGTACTTCAAATCCACCGCCGGGAGTTCCTGAATTTTGAATTATATTGACGCCCGGCATTCTTCCCTGTATGGCAGCAAGTACATTTCCGACCGGTTGGTTTTCAATTTCTTCTGCTGTTATTCGGGAGATACTTCCGGTACGTTCACGGTCTTTAACCTGATAGTATCCTGCATTGATCACGGCTTCTTCGAGGGCTACGGCTTCATAGAGTTCAACGTCAATGATTGGGTCAATGCCTACTTCCAGTTCAATGGTTTCGTAGCCTTCGTATGAGAATATGAGGATATCTCCGGGTAGGGCAGAAATGGTGTAATGACCGTTTTCATCTGTTACAGCAGAAATATTTGTGTTTTTGACGGTAATCAGGACACCGGGTATTGGCCCTCCCAAATCGGAGACTGTGCCGGTGATGAAGTCGTCCTGGTCGATTTGTGTATTGAGGTTTGATTTTATGGGAGAGTTATGTGCCGGCGCGAAGGCGTTTAAGGCTATGAGGACGAGTAAAAAGGTACAGCCCGGCACAAACTTCTTCCCTAATGATAAAATTTTTTTCATAATTTTGAATGGGTTTTAGTGATACTTTATTTTAAAATCCGTGCTCTCTGCATTGTTTGTCAAGTCAGTTGCAGAGGGCATTTTTATGTAATGGTGGGACAGTAAGCAGCGGTGGATCGTTCGGGCAAAGGTGTTTTTGCCCCTTTTTCTTTCTTTTGAAAAACCCTCTGCGTCGGCTTTGGATGTGCTTACCCTGACTTCTTGAGCCAAAGCAGAGGGACCAAATAATTAACACACGCTTTATTGGACAGGTTTGTGAAAGAATAATTTTTCTCTTACTGCAGTTGTTTCAGATGTTTTTTTACATAGGCACTTTTTTTTTGATTTATTACAAGTTAATTGTTGCAATCTCCGGAAGAATGAGAAGATGCCTAGAAAATCAGTTGAAGAATACGCAAGAAAAAAGGGCGTGAACTCAACTTACCGCCTTTGAGGTACTGGTATACCGAGGAACAGTAAGAAAGCCCACGCCCGCGGTCGTGAGCCTTCTGCTTATCCTCTCGTTCCGATTTAAATTACCAGTTTCCAAAGGCGAGATTCTAAGCGAAAGCTTCTAATATTTTCCTAATCGAAGAATCGCTAAATTACATCTATTGATGTAACTATTGAACAAATATAAGAATTTATTTCAATATTGTGATATATCCCAATAAAATTTTATCAAAATAAAGGGAAATTGCTTTTAAAACAAAGCTTACTATGGATATTAAAAGCGATTTTTTAGAGGGAATTGGTAACAAGATTGCAGAATTTCGGGAAAAGAATAAGCAAACACAAAATGACTTAAGTTTTCTTACCGGGATTGAGAATTCAGAAATTAGCAGATATGAACAGGGGAAAATAAATCTCACAATAAGTACTTTGTTGAAATTTGCACAAGCATTAAATGTTCAACCAAAACAATTGTTTGATTTTGAATTCGATATAAAGAAGTATTAGATTAAGAATGATATGGCTGTGAGTTACTACGCAAGAAAAAGGGCGTGAACTCAACTTACCGAATCGAGGCACTGGTACGCCTAAGGAACGATAAGAAGGCCACGCCCGGGACGTGAGCATCTTGCTTATTGGTCTCGTTTCTTTGAAAATTACCAGTTTTCGGGCGAGATTCCAAGCAATTGCTTCAATATTTTATTCCTATTGGAAGAATTGCAATATGTTATTCGAGGCAAATATAAATAAAATTATTTATAGTACCCTATACGTTACCAAAAAATTCCTCTTTAACAAGGAAATTTATAAAATGAATAAAATAGATTTTGAAATTGAGAAAGAGAAGCTTGGTAAGCATGTTCTTAAATTAAGAAAGAAAATCAAAAGCACTGAATATAATAATAGGTCAATATCACAACAAGAATTAAGTGATAGAAGTGAATATTTGTCTAAAAAAACAATTGGGGAGATTGAGAGAGGAGAGACAAATCCTTCATTTGAAACCCTATTGGCACTATCTAAAGTCCTAAATGTTTCTTTGAGGGATTTATTTAATTACTAATATAGAAGTATGATATTCAGCGAGAAAGAATTTAAGAAGGTTAATATTTATCTTGGGCATAGAATTAAGCTTGCTCGTTTAAAATTGGGTATTTCCCAATTTGATCTTGCTTTAAGGATTGGCTCTACAAACACATCAGTTGGTCGTATAGAAAGAGCTGACATTTTAGTGGATGGAATAAGCTAATAGAAGTTATACAATTTCTAAACCTAAATTTTTGTGAGTTATTAGTCGTGAAAGAGAAGAGGGAAATTCTTCAAATTGTTGAAGAATGTTATAAACTGGACAATAAACTTACAGGTAAAAAGGAAAAATATTATGTGGATATGAAACAAAGAATAAATGAAATTATTTTAATTTCCTAAATTCCCATGGGGCAATTGCATTGGAGTCTTGCCATAAACCTCGGTTATTTGTTTTAGCATCATTTTCTAAATCGCCTAAACTTTCATCATCAGAATATCTATAATACCACCATCCCATACCTGCTTTTATGATTTCCGCAGAGAGGTATAAATTGTCATCGTAATATACCTTGGCGATTATGCGTCCCCACCTGTCCCGATCTGTTTCTATATATGTTATTTCTTTTCTAAAAACGGCATCTGAAGTAAACTGTTTTGCGTTTCTTGCAAAGGCTTGACCATTTTCAGGGCAATCTACTTCTGCTAATCGAAGGGTTTGTTGGGTTTTATTTTTTAGAAGTACGACAATAGTATCTCCGTCTTTTATACCAACAACTTTTGCCGTGACTTGCGAGTAGGCAAGAAGTGGTAATAAGAAAAATGTAAGATATAATATTTTGGAAGTTGTTGTCATAGATTATGTCAAACAAATTATTGAATCTTACGGGTCTAATTTATGAATTTTTTTGTGAAATTTGAGAATATTTTAGATATTTGGGAGTAATAGGCAAAGCTTGAAAATCAGAACCATAGAAATAATGAATAATAAGGAAAGAGCAGTAACTTATGGCTTGTTGGCTCATATTCGAAATACTGGGACATTAGTAAAAGGTCCAATTGATATATTTATCCCTCTTGTTAAGAGGGCCCTATCAAAGATGAACATTGAAGGAATTTTTAAAGGAAAAAGTATTTTAGAAATAAAAAGCAAAACAGACTCTCTGTATTCTTTAGACTTCCCAATTCCCGTTTTGAAAAAAATCCTAGAAGAAATTTGTAAGGAAGTAAATACAGAAGAAACAACGCATTTTATACTATATAAAGATGGTGCTTTTAGTATTAATCAATATACATTTACCGACTTTGAGGATATTATTGCAAATCAAGAAAATGAAATAAATGAACTAGAAGAATTATTTAAAAAATTTTGCGAAACATCTGAATTAGAAATCGAAAATGGAAATACTATCTTCAATTTTATTGAGAAGAATAAATTCACTCTTTCAAAATACATATCCAATAATCAACATATTAATGGCGAGGACTATACAGCAGAAGCTCAATTTATTAATTTCTTCAGAAGAATACCCACAATTTACGACAGAATTAAAAATATTTATCTAGGCTCAATCATATCTGGCTACATTGAGTACAATCCAGACAGTGTGAAAAGTGAAATAGAGCTATTATTGGATACTAATTTTATTGTTGCATTGTTAGACTTGAACACACCTGAATCAACTCACACTTGTAGAACTTTAGTAAAAATTAGTAAACAGCAAGGCTTTAAAATCCATGTTTTAAAAGACACAATAGAAGAAACTAAAAATCTTTTAGAAACAAAGGCCGCATTTTTTGACAAATCTTTTTTACAGAAAAAAGTTAATCCAGAAGACGTGTATAACGCTTGTGATAGAAAAGGTTTTTCTAAAACAGATTTAGAGCGCGTTGCGGACAATCTGGAAAGTTCAATACATGAATTTGGTATAAGTGTATTGTATAATACAGACAAATTAAAAAATGAGGCAAAATTTACCGATGAATTTAAAATTTTCGAACAGGTTAGAACCACGAGAAAATCTGCATTACACGATGCAGTTGCAATTCTTTACATCAAAAAGAAAAGAGGTAAAAGGATTAAGGATTTTGAAAAAGTAAATGCTTGGTTTGTTAATAATTCAGCTTCTGTTGAAGGAGATAATATCTTTTTAAAAGAGGGGTTTCAGCCAGAAACTATAAAAGCTGACGATTTGTTGAATATTTTATGGTTAAGTAATCCTCAAACAAATAGAGAAATTGAAGGGGGAGATTTAGCAGAGATTGGTTTAACTTCAATAATATCATTAACACTAAACAAAAATTTACCCAAATCAAATATTTTAAGAGAGTTAGATAATAATATTCATAAATATGCAAAGGAGGCTATAAGTGATGCCGATATTGTAAGAGTTGCAACAAGAATTACAAATAAACAATTAAAAGATATTGAGGAGTTAAATATTCTTGCTGAAAAAGACAAAGAACAATTTGTAAAACGACTTGAAGGAGAGGCTGAAAAACAAAAACGACTTGAAGAGAGTAGAATTAAAAAATTAGAAAAAGTTTTTAAGGATATTGCATTGCGAACTGATGAACTTGAAAAGTCCAAGATAAATTATGACAACAAAATCAAAGTATTTGGTCAAGTTTTGGAAGAAAGAAATGAGAGCAATAAAAAAGTATCAGAACTTGAAAACAAACTACTAATTGAACAGAATTACTCTCGAAAACTTTTAAGAGATGAATGGATTAAGAAGGAGGTATCAAAATGGAGAAGAAAAAGTTGGATTGAGCTTTTTTTTGGTATTGGACTGTTTATAGGTGGTATATTATATCTTTTGATTAACTCAAATTGGAATATTAATGACGCCATTGAATACTTCAAAACACTACAAACAAACATTCTAATTTCTGGTAGCTTTTCAATAATTGTTTTTCTTTTTACAGCTATAACGATAAATACATTAATTGGAAAATACAGAAATCATTCAAATATTGAAAATTACAAAAAAGGATTGAGTATTCCACAAGAATTTGAAGAATTAAAAGCCCTGTAACTAACGTTTCGGCTTCTTATACGGTTTCACTAGGGAAATAAGACCAGCTGATAGTATTTGGAGAAAGTTATTGAAATAGAGGTTAAATAGGAATAAATAGTTTGAAAATATGATTACACACGACCCCGTAAAGCATATAAAGTTTCTGAGGCAAACATTATCTCAAGACAAAAAACCATTAGGATTTTTTATTTCGGCAGGTTGTCCACTTGCTGTAAAGATGCCAGAAGGCAAATGGCCATTAATTCCTGATGTCGCAAAACTAACCGAATTTGTCACCAAAGAACTAAAGTCAGAAACAGACACAAAAAATGATTATGACAGACTCGTTGACGAAGTAATTCTTTCTCAAAAGGATAGTAATAATATTGAAGATATATTGAGTTTTCTTCGTGGATTGAAAGAAGTTTCAATCGGTAATTCTGTTAGAGGATTTACAAATGAAAACTTGATAGAGCTCGAAAAGAATATTTGCAGGAAGATAGTTGAAAAACTTATGGTAAATCTTCCTGATAATGACACGCCATATCACAAACTCGCACAATGGATTTCAATTGATAGAGAAAAACCCATTGAAGTTTTTACTACTAATTACGACGTACTACTAGAAGAAGCCTTTGAGGCCTTGTCAATCCCCTACTTTGATGGTTTTGTAGGCTCAAGACAATCTTTTTTTGACTTACGTGCAGTAGAGGACAACTTGATACCCAAGCATTGGACGCGATTATGGAAGATACACGGATCTATAAATTGGTTTCAAAAAGAGAGCAAAGAAGTCTATAGATCAATAGCTACAAAGGAAAGCGGAGATTCTTCTCTGATATATCCTTCTCACTTAAAGTATGAGCAAAGTAGAAAAATGCCATATTTAGCTTTAATAGACCAACTTAATAAATTTCTAAGGCAACCTAATTCGCTGATGGTATTAATTGGTTATTCATTTAATGATGAACATTTGAATGATACTATCTTGAATGCGTTAAAAGCTAATCCAAACTCTATGGCTATTGCTTTACTATTTGACACTTTAACCTATGAAAAAGATGAAAAGAAAATTGAACGTTATCCAAAAGCTATGCAATTGGCACTAAACAGAAATAATCTTGCTTTATGGTCTTTTGATGAAGCAATAATAGGAACAGTAAGAGCTAAATGGAAAACCCCATCTGAAATGGAAGATGAAGATAACTTAGCCAATTGCATTCAAAAAATTAAATCCGATGAAGATACAGAAGAGAAGCATCTCTTAAAACTAGGAGATTTTTCTATATTGGGAGATTTTCTTCAAGCATTAATCGGTTACAATCAAACTAAATTAGATGAAAAATAATTCTACATATTTAGGAACAGTTCAAGATGTAACTGGGACAACTATAAGGGTAGCAATGGTTAATGATTCACTATCAGGTTTGACTTATGTTAACGGTGAAGGTTATCGAATTGGACAAATTGGAAGTTTTGTGAAAATCCCTATTGGTTACAATTATTTATTTGGCATTATTACACAAGTTGGAGCAGGTGCTGTACCTGAAAATCAAATTCCAAATCAACCATATGGCAATAGGTGGATTACAATTCAATTAGTTGGTGAAGGACAAAGATCAGGTGAATTTCATAGAGGTATTTCCCAATATCCAACTATAAGTGACGAGGTTCATTTAGTTTCAGAGGAAGATTTAAAAAGAATATACGGACAACCAGACAAACCTTATTTTGTGAATGTTGGGTATATAGCAGGTGCCGAATCTATTCCAGCATTAGTTGATGTAAACAAATTAATAACAAGACATTCTGCTGTTGTTGGCACTACAGGGTCAGGAAAATCAACAACAGTAGCAAGTCTATTAAATGCGCTATCTGATACAACAAAATATCCTTCATCCCGCATTTTGGTTTTTGATATTCACGGCGAGTACAGTCAGGCACTAAAAGACAAAGCAAATATTTATAAAATAAATGCAGACAAAAGTGTTGACAGAAAAGAAAAAGAATTGTATTTACCTTTTTGGGCATTAAGTTTTGAGGAATTATGTGAAATAAGTTTTGGGAAATTTAATAACGAAAAAGACCAAAATACTATTCTCGAAAGAATTCTACAAGAAAAAATTAAGACTATCGAAAAATATCCTCTTAAAGGGGTTGATAAAGAAACGATAAATGTTGACTCTCCAGTCCCATTTAGTATTAATCATTTATGGTTTGATCTATACACTCAAACGTTAGGGAAATTTTATCCAGATAAAGATGGAAAGCCTTTAGCATACGAAATAGACAAAGATGGAAATGAGTTAAAAGGAAACCCAGAAACTGCTACACCACCTGTCTTTAAAAAAATCAATACAAACAAGGCTAATGGCGATAGAGTTCAGCATCCAAACGAATCGCCTTTAGGAAGTAGTCAACAATTACATTCATTAGGTTCCAAATTAAGGATTCCAAGATATGACTTCATATTTAAGCCAGGGAATTGGATGCCTAAGCAAGACGGAAAAACGGATGAAGATTTAGATACTTTAATTAAAGGTTGGGTTGGGAGTGATAAATCAATTACAATTCTAGACTTATCAGGCGTTCCAATCACAATTTTAAATACTATAATAGGAGTTTTGCTTAGAATAGTTTATGATGGTCTATTTTGGGCAAGAAATCTTTCCCAAGGTGGAAAAGAAAGACCTTTATTACTATTAATGGAAGAGGCGCATAATTATTTGAATTCCGAAGGAAGTGCACTCTCTATTGTTCAAAAAATAGTAAAGGAAGGAAGAAAGTACGGTATTGGAGCTATGATAGTTAGTCAAAGGCCTTCGGAAATTAATTCTACAATACTTTCACAATGTGGAACTTTCTTTGCACTAAGACTTTCAAATTCTTCTGACCGAGGACATATAACTGGTGCTGTTTCTGATAATCTTGAAGGTCTTACAAGTATGCTACCAATTCTAAAAACAGGAGAAGCAATTATCTTAGGTGAAGCCGTTAAGTTACCAATGCGAACTTTTATAAAAGCCCCACCGAAAGATAGACGCCCCGACAGTCAAGACCCTATTATTTTTGATGAAATTGCATCTGAAAACTCTCTGCATCCAGGTGGATGGGGTAACAAAATGGAAGAAAACCCAAATTATGAAGAATTTGTTGAAACTTGGAGAGCTCAAAACCCTAAAATTGAACGTATAATTAAATAAATATAAAAATGGAAAGAAAATCAGTAACATCATCAAACATAGCGTCAATAGGCTATGATGAGGCATCATCAACTTTGGAGATTGAATTTTTAAACAATTCTATTTACCAGTATTTTGACGTACCACAACATATTTATAGAGACCTAATGCAGGCTGACTCTCACGGTAAGTATTTGGCACAAAACATAAAAGGGGTTTATAGATATTCAAAGGTTTAGAAATGCTTAAAATAAACCAACAACTCAAAAGAATTGAAATCAAAGAATTTGAAATCGAAAATCAAATCGTTTTTAATTACTTTGATAATCTTCCTGCAAGTGAAAGAGATGAAAAATTGCTAAGAGCCATTTACATTGGTGTATTGGCCCTAATGGAAGACCGTATTTCATCTTTCCTTTCAAAAACATCAAATGAGTTGGGAACAGAGCTCGAAAGTTTGAAGATGATTTTTGAAATGAAGAAAGAACTTTTCTACAAGTCAACTATCAAAGGAACATTGGCTGAGGAAGAAATTGCAGAATTTTTAAATCAATATTTTGCAGACAAAAAATTAAAAGACAGAGCGTTTTTAACAGGTAATACTACAGGCAATTTACCCAAAAATAAAACGGGTGATATTATTTGTGAAGTGAATGGAACGCCCGATTTGAAAATTGCCATTGAGTGCAAATTTGATAAAAGTATTCGTTTGGGAGATATTGAAAGTAAAGACGTCTTTACACGAAAAACAGATACCGCTTGGAGTCAGCTAATTGAAGCACAAGCCAATAGAGATAGTAAAGTAAGTATAATTGTATTTGATATTTCATTAATAGAAAATTCAATCTTAAGGAACTATGAAAACGTGGGGTATATCCCTAGTATTGGATTCGTTGCTATTATCAATTCTCAAAAAGGAGATTACAGCAATTTGGCTATTGCGTATATGTTAGCTCGTGACATTGCTTTAAATGCTACGAAAGTTGAGTTAGACAAAGATATTTTGGCGGTGATAGTAAACCGTATCATTAAAGATATTAATGAAATTCTGGCAATAAAATCTTTGGTTCTAAACAACATTGATAACAACAAAGCAATTCTAAAACAATTAGAAAAATCCATTCTTCTAATGGAGTTTAATCAGGAATATTTAAAACGTTTCTTAAGCCAAGGAACACTAACTAAAAAAGACTTGCTAGACTTTTATTCAGGAGAAGATATCAAAGATAAATATCGTTTGATTGAAAAGGAAATAAATGAGCTATGAAGAGGAAACCTAACTCAACGCTGACAGGCAGACGAAAAAAGAATAGCGGAAAAGCCTGCCATATAACGAGGGTTTATCACAATAGCAAGCTGATGCTTTATACTCCGAGACTCGCTAAAATGAATATCATTCGTTTTTTCTTAAATTTACTTCATATTATGGCTCGGTGCAAAATCGATCCGCCGCGGCGGATCGATTTTCCCGTTTTCGAAAATACCTAAAACGTTAATGGCAATAACATTAAAGATTCCTTAAAAAACAAACCAAAATGAATACAGCCGATTTTGACAAATTTGACAACGAAGAATACAAGCAATTTATAAATCCTTCAATAGTTGAAAAAGATTTACAAACTTTAGTTGGAATTATAAAGGGAATAAAGAGTGATAAAAAAATCACAGAAATTGAAAAAAAAGGAGTTCAGAAATGGATAAATGAAACTAAAATTTATGAAGAAAGAAATCCGTATAAAGGAATTATTAATCTACTGCGTGAAAGTTTAACTGATGAAATTCTCACGGAAGAAGAATGTGAAAATATCATCTGGTTTTGCAATCAATATCTTGATAAGAGCGGTTATTACTCCGCAATTACCGCAGGAATCCAAAGATTGATTGGCATCCTAATGGGTATTTCCATTGACAATGAAATTAATTATGATGAAATCCGTTATTTAAAAGATTGGTTAGACGAAAATGAATACCTAAAAAACACATACCCATATGATGAAATTTATAATCTTACATTAAATGTGATATTAGATAAAAAAATTACCGAAGAAGAACATAAAGCCGTTTTAGACTTTTGTAAAAGTATTGTAGGAAATTCTGATGATAACACTAACAATGATTTAATACAATCACTCAAGACCGGATTTTATCAAATAGATCCCGACATAATTGTCCAAGAAAAAACATTTTGCATTACAGGGGTTTCACGGATTTTAAAAAGAAGAGAAATTGCAGAAAAAATAGAATTATATGGTGGTTTCGTTGTTAATTCTGTGAGCTCGAAACTAAATTACCTTATAGTTTGCGACGAGAAAAACTCTTGTTGGGCCTTTACTTGTTATGGAAAGAAAATAGAACAAGCAATGGCGCATAGAAAGCAAGGTTCAAATCTTGTTATAGTACATGAATTTGACTTGTACGACGCTTTGGAAAACCTTTAAAAAAGCCAAAGCCTATAAATCCCATTGGCGCATAGCGGGTAAAGTACTAACATTACAATATCGTTCATATCTATAAGGTGGATGTTTAAAAAATTGAATAGAAGTGCATAATTTTGTTTAGTTTTGAGTTGTTGGAAAAAGGGGAGCTTACAAATTTAGTTAATTTTGGTAAAATTCAACCTAAAATGAAAAGTCAAATTATTTTATTCGTTTTTTTCTTCTTCTTTTCAGTAAGTGTATTTTCTCAAAAAATATACATAACCGATAATGAAACGGAAGCAGATTATATTGTTTACGAAACCACGCAAAAAAATGAAGCCGATTGGATTCTAATGAAAACCGATTGGATAAATCAAGCCAAAGAAGGAAAATGGTATTTCATAGAATGGAAAAATCAAGCTGATTTAATTCTCTATATGACAGAAGAAAAATCGAAAGCGGATAAAATAGTTTTCTATACAAAATGGAATACGGAGGTTAAATTTGAAATGTAGGAATTCAATGGATAGGAATGGGAGAATTAATACTGTAAAACAAATTCTTTTTAGTATTGAGAAAAATATCAATTACATCGAAAATATAAACGATTATAATAAAATCAGTTCTTTTAGAGATTTTATTTTTTCGAGAATTTTTGATAAACTTTCTACATTAGGAATAAATTACATTAGGATTTTGTCTATTCTTGATGTAATAAGAATTAATGATTGTGAAAATATATTAACAAAAGCGGAATTAAATTCTAAATTTCAGGATGAAGCAGAGGTTGAATTAATAGCAAGTATATTAAGACCTTTATTTGAATTGTATTTAGAACTGAAATCCTTTAACCTTACTTTTGCAAAGCTAAATAATGAAACAGACGAAGCAATTGAGTTATTACTGCAATTGGTCTATTTAGGGGATAGATTTAATTACGATGAATTGAAATTAAATGTTTCTAAAGATTTCTATAATTGTGAGCCATTATATTATAAGAAAGTAAGTGAGGATAATAGAAAAACAATAAATAGTTTTAGGTCGCAACTAACTCAAAAGAATTTATCTCTACTAAAAAATACTAAGAGTAAACTTTTAGATGTCATTAAGGGAAATTCCAAACAAGAAAGATTGTTGCTCGGAATGGACTATTTAACAAGTTATGCTTTTTTAAGTAAGAAAAACCACTTTTCATATTCTAATGTAATAGTAAGTACATTAACACCTAAAACTTTATTGGATTGGTCTCTGTTACTTATTGTGGGAATTTATAGAGATATATCTAAGATACTAAAATTTGAAGATAACATAACAAAAACATTTACTGATGTTTTTAATACTCTCAATACGGATTTAAATACTGAAAATCTTAATAATGTAGCCATTGGGAATATTGCAATATTTGACTTCGGAATAGGTAAAATTATTGGAAAGGAAAATCAAAATTTAAAGATTGAATATATAGCATCAAATAATTTTGAAAAGGGGGTTGAGGATGTAATACCAAAAGTTTTTATGCAAAAAGAGATTATAGAAAACGATTTTAATAAAATTCTTCGCAAGTATTATAAAGTGCCTCAAACCTTATATACTGATGAAAATTATGAAAAGTTGTATTTGGATTTAATGACCTTTAAATATTGAATATGACTATCGGAGATATTGAAGATAAACTAAACCGTCAAATTTTTGAAGATGACGAACCAAGTAGGTATATAGAAAGGGAGATTTTATTAAAGAAATTTATAAATGTGGTATTTAGTCATTGTATTCAACTCGTAAGTCTTCCTGATGAAGTGAATGTTTCCTATTACAAAGATATAAGAGTTAAAAGAAGTCTTAAAAGATATTCTGATTATATAGATTATTTAGCGGAAGAATTAGAAAGAGAAAAAATCATAAATTTTTTCAGTAAACAACAATTGCTTTTTGCTAATTATGATATAGATATTCCTTTTATAGTTGCAAATTCTTATTATGGAAGCATAAAATATGATTTGTATTGGATTACAGATTTAAAATTATATGATGCTTTAGATATAAGTGTTGGTAATAAAAATGTAGATGAATTAGCTTCCTATCTTCCAACTACTTTTAAAAATTTTAAATCGGATATTCATAACTATTTTAAATCAGAAGAATTCTTTAAAGAATTTAAAGACACTTTTCAGGAAATTGAAAAAGCGTATAAAGTTAAATTGTTCAGAGCTTGTAGTTTGCTCATATTAACCTCTATTGAGGGTATAGTAAGAAAATTAGGTCATTTTTTGATAGAAAAACGAGATTTGAAAATTAAATCAAAAGATTATGCTAATTCTTTAGACGGTTTTCTGAGAAAAGTAGAATGGGAAAAGGATTATCCTGTAAGTTATAGTAAATATAGATTGATAACTGGAGATTGCGATTTCTGTAAAGGAAATGAGCCAAACGAAATTATGATAACTTTTCAAGAGAGATTAGATTTTCTAAGAAGACGATTCAAAGAGGACAGAGATTTAATTTTACACGGTTTAGAAAATGACTATGGAAAAGAATGGCATTTATTTATAAACTTTAAAGCATTGGAGGAGGTTTATAAAACGTCTAAATTTTATATAGAATTATACAAGGAAAAATAATATGGTCTCCTCAGAATCGGGAATATGTCGGGAGTTTTAAGCAAGAAAAAACCTCTAGCAATCTTTTAATCAAATCGTTAGAGGTTTATTTTTGTAGCCCGTAGGGGAATCGAACCCCTCTTGCCAGAATGAAAATCTGAAGTCCTAACCGATAGACGAACGGGCCAACTGTATTTTTATGCCAGTGAAGCGACGTGCTTGGTCAGTTTGCTCTTCAAATTGGAAGCTTTATTCTTGTGAATAATGTTTCTCTTTGCCAATTTGTCGATCTTTGAAGATACCGCTGCGAGCTGCTCTTCAGCTGCTTTCTTATCAGTTTCGGCACGCAGATTTTTGATCGCTGTACGTGCAGATTTGTGATAATAACGGTTTCTCTCTGTTCTGACTTCTGTCTGTCTGATTCTCTTTAATGCCGACTTATGATTTGCCATAATTTTTTATTCTTTTAAAACCGGAATTTAATCCGACTTAATTTTTGGGTTTTCCATTCAAATTGAATGAGTGCGCAAAATTAATACAAAATTTAATATCTGCAATAGTTTTGTCGAAAAATTATTTTAAGTGTTTTGATGGAAATTAATCCTGCCAAAATTAATACTTTTGCGCTTACAGAAAATTGAAAAATGAATAAATTTAGATTTACACTTTTTGGAATTCTTCTTTCAGGTCTGATGTTTGGCCAAATCCCAAGCGGATACTATGACGGAACCGAAGGGCTGACCGGCTACGATCTGAAGACAAAATTGTTCTACATCATCAGAGATTTCAATGTGCAGAGTTATGCCGCACTCAAAGGTCTCTATCAGTCCAACAGTTCAAAAAACGGTTTCAAGGACAAATATTATGAAAATGACAATACCGTACTGGATATTTATTCCGAAAATCCGGACGGTCCCGATCCGTATAATTTTAATCCGGACGATCCGATGGGTTCGGGCGGTTCGGAGGGTGATGCCTTCAATCGTGAACACCTGATTCCACAATCTTATTTCAACGAAGAGTTGCCGATGCGCACAGACGCATTTCACATCTGGCCGACAGACAGCAAGGTGAACGGCTGGCGCGACAATTTCGCTTTCGGAACGGTTACCAACGGAAGCAGCGCAACTCCATGCAACAGCGGAGCCACCAATATGCCCTGCAAAACCAAAAACGGTTCGCTGAAGGGAAAATTTACCAAAAACAATTCAATCACCGTATTTGAACCGATCGATGAATTCAAAGGCGATGTTGCCCGTGCTTATTTTTATTTTGCGACCTGTTATCAGGACAAAATGACTGGATTCTACAACAGCTCAAATGCTGGTGTGAAAGCAATGTTTGACGGAACTTTTACACAGGTTTTCAGTCAGGATTTTCTTGAAATGCTGATCCAGTGGCATGTGATGGATCCGGTGAGCCAGCGAGAAAAGGATATCAACGATCTGATTTATTACAATCATCAGGGAAACAGGAATCCGTATATAGATCACCCCGAATTTGTACAGATTATCTGGGGTTCAGGCATGGATGTGAACGATACCGATTATCAGAAAAGAAATGATGTTTTGGTGTATAATTCTTCAAAAAATGAGGTGACGCTCAAACTTCAGAATCCCGAAAAATCGATTGAAAAGATTTCGGTTTACGATCTGAACGGAAGACTGGTCAAAACCATCCAAAATTCAAACGGTCAGGACCAAGTCAAAATCAGTCTGTTCAGCAAAGGTGTCTATATCATCAAAGCAGAAGGAAAACGTCTTGAATTCAATACCAAAGCGGTAATCAAATAAAAGTTGATTCGATTATAAAAATCAAAAGCGTCCCGATTTGGGACGCTTTTTTTGTGACTTCCACCTTATTCTTATTCAGAAACTCAGGTTTTTGATATTCAGCTGTTATTTAGATTACTGCATCAATTTTATAATTATTTCAGAAAATTGTGCGAAAATATTTCGATTTTTAGGGTAGAGACGTACGACCGTACGTCTCTACATTCCCATAATTGTACATCTTTAGGTCAAATTCCTGACTTCAATGCTTTTTTTATGGCTTTGATTTTTTCTTCTAAATTTCAGATTGTTTAAAAGATATTTTGGCTAAAGCCTATTGAACAGGATGAATTTGAACCCCGGCTGAAGCCGGGGCCCATTCAATTAAACAACATTCAAATTTTTGAAATTTTGAATAGGAACGGCCTTTAGGCCGTTTATCATAAATTGTGTCGATCAGCGGCTTTAGCCAAAACAAAATCCTTTTTTTTGCTGTTAAAATCTGAAACTCAAGCCGCCCAATACATTGATTCCCGCCTGCGGATAATAATAAGCGCCTTCATAATAAAATCCGTTGCTTTCATATTTCCGGTCAAAAAGATTATTGACCAAAATCGAAAATTCAAGATTTTTAAACGTTTTGATTTTTGGCTGATAACGAATCAGCAGATCGGTCAGAAAATAATCATTTAGCTTTCCGTCATTTAATTTTGTATTGGTCAGATACTGACTGCCCACATATTTCCCGCTGAGATTGAAATACAGATTTTTGACCAACTGCCAGTCCAGACCGGCCGCACCCACCCAATCGGGCGAAAAAGAAATCGGTGTATTTCCGTATTCGGTCAGCAGTTCATTTCCGTCCGAGTCATAACCGATCTCCGAATAATCGATATTTCTGCTGATGCTTCGGCTCAGATTTCCGAAAAGATCAAGTTTAGACGGGATGAGTTCGTATCCAAAACTGATTTCAATTCCGGTTCTGAAACTTTTTCCGCTATTGGTTCTGATATAATTTCCGGTCTGGTTCAGCTGTCCGGTCGCCACCAGCTGATCGAGATAATACATATAAAACAGATTTGCATTCAGTTTCAATCGGCCCGATTTTTTGTAACCCAATTCAAAATCATGCAGTTTTTCGGGATCGAGCTTTCTGCCGTTGTCCAGATAATCGGATCGGATCGGTTCGCGATGTGACAATCCGTAAAAAAAGTAAATGGTCTGATACAGATTCGGATTGTAATTGATTCCGATTTTGGGATTGACAAAATCAAATTGATCATCAAACGCAAAAAAGTTTTCATATTCGTTTTCACCGCCGGGTGCAGCCTTGGTTTTGTAGGAAACATGACGATACTGAATATCTCCAAACAATTCAAAATCATTCAGTTCCAAAACCGCTTTTGAGTAAACCGACAGGTCGTTTTTGTTTGACAGATTTCTGTAAAATTCAAAATTGGAATCCCAATTTTCAACATCTTTCAGCCAGATCACTTTTCCGTAATGTTTGTTGTTGAAATGATTGACCGAAAATCCGCCAAAATATTTCAGATTCCCAAGCCGTTGATTTTCAAAATTGAAATTCAAACCGTACAGATTGCTGTCCAGCCATTTTTGTCTGATGAGGTCTGCTCTTTCGGTATCCGATTCAATTTTGTACTGATACAGTTTTGCATCCTGTTTGTAATTTTCATAATAACCGATTCCTCGGGTGTAATAGAGCGTTGCCGACGATTTCCAGCCGTTTCCGTAATTCTGCTGCCAGCCCAGATGGTTGTGATTCTGTCTGTAATTGTCGGTTTCATTTTTGAAATAATCAATAATATTTCCGTCCGAATCATAAATCGCGCCCGCCGGATTGAATCTGCGGTTGGTTTTCAAAGTCTGTTCATCGATTCCGTTCCACGCCTGATAGGTTTTTTCCTTTCCGTTGAAATTCCAGAATGTAAAAACCGTATTCTGTCCAAGCCGGTATTTTGCATTCAGTCCGAAGGAATACAGATCGCTGAAAGCACGGTCGATGTATCCGTCCGATTTGATCAGTGAAGCATTCAGATCGAGTGTCAGCCTGCCGTTGAGTATTGCACCGGTTCCGCCTTTGAGCGAATATTTCCGGGTATTGAAACTTCCTGCCGAAGCCGAAAATTCAATAAATTCCCGATTCGACGGATTCTCTGATTCAATATTCATCGCAGCACCAAAAGCAGCCGTTCCCGAAGCAGAAGTTCCCACGCCGCGCTGAATCAGCACCGACGAAGCATTGGTCGCCAGATCGGGCATATTGACCCAAAATACATTCTGGGATTCGGGATCGTTGAGCGGTACGCCGTTCATGGTGATGTTGATATGGTCCTGAGCGACCCCTCTGATCCGGATCGAAGAATAGCCGACGCCCGCGCCTGCATCGCTGGTTACCACCACCGAGGTTTCATTGCTGAGCAGTGACGCCATATCCTGTCCCAGATTTTTTTGATTCAACTGTTTCTTACTGACTTTTTTAGTTGTGAGCGGAAGTTTCTGAATGATTTCAGCCGTTCCGAGTTCGATTTTTGTGGTATCGGTTTCAATGATTTCCTGTGCCGATACAAAGGCTCCGCAAATGAGCCCAAATAAAAAAATCCTACTTTTCATTTTAAATTAATTTTTTAAATGAAAGGCGGATTATCCCTTTTTTAAAATTCGCTGTTCGTTCAATCATCCGGATTCTGCAGCATCCGGTGTTTGAGATTTTGAACAGGGAATAATTTTGAAAATTCCCTTGACAGCATTACCTGTCCAGGTTCTTCGGGTATAATCTCAGCCTCCTGACGGAAGCACCCCTTTCGGTTTGTGCTGCGAAGTTAATACTAATTTGCGGAAGCCGAAAACTTTTAAAATGCTTTAATCAAATCACGGATTAAAAATTATGATTTGGACTGACCCGCAGCAGCGGGTCAAATATTTTTAGCCCCGATTAAACGGAGCGTCAGCGGAGAGCAAATCGGGATTAAAGAAGTGTGAGTGTTATCGTTTTGGCGGCATTTTTGTTGCGAAGCAAAACAAAAATGATGACAAAACGCTGTAGTTCAAATTATTATTAAGAATTGAAATGATCTCCCCAAATTTTGAATTGATTTTATAATTTTTTTGCCTTCAGACTGTAGCTGTTGTTAATCTCCATTTCTCTGACCAGATTCGGATCTTTAACCGCATCAGCCGGCACATCAGAACGAAGAAGCCAGATTGGGAACGGAATTTCGGCATTGTTGTAATTTGTAAAAATAGGAGTGAGAATGATCTTTGAACCTCTCACATCTGCCGGAAAAAATCCTTCGGGATAAGAAGTCCCGGAACCCGGCTGCTGCAAAAAGTCTTCGCCCGGAAAATTCGGAATATTCGGTGCAAAAGGTGCCGGTATAAAATTTCGCCAGTTATCTGCAATCGTATCCGATTCGATCTGACCCATATTCAGATACCAGTCGTTTCCCTCCAGCGTTTTGATTAGCCACGCCTGATATCTCAAACCGTGATAATCAAGCTGAAGTGTCGGTTCCTTGTTTTCATCACTTCCTTTGAAAAACCAGATTCCGTTGGTGCCGTAGTTTCCGGCTTCTTCGGGCGGAACAGAAGCATTCTGAACCGTATAGCCCGCAGAAATTTTCTGACCCAAAGTTTTTACACCGTTGGCTGCAGTCACAGTAGGGCTCAGTTGTGCTGTATTTCCTTCAAAATTACCGATCAGCAATACATAGTCTGAAGGCGCACCGCTTGAAGTTTCAACTGTTACCGCAAAAGACTGCGCATTGCTCAAATCGCTTGCATCGATTTTTGAAAATCGTGCATAATTGTTTGCAATCGAGTCATTTGTAATCGTTCCCGCAGATACAAAGCTGCCGTCAACCAGCAGCCAGCCCTGATAAAAATATCCGTTTGGCAGTTCGGGCAGACTGATGTCTGTAATCTCCATTTCGCCGGTTTCGTTGATGATATCGGTCTCTGAACAGCCGATGAAGATCATCAAAAAACAAAATATCGGAATCAGTTTTTTCATTTCTGTATTCGGTTTGCGGTTACGAAATTAAGCGAATAATATTTTATGCCAAAGTTCGGACTGTGAAAGTTTTCCGAATTTGTTTTTCAACCCAAATAATAAAATCTCTTCCAAAACGAATTGAAAGAGATTTTCTTTAATTTTTTTGTCCTTTAATTATTCCGCTCTTAATTATTCCACTCTGTACCAGGTCTGAGATCTTCCGAGAAGAGACACACCCAGAAATCCTCTGACAGTGAGAGTGTTTGCATCGGTCAGACTGATTTTGCATTTGTACTGTTTTCCGTTGTTTGGGTCGAGTATATGTCCGCCGGACCAGCCGCTGCTGTCTTTTTCAAGACCCCACATAATCACCATTCCCATGATCGGTTTGTCCTTATTGTCACCGCTGCAGTCCTTGCATGTCTCGTGTTCCTTGCCCGGAGTAAGGATTTTCACCACTTTTCCCTGAAGTTTTCCGCTTTTGGTTTCATAAATCTGAACATAGGATTTTTCTTTTCCGGTTTTGTCGTCAATCGTCTTCCAGGTGCCGATCGCAGACTGTGCGTATCCGATTACACCAAAAAGAAAGATAAAACTTGCCAAGATTAGTTTTTTCATAATTTCAAATATTTGATAAGGACTAAATTAAAATATATTTTTGATATATACACCATTCGAATTCAAATTCAATTTGACTGTAAATTGGAGAATTTCTGTTAATTTAAATTTATCCGAAAATTTATTCAAATGAAAAAAATGCATTTTCAATATGGTCGATGAACCATTCGTCCTTTGATTTTTCAATGCTGATGATGTCGAAACGGCAGTCCAGATCGATTTCATTTGATACGATGTATTCGTCTGCCGCTGTAATCAGCAGTCTTCGTTTCTTTTTGTTGACCGCCAGTTCGGGCAGTACCAGCGGATCTTTTTTTCTTGCTTTGACCTCTACGATTACAAGCTCGTCTTTTTCGGGAGCTCTTGCGATGATGTCGATTTCGGCTTTCAGAAAAGTCCAGTTTCTTTCGATGATTTCATAACCTTTTTTCTCCAAAAAATCGGCAGCCTGTTTTTCAGCTTCAATTCCAAAAAGATTATGGTCTGCCATGATAAATTTTTATTGGGTTCCAAACAATCGGTCGCCGGCATCACCGAGACCCGGAACAATATAGCTCTTTTCGTTCAAACCTTTGTCAAGCGCAGCCAGATAAATCGGAATTTTGGGATAATGGTTATGCACCGTTTCTATCCCTTCGGGACAGCCGACCAGACAGGCAAGCCGTATGGATTTCACGCCGTGAGACTTCAGGATTTCAATTGCCTTGACCGCGGAACCGCCGGTGGCAAGCATCGGATCGACGACGATCGCATCGCGTTTTTCAATATTGGGCGGCAGTTTGCACAGATATTCAACCGGCTGAAGGGTTTCGTGATCGCGATAAATTCCGATATGACCGATTTTTGCATTGGGTATCAGATCCTGAATTCCTTCGACCATTCCCAGACCGGCTCTCAGTATCGGCACCAGAACGATGTCCTCACCTTTGATTTTATAGCCGACGGTTTTGCTGATCGGTGTTTCAATTTGGATTTCTTCGGTTTCCAGATCGCGTGTCAGTTCGTAACACATCAATGTTGAGATTTCCTTGACCAGTTCTTTGAACATCTTGGTCGGCGTGTCCTTTCTTCGGATCTGTGTCATTTTGCTTTTGATCAGCGGATGATCGAGTACAATTACATTTTTCATTTTTCAGAATTCTATTTTTACACCGCCCGGATCCGATTCCAGGCTGATTTCTGCGCCCATGATCAGCGCACGGTTGTCGCCGGTATGACCTGCCGGAAAACCAAAACAGACCGGTATGTTGTAATCTTTTATAAAATTATAAATTATTTGATAAGAAACCGGATCAAAACCGTTTTCATAATCGGGGTTTTCATCTTCAATATCCATTTTTGTGAAATTCCCAACAATCAGACCCGAAATACTGTCAAGCAGTCCGCTGCGTTTCAGATTCATCAGCATACGGTCGAGATGATACCAGTTTTCGCACCAGTCTTCGATAAACAAAATCAGATTTTCGCCTTTGATTTCGGAACGACTGCCGGTCAGACTGCAGATCAGCGACAGATTTCCGCCGACAAGTTTTCCGCCGGCCTTTCCAAAACGATTGTACGGATTGGCTTTGAGGTGATAGTTTAATTTTTCGCCAAAAAGAACTTTTCTCAAACTTTCAAAAGATTCGTCTGTATATTCGGTTTTCAGTCGTTTGACGGTGACGGCATGCAGGGTTTGGATGCCAAAATTATTCAGATGATTGTGAAAAGCGGTGATGTCAGAATAGCCAATCAGCCATTTTGGATTTTGCAGAAACTTTGTCCAGTTGATCCGGTCGATCAGATGGACTGCGCCGTATCCGCCCCGTGCAAACCAAATTGCTTTGACAGAATCATCATCCAAAACATCTTGAAGATCTGCTGTTCTTTGCTGTTGGGTTCCGGCATAATGATAACCCAAAAAATAATCCTCAAAAATATTTTCTCCGGTTTTGGCGGTCAGCTGCCAGCTTCGGATCAGTTTCAAACCGGCATTCAGTTCTTCCGGGAAAACCCTTCCCGAAGGCGCAACGATTGCAACCTGATCGTTTGGATGGAGTGATTTGGGTTTCAAATTAATTTTTTGACGAAATTAAGAAATTAGGACGCATTCTGAAATGAGATAATAAGATTTGTTGCAGGAAGTTGATTCACATTATCCTGTGATTATTTTTGTATTGCTGTGCGACAAAAATACTTCGAAAACCAAAAACTTTTTTCCTTTTCCTGTGAGCCAAAACCTATAGCGATTGAAATCTTTTGAAAAACCAGTTTTTTTATGATTCACCGGAAAATGAGCTGCCTGCAAATAAAAGAAGCAAAATGTTTTGGCTGATGAATTTTTAGAAAATAATACCGGAATATCTTTTATAAGAAAAAAACTTATTACCTTTAGAATCATAACATTAAAAAAACTGCAAAACATGAAAACACTTATCTCTCTTTTTAGCATTATCCTTTGTCTTTCTTATGGAAAAGCCCAGTGGGTAGAGCTTGACACAGGTATGGAAAACCCGCCTGTTTTCAATGATGTTTATGCTATAACACCCGATATTGTTGTCGTAGTGGGTGCCAACGGCACCATTCTCAAAACTACAGACGGTGGTGAAACTTGGGTACAGAAACCCTCCGGTACCACAAGCGGATTAGGCGAAATTCAATTCCCAACACCGGATATTGGATACATAACGGCAGATGGAGGCACGCTTCTCAAAACTATAGATGGTGGTGAAACCTGGAATGTAATTGATACAGAAAGTGGCTTTAGTCTTGCAGGGTTGTCCTGTGTCGATGAAAACCTGATTTTTATTTCCACCAGTAACAATGCTATATTAAAAACGGAAGACGGAGGAGAAAACTGGGAAACTATAGAAGTAACCTTACCTCTTTTGTCTCAAATACAATTTTTAAATAGTGATATCGGTTTTCTATGGGAGTCATTTGGTTCTGTCTTGTCAAAAACAGAAAATGGGGGGGGGGTATGGAATAATTTAACAGGATTGGCAGCAGGCCCGGCTCATTTTTTAGATGAGGAAATAGGTTTTTGTTATAACGGAAGTTTATTAAAAACAACAGATGGAGGAGATAATTTTGTTAATTTAGGATTTGGAGGTGCTGGTCTTCTATTTGATATTTTTGTTATAAATGAAAATAATGTTTGGGGCATAATTCCGGGAGATTTAGGAGGGGACCCTTCAAGTCATGGGATTGCTAATATTACCTCATTGGATTCCGAAAATTATATCGAAACAATCGCCTGGGAGCATAATGATGAAATTGATATGCTTTCCATTCATTTTTCGGATGAAACAACAGGATATGTAGTGGGAATGAAGTATAATAAAGGTACAATCTGGAAAAACGGAACCGGAATCAATACTATGAGCATTTCAGAAAATGAATTGAGTTATAATAATATAAAAATATATCCCAATCCGGTATCTAATAAATTAAATCTTGTTTTTGATAGACCAATGAGAGTAGATATTTCATTGACTGACATAACCGGAAAACAGGCTTATTCAATTACACTTAATACAAACAAGACGACAATAAATACACAAGGATTTCCAAAAGGAGCCTACATTCTCTCGGTAAAAACCGGAGATAAAACCTTGACCAAAAAAATCATCATCAACTAAACCTATTCATCATGAAAAATTTAATTTCCTGTGTGTTGCTTTGTATAGCAACCACAGTTCTCGCACAGGTATCGCATACTTTTACCTCACAGGTATCAAATTACCAAATCACACCCGAACAAACTTATAAAGTGGTTACTACTCAACAAACAAATACTTTTACTTCACAGGTTGGTGCACCGCAGCTGCCTGTATTTACAAAAAGTTTTGTACTGCCTGCCGGCAGGCGGACATGACCTTTCAGAGGACATGAAAATAAAATATAAACAGGCTCCTATAAATAAAATTTCAGTTGTTTCGTTACAATTTTTGAATCGCTTCGCTCCCAAAACAGTGCCGAAACAATTATAAATTAAAGGATTGTAAGATAAGAATAGATTTCCGATCAGTCGATCAGTCTTTTTGCGTACAGATATCTTTTTGACCAGTATGAATCGCTGAGCGGAGAAACGATCACTCCTTTTGAAGTCGATGCATGTATAAATTCAACATCACCCTGATCTGAAACATTGTGAACAATCCCGACATGGCTTACACGGCTGCCTCCGTTGGTTGCAAAAAAGATCAGATCGCCGGCTCTCAGTTCGTCTTTTGAAACCGGATGACCTTCTTTTGCCTGTGCAGAAGAAACCCGCGGCAGATCCTGATCAAAGATTTCGAAAACCCGCTGAACAAACGCCGAACAGTCAATTCCGCTTCTTGAAGTTCCGCCGTAACGGTAAGGAACACCCAGATAAGATTCTGCTTCCGAAAGTATGCCGGTTACAAAAGAAGCCATTGCAAAAGTGTGGATGTCATTGAGTTCCTCGATTGCGGTTTTTTCTTTTTTGACTTTTACCTGACTTGCTTCGTTGGCTTTGTTTTCCTCAAAAAGAGTTTTGTTGATGATTGAGCTTTCTGCGTAGTAGGAACGATCGATGGGAAGATAATTTGTTTTTGCCTGATTTGCGGGAATTAGTGAACCGCAGGATGCGGCCACAATTGCAATTGCAATAAAAATTACTAAATTCAGTCCCTTCATTTGTCCCTTAACTAAGAAAACCCCCTTGATTTGTTTACAAAACTAAACTTTAAAAGCTTTAATTTTGGGCTGCTCAACGAACTTTAGTAAAAAATTAACAAATGTTAAAATCAATTAACAAAACATTAAAAAAAATGCCGGCTGAAAACACAGCCGGCAAAAAACTATTGCCCGTAGGTTGGAGATCGAGCAATAGGGCCCTCCAAAATTTAGGTTAAGTTTGATCGGTTGGCCGGATAAGGTCAAGTTTGGTTAAAGTATTGAAAAATGATTTGGATAAGTCCTTATTCCTGTTCGGATTCTTCGATGATGGTGACCTTGGATTCGTTGATTTCTTTAATCGGTATGATGATTTTCTGTTCGTCGGTTTTCAAAATCATACAGATATTGTCAATCGATTCGATGATTCCGGTTACCTCATTCATCCTGATTTTCATTCCTGTCTTCAGATTCTTTTTGGTGTAATAGCCCAACAGCAGTCTGTGGATGATGTCTCTGGAACCGAGTCCCACTGCGATGGTGACCGTAACCAGCGCCGCACCGATGATGTACGACAGATTGGTTGAAATGATTGCTGTATCGATTCCGATCTGGTTGATTGCAGTGATTGTCATAAAAATGAAAATCAGGTAAAAAACCAGTGAACTGATAAGTTTTGACCCGCCCGCATCAAATGATTTCAGAGTGTTGTAAACCACTTTTTTGAGCTGTGCCGCAATATAGATTCCGATTGAAAAAATCAGCAGTCCCGACAGAAATTTCGGCATATAGGCAAGCAGTACACCGATTTGTTCCGAAATAATTTCAAGATTCAGCATTTCGCTTCCGACGACCAACAGAATCAAAATCAGAATGAATTTAACAAATCCGACAATGATTTTTGAAATATCGATTTTGAAATTTGAGCTTTCAAAAAATTCAATCTTATTGATTTTTGAATTCAGTTTGTTGATTTTTGAGAATTTCAAAAGTTTTCTGATGACCCAGACAATGATCCGGTAAATCAGAATGGCCAAAATGACAAATCCGATTCCGATCAGAATCTTGGGTGAAACTTCTATAAAATAATCATACAGGTTCTGGAGCAGTTCAGTGGATCTTTCCATAAAGCATACTTTTAATTTTTATCTGAATTTCTGTTATCGTCCTTTTTCTTTTTTGTGGCAGTATTGAGCAGATTGAAGATCGAGGACGGGTATTTGACCGCCACCAGATCAGCCATATCCATAGACAGTTTGATCAGTCTGATGTCGTTCATCACCCGTTCCTTCAATATTTCCGGAACCTGTCGGTGTTCGATTATATTTTTAAACGGATTCTCAATCACTTCAAATCATTATAAAATTTAACCAGATTCATTTTGGCTCTTGACAGCCTCATTTTTACCGCGCTTTCGCTCAACTCCGTTGTTGACGCAATTTCCCTGATGCTGATGTCGTCCTGATATTTCAGCAACAGCATCATCCGATCGGTCGGATTCAGCATTTGAAGCGCTTTTTTCAATTTTTCGGCTTTCAGTTCAAAGATTTCACGATCAGAAATTTCTTCGACCGGTTCTTCTTCCAAATCCTCTACCGCCGTTTGGATGTTATTTTCAGTTTTCATTTCCCTTTGAACAAAATTCACACAGTGGTTGTAGGTAAATGTGTACAGCCAGGTTGAAAATTTTGATTCACCTCTAAAGCTTTTCAGTTTGACAAAGAGCTTCACAAATATATCCTGTGTCAAATCCTGTGCGGCCTCCATATCCGATGTGAAACTGATGCATTTGTTGTACACTGCGCCCGAATACCGGTCATAAAGCAGTCCGAACAAATGGGTATCACTCGTCTCATTTATTTTTTTGATAAGTGCTTCATCACTTATTTTCTCCTTTGGATTCTGTGCCGCCATTGACACCATACTACTATTTGGACACAATCAATTTGAAAAAGTCACAAACTTTAACATATCGTTAACAATTAAATCAAATAGGATTCAGACTGTTGTCTGAGAATCAGCTGCGTAGATATTTTCGGTCGGCTGATTATTTTTCGGGAATTTTATAAACCACCGCATTGATATTCATTCCCGCGCCCACCGAACCGAATACCAGATGGTCACCCGGATTGAATTTGTGATCGTCGAGCATATTTTTTGAAATCAGATCGTACATAGTCGGAACGGTTGCCACCGAAGAGTTCCCGAATTTTTGGACCGTCATCGGTGCAAGCCCTTCCGGAATTTCTTTCAGATTGTACAGTCTGAAAAGTCTTTGAATCATGGCATGATCCATTTTTGCATTTGCCTGATGCAACAGTATTTTGTTGATGTCAGAGATGTCGAGTCCCGATTTGTCAATCGTCCTTTTGATCAGCGCCGGAACTTTTCTGAGTGCATATTCATACACCTTTCTTCCTCTCATTTTGATGTTGACTTTTGAACCTTCATAATCTGTTTTCAGCGATTCGTCATTGGTCAGATAATCCATTTCATCCAGACTGTCGCAAAGTGTATCGTAAGAAATGATTCCTTCTTTTTTATCGGATTCTACCGCTTCGAGAACGACTGCACCTGCTCCGTCCGAAAAAATCATTGCGGTACGGTCGTGGGGATCAACAGCTCTTGACAGTGTGTCGGCGCCGATCACCAAAGCTTTTTTTGCAGTACCCGACAAAAACAGATGATGTGCCAGGATCATTCCCTCGATCCAGCCCGGACAACCAAACAGCATTTCGTACGGACGGCAATGGTTGTTTTTGATGCCGAGTTTGTTTTTTACACGGGTCGCAATCGAAGGCATACTGTCCACCTGCCTGTACACCGGATCGATGTCTCCGTAATTGTTGGCAACGATCACATAATCGAGTTCTTCCTTATCGATCCCTGCTTCTTCCAATGCTTTTTTTGCTGCAATCGCCGCCAGATCAGAAGTGTACATGCGATCGTCTGCATATCTTCTTTCCTCGATTTCTGTGATTTCCTGAAATTTTGCGATGGTCTCTTCAATCGGTTTTTCGATTTTCTGACCGTCCTCTCCAAAGAAATCATAACCCAGAAAAAAATCGTTCTTTATGATCCTTTCGGGTAAAAAATGACCTGAGCCGGTGATTACTGTATTCAACATAGGAAAATTGTTTAGAATGCAAATTTAATAAAATAATGGTGTGAATCGGTTTTAAATTGGAACTGACTTATTTCTCAAATAATTTGCAGGTGATAAAGTCTTTTTCATCATTTCTGCCGCGTGCCGGCGAATATTCCCTGCCGTAATAGATGATCTGAATATGAAGCTTGTTCCAGGCTTCTTTCGGAAACAGTTTCTTGGCATCTTTTTCTGTCTGTTCCACAGATTTCCCGTTGCTCAGTTTCCAGAGTTTCATCAGCCGGTGAATGTGGGTATCGACCGGAAAAGCAGGATGGCCAAATGCCTGAGACATCACCACAGAAGCGGTTTTGTGACCGACGCCAGGCAGTTCCTCGAGTTCTTCAAAAGTCTGGGGCACTTCGCCATTGTATTTTTCGACCAGTATTTCCGACAGTCGTTTCAGATTTTTTGCCTTTGTATTTGAAAGACCGATCTGACGGATCAGATGTTTGATTTCATCGATTTTGAGCAGACTCATCTCCTTTGGATTGGATGCACTTGCAAACAGTTCGGGTGTGATTTCATTTACTTTTTTGTCGGTGGTCTGGGCAGAAAGCACAACAGCCACCAATAAAGTAAACGGATCATAATGATCAAGCGGAATGGCCGGTTTCGGATAGAGTTTTTCAAGTTCTTCCATCACGACCGCCGCTCTCTCTTTTTTGGTCATCGGTTTTGAGTTTTAATTTACAAAAAATGCCCTGTCATTAGTAAATCCAATGACAAGGCGTAATTTTCCGGTGATTTTATGAGTTCAAAATTTGATTTACATCCTCATATCCGCCGGCGCAATAAAGTTCCTCAACTCCTTTTTCAATCAGAAAGCTGAATGCCGAAGTGGCTCGGTTGCCGCCTCTGCAAAATACCACGATCGGTTTTGACATCTGCTTGATTTCATCCACACGATCCGGAATCTGGGTCAGCGGAATATTGATTGCACCTTCTATCTTTCCGTCGATTTCAAGTTCGTAGGCTTCCCTGATATCTATAAAGGTCGCATTTGAATTCTTAACTGCATCTGCTGTTGTCATTTTGATAATTTTTCTTAGAAATAATCTTCTGAATAAACCCTGAACAATCATCTGTTACCATATTCTAATTCTGTCCGTCGGTGCCTTGTACATTTTGTCACCCGGTTTGATATTGAATGCATCAAAGAATCCGTCCACATTGATGATCGGTCCGAATGCTCTGTAATAACCCGGCGAATGAGGATCTGTATTCACCTGATTCTTGAGCGCCTCATCTGTTGATTTGGTTCTCCAGATGGTTGCCCATGAAATAAAGAATCTCTGTTCTGGTGTAAAACCGTCGATCAGTCCCGGATTTCCATGATCTTCCAGATACATTTTCAATGCATCAAATGCAACGCTAACACCGCCAAGATCACCGATGTTTTCACCCAAAGTGAATTTGCCGTTGACAAATGATCCTTTGACAGGTTCATATTTGCTGTACTGATCAGCCAATGCCTGGCCTGCCGCTTTGAATTTTTCTTCGTCTTCTTTTGTCCACCAGTTTTTCAGATTTCCGTCGCCGTCATACAAAGCGCCCGAATCGTCAAAGCTGTGCGAAATTTCATGCCCGATTACAGCACCCATACCGCCAAAATTCACTGCCGCATCTGCCCTGTAATCATAGAACGGATATTGAAGAATGGCAGCCGGAAATACGATTTCGTTGTTAGAAGAATTGAAATAGGCATTCACAGTCTGAGGATTCATTCCCCATTCTGTGCGGTCAACCGGTTTTCCGATTTTGTCAAAATTGTAGTTGTATCTCCAAAGTTTCAGATTCATCATATTTTTGAACAATGCCTGGTCTTCGTTGTGCGAATAAATTTCAAGATTTGAATAATCTCTCCATTTGTCCGGATAACCGATTTTTACAGTGAACTTACTCAGTTTTTCCAATGCTTTCACCTTGGTTTCGGGCGACATCCATTCCAGATTGTTAATATGCACCTTGAATGATTTGAACAGATAATCGACCATTTCAACTGCACTTGCTTTTGCTTCGGGCGGAAAATTATCTTTTACATAAATTTTACCCAAAAGCTCACCTGCGGAACCGTTTACAAATTCAAGTCCTCTTTTGTCAAGAGACCTCTGTTCCAGCTGACCTCTCAATTGTTTGCTGTAAAATTCAAAACTGAGTTCATCGAGTTCTTTGGTCAGATAACCGCTTGCATCGTCGATCAGATGGAATTTCAGATATTCTTTGATCACCGGAAGATTTTCCATATTGATCAGTTTATCCATATTCTTGTACAGATTGATTTCGCCAATGATGACAGAATCCGTTTTTACATTCAGATCGGTCAGGAATTTTTTAAAATCCACATTTTTTGAAAGCTGAACCAGATCGTTTACCGAATAGGGATTGAATCTTTTTCTGCTGTCTCTCTGCTCTTCCACAGTCCACAGATTGGATGCAATCTGTCTTTCAAAATCCAGAACTTTCGGACCTTTCAGATCTCTTGTCCTTTCGCCTGTGAATCTGTAAATTTTATCGATATAATTTGAATACAGCTCAAGTTTGTCTCTGTTTTCCTGGTTGTCTTTCTGATAATAATTTCTCCCCATCCCAAGATTCATTCCGCCGAGATAAATTGCGTTTTCGGCGCTGTTCTTCATATGTGAACGAACATAAAATCCATACAGAGAATTGAATCCGAGCGGAGTCACTTCGGTCAGATAATCCTGAAGTTCTTTCAGATTTTTGATTTTGTCGATTTTATCCAAATAGGGCTGAATTGGAGCGAGACCTACCTTATTTCTTGCATCAAAATCGATATAAGATTCATACAAATCTGCGATTTTCTGTTCGTCACTTCCTTTTTGGAAATTTTTTCCAAGCAAACCTTTCAGAATCGCCAAAGTCGTCTGGTCTGTATTTTCTCTCAATTCGTCAAAACTTCCCCATCGTGATCGGTCCGAAGGAATTTCTGCGGTTTTCATCCAGTTGCCGTTGACGAAATTGTAAAAATCATCCTGCGGTCTTATGCCGGTATCCATATTTTCTAAATTAATGGCATGAAATTTCTCCTGACTCATGCCGTTTACTGCCAATAATGCAATACCCATGATTAATAATTTTTTCATTTGATTGGATTTGTTGTATCGGTTATTTGATAAGATTAAGGATACAAATTTAGCAAAATAGTTTATTGTTTGCTGATTTGAAATGAGCCAAATGACAGAAAACAATAATTGAAGCCGGTTTTTTCAATTCCGATCCTTGAATTTTATCATTGAATTAAAGCCTGTTTTTTTGTCAGCCGATTTTGGTTTAAATCTTATCTTTGTACTACTTTTTTAAAAGAGAATTATGTCAAAAAAAATTATGGTAACCGGAGCGCTTGGTCAAATCGGCTCTGAGCTCGTTGCATCACTGAGAAAAATTTACGGAAATCAAAATGTGCTTTCGACCGACCTGAAAGAGACCACAGAGACGACTGATGAATATTACGAAAAGCTGGATGTAAACGATACTGAAAGAATTTCGGAAATGGTTCAAAAACATCAGATCGACACCGTTTACCATCTGGCAGCGATGCTTTCTGCGACTGCCGAAAAAATCCCGATGAAAGCCTGGGATCTGAATATGAATTCTCTTTTGCATTTTCTGGAACTGGCACGCGAAAAAAAGATTTTGCAATTGTACTGGCCGAGCAGTATTGCAATTTTTGGAGCCGACACGCCGAAACATAATACAGAACAAAATGCGCTTGCCATACCGACTACCGTTTACGGAATTTCAAAAAGAGCCGGTGAATTTTGGTGCAATTATTACCACAAAAGATACGGAGTCGATGTCAGAAGCATACGTTATCCGGGACTGATCAGTTGGAAAACTATGCCGGGCGGAGGAACGACCGATTATGCAGTCGATATTTTTTATCAGGCACTGGAAACCGAAAAATATGAATGTTTTCTTTCAGAAGAAACCGCATTGCCAATGATGTATATGGATGACGCAATCCGTGCGACCATCGAGCTGATGCAGGCTGATGCCGAAAAATTGAGCATCAGAACTTCATACAATCTGAATGCATTGAGTTTTTCACCCAAACAGCTGACTGAAGCGATCCGGAAATACCTGCCCGATTTTGAAATCAGTTACAAACCCGATTTCAGACAGGCGATTGCGGATACCTGGCCGGCGAGCATCGATGATTCGATTGCTCAAAAAGACTGGAACTGGAAACCCGAATTCGATCTGGATGCAATGTGCCGCGCAATGCTCGAAAATCTAAAAATTAAATTGGGGGTTGAAAGCTGATCAGTTCAAAAGTTCACCTTCTTCATTCAGTTTCATGCCGGAATTTTCATAAAGTTTTCTCATCTCACCGATCGGACCGCCGTGTTTTTGTTCGATGTACCAGAAGATATGAAGTCTTTTGTAACCCAATGATTTCAAATAAGGAATCAGCGTTTTTGAATGTTCTTTCCAAAGCTCGATGACCAGCAGCGGTTTGTGTTGGGTCAGAAAATTTCGCATTCCGTTGATCGCTCTTTCTTCATTTCCTTCAATGTCCATTTTGACCATACAGAAATCTTCAAATTCAGTATCCTTCATAAAATCATCAAAACGAACTATCCGAATTTGAGTTTCCGAACCTTGATTTGTATTCATCACAGAAGCTTCACCCATTTCGCGCGGGTCAAAATAAATCGTCTGAGTTCGGTTTTCTTCACTCAGACCAAGATTGTAAACGATTGCGTTTTTCTGACAGTCGTTGAATTCAAGATTTCTGATCAGACTGTTGTAATTGGACTCCATCGGTTCAAAAGTGATTGTTTTCCATCCGCTTTTTGCCATCAGCACCGTAAAACGGCCGATGTGACCGCCGATGTCGATAAAATTTCCTTTTTGATTTTTAATGATTTCAGTCAGAAAGTAAGTCAGATCGGGTTCATAAGATTCAAGACAGGCCCAAAAGTCGATGGTATCGGGTCGGGTGATCAGTGTGATGTTCTGCAATTTGAATTTTGATTCAGGAAAATTGACCTTTTTTTTGATTCCAATGGTTTTATAAAAATAGTGAAGGATAACCAGAAAGCTGAATTTGAGTTTTTTTGACGGTTTCCCGACATATTGATTTTGAATGCTTCTTAGCGCAGCTCTGAAAATTCTAATCTTTTTTTTCACCCGAAAATTGATTATAAGTCGGTTCAAAAATAAGAAATAATTCATAACTTTTTTTCATATCATCCGGAAACGATTCAAATCAAAGTTCAATCAAAAAAGGTCAAAAAAAAGCCCGAAAAATTCAGGGCTTTGATCAGTGAATGTGTTATTGTTTATTCTGCTTTTTTAAATTTCGCCAAAGGTGTCATTCTTGCTTTGTTGAGTGTCAAGACTCCGTTTCCGACAGAGATATTGTCTGCCTGCTTCAATGCTTTTACCAGATTGGATTCATCGTTTGAGTCAGAACAGGCCATCAGGGTTGAAATTCCGTCTCCGACGGTCAGTTTGTACCTGTTTTCGATTACATACGGCATGGTCATCGTATTGCAGTTTGCCTTTGCATTCAGATTTCCTTTTTCAGAATTGAAAATCAGATAATAATTTTCAGGATTTCCGTTGATTGGTTTTCCGTACAATTCAGTTATTTCCCATCTGATGTCTTCAGCTTCAGGATTTCCGGTTTTGTTCAGCACATAATGATTGGCAAGACCGCCACCAATAATCTTTCCTTCGGTGTCCAGATGTCTCACTTTGTTTTCCTCAACTTTGAAATAAGGTGAACCTTCACCCGGTTTGAAACCGTCCAGCTCAATTGTATTTCTGTCTATCCAGCTGAATTTTCCGTTTTGAACATTGACAGTCGGTTTGTCTTTTCCCAGATATTCTGATGCCAAAGTGTAATTTCCATCCTCACTGATTTTCAGTGTGGTCCTGATTCCTTCACAGTCCGCACAGGGTTCAACGCCGGTATAGCTTCCGGACCAGTCAAGCGAATTTTGTGAATTGTGTTCATCATTGAGTTGAAGATTTGGTTCATTTTCTACTGTTGATGAGATTGATTGCGGCGAGCAGCTCATTAAACTGAGGCCGGCAGCCAAAATCAGATTGAAAATTGTTGTTTTCATACAATACATTTTTTGGTTCTTATTTGATTGATTATTTTTCTTTTTACTGTTTAAAAATCTAAAAACCTCCCGAACTTTCCAATAACTGTGCCCAAATAAATTGCGGTTAATAAATTTATGAAAAATTGATACTATTCAGGTTTAAGTTACTGTTATTCCTTATTTTTCAGTTTCAAAATTGCTAACTTTGGGCAAAGTTTCGGATGGATACAGAACTTCAAAATTTTTTGGTCGACCACTACAATTCGGAGGCTGCCGACTCGCTGATTCCGTTGGCACAGAGCGGTTCTTCAAGAAAATATTATCGTTTTGAATTTCAGGACAACTCACTGATTCTGACCCAAAGCGACAATATTGAGGAAAACAAAACCTTTGTTTATTTTACTTCTCATTTTTCAAAAATCACAGATCATCTGCCAAAAATCGATCAGGTTTCGGATGATTTCAGCATTTATACACAAACCGATCTGGGCAACCTGTCGCTGATGAACCTGATTGAAAATGACAGAGAAAAGTCAAAAGAAATTTTAATAAAATCAATCCGACAATTGGTGAGATTACAGGTTTGTGGTGACAAAGGGCTTGATTATTCAAAATGTTTCAGCTATCCCGAATTCAATTACCTGCTGGTTTTAAGAGATTTGTTTTCGTTTAAAAATTATTTTCTGAATCTGACAGAAATTGAATTCAATCACGGAAAACTGCTTCAGGATTTTGAGAAATTCGCTTATGATTTTGAGAAAATCCCAAACCGTTTTTTTGTATTTCGTGATTTTCAATCCAGAAATATAATGGTTCAAAACGATCAGCCTTATTTTATAGATTATCAGGGCGGACTGAAAGGACCGGTTCAGTATGATTTGGTTTCGCTGATCTGGCAGGCAAAGGCAAATCTTTCAAATGAATGGAAACAGGAATTTTATGATCTGTATTTGAATGAATTGAATCAAATCGGTCAAAATAATGTTGACAAATCCGAATTCCAAAAAGGCTATCAGCTCTGTCTGATTGAAAGACTGATTCAGGTGCTGGGAACTTATGGTTTCAGAGGAATTTATGAACGAAAACCCCATTTTTTGAAAAGCATTGAATTTGGTTTAAAAAATTTGAATGAGATCAAAAATCTTGATCAGATCAATCAATATTCCGAACTGAAATCTGTGATTGGAAAACTGGCCGAACCTGAATTTTTTATTGAATTAAAACAAAAAATTAATGGATAATAAGCTGAATATCAACATCAGAAGTTTTTCGTACAAAAACGGAATTCCCGCTGACCCTTCAGGCAACGGCGGCGGTTTTGTATTTGACTGTCGAGGCATACTGAATCCCGGAAGATTTGAAGGATACAAACGACTGACCGGAAGGGACGGGGAGGTGATTGAATTTCTGGAAAGTAAAACCAAAATTCACGAATTCCTGGATGCTGTTTATCGGCTTTTGGATCTGACGATTGAAGATTATTTAAACAGAGGATTTACAAATCTTGAAGTTAATTTTGGCTGTACCGGCGGTCAGCACAGATCGGTTTATTCGGCTGACCGGACTGCCGAACATCTGACAGGAAAGTTTTCGGGAATAAATATTACGGTTGAGCACGTAGTTCAGGACGGAAAGAATTGGAAAAATTGAATTTGCCCGGATGTGGGGTGTTGGGCGTGGGGTGTTGGATGGATACTAAAAAAATTAGATATGAGTTTTAAATTTGAAAAATTGATTATCTGGCAGGAATCAATGAAGTTTGGAGAATTAATATTTCAACTTTCCAAAAAGTTTTCTGAAACTGAAAAATTTAATTTAACCTCTCAGATTCAACGTGCCGCAGATTCAATTGCCCTAAATATCGCAGAAGGTTCTATACTTCAGTCAAAATTGGAATTTCAAAGATTCTTGGGTTATTCCATCAGATCAACAGCAGAAGTTGTAACTTGCCTGTACAAGGCTAAGGAAAGAAATTATATCGATGAAACTGAGTTTAAATCAGTTTATGAATTTTCATATAAATTGATGAATACGATTATTTCATTCAGAAAAAAGGTCGAATAATGATGAACATCAAATTCACCCAACATCCCACGCCCAACATCCAACAAAATCAAACTCATGAACAGATCACAACTAATCACCGCCGGCCTCCCAAAAGCAATGATCTTCGCTGCCGGAATGGGAACTCGGCTGAAACCTTTTACCGACCATCATCCCAAGGCGCTTGCAGAAGTGAACGGAAAGACGCTTTTGCAACGAAATATTGAGTATCTGAAAACAATCGGAGTAACCGAACTGACGATCAATGTTCATCATTTTGCAGATCAGATCATCGATTTTTTAAAACAAAACAGCAATTTTGGTATCCATATTCAGATTTCGGATGAAACCGCAGAACTGCTCGAAACCGGCGGCGGTCTGGTCAAAGCAAAAGAGATGATCGGCGACCAGTCTTTTCTGGTGATGAATGTGGACATACTTACCGATCTGAATCTCGAAGATCTGATTCAGTTTCATTATCAGTATCAGCCATTGGTCACACTTGCGGTTTCTGACCGAGACAGTAGCCGGAAACTGCTGTTCAAAAAAAACAGACAGCTTGCCGGATGGAAGAACCTCAATACGGGAGAGGAAATTCTGACCACAGACGAACCGTTGAAAGAGATGGCATTCAGCGGTATCCACATCATCAATCCGAGGATTTTTGAGATGATGCCTTCGTCCGGAAAATTTTCGATCATGAAAACCTATATGGAACTGATGAAAACCGAAGAAATACTCGGTTTTGACCACAGCGGCAGTCATCTGATCGATGTCGGAAAGCCCGAAAGCATAACCGAAGCCGAATTGATTTTCAAATAACCTCTTTTTATTTTCAGACTGCCATCCGATTGCTGACAATGGTTAACTTTGTCAGATGATTTCAAAGGATCAGATTTTCAATATCCGAAACCGTCGTGAATTTGGAGAAGCCGCAATGGAAGTCTTCAATTTTCAGGCAAAAAACAATCCGGTGTATGCTGAATTTATCGGTTATCTTAGAGTTGATCCCAATCAAATCAAATCAATTGAAAATATTCCTTTTTTACCGATCCGATTTTTTAAAAGCCATCGGGTGATTACAGGAAACCAGAAGGTTGAAAAAACCTTCACCAGTTCGGGTACTTCAGGAACTGAACAGAGCAGGCATTTGGTTACAAATCTTGATTTCTACAGAGAAAGTCTGAATCACAGTTTCAAACATTTCTACGGAGATTTTTCGGACTACACCATTTTCGGACTTTTGCCTTCCTATCTGGAAAGGAGCGGTTCGTCGCTGATCGATATGGTTGAATTTTGGATTGCACAGTCGGGAAGTGGCGGATTTTATCTGTACAATCATGATGAATTGTATCGTGGTCTGGTCAACAGCGAAAAGGAGGGAAGAAAATCAATTCTGATTGGTGTCTCATTTGCGTTGATTGATTTTGTTGAGAATTACAAAATGAACCTGAAAAATACCATCGTGATGGAAACCGGCGGAATGAAAGGCCGGAAAAAGGAAATCACACGAGACGAACTGCATTTGATATTGAGAAACGGTTTTGGTGTTGATAAAATCCATTCCGAATACGGTATGACCGAGCTGCTTTCTCAGGCCTATTCAGACGACGGTGCCGGATTTGTAACGCCGCCCTGGATGAAGGTTCTGATCCGTGACACCGAAGATCCGCTTTCTTATTCAGCAGTTGGAAAAACCGGCGGAATCAATGCAATAGACCTCGCCAATCTCAATTCCTGCAGCTTCATTGCCACCGACGATTTGGGAAAATCAAATCCCGACGGCTCGTTTGAAGTGGTTGGTCGTTTTGATCATTCTGATGTCAGAGGCTGCAATCTGATGGTTTCCGATTTATAATTTTTTCAGCAGCAGTGATTGGCTTGAATCCTGAATGATTTGGTCAAAAAACGATTTGATTTCACTGTAATTTTTGTCAAAAACCGATTGTAAGAGCAAAAATTCAAAATGCATTTTCAGTTTTCCGTTTTCAACTTCCGCATTCTGATAATACATCAGTTCCTTAGAACCGGTTTGGATTTGAGATTGATAAGCTTCCGGAATTTCGACCCGATAACCGTCTGGAATGTCGATGATCAGATCGGTTTTGTAAAAAAAAGGAAAATTAAATTCAAGCGGTCTTTCCCGATCCGCTTCATAAAGTTTGAACTGAGAAATCACGGGTTTCAGCGGATTTTCGATCTGATAGAAACTGTTGCCTCCTAATTTTGGCGACTCCGAAATCATTCGTTCCATCTCAAAACTATTTTCATCCGATTCTTTGAAATCCGTTTTTACATCTTTAAAAAATAAATCAAGACCCTGTGTCTGTTCGTTGTATTTTCTCCATTTTTTGGACAGTTCAGACAGATCTTTTTTGAAATATCCGCTTTTTTTGTCATTTCTGACATAGATAAATTTTCCGTCTTTCAGACTGTAATTTTGAACCGAATGGTATTCTGAATTCGGCGGATTCATCAAGATAAAGCGGTCTGCGCCGGTGTCGAGAATCAGTCCGTATTGGTTGAAATTGATCAAAGGCATAAAATCGTAATCCTTGATCGGAAGATATGCGGCATCAATAAAAATTGTTCTGCCATCCTTCATTTTGACCAGATTGACAATGGTATTGAACTGATTGGCAAAAGGAGAAATCACTTTTACCCTTCCGTTGTCCCGCTGACTGACCAGCACCAGCTCCGATTGAATGTTTTTCTTTTTGAGCAGCTGATTTAACAGCAGATTGAGATCGGCCGAATTTCCCTTTTTTTCTTTTTCAATATCGGCAAATGAGCGGAAAGGCTGAACTCTGTATCCATTGTTCCATTTAAAATTGTCTCTGAAATATTTCAGCACCTTCTCTAACTGATCCTGCTCGTCAAGACCCGGTGAAATATTGAGCGAAATTTTATTGACAACTGTCTGACTGATCATTTTTGAATTTGATTCAATGATGCTGTTTCTCAAGTCAAACCAGGACGTCACCTCTTTTACATAATCAAAATTGATATTTCGGTATCCTTTCCGTTGAAAGATTATTTTTTCGGCTGCATCTCGCTTGTTATACACAAGTTCAATTTTTTCGATACTCGGCAGATCTTCAACCGTCCAAACATTCAGATATTCTCTTTTTCTCTGATTTTCTTTTGCGTACTTTACAATTTTCTCACCCAAGCAAATCGGAGTATAATCGACCGGCGCCTGAACATTCATTTCAAAAGTGCTGTACAGTGTTGGAATCTCGTGCTGAAATTCCCAGGGTTCGATAGCATAATTGTTGATGCCAAATGAAGAAAATTCGACTTCTATAATGGTACCGACCTTTACATTTGGGATCGCAAAACGGATCGATCTTCCCAAATCGCTGGTCTCGGAAGTGAAAATTTCACTGTTTTTGACAGCCGTTTTTACAATTTTCCCATCCACCAGATTGATTGACTGTGCTTTGATATTTCTGATTTCGTCAAACGGATAAAAATCGTAATAGAAAATTTCCTGAGTCGCATATTTTTTTCCTTCCTCGGTCAGAATCTTGATTCGTCTGTATATTTTGTTCTCATTGTCGAGTCTTGCAATTGTAAACTCACCTTTTTCGTACAGAATAACAGCAGAAGCATCTTTCTCATACGGAACCTCTGTATAATCAAATTCCGACTGATTTACATTTCCCCATTTCGTCTTTGGGTTGAGCTGACAAAATACTGAAACATAAATCGATAAAGCCAAAAAGGAACAGATCAGTTTCATTGTTTTTTGATTAGCAGTGATTGGTTTGAATCCTGAATGATTTGGTCAAAAAACGATTTGATTTCACTGTAATTTTTTGACAAAACCGGTTTTGCCAGATAGAATTCAACATGCAGAATCAGTTTTCCGTTTTTGATTTCAGCCGACTGTATATAACCCAGATCTCTGTTTGAAGCCATTGACTGTGAGTCATATCCCGCCGGAATTTCAGCTTTGAAACCTACAGGAATATCGAGCACAGCATTCACATTGTAATGAAACGGAAAATCAAATTCGAGTGCTCTTTCTCTGTCTTTTTCAAATAATTTGTAACTCGAAATTATTTCTTTCAGCGGATTTGAAAACGAAATAAAGTTTGCATTTGCAAAATCAACCGTCTCTGACTGTATCCTTTCCATCTGATGGTCTTCTGCATCTTTTGTTTGAGCATTGATCTCATTTGTCCGTAAATCCAGAGAATTTGCAATCGGATTGTATTTGATGATACCGGCAGGAATTTTTCTGTCCTGCTGTCTGAAATACCCACTCCTTTTTTCAATTCGGGTCATCACAAAATGGCTGTCTTTCACCACATAAGTTTGGGTGGACTGATAATCTGAAATCGGCGGAATCAGCTCGATAAATCCCTCTTTTTGAGGGTCTACCAGCAGACCCGAATAGTTGTAATTCTGCAATGGCGCATAACCCAAACCAAAAGTCATATCGGATGCATCGATTAGATAAAGTGTACCGTCAGAAGTTTTGATTGCATTCACAAGTGAATCAAATTGACCGAGGTACGGATAATTCCCGATTGGTTTTCCGTTTCTTCTGGTACTGATCAGCACCAGTTCGGGTTTCAGATTTTTTGATTTCAGAACCGTATTCATCAGCAGATTCAAATCAGCCGAATTTCCGGATTTTGTCTTTTCAACTTCTCGGTTGGTTTTTCTCGGGCTGATGCCGTAATACATATTCCAATTGTAATTTGCTTTGAAATAATTGAAAACATTTTCAAGTGTTTCCATATCATTTTTTCCGCCCGGAATCGAAGCCGCAATTTCCTTTCCGGTTCCGTCATTTGAAAATTTGATGTATTCGTCGCTGATTTGTTTGTTCAATTCCTTCCAGGTGGTCATCACGCTCTCGTATTTGCTGCTGTGGCTCATCGCTCCAACCGTCTGTTTCATATAGCCTTTGAGCTGAAAAGAAATTCTTTCCGAAGCATCTTCTGGATTGTACAAAAACGGAATGCTGTTGTAACTCGGCAGATTTTTCAACACCCATTTTGTGATTCCCGATTTTTCATATTTTTTTGCCAGTTTGATCGCCTCATCACCGATGGTCAGCGAAGCAAAGTCAGCCGACGAACGGTTTGAAATTTCATATTGACTGAACAGCGTCGGATACTTGTGCTGAAAACGCCAGGCATCGATATAGTTGCTTTTGTCGTCAAATTTGTATTCAAATTCGATGATTGAACCAACTTTTACATTTGGAAATGCAAATTTTTTTATCGACCAGAATTCATTCAAATTTGTGTCGAAAAATGAATTTTTGTCAACCGCCGAAGTCACAGCTTTCCCGTTTTCAAAATTGATCGTATGCGCTTTGATCGAAATGATCTTTTGAAGACTATTTTTGGAATAATACCGAATTTCCTGATTTGCAGCTTCCAAACCTCTTTCGTTAAGGATTTTAATCCTTCTGTAAACCGTAGTGGCAAAAGAAGTTTCAATCACCGTATTTCCTTCTTCAAACAGTATGACCGCAGCCGCACCCGGATCAAAATCAACCGCTTTGTAATCAATTTCTTCCGGTGAGACCTGACCCCATTTTGTTTTTGGATTGATTTGACCAATAGCCGAAAACAGGCTGAGCATTAGAATTAAGCTGAGAAGATTTTTCATTTTTTTAATTTTTTTATTTGAAAATTGACTTGAGTTTTTTCTTTCTATTTTGTTTTCTGTGATATTTTTTCTGAAATTTTTCGGTATAATTCCAAAGAAGCTCAAACAGCTCTTCCGCATCATTTCCCGAAACTTTTGAATATTCATCCGCCATGATTCTCACCATTTCTTTCTTGGGCGTCAGTCTTGACAGATTTTTCATTCTCAGACCGATATCCATTGAATCATGAAAATTCATCCGATTCAGATCGACCAAAAAAAACTGATAAGTCCCGTCATCCTGTTTTTTGATCAGCGTATTTCCGGGTGAATGGTCTTTGAACTCGATTCCCGCCTCATGCATTTTGTAACAAAAACGACTGAACTGTCTCAGTATATTGACCTCATCCGGAAAATCTTTGATTTCGACCAGCTCACGATAAGTCAAATCATAATACTGATGAAGACTTGCATAAAAACTTCTGCGAAGACCGATGCCCGAATAATTTTCCTGAAATCCGATTGGAGTGGGCGTGCCGATTCCTTTTTCAATCAGTTTGTTTGCGAATTCAAAAGATCTTCTTGCTTTTGATTTTCTTAAATAACTGTAAATCAGTCGATTAAAACTATTTGGAGTTTTAAAAGATTTGACATTGACCTGATTTCCGTTGATCTCAAAAATTTTGATTTTGTTTCTTTCGCCATTGATAAATTCTTTGCCTGAATTGTCAAAATTCAGAAACGCAGAAAGGATTTCATTTTCGGAATCTTTAAAGGCCGGATTTATTTCAAAAATCATGAAACGGATTTTGACAAAAGTAAGGATTGATTTTATAAATAACCGATTGAAACCGACAAAAAAAGTAATGATTTTTTTTATGACCCCTTATTAATCGGAATAATTTTGAACTGAAAAATTTATGTACTTTTGAATTCCAAACCCACATCGGATGAACATACTCAATATTACGACCATTACCGGACTCAGAGGCGGCGACATTCAGATGCATACGATTTTCGGATTGCTGAAATCTTATGACGATCTGAATCAGTTCATACTCTGTCCGTCAGATTCGGATTTGTTCAAAATGTATGGCGGTGAGGACAAAAATTTAATTCCTTACAAAAAATCAAACAAAATTTTCAGCGCGATCGGGCCGATCATTCGTGCGATCAAAGAAAATAAAATTGATCTGGTTCATGTGCATGATTCAAGCGCATTGACTGCTGTTCTGATCGCATCCTTTTTTTTTCCGAAAGATGTGAAAATCATGCTCAGCCGCAAACGTGACAAAAAAATCAAAAGAAATTTTTTGGGAAAACTCAAATACGGAAACAACAGGATTTCAAGAATCGTTTGTGTTTCAAATGGGGTGGCATCGATTTTTGACCATGTGATCAAAGACAAATCAAAGGTTGTGACCATTTATGATGGGATCGATGTTCAGAAATTTGCAGGAAATACTTCGAAAAGTCTGATTCATCAGGAACTTGGATTTTCAGATGAAATCAAGATCATCGGAAATGTTGCAGCGCTCGAGAATCAAAAAGACATCATCACATTTGTAAATGCGGCTGCCATTGCAAAACAAAATCCTGATTCTGAAAATTTGAAATTTGTGGTCATCGGCGAAGGAAAGGAAAGAGAAAGCATTGAAAAACACATCACAGAAAAAAATCTTCAAAACGATGTCTTTTTGCTTGGTTTCAGAAAAAATGTCAGCGAAATTTTGCCTGAATTTGATGTTTTTATGATGAGCTCAATTTCGGAAGGTCTGCCTTTGACCATCTATGAAGCATTTGCATGTGGTGTGCCCGTGATTTCAACAAAAGCAGGCGGAGTGCCGGAAGCGGTGATCGACGGATTCAGCGGTCTGGTTTCTGAAATCGGTGATCCCGAACAGCTTGCAGCCAATCTTTTGAAAATTCAGAACGAAGACGGACTGAAAGAAAAATTGAGTCAGAATGCATACAAACTGGTCAATGAAAAATTTGATCTTCCGATTTTGAAGGAAAATTATTATCGGCTGTACAAATCGCTCTAATTTTGTAATTGCAATGGAATTCAATCAAACCATCGAAGAAATTAAAAAAGGAGCCACCATCCTTTATCCGACTGACACCACTTTTGGTCTTGGCTGCGACGCAAACAACGTGGAAGCCATCCATAAAATTTATGAAATCAAAAACCGGCCGGATTCAAAATCGCTGATCATATTGGTTGACAGCGTGGCAAGACTTCAAAGCCTGGTCGATGTTCCGACGCTTGCCTGGGACATTATGGATTTGTCCGAAAAACCTGTCACCATTATTTATGATCGGCCGAGAAATCTGGCCAAAGAACTGATTGCAGAAGACAACACGATTGCGATTCGGCTGACAAAAGATATGCTCTGCAAAAAGATCATCGGCAGGATCAATGCGCCGCTGGTTTCGACTTCGGCCAATCTTTCAGGTGAGCTTTCGCCACAGAATTTTTCTGAAATTTCACAAAAAATCAAAGATCGAGTCGATCTGATACTTCCCGAATGCAAAGATTTCATTCCGAAATTCAAAGCATCATCCATCATCAAATTATCAGAAGACGGCCGTGTAAAGGTGATCCGAGAATGATGATTCGTATTTTCTTTGAATCGATTTGTCAAACCCGTTTGTATGGGTAATATAAAAATATGAGACCTTGAAGTGGTCAAAATGTGTATTGTCAAATTTTTATAATCAATTAAAATGAATTGCGAAACTTTAATATTTAAAAAATCAAAAATTTCTGATTATTTGAAAACGATTTAAATTTCAAAATCTTTTGGGAATCACTTTTTCAGTGTAACTGAAATTCTAACTTTGCAAAATGAATCTCGAAAAAGCAGTAAATCATAAAGTTTTTGAACTGATCGGCAATGCTGCGTCTGAACTCAATCAGCAGACGTTTGTGGTTGGCGGTTATGTGCGTGATTTTCTGCTGAAAATCGGACAAAAAAAAGACATTGATTTTGTGACGGTGGGCAGCGGGATTGAATTGGCGAAAAAAGCGCATTCAAAAATGAAAGATGCGACCAAACTGACGGTTTACAAACGATTTGGGACAGCGATGTTCAAATGGCAGGGAATCGAACTCGAATTTGTGGGTGCAAGAAAGGAAAGTTATTCAGAAGACAGCCGGAAGCCTTTTGTTGAGGACGGAACGCTTGACGACGATCAGAAAAGAAGAGATTTTACTATCAATGCACTTGCGATTTCTGTCAATTCAGAGAACTTCGGACAACTGGTCGATCCGTTTGACGGCATCGGTGATTTAAAAAATAAAATCATCAGAACGCCTTTGGATCCGGATGTGACCTTTTCTGATGATCCGCTTCGGATGATGAGAGCAATCCGTTTTGCGGCACAGCTCGGTTTTGAAATTGAGAAAAATTCTTTTGATTCAATTTTAAAAAATTCAAAAAGGATCGAAATTGTTTCAAAGGAAAGAGTGATGGATGAATTTCAGAAAATCATGATGACCGACAAACCTTCCATCGGACTGAAACTTTTGGATGATGCAGGTTTGATGATATTTATACTGCCCGAACTGATTGCGTTGAAGGGAATTGAGGAAATAGAAGGTCAGACCCACAAAGACAATTTTTATCACACCCTGGAAGTGGTTGACAACATATCTGAAAATACTGACAATCTTTGGTTGAGATGGTCGGCGCTGCTTCACGACATCGGCAAAGCACCGACCAAGCGGTATGACAAAAAAATCGGATGGACTTTTCATACCCATGAATTTGTCGGTTCCAAGATGGTCTATACGCTGTTCAAACGGCTCAAACTGCCGATGGGTCAGCCGATGAAATATGTTCAGAAAATAGTGATGCTCAGTTCAAGACCAATTGCACTGATTGATGAAAATGTGACCGATTCGGCATTGCGGAGGCTTCTGTACGATGCGGGCGATGATTTTGAAGATCTGTTTGTACTCTGCAAAGCGGACATAACCACCAAAAACGAAAAAAAACAGCACCAATTCAAAAAAAACTTTATTTTGGTTGAGCAAAAAATCAGGGAAGTAGAGGAGAGAGACCGGATTCGAAATTTTCAGCCGCCTGTATCGGGTGAAGAAATTATGAATATATTTGGACTTGTCCCGGGCAAAGAAATCGGAATCATAAAAAATGCGATCAAAGAAGCGATCCTTGAAGGCGAAATAAAAAATGATCGTGAATCGGCTTTAAATTATATGTTTGAATTAGGAAAAAAATTATATTTGACACCAAAATTAAAAAGAAGTGATTTATAAAATTCGTGTAATACTGGATACCAAAGAAGATGTTTTCAGAGACATTGAGGTTCGTGACAAACAGACCCTATTCTCTCTTTACAAAGGAATTGTGAGTGCATTCAGTCTTCAGGGTGAAGAGTTGGCTTCGTTCTATGAATCAAACAAAGACTGGGATCAGGGAAAAGAAATTCCGCTCGAAGACATGGGCGATACCGGAAATGATGAGACGATGGCCGATTTTCAGATTAGTGAAATTTTGCCAAATGTCGGCGATCGGATGATTTTTGTCTATGATTATATGGAAATGTGGACTTTCTATGTGGAAGTCATCTCGATTGAAGACAAAAAAGCGGTTTTCAATTATCCGCTGACGGTTTACCGATTTGGTTCTATGCCGCTGAAGGCACCCAAAAGAAGTCAGGACATACTTGATCTTGAAGAAGATGAAATCATTGATCCTGAGGAAGATGCTGAAGCTGAAGCTTCTTTTGATGATTTGGAACTCGATACAGATTTGGATGATTTTTAATCAGTAAGAAATTAATAAATTGAAGGAAGCCGGTTTTGAAGCAAACCGGCTTTTCTTTTGAAGCTTTTTGAAACTTAATCTTTATTGTTTTTCAAAATTCCTGTACAGAATCAGTGAATCTTTGATGTCGTTCTGCATGATTTTGATCAAATGCGGCTGATCTTCCAGAAGCAGACTGTTCTCTCTTTGTCTTTTTTCTGAAATTCTGACCATTCTGGCAATTTCGTCAATGTACTTCTGTTTGTCTGTGATTCCCTTTTTGTTCATCTCTTCCATTTTCTGTCTGATTTTCCGTGCATAAAGCTCAGAATAATCAAATCTGACCTGCTGAACCTGAAGAACTTCGGGCTTTTTGACATTTGTCCACGATGAATTCCGATCCATCAGATTAAGTATTGTCATCTTCGGAATTTTTCCCTGTTCCTGTCTTGACTGATAGGAAATAACAGTGGTGATATTTGCAGCCTGCTGTTTGTTCATTGCCTTAGGAACTGCACCCTTGAAATCCTCAAAACTGATTTTACGATTGGATGACCATTCCAAAAAATCCTGACTGAAAAATGAAAAACTGATGAAAATAAATATTCCTAAGGAAATCCCTCTTTTGATTGTCATAATAAACCCCTGCTTAGAATCAGGTCAAAATTATAAAATTAATCGGAATTCAAAAAATCGGAAGCAGCTTTTCAAGGGCCATTCCTCTTGAACCTTTCAGCAGCAGCAGTTGGGTGCTGATTTTATTTTTTTCAAAATATAATTTTGAGCTGTCTCTGTTTTGAAAAAGAGTGATTTTTGTATTCGAAATTTTAATTTGACTGAAATGCTCTCCAATCAGAAATATCTGATCGATATTGAGTGTTGAGGCAAGATCTGCAATTTTCTGATGTTCAGACTGTGAGGTTTCTCCCAATTCAAACATATCGCCCAAAACCGCAGTTTTTGATCCTTCCATCCGTTCAAAATTCAGCAGTGCGGCTTCCATACTGCTTGGATTTGCATTGTAGGCATCGAGTACGATTTTGAGATTTTCTTTTTGAATGATCTCAGACCTGTTGTCGCCCGAATCATATTCGCTGATCGCTTCGGTTATTTTTTGCTGGGGAACTTTAAAATACAAACCGAAAGCGACAGCAGCTGCCACGTTTGGTGCGTTGTAGGCGCCAACCAGACTGCTCTGAAACGAATGTTTTCGATAATTGATTTCTGGGCACCTTCCCTGTTGATTTTCAATATATTCAAATTTAAAATCCGGTTCATCGCAACTGCCAAATGTAATCCTTTCCAAATTTGCAGTGAGCTCCATCTGAATTGGATCATTGCAGTTGACAAATGCTGTTTTTGAATTCGCGGCCAGATAACGATACATTTCCGATTTCCCTTTGATTACACCTTCCACACCGCCAAAACCTTCGAGATGTGCTTTTCCGAAATTGGTGATGTATCCGAAATCGGGAAGTGCTATGCCGCACAGAAATTCAATTTCTTTCTGATGATTTGCACCCATCTCAATGATTGCAAGTTCGTGTTTGGCTTTGATGGTCAGCAGTGTCAGCGGCACACCGATGTGGTTGTTCAGATTCCCTTTGGTTGCGGTGAGTCTGTATTTTTTTGACAATACCGCACTGAGCAGTTCTTTGGTGGTTGTTTTTCCATTGCTGCCGGTCAGTGAGATGATTGGGATGTTCATTTTGATCCGGTGGTATTTTGCCAATTCCTGAAGTGCGGTCAGCGAATCTTCCACATAATGGATATTTCTTTTTGGGTCTTCTCTCTCTTTTTGGTCGGTAATTGCATAACGTGCACCGGATTCCAATGCTTTTTCGATGTATTCGTTTCCGTTTGAGTTTTCGCCTTTCAGCGGAAAGAAAATTGCACCCGGCTGGGTGGTGCGGCTGTCGATTGAAACCGAAACTGATTTCAAAAACAGCGAATACAGTTCCTGAATTTTCATTGTGTAAAGGTAGAAAAAAGCCCAATCCTTTTTATGGGATCGGGCTTGGTTATTTTTGAATTATTAATATTATTTTCTCTTGTTCACTCCGGTTTTTGATCGTTTGGTTTTGCCCGAATCACCACCCTGATAATCCTGCGCAACTCTGAATCCGACCCATCCGGTAGCTTCTGCCTGATGCATGAATCTTCTTTGTCCGGGATCGAGCCAGTAGATCGGGTCTTTCCAAGAACCTCCTTTCACAACTCTAACTTCGTCAGAAATTTCAGTGGTTCTTGCTTCATCATCTTTTTCAAGAATGACTCTTCCTTTTTCGTCCACATAGAATTTTCTGGTCGGTGAGTTGTACATCTCACGGGTATCAGAATCGGTTTTCTTCACCAGTCCTGCGCCTCCGTCGTCAATGATGTTTCCGAGTGAATCAGTTGTCATTCCGGTGAAATTGTCATCTTCGAATCTCGGATTCAGCCAGGACATTCTGTCACCGTCTCTGAAATTGGTATTGTCGGTAATGATTTCTTTTTTATATTTTCCGGGAAGGCTCTTGTAAGCGAGTTTTCCGTTGTTGAGTGTATCATATTCGATTTCGTCTTCAAATTTTTCAAATCCGCCGGCACCGTTGTCGATGTTTTCCTTGAATACATTTCCTCTGAAATAGTTGAAATCATTTGCTTCATCGTCAATGATCGGACGGTAAACATCTGAAGTCCATTCTGCAACGTTTCCGTCCATACCGTAAACGCCAAACTGGTTTGACTGATATCTTTTCACGTCTGTTGTGATATCTGCACCGTCATTTCCAAATGAACCGATACCCGAATAGTCACCTCTACCGACTTTGAAGTTTGCCATATAGAATCCGCGTTCTCTTCCTTTTTTGCCTCTCAGTTCATTCTGAGCCACGGGTTTTCCCTGATAAGCGTTGTACTCTCTGTCGCCGGGCAGTGCAAGTGCTGCATATTCCCATTCCACTTCTGTCGGAAGTCTGAAAGGAGCCACTTCACCCGAACGGGTAGCCTGATTTGCTTTTTGTACACGCTGGTTAGTATTTCTGATATTGAGCTGTTTTGCCAGTCTTGTCGTATCGATTGCATCTTTGACGTTGCTGTCATTGAGCTTGTAGGATTCCAAATCAAAATATTTGGTTCCGTAGTTGTACTCTTCGTTTACATAATAATCTTTGCTCAAAACACCTTTGTTCATCAGCGCCTTTTCGTTGGCTCTGTCAGTCAGCCAGTCGCAATAGTTGCTTGCCTGCAACCATGAGATTCCAACGACGGGATAATAACTGAATTCGGGAGCGAACAGATAGGTTTCATTGTTAAAGTTGTTTGGAGACAATTTGTTGTTGAAAACCTCGGTGTCGGGAAGGGCGCCGTCATAAATGTATTTGTACTGTTCTTCTGTAGGCGGAAAAACGACTTTCAGCCAGGTCAGATATTCTCTGTACTCATAATTGGTTACTTCGGTTTCTCCCATAAAGAATGATTTCACCTGCATTCTTCTCGGTGAGTTGTTCCAATCGTGCATGACGTCATCTTTGACAAGTCCCATAGTAAATGAACCGCCTTCGATGAACACCATATTTGGCCATGCTTTGATTTTTGCTTTCTTGCCGGTGAAGAACCAACCTTTCTGATCGTTTGGCTTCCATCCGCTGGTACTGGTAAACTTTTTGGTACCGCCGCCTTTTTTTGTCCCTCCGCTTCGGTGACCGGTACAGCTTACTATACTTATTGAAAAAATCAACACAAGAATCGCTGAAATTCTACCCTTATTCATATTTTTAGTTATATGTTTCTTAAATTAGTTTTTCCCAAAAAACGATTTGCAAATAAAATAAATTTAATTGAATTCTCAAACTTATTTGCTTTTGTATAACGCAGGCGTACTTTTTTTATTGTGTTTAGACTATTTTTGCTGAAAATTCGTTAGAGCTAAATGAAAAAGTATTTGCTGCCCTTTTTGTTATTGTTTGCCGTACTGGCAGGTGCACAAACGGTGAATATCGACTGGAGAGGTGCCAGGGAATATTCAAACGGAGCCGGCTACAGTGCGATGATGCCTTTCTTTGGAAATGAAGGATACAGCATTTTTAACGGCATACCTTATTATATATATTCAGAAACTGCAAATTCAATTGAAAGAGTCAGTCTGACCAATATCAAATATTCAAATCTTACTGCATCCGAAAGAGGCGGAATGAATATTTCTGACATACCCGAGAAACTCGAATACACAGCCAAGATTGATCAGGGCGTTGGCGGACTTCGGCTGACCGTAGGTATGATGCCGTTTGTCAAAGAAAATGGACAGATTAAAAAAGTAACTTCATTTCAGATTGTCAGACAGGCAGGTGCTCCACAAGGAACCAATGAAGGAGGAACGCTTGACCCTTCAACGCAGAGTGTACTGAAAACCGGAAACTGGTACAAAATTAAAATTGCTAAATCGGGTGTTTTCAAAATTGACAAATCTTTTTTTGAACAAAATCAAATTCCGACAAACTTTGACCCGAGAACATTGAAGATTTACGGAAACGGCGGCAAGATGCTGAATGAAAACCCGGGTGATTTCAGATACGGAGCGTTGCAGGAAAATGCAGTCAAATTTGTGGGTGAAGAAGACGGAAGTTTTGACAGCAGCGACTATATCCTTTTTTACGGTCAGGGGCCGCACGACTGGAACCGGCTCAATACTTCTGATCTTTCAACTCTGACCCACAGATTCAATCAGTATTCAGATTTTGCTTATTATTTTATAACTTTTGGGAATGGAGCAGGCAAAAGGATTCAGAATTCGGACATACCCGATTCTCCGGTTCAGACATTCAACCAATACGACGAGTATCAGTTTTATGAAAATGATTCAATCAATATGAACCAGGTCGGAAGACAGTGGGTGGGCGAATCTTTTGGCGTCAATCCAACTCAGACCTTTACGCTTCAGGGTGGAGGCCCGGTTGCCGGAGATTTGTATGCAAAATACAGATTGGTCGGTAAATCAGCCAATGGTGTGAGTTATACGGTAAGTCTTAACGGGGTTTCATTGCCGGGCAGCAATTTCAGCGCCGGAGATTTTGCGGTTTCGTATGTGAATACTGCTGTAAGCGGAGTTTCGGGCAGTACATTTAATTTTACAATTTCAATGAACGACGGAGCCAATCCGGGTTCGTTTACATTTTTGGATTATATAGAAGTAGTTTACAGAGCTTCGCTCAATTTTAACGGAAACCAGATGCAGTTCAGAAGACTCGAAGATCTGAACGACGGCAATACATACGGTTTTGCACTTTCGGGCGGAGGTACGGTTTGGAATATTTCTGATATTACAAATGCGATGAATGTTACTTCGTCAGGCGGAGTGTACAAATACAGATCAAACAGCCCGTATTTTAAAAATGAATTTATCGCATTCAATGAGGGTGCGGCCTATACTGAAATTGAATATGCAGGAACGGTTGCCAATCAGGATACCCGATCATTTACAAATATTGATTATGTAATTGTCACTCATCCCAATTATCTGTCGGAAGCATCACGGCTTGCCAATTTCAGAATTCAGCACGACGGGCTGAAAGTAGCGGTGGTGACCACCAGCCAGATTTACAATGATTTTTCGTCCGGTGCACAGGATATTTCAGCCATCCGTGATTTTTTGAAACATCTCAGAGATACCGGAAATCCTTTGAGAGCAGTACTGATGTTTGGCGGTTCTTCATTTGATTACAAGGACAGGATTCCGGACAATTCAAATTTTGTTCCTTCCTACATCAGTTTCAATTCAACATCACTCAATTTCTCATTTGTAACCGACGATTATTTCACAATGCTTGGCGATACAGATGTTGTGATCAGCAATACCGCATATCCTTCAGAATGGACACTTTCAGGTTCTGCACAGATGGATATCGGTGTGGGGCGTTTTCCCGCGCATGATGCATCTGAGGCAAAAACAATGGTGGACAAAACACTTGCATTTTATGAAGCTTTGCCCAATCAGGGAACTTCTTTCGGAGACTGGAAAACCAGATTTCTGCTGGTGGTGGATGATGACAAGGGTGTTTTGCCTTTTCATCAGACCGTTGAAAATACATCGGGAGTTTTTATTGATGCCAACATTCCTTATGCGACATTGAGAAAAGGCTATCTCGATTCCTTCCCGATGCAGCAAACTTCTGCCGGGCCAAGATACCCGCAGGTCAACCAGCTGATTGGAAACTCTTTTAATCTCGGTACTGCGCTGATTGTCTATTTCGGTCACGGTGGAACACGAAGCTGGTCTCAGACCCGTGTGATTACTTATGAGGAAATCAGCAATTTCAATAATTTTTCGGGACTTTATTCAAGGCTGCCGGTGGTGATGACCATCACCTGTGAATTTACGGTTTGGGATCTGCCTTATCTGCCTTCTGCCGGGGTCTATATGTTCAAAGCATCACAGGGCGGTGCTTCGGCAATGGTAACCACCAGCCGGCCGGTATTTGTGAGTTACGGTGAACAGTTCAATGAAAAAATCATGGAGCAGCTGCTCAAGGTGGTGGGAGACAATTATCAGAGTCTGGGGGAAGCGCTGACAGCATCCAAAGTAAATTATCCATTCGGAAGTGTCAACCATATCAATGTGAATCTGCTGGGTGATCCTATGCTCAGTGTGCCGAGACCGCCAAGGCAAATCAGAATTACAAAGATCAACGGAGAAGATGCCGAGACCTTTGACGGTGTATTGAGGGCATTGGATTTTGTTGAAATCGAAGGCGAAGTTTTGGATGAAACCGGAACGATGCGCGATAATTCATTCAACGGAAAAGCAAATGCAAATCTGTTTGACAAACCCGAAAATAAAGCCACACTCAACAACAAAAGAAACGGTGATTTGGGTGTGATGAATTACAAAGAACAGGTGAACACCATATTTAAAGGCGGAACCAATGTACAATACGGAAAATTCAAATTCCAATTTTATATTCCGAAAGACATCAATTATGAAATCGGAGAAGGGAAATTGACCGTTTATGCGCACAACAATGTGATTGACGGTGTCACCACAAAAAAGATTAAAATCGGAGATATGAACCCGGAAGGTTTGAACGACGATCAGGGACCGACCATCGGACTGTATATGAACAATTTGAATTTTGTTGACGGAGGTATCACCAACCGAAATCCTTATCTTTTGGCTTGTCTGGTGGATGAAACCGGAATCAATACAAGCGGTGTTGCCATCGGTCACGACATCACCGGAGTGCTTGATCAGGATGTGGAAGGCACGATGGTGCTCAACGAATATTATGAAGGCGGTGACAACAATCCCTGTACAAATCCTCAGGTTTTGGACTATCAGAAAGGACAGGTGACTTACAGATTGAACAATCTGGAACTCGGTCATCATCAAATTGTATTTAAAGCTTGGGACATCAACAATAATTCGTCCACACAGACGTTAGATTTTGTAGTAATGGAGGAAGGCTCGGATCACATCTATATTGAGAAACTGCTGAACTGGCCCAATCCTTTTACCAACCAGACCTATTTCCAGTTTGAACACAATTGTGATTCAGAACTCGATGTAATGGTCCAGATTTATACGATTTCGGGAAAATTGGTAAAGACCATACGTCAGACCGTTTCTGCAGAGCCCTGGCGTGAAGGATACCGCACCGGAAGATTCGCAATTCCGTGGGACGGATTGGATGATTTTGGTGATAAAATCGGAAAAGGTGTGTATATTTACCGCCTTTCTGCGCGGGGTGTAAATCCCGAAGAATGCAAAGGTTCTGCAACCGCGATAGAAAAATTAGTGATATTAAAATAATTACAGATGATAAAGAGAACTTTGATGATCGGATTGTTTTTTGCTTCAATATTTGCAACGGCACAGAATGATCCAAACCCGGTACTCACGGGTGCACCGTTTTTGAGAGTTTCACCCGACGCAAGATCCGGGGGCCTTGGAGACATGGGAGCAGCTACCTCCCCTGATGCATTTTCACAATATTGGAACCCTGCAAAGTATGCTTTCAGCAAAAGCTATTCGGGCGTTGCGCTTTCCTATACACCTTATATGAGCAGCATCACAGATGATGTGTTCCTGCTCAACGCATCTTTCTATACCTTCCTCGGACAGGATGAAAGAAGCACACTTTCTGCCAGTTTGTATTATTTTAACATTGGCGAAATCGACCTGACCGAACTGGTGGGTACCCAGATCGTAAACACAGGGATTGCAAAACCAAACGAATTTTCATTTGATGTTTCATATGGTTTGAGACTTTCTGATACATACAGTATGGCGGTGACCGGGCGTTTTATACGTTCTGACCTGTTCAACAATATCGATGACGGTACCGTTCAGCCGGCCAACACATTTGCGGTTGACGTTTCAGGTTTCTACCAGACACCGAGACACGACTGGAACAACTTTGAAGGACGTCTGAGAGCCGGTTTCAATGTGAGCAACATCGGCCCGAAACTCGATTATTCAAATTCAGAAGACAATGCAGCCTATCTGCCGACCAATCTGAGACTGGGTGTGGGTTATGATTTTATATTTGATGATTTCAACACAGTTGCACTGACACTCGAAACCAATAAACTTCTGGTACCTACTCCGACTTATGAAAAAGATGCGGACGGAAATGAAATTCCGGGCACAAGATACATCCCCAACAAAGGTGTGGTGGAAGGAATGTTCAGCTCGTTCGGTGACGCGCCGGGCGGTTTCAAAGAAGAAATGCAGGAATTCAATTGGGCAGCTTCGCTCGAATATTCATACAACGATGTGCTGTTCATCAGAAGCGGTTATTTCCACGAAAGTGCTATGAAGGGTGACCGTCAGCATCTGACATTGGGAGCCGGTTTGAAATACAATTCATTTGGATTGGACTTCTCATACCTGATTCCGGTTTCAAAAACCAACAATGCACTTGAAAACACACTTCGTTTTGCACTGACCTGGGAATTTGGCGGTGAAACCAGCAACACTTGGGATTATTAACCATTGACAATTAAAAAAATACAATTACCCGGAGCCTTTGTTTTCGGGTAATTTGTTTTTGGTGGATTTCGAACTTTACGCTCAATATTTTTATGTACTTTTGTAGCGGATTTAATCAAACAGAATGTCAATTAATAAATTTCTGCAATTTTTAGTTCCTAAGGATAAAAAATTCTTTCCGCTTTTTCATCAGATGTCCAAAATCCTGGTCAATATGGCTCAGACACTGCACGAAGCAGTCAATGTGAAAGCAGACGAACGCCTTGAATTCTTTGAAAAACTTGAAAAGCTCGACGCCAAAGCTGAAGAAATCGACAGAAGGATTAATTTTGAGCTCAGTAAGAATTTTCTGACACCATTTGACCGTGAAGACATCAATTCTCTGGTCAACAAGATGAGTGAGGTAGCTGACTATATTGATGCATCCTCAAAAAGAATGAGACTCTATCAGGTGGAGAAAGTGAAAAAATCAATTCGAAAAATTACAGAAGCCAATTTGGAAGCCTGTCTGCTGATTCAGAAAGCGATCACTTCGCTTGAAGGATTCAACGATCTGAAAACGGTCATCAAATGCTGTGAGAAGATTGACAAAATCGAAAACAAAGTGGACAATATTTATGACAAGGAAATTTTTGAGATTTTCGATAAATATGAGGATGTAAAACAAATCATCAAATACAAAGAAATTTTTTCGGCACTCGAAAATACGTCTGACAAATGCAAACTGGTAGCCGATGTGCTCGAAGTGATAGCAGTCAAACACTCCTAAAAACTGCAGCTGAATGGATTCGCAACTGATTCTACTGATCATCATTATCATATTGGCATTGATTTTTGATTACATCAATGGTTTTCACGATGCGGCCAATGCCATTGCGACCATCGTTGCTACCCGTGTGCTCACTCCGTTTCAGGCGGTTCTCTGGGCAGCAACCTTTAACTTTGGAGCTTATTTTATATCAAAATACTGGATCGGTCATTTCAATATCGGTGAGACGATTTCAAAATCGATCAACCCCGATTTCATCACACTCGAAGTCATACTGGCGGGAATCATTGCCGCCATCATCTGGAACATCATCACCTGGTGGTTTGGTATTCCGTCCTCTTCATCACACACACTGATCGGAGGATTTATAGGTGCAGCACTTGCACATGTGGGCGCATTTGCACAAAACGGACAGGATGTAATCAATTATGTTAAAGTATTGCCGATTTTCCTGTTTATATTTCTCGCACCTGTCATAGGTATGATCGTCGCCTATTTTATCACCATATTGATTATGAATGCCTGTCGGCGGATTTCGCACAAAAGGGCAGAGGATATTTTCAAACGACTTCAGCTTTTTTCATCCGCCATCTTCAGTTTGGGCCACGGAGGTAATGATGCACAGAAAGTAATGGGAATCATTGGTGCAGCCGTTATTTTTTATCATGTTCAAAGAGGTGATGTCGAATGGCTGAATGCTGAAAATCGTTTTGACCATTTTGTACATGACTACTGGTGGGTGCCGCTTGTCAGTTTTATCGTGATCGGTCTCGGAACGATGAGCGGCGGATGGAAAATCGTAAAAACAATGGGAACCAAAATTACCAAGGTTACACCGCTTGAAGGGGTGGCTGCTGAAACAGCGGGTGCATTTACACTTTATCTGACCGAGTTTTTGGGAATTCCGGTTTCTACCACCCATACCATTACCGGTTCAATCATCGGCGTGGGTGTCACAAAAAGAGTATCGGCTGTCCGGTGGGGGGTTACCATCAATCTGCTTTGGGCATGGATACTGACCATTCCGGTTTCTGCGCTGATCGCCGCTTTGGTTTATTATTTGATCCTGCTGTTTTAGGGTCGGTTTAAACCTCAGTTCAGTCTGATTTGATCCGGCTTGTTGACGATGATTTCCGGTTTGTCTTTGTAAAGAATCAGTTTCCCTTTTACACAAATCTGTTTTCCTTTCAGAAACTCAGCCGGTTTGTAATCAAAATTTTTCCAGTCGCTTTCAAAAATTGCAACTGTCAGCAGATTGTTCGGATAGTCGGCACCCAGATTGAGCAATGCCACTTTTTTCTTGCCTTGGGTGACATAAGTGCCATAAACCTTGTCGCAGAATTCAACTTTTTTGTTGAGATACTGGTCAAGGTCAATCTCAGAAATTTTTTGCTGTGCCTGAATGAAACCGCAGATTGCGATTATCATCAAAAAATAAATCGCTTTCATGTATTCGTATTTTTTGCAGAATGGATGACTAAGATAGTCAATAAATTGCAATTCTGCCTCTTTTTGTCAGATAATAGTGCCACATGTAAAAGGTGGCGAGTGAACGGCAGGGTTTCCATCTTTCGGCAATCTGTAAGATTTCATCTCTTTCGGCAACTTCATACAACTCTTTGACGGTATTGATCACAGCTATGTCACCAATCGGAAAAATATCTTTTGACTGCAGACAAAATAGCATAAACACATCTGCTGTCCAGCTGCCGATTCCTTTGATTGAAATCAGTTTTTCCCTGATTTTATCATCATTCATCAGACCGAATTCTTCAAAAATAATTTTTCTTGACAAAATCGAATCTGACAGTTCTCTCAGATATTTTGATTTCTGACGGCTGATAAAACAGCTTCTCATTTCTTCGTCAGAAAGTTTGAGTATGTTTTTTGGATCAAATTTTCCGATGTAATTTTTTAATTTGTTGAAATGAGATTCCGCAGATTCAAGACTGACCTGCTGACCAAGTATGATTTTTGAAAGCGATTCAAAATCCGGTTTCCTGCGCCAGTCGGGCGGTGCACCATATTCATCGTCGATCCGCTGAATCACACTGTCTTTTGATGTCAGAAATCTGATGTCTTCCTGATTGACAATCTGAATTGAATTCATTTCTGTTTGATTTTTAATTGGGTGCATTCAATTATTTTTCCCGGTTCTGAATTTCAATCCTCAAACTGATTCAGCAGTGAACGCCACTCATTGAGTTCCGGATCATCGTTTTCACGATCACAGAAAATTTCAAACATCATTTCATCATTTCCGTCAAAACACTCGACTGAGCTGATTATGCCTGCATTGGTCGGTTTTCTGACAATTCTGCTTTCAATCACTTTTGAAGAATCAAAATGAAATCCGAAGTCCGTCGCAAACACATTGAACCAGGAGCCGTGCCATGAGGCGTTTTCAATGATCCCATGGTAGGACTGTACGCAGCAGCTGTTTTCGGTATAAATTTTTATTGGAATTTCTGATTCAATGATTTCTTCGAGCAAATTCACAACTTTTCTGTTTTTAATTTTTGAAGCAAAAAACACATCGGGTGCATTGAGAACCGCCTGCCATCTGCTCAAATTGTGTTTCTTCATAATTTTCTGAAAACCATCTATATAATCCAGATTTTTCCAGTCATTGTGAAATTCCTGAAGATTGATTTCTGCAAAATTCTGGTTCACGACAGTTTCAGCCGTTTCGACTTTGAGTTCTTCATCCTGATCTTTTGAAGTAAACTTTTTGGTGATTTCATCAAATATTTTCTGATTGGTATCCGGTCTTGTGATGATTCTCAACACGGTTGAACCCTTTGAATCAAAAAAGCGGAATGAATTTTCGGTTTCCGATTGGATTGAAAAACAATATTTGAGTTCAGTAAATCGAATGCTCAGATTTCCCGATTCATTTGCTATTTTCAGGATTCCGCCGTCCTGCTGATTTTCAATTTTAAAACTTCCGTTGATTTCCTGAATACAGCTTTTGTTTCTTGTCAGAATTTTGAAATCTTCAATTTTTTCAATCTCGGCAAACAAATCACCAAAATGATCATTTAAAATTTTCAGATTTTCACCTCTTGCCGACTGAAACAGTTCAACTTCGCTCACCTTTAGTTTCTCTGCTGCTGTTGTAGGACTCAATTCGGGGTGATAAGATTTGAGCTGTTCCCATCTGAGTCTGATATTGTTCGTTTCCGGATTCACTTTTTATTTTGAAATTTAGTCTGTCAACAAAATTAGAAATTAATTTTCGCTAAGGAGACTTTTTGGTATTTTAATCACGGACTGATACATCTCATTGATACTGTTTGCAAATCAATCATTATCTTTGCACTGAAATTAATCCTAAAACGATTTTTGAGATGAAGATCAGAACAATTTTGGCAGCATTTGCGATGGCTGCATTTATTTTCTCATGCGGAGGAAATGAAAACAAACCAGACGGACACGACAATCACGGAACTGAGATGGCTGAGGCGCTCAATGTGGAAGTGGACAACAAGATCGATCCGATTTGCAATATGGAAATGAAACAGGGAATGGTTCGGGATACAATCCATCTCAACGACAAACTTTACGGATTCTGCAGCAAAAGCTGTAAAGAAACTTTTGCAAAGACCCCCGAAGATTATCTTGACAAAATGTGAAATTAAAAAACTTTTTTAATGGTTAAAACCTCAAAAAGCGCAGTTGCTTTCTGAGGTTTTTTTGTGACTGTTTTTTTGGTGTAATTGCTCAATTGCATTGAGATTCAGCGGCTTCAATAAAATAATTTTAAAAAATAAATTCAGATTTTTTTTATTTCTGTTGATTTTAATCCGAACTTTATTGGATTAAAAACAATTTGAATGAAAACAATTTATCTTTTTTTGATTGGCTTATTCTGTTCTTCGGCTTTTGGCCAATGGACAAATGATTATGATGTCAATACACTTGTGGCAGACAGCCATACAAGCGATATACAGTCGGTGGGAACAAACGACGGGAAAACCTGGGTGGTCTTTTGGGACGAAGATGCAGGTTATCAATTAAGGGCTCAGCTGTTGGATCAGGACGGTAATCTTCAGTTCGGATCAAACGGTATGCTTGTCAATTCGGTGGCGGACAACGGAACCTGGACGGCGACCCGTTCAAATGTGACCGATGAGGAAGGAAATGTCTATATCGGTTTTACTGCGACCAACAGCTCGATCGGCTATGTCAACAAGATTTCGCCCGACGGGACTCAGCTGTACGGCGAAGAAGGAATCAGCATTCCCGATGGCTGGGATTTGAAACTGCTTGCACTGCCCGATGGCGGTGTGCTTGTCGGATGGATGGGCGGTTCAAACGGTATGCTGATGAAATATGATGCGACAGGATCGGCAGTTTGGGCTGCGCCGATTACAGTTTCATCGGTCAATACTTCATTGCCTTATACCAATATCGGTGAGCTCGCCGGACTTTCTGACGGTTCGTTTATCGTTTTGCTGCATACCAAAGCGACAAGCTGGACGATCAATTCCACTATGGATGCATTAAAGTTTGACGCTGACGGAAATGAAATCTGGCGAATTGAATCATTTTCAAATCAGACCATGGCGAGCAACCGCAGATATCCGCTGCTTCAGGACGGTGATGTGGTTTATTTTGGTTATTACGGTTCAACCGGTTTTCGTTTTGATTCGTTTCTTCAAAGGATCAATCCGGACGGAACCATTCCCTGGGGTGTGGACGGAATCGATTTTTCGACCGATGACACCTTTTATGAAATGACGACCGCCATTGCTTTTGACCCAAGTTCGGATTATATCTGGGCAACTGCAAATGTCTGCAATGACCTCCAGTCCGAATACGGTCAGTTTGTTCAGAAATACAATAAAGAAACCGGCGAAAGACAATTGGGTGAAAATGCAAAAGAGATCTTTCCGGTGTCTTCTGCCAACTGGATTTCGGTCGGTGATTTGCAGCTGGCTGACAATCAGCCGCTGTTTTTGTTTTCAAACAATATCAGCGACGGAGTCAACCCGATACAGTTGGGCGTGGTTTTGCTTGATGCGGACGGAAATTATGTCTGGCCCGAAGAATACAGGATGATTGCAACCAGCCAAGGAAATAAATTCAGATATGATTTTACAAAAAACATAAACGGCCAGAGCGTTGCGCTCTGGTCCGAGAACAGAGACGGCGGAAATTTTGCTTTTGCACAGAATGTTGTGATTGAAGGAGACACCCAGTCGGTAAATGATTTGGACCAATCAAAGGTTATTGTTTATCCGAATCCGACAAACGGAATGGTAACAATCCAATCGGATCAGCCGGTTTCAAAAATTGAAATCATTGATTTTGGCGGAAATTTGGTTTCTGAAAAATTGAATGCTAAGTCAATTGATTTACAAAATCTCCCCAACGGTGTTTATTTAATTAAAACCACATTGAAAGACAATTCGGTTAAAATCAATAAGATCGTTAAAAAATAAAATCAATATTAATTGAAAAAACAGAAACATCCGGAATTGATTTTCGGATGTTTTTTGTGTCCGGCTGTTACATTTTTGGAAATTGGCATACTAATTCATTAATTCAACTTCGAATGAAATTCTGATTATGGAAAACGTACTTGAAATTAGAAATCTGACAAAACGCTTTGGAAAACTGACCGCGGTTGACGATCTCAGTTTTTCGGTCGAAAAAGGAAATGTTTACGGTCTGCTCGGTCCGAACGGAAGCGGAAAATCGACCACGCTGGGTATGATCCTCAATGTGATCAATCCGACCAAAGGCGAATGGCGCTGGTTTGGAAAAGAAGCTTCGGTTTCTTCGCTGAAAAAGATTGGCGCGATCATCGAACATCCGAATTTCTATCCTTATCTGTCGGCTCAGAAAAATCTTGAAATCACGGCAGAAATCAAGGGTGTGTCCTATTCAAAAATCGACGAGAAATTAAAAATCGTCGATCTTTACGACAGAAAAAAGGACAAATTCGGTTCCTATTCTTTGGGTATGAAACAGCGTCTTGCCATCGCTGCCGCAATGCTCAACGACCCGGAAGTTCTGATTCTGGACGAACCGACCAACGGACTCGATCCGCAGGGAATCATCAAAATCAGAGAAATCATTCAGAAGATTGCCGCCGACGGGACCACCATCATACTGGCAAGCCATCTTTTGGACGAAGTTGAAAAAGTCTGTTCGCATGTGGTGATTCTTGAAAAAGGAAAAACATTGTATTCCGGCCCTGTGGATGAGATGACCCACAGTTTCGGTTATTTTGAACTCGAATCTGCAGACCATCAGAAACTGAAAACTGCGCTTTCCGAAATTTCTGCATTTGAAAAAATTCAGGAAAATGACAAATGGCTGAAAGCCTTGCTCAGAGAAGATCTGGATGCGGAAACGCTCAACCGTATGCTGTTTGAAAAAGGAATCGTTCTGAGCCATCTGGTCAAACGAAAAGAAAGTCTTGAAAATCAATTCCTGCAAATCACCCAAAAATTAAACTGATCATGATGAAGCTGCTCAAAATAGAATGGAATAAAATCTTTTATTACAAAGCCACCCGTACTTTTACGATCATCTACTTTGTACTGCTGATCGCTGCCGGATTTATACTCGCCAACATCAAACCGACCATCGGCGGAGTGAAGGTGAACATCGTCAAAATGGGAATGTTTGAATTTCCGATCGTTTGGCAGAATCTGACTTATCTGATCTCGATTCTGAAAATTTTTATCGGTGTGATCATCATTACCAACGTAACTGCGGAATATACAAATTCCACACTGAAACAGAATCTGATAGACGGTTTGAGCAAAAAGGAATTTCTTGCTTCAAAGATGCTGACCAATCTGATCTTTGCATTTCTGTCCACTCTTTTTGTATTTGGAATCGCATTGGGTCTCGGACTTGCATTTTCAAAAAATCAGGAAGATATCTTTCAGGGAATTCAGTTTGTGGCGGTTTATTTTCTGAAACTCAATCTGTTTTTCTCGATCTGTCTGTTTTTGTCGATACTGCTCAAAAGAACTGCATTTGCATTTCTCGGTCTGATCGTTTTGTGGATGGGTGAGGGTTTGATTTCGGCAGGCGAAGTGATCATCAGAGCGATGATGGGTGACGGTTTCAAAAACATCAATCCCTATGATTTTTATCTGACCAACTATCTGCCGCTGAACACTTCTTCAAAACTGATTGACTTTCCGGATATCAATACCGAAGGTTTTTTTATCGGCGGATCGATTTTTAATTATTCAACGGTCAATCCTTCATTTGTGATTGCTGCCTTTGTTTATTTTGCGATTTTCAGCTGGTTGTCTTATTGGATTCTGAAGAAAAGAGATTTGTGATTTTGGGAAATTGGTGAAGTTCATTCACTTACAACCAAAAATAAATCTTCAAAACAGCTGAAATAATGCTGAAATTCCTTGAAAAACAAATCGTTCTGCGGTTCAGCCGTTTCAGGTGGGTTCTCAGATTCAGGTTAAAACGCTCTATATGATTGGTTCCTAACTGAGTTATTTTATGAAATCAACTTTCAAGGAGGTTTTTTGTTTTTCTGTTACATACAGAATACATTATTCTTCGTTCTTTATCTGTTTTAAAGTTATATGGTTCTTCTCTGAATTGTATCGAAATTTACTGACACAATGATTTTCCATAGCTGCAAGATTTTTATTTGAGCCTATGTAAACATCTGTAAAACAGCCATCTGATTTCTGATCTCTAAAAAAAATTGACCAATACATCTTGCCATCTTCATCTTCACTTATTGAAAAACCATCTCCATTTATAATATCATAAGGATTTAGATGTGCCATTCCCTCTTCCTTCTTATGCGCTTCCCCGGATTTAAATATTTGCTGTTTGTAAGTAATCGTGGTGTAATTTACCCTGCTAACTGTCAAATAAACAGATAAATCACCATACTCTTTTGCGTAATACAGTGTGTCTCCAGGGAAAGGAT
>JBAYPM010000004.1:0-99977 GCA_041677705.1 Weeksellaceae bacterium | reverse complement strand
GAGGTTACCGTAAAACTGTAATCTTCATTGGTCGAAACCACAGTTCCGCCTTCTGTCCAGTTGATGAAAGTATAGCCTGCATTTGCTGTTGCACTTACGGTTGCAGTATCGCCCTCGTCATAAGTACCGTCACCTGTGGTCGCACCGCCTGCTGCTGGATTTGCTGAAGTTACCACCGAAAATTGGTCATTTCCACCGCAGTCACCTTCAATGGTAAATGCAAAATCCAATACATAGCCGTAGCTTGACAGATTTTCAAATGAAGCATAATTGTCAAGAGAGCCGTATGCGTTTGTTCCGTTATAAATCTGATCTGTGGATCTCCAAAAGTTATTATTGCCAGCAGTAGAAGTTGTGGTGATTGCCATCCAATAATTGGTTCCTGTGCTTCCTCCTTCAAGCTCCAAATTCAATGAACTGAGATCCAAAGCAATTTCATACACATCGCCGCTCAATAAAGTTTGAGATACAGGCACAACTGAAGTTGGCGAAAGCACTTCGTCACCCGGTGTTCCTGATTCATCCTTATAAAAAGAAACTTTGACAGTCGATACCTGATTACTCATTGGGAATTTCACGGTTCCAACCGTCATGTCAACATCCGCCCCAACCGGGAAGTCAGAGGCCAAAACAATTCCGGCTGAAGTATCTCCCAAAGCAGTACCTCCCATATTGACTTCATAATCAACACCGCAATCGTCACTTGGGAGCAGTGTTGTAAAAATATAAGATGAAGACCAGGCTGAATTGCTTCCTCCGGAACATTTGGAACGAATCTGCGCCTCATATTCTGTATTTGGTGTCAATCCGGTCAACGAAACAAAATTGGTTGCGGTTGAAGAAGTAATCCAGGAACCGCTGCCGGTTGCCCGATATCTGAAATCGTATTCGGCTGCCGGAATCATATTCCAGATCAGATCCGCCGTTGTGGTGCCTACAGAAGTTGCTGTCAGACCCATAGGAACATCCGGGTTACACTCAATCGGCTGATCGGATATACCGGTAATAATCAATGAATAATTTTGACTTCCTCCGGTCAGACTGCCTTTGTGTGTAATTCTGATTTTATACTGACCCGTAGGATTTGAAACTTCCACCCTTTCGTAAGGATCTCTGAAATTGTCCCCCTTCGCATTGGTGGTCACACCTGTCAGCTTCCATGGTTCGTAGCTTGTGCCTCCTTTGATGATTCGTAGGTCGAGATCGTTTACAAGAACCGGAGATGTATTGTTTAATTCTCCGGTCCTGCCAGGTCCCGGACGGTCAGTCCAACTGATGGATGCCATCAGATTATTTATTTCATCCGAATAAACATCAAATTCATAAGTCTGACCATTGTTCAGTGTAAGTTCCTGAATCAGTGTGCCGTTTCCGTTATTGCTGATGACCTGTGCAGCTCGTTTTGCATTCAGTAATCCCCAGCCCCAGACCGCATCCGGCCCGACCGGCCCCGCATCATCGGCTGTATGAAGCACCAAACCTTTCAGAGTGGCTGCCTTCATAAAACTGGAATTTATATTATTGTAATGCTGCTGAAGAAGCAGCAGTGTTCCGGTTACATTGGGTGAAGACATCGAAGTACCGGTATAGGTGTCATAAGCAGAGTTGCCTGTACTGATTGATGAATAAAGTCCGGTACCGTTACCTGTGATATCGGGTTTAATCCGATAATCGTCAGTCGGTCCCTGACTGCTTCCCGAATTAATTAAGACACTGATCAGATCACCGTTTGAATTCACATTTGCATCCTGTGCATTGGCAATCACCAATGAATTTTTACTGGTACCGGCGCCTGTCAACTTGTCGTAGCCGGTTACACCGTCAAGCGGATTTATGTTGTAATTTGCAGTACCGTCATTACCAGCCGATTTCACCATCAGATAATAGGGTGCATTGAACATTATATTGTCCCAGCTGGCAGACTCCTGATGATAGTTTCCAAAATACCAGGAAGCAAGCTGATCACTCCTCCAACCGTAGGAATGATTTGAAAGCAGCATACCGTTTGCTGCAGCGGTCGTTGCCTCACTCAAATCATTGTTCCAATCATAACCCCTGACTCTGCCCTGGGGTGCCATTCCTTTGGCCTGAGCCTGTACACCCGATGCAATTATGGTTCCGGTCACATGGGCACCATGGTCACTTCTTGCGGTCGTACCATCACCCACTGTATAGCGTCCGTTGTATTCCTGGTGAGTTGTTCTTGCAATGCCACTGTCCCAAACATAAGCAGTCATATTCTGACCCATCAGATTCAATCCAAGCGATCCTCCGGCATTAAGATGGTCTGTTCGGGTAGAATGCGCAGCATCTTTATTGTTAGTAATATAATAAATCGGAGTTCCGTCAGGAAGAATTCGTTGAAGTTCGGAACGTGTAACACCATCATCTATAATAAGCGGGAGTCCCATTTTTGGTGCGAGATCCAACACCCTGTTCCTTTCGTACTGATATTTTAAATCCGTTTCGTTTTTAAGTTTGCTCAGTTCATTCTGATCATAACTTGTAGCGATTTTCGCTGACTGCTGAGGCGTTTGACCCATACCCCAATGGGTAGCTCCAAACAGCAAAATCAACAGATAGTGTAAATAGTTTCTCATTGAGTTACATTTTTAGTTTTACAATCTGAGGTTTGGTTGGAGGTAATTCGCGGTAAAACTATAAAAAAATTTAACATTTCAATAATTATTTATTGATTTGTAATACTGCTCGTTATGAAATCATTGAAAGCTTTTACAATTCATTGAGAGTTTGTAGATTTATCATCCCAATAAGTCCTTATGAAAAATCTCATTGTTAAATTCTTTTCAGTCCTTCTCATTCCGGTCTTATCCATAGGTCAGACTTTTCAAAACGGAATGGTCGTCAGCGCACATCCAAAAGCTTCAGAGGTTGGAATTGAGATTTTAAAAAAAGGAGGAAATGCAGTTGATGCAGCGGTTGCAGTTCAATTCGCGCTCAGTGTCACTCTGCCGATAGCCGGAAATATAGGCGGCGGCGGTTTTTTGGTTTACCGTTCTGCGGACGGTCAGTACAATTCGCTTGATTTTCGTGAAACCGCACCTGCAGAGGCATTTGAAAAAATGTATCTCGATTCGGAGGGAAATCCGATTAAAGAGCTGAGTCTCTTTGGACAGCTGGCTTCAGGTGTTCCAGGGACGGTTGCCGGTATGGAAGAAGCACATAAGAAATATGGAAAACTGAGCTGGAAAGAAGTTTTGCAGCCTGCAATTGATCTGGCTGAAAATGGCTTTAAAGTTACTGATGCACAGGCAAATGAATTCAATTCGGCATCTGAACGTTTTGTCAGATGGAATCCTGAAGGAACTGCTTTTACAGTGAAAAAAAATTGGAAAGGCGGCGACCTTCTTGTTCAGAAAGAATTGGCGGAAACACTGAAACTGATTCAAAAACAGGGAAAGAAAGGTTTTTATGAAGGTACCACCGCAAAATATATCGTCGATGAAATGAACAAAGGAAACGGAATCATATCGATCGAAGATTTAAAAAATTACAAAGCTGTCTGGCGAAAACCGGTGGTCGGTGATTATAAAAATTACAGAATCATTTCGATGCCGCCGCCCTCAAGCGGTGGAATTGCGCTGATCTCGCTTTTTCATTCGGTTGAAAATTATCCGTTGAGCGATTGGGGTTTTCAGCAGGAAAAAACCGTACAGGCTATGGTGGAAGCCGAAAGAAGGGTCTATGCAGACCGTTCGGTTTATCTGGGCGATCCTGATTTTGTAAAAGTTCCGATCAAAGAATTGATCAGCAGAGAAAATTCGGTTTTGAGGATGAAAAATTTTTCATTTGATCGTGCTACGCCAAGTTCAGAAGTCGGTGAGAGCAATTTTGTTCCCGCCGAAAAATTTCAGACCACTCATTTCAATGTGGTTGACAAGGACGGAAATTCTGTTTCGGTAACCACCACTTTGAATGGTGCTTTTGGCTCGTTTGTCGTTGTCGAAAAGGCCGGTTTTTTATTGAACAACGAAATGGACGATTTTTCGGTCAAACCCGGCGCACCCAATCTGTACGGACTGACAGGCGGCAAAGCAAATTCAATACAGCCCAGAAAAAGGATGTTGTCTTCGATGACGCCAACCATCATTGAAAAAGACCGAAAACTTTTCATGGTAATCGGAACACCCGGCGGATCAACCATCATCACTTCGGTTTTTCAGTCGGTGATCAATGTGATTGAATTTGATCAGAGCATCTCCCGGTCGGTTGCCTCTCCGCGATTTCATCACCAATGGCTGCCCGACGAAGTTTTTGTGGAAAAAGAAGCGATTGCGGAAGATGTTAGAAAAAAACTGAGCCAGAAAGGATATAAATTGGTCGGAAAAAGTCCGTGGGGTTGGACAGACGGAACCTGGGGAAGAGTCGATGCGATCATGGTGAATCCAGACGGAAGTTATGAAGGCGGTGCCGATCCGAGAGGTGATGATACGATTTGCGGATATTAAGAACCGGTTTAGATTTTTCCGAAGATTAAATGAAACAGAATCACAATGTAACCAATTCTGAGTTTTTTCGACTTATCTGCAAAAAATCTGAATTTGGAATCAAATTTGGGCTCAGAAAAATTCAATTAAATCAAAAAATATGAAAAAACTATTCATGTGTTTCGGAATGGCTGTCCTGCTTTTTGCAACTGCAAATGCTCAGGACTCGATTTTGCTGAGAACCGAAAAAGTCTGGTACAACGACAGTTTTGAAGATACCGGCGTTTACGGTGTGAATACAGAAAAAGCCTGGCAGTTTCTGAAAGAACACAACCGAAAAGCAAATCCGCTGGTGGTGGGAATACTGGACGGCGGCGTTCAGACGGATCATATCGATCTGGCTGAAAATATGTGGGTCAATCCAAAGGAAAAACCCGGAAACGGAAAAGATGACGACAAAAACGGTTTTATCGATGATGTAAACGGCTGGAATTTTATCGGCGGAAAAGACGGTAAAAATGTGAACGGTGACAATCTGGAAATCGTCAGGGTTTATAAGGGGTATCTGCCTTTGTTTGAAAGTTCGGATGCTGCAAAAAACAATGAAAACGAAACCAAATTTCCTGAGAAATATGAAGATTATCTGAAGCTGAAATCTATAATTGCAAAAAAGCAGATCGAAGCAAAATCAGGTTTGACACAATTTACCACGCTCAAAGACCAGGTTGATAAAGGCTTTCAGCCGTTGATTGAATTCTTTGGCGATGAACCGATCAACGAAAACAATTTGAGCAAATATCAGCCGACCGAAGAATCAATGACGGCGCTGATGATGTTCGGAATGACGCCTAAAGAAGAATGGGAAGGCAAAACGATGAAACAGATTCATCAAGAAATTTCCGAACAATTGGGTGAAGGAATCGAATATTTTCAGTCACAGCTTGATTATCACTACAATCTGGATTTTGATTCAAGAGGAATCGTAGGCGATGATTACAGCAACAAAACCGAGAGCAAATACGGAAACAATGATGTGGAAGGACCCGATGCGCTGCACGGAACCCACGTTGCCGGTCTGGTTTCGGCAGTGAGAGGAAACGGAAAAGGAATTGACGGAATTGCAGGAAATTCAGTGAAACTGATGGGTGTGAGAACGGTTCCAAACGGAGACGAAAGAGACAAAGATGTTGCAAATTCAATCCGTTATGCGGTGGACAACGGTGCAAAAATCCTGAATATGTCTTTTGGAAAAGATTATTCACCCGACAAAGAAGTGGTTTGGGATGCAATGCGTTATGCAGAGAAAAAAGGTGCACTGCTGGTGAAAGCTGCCGGAAATGACAATCTCGATATTGACTCAGACACTCATTATCCGACAAATTTTGATGACAACGGAAATAAGATCATCGAATCGATCATCACAGTCGGTGCGTCCAATCCGGATCCGAATGTATTGAAATCAAGTTTTTCAAATTACGGCAAGAAATCGGTAGATGTATTTGCGCCCGGAAATCAGATTTTGTCAACTGTTCCGCATGACAAATTCAAGGAACTTCAGGGAACCAGTATGGCGTCACCGATTACAGCCGGAGTTGCCGCGCTGGTGTGGTCACATTATCCGAAACTGACTGCGGTTGAAGTAAAACAGATCATTATGAATTCGGTCAATAAAAACGATCAGCTCAAAGATATTTCTGTCAGCGGAGGTGTGATCGATGCCTACAAAGCGGTACAGCTTGCAGAGGAAATGTATAAGAATAAATAATTCAAATTCATACGATAAAATGCGGCAATTGACTTTGTCGCATTTTTTTATCTCCAAATCCGGAAATCGGAGAAATCTGTAAGTTCTGCGGTTTCAACTTTGATTTCTGTGACAATTGCAGATGCCGGACCGATATGACACCAGGCTATGAATTTCGAAATATCAGACTCCTCGCCTTCCGCTTCTGCATAAACACTGCCGTCAGGCATATTCATTACATAACCTCTGATTCCGAGTTCGTCTGCCTTTTCTTTGGTTGATTTTCTGTAAAAAACACCCTGAACTTTTCCGCTGATATAAAGATTTTTGTGAATTTTCATTTTAAGTGAATGAATTGAATTGTAAAATTAAAAAAGATGATTGAACGTATGAAGAATCTTTTTGAAAAACCTAAAACAATCGAGATTGAAGATTGAATTTACAGCCCATATCCGGTTTTCTGCAAAAAAACAAAACCCTAACAAAATACCGACTCCGAATGCGGTTGTATGTTTACTTTTCTCATACACCCACCGAAATCAATTCCTCCAATCTCGTCAATTCCTCCGAACTTACTTTTTTATAAAAAACTCCGTTTGATGTTCCTTCACGCATTCCTCTTAAAAACAAATAAAATACGCCGCCAAAATCACGATCAAAATCAAAATCTCCACCCAAACGGCTTTTCAGATATTTTTTTATGGCAAGTGAATAAATCAAATACTGGAGATGATAATTGTTTTCGGTCATCACTTTATCTAAATTTTCTGCCAAATAATCTTCTACATTCGGGCCGAGATAATTTGATTTCCAGTCAAGTACATAATATTTACCACTGTGTTCAAAAAACAAATCCACAAAACCGGTCATCAGACCTTCGATCTGAGACTGATAACGATCCGAAACCGTAATCCTGTTGTCGGGTAAAATTTGATTCAGTTCTTTTGGCATAAATTCGAAAACCGGAAAATCAAATTCAAGTTCGTGCAGACAATCCGAACGTCTGACTTCAGAGAGTTTGAAACTGCTGCCGGCAGCGGGTAAATCGGCATTCAGCACCTGATTCAAAAGACGGATCAGCATTTGGCTGAATTCATTGTAATCAGATGCATTTTCAGATTTGTATCCTTCCAATTCTCTTTTTAAAGTATTATTCCACTGCTCATCCGATTGTGAAAAATCGATTTTCTCAAAAATTCCGTGCAGCAAAGTACCGGTTCTGGCGCCCTTGCCCAATCTGCTGAAAACAAAACGGTCATAGTCATTATCACTTTCCAAAAACTGATCTTTTGGAATCCAATCCTTTTTGGCTGCCAGTCCCGAATAACTCATTCTTTGCCATGATTTATGACCGAGATAAAAATGATCGGGTCTTATGATTATTTGTTCTAAATTTTGTGATGGCACATATTTCTGTTTGGAATCGATTGATTCAGCATCCCATTCTGAAATCAATTCATTGTATTCCCGGTTTTTTACAAACGGTTTCAGTGCAGAATCATTGAAACCGCTCCAGGTGCTGGTAAACACAAAACATTTGTACACCGAACGGGTCAGCGCAACATAAATCAATCTTCTGTTTTCCTGCAACGATTCCACATCACACATCCGCTGTTTTTCAACCGGAAGCTGATCGAGCGGTGCCGATTTGTAATGTCCGCCATCATCACGAAAACTGACCACCGAATTGCCATTATTCCTAATGGTCAAATCCAAAAAAGGAGCAAAAACAATATTGTATTCCAACCCTTTGCTCGAATGTATGGTTGCGATTTTAACAGATTCCTCATCGCTTTCAATCCGCTGAATCCATTCATCTTCAGCATTGCTGTCAAGACTCATATTGATTTTCAGCCAGTCAATCAGTTCCGTCGGATTCATCTTCTGACGGTTTTCGGTTTTGTACAACAATTCCAGCAGATGATACAGATTGGTGATATTTCTTTCGGAATCTTTTAATTTTCCGGCCAGCGCATTTTCTTTGATTTGAAATTCGGAAATAAAATTCATCATCATCGCATACACGCCCTGAGTTTGCCACAATTCCTTAAAAGTCTTGAATTTTTCAATCACTTTTTCACCGTCCAGTTTTTGAATCTTTTCTTTGTTTGAATTGATAAAAACAGTGAACAGCGCACGATTTACATTGGATGCGGTATTTTTGTCGATCGCCTGAAGGATATAGCACAAGTCCTGAGCTTCGGGCGACTTCAGGATTTTTGATTCAGTCACGCTGACCGCCGGAATTCCGTATTTTGCCAATTCCTTTTTGATGGCATCGCCGTCTTTTTTTGCTCTGACCAAAACACCGATATCAGATGTTTTCACTTTCCGTTTTTCCCCGCTCTCATTATCGATGAATTGATAATCCGAATTGTTCAATAAATCCAAAATCCCCAAAGCGGTATCATGAATAATGTCACCCTTATTGGGTTTTGTTGTAATCGTCATCGGAACCGCTTCTGAATTTCCAAAATACAGTCGGGTCGATTTTCCTTTTGATTCAACATTATGATATTCAATCCGGTTTTCCTGCTCGCCATAAGCAAAAACATCAAAACCTTCTTCGGGCTGAAAAAATTGATTGAGCGCATTGACCATTCCTTCGGTGGAACGGAAATTCATATTCATCGTAAAAACATTTTCAACATCATTTCGGGCTTCAAAATATGTCGCGATATCTGCTTTTCGCCAGGCGTAAATCGACTGTTTCGGATCGCCGATGTAAAACAGTATTGAATTTCCCTGAAAAGCTTTTTTAAAAATCCCATACTGCTGACGATCGGTGTCCTGGAATTCATCAATAAAAACCGCTTTGTATTTGGTTTGAAGCAGTTGTTCAAGTTTTGAATTTTCCCGATCGTTCAATGCTCGGTTCAGATTTGAAATCAAATCATCAAAAGTCATCAGATTATGATTGGTTTTGAATCTTCTGATTCCGTTTGAAATTTCCTGAATGGCAAATGAATAGAGATAATTTAAAGATTCCAGGATGCTGTCTGAAAAGTCAGTCAGAGATTGGTCAATTTCATCAACCCAATTAATGAGTTTAGGGAAATTTTGGACATATTTACTTTTTCCGTCTTTTCTGTTTTTGTTTAGGATTTCTCTTACCTTGTTAATTAGATCTTCCGATGAATCGATAAGAGGCAGGAAATATTTCCGGGCATACTGTTGTGCATCCAACTCAATCAAAAACTGCTCTTTCTGATTTTGAATTTCTTCAAAAATCAGGGATTTTACACTTTCAACATTTTCAGATCTCTCATTAATTTTTTCAATAAATTCTTGCTGTTTCTTTTCATCAAAAACATATTCTGACTCCTCATCATAAAAGAAAAATTTCTTTCCGGACAAATGATTTTTCAGATGCTTTGCAATGTTATCATGGCTCAAACCCGAGTCGCTCAGTACAACCAAAAAATCTTCACGAATTGTGGTGATATGTTTTCGCCAAAAATCCTGGATTTCCTTTTCGATGATTTCTGTATCGTCAGAAATCAGTTCGGCGCTGAAAAGCTGACCGGTTTCAAACGCAAATTCATTCAGGGTCTGTTGACAAAAACTGTGAATCGTAAAAACAGAAATTTCATCCAGATTGATCAGCGCTGAATTCAACAATTGAATCACTTCTTCGCGATCAGCCTGATCAACAATGCTTTTAATCAACTGATCCCCAATTTCCTCACCCAAACAATAACGATGGGCCTCTCTGATAAATTTCCGGATTCTTTCCTGCAATTCGGCGACCGCAGCCGTTGTAAAGGTCACCATCAGGATTTCCTGAATCGGCATTTTCTTTTCAACCAGAAGTCTTAAAACCAAAATCGCAATTGAATAGGTTTTTCCGGTCCCTGCGCTTGCCTCAACCAGATTGCTGCTGCCGTCTTTTAAACTGACTGTTCTTACTTCAAATTCCTGAAATTCCATCGCTTAAGATTTTATAAATATTTGATCCAGCGGCAACAACACGATTTCAGCAGCTTCCGAAAATTTCTCAAAAGTCTTTTGTTTGTCATCAAAGGCACCGTTTTCATACTCTTTCAAAAAATAAGGATCATCAAACGGTTGCATATAAGCATCCATGGCTGCTTCCACTTTTGTCATATAATTTTCGCTCAGTTTTACAATATTTCCCATATCGTTAATGGCTTTGTTTTTTGAGATTAGTGAATCGATCAAATCCATGGTATAAGGAAAAATTTCAACTGTCCCTATTTTGTATATTTTAATCAGCTCTTCGAGTTTTGACTGTGCATCTTCTTTTGACAGCGAATTCGAAATCTCACTGACATCACCTGATTTACTTATAAAACATACGCCGGTATTTTTTCCTGAAGCTGCCAAAAGCAGATATTTCAAATAGGCTTCAAAACGATATTTGGTTTCTCTACCCGAAAAAGAACATTCGATCAGCCGGTCACCGAAAATCCGTTCGATTCTTCCAGCAATTCTCGATCCGTCAATTTCCAGATCGATATCCTCAAAATCAGATTCAATGGATTCGGTCAGTTTCAGAAACTGTTGTCTGACCGCTTCGGTTTCTTCCAAAATTTTTTCAAGTTCAACTCCACCCATATTTTTCAGCGGTAGTTTTCCTTTCATTTTCCCGATTTCAATCTGTTCCCTGATCACATCTTCGGGCATTTTGAGCAGATCGTTTTTGTATTTCCATTTCTGAAGTTGATCCAGTTCAAAAACCTCAGCTTCGGGCAGACTCAGATCTTCATTTTCATAATAAATTCTCAGGATTTTGTTGTAATAAAATTTTACGGGATTTTTGAAAAATCTGAGCAGACTTTTGATTTGAATTTCCTTTTCGTCCAATTCAGCTTTGGCAGTCTGTGCGTCAGTTTCAAAATTCAATTCCGGTTTTTTGTTTTCGATCAAATAAGAAATCAGATTCTGATTTCCCGAATTGTATTTTTTGCTGAAACCGTGCAGAGGATGTTCGGTGATGAACTTTTCTCTGACTTCATCCGGTTTTTCAGAATGATTGGCAATAAAATCAATCAGTTCATCGACAAGAATTGATGCGGGAATTTTTGTGTTGTCCCTGATGCTTTGACCGACATAACTCACATAAAAATAATCTTTTGCAGAAAGCACATTTTCCAAAAACAAATGTTTGTCGTTTTCCTTCAAATTTCGGTCTCCCCTTTTTCTCGATTTTTGGGTCAGGTCAAAACTGACTCTTTTGTCAATCCTCGGAAATTTATCATTGTTGATTCCCAAAAGCGCAACCACTTTGAACGGAATGCTTCGCATCGGAATCAGCGAACAAAAAGTAATTCCTCTGCCTGCAAATGCAGCACTTCTTTTGGCTGTTGACAAAATCGGAAGGAAATTATGGCTGAAGACTTCAAAACTGACTTCCTCATCGGTGGTCTGTTCCGAAACATTGTATTTTTTCAATTGTCGGGTCAACTGCAGATAATCGTCGTTTTCGTTTTCTTCCCTTCCGCCGATAAAGCTTTCGACGGTTTCCCAAATAAAATTCATCCATTCTGAAACCTTTCTCTTTCCTTTTCTGCGTCCAAGATGATCGATCACCCTTTCCGCAAATGCAACAAACGCAGTCGCCGACATGATGTCGTATCCTTCAACGGTATCGATCGGAAAAAACTGATCTTCGCCATCATCAAATTTGGTTTCGCCGCTCATGCACAAACCGTACATGATTCGTTTCAAACCATATTTCCAGCTCACAAAATTGGATTCGTTTTCTTTGTCACCTGCTATGCCCAGACGGATATTTGCAGCTCTGACCAGATTTCTGGCAAAACCGGTATCTTTTATTCCAAATTCGTTTCGAATTGCAGAATAATCAAGCAGGCTCAATACTTTTTCTGATGTAAACTGACTGCGGTTGAGCACCAGAATTTCAATCAATGCCGAAAAAATATTGTCTTCATTCTGATAACTTTCATCCGCAATCGTGTAGGGGAATTTAAAGGGAGCATTGTCAAAGACTGCCTTGATGTACGAAGCATACAAATCAATATCCGAAACCATCACCACAATGTCTCTTGCCGAAAGTTTCTCATCTTTCCGGTCGATCAGTTCAACCAGATAACTGTACAAGACCTCCACCTCGCGCACCGTACTGTAACAGGAATTAACGGTGATTGAACCGTCATAAATCCTTTCTTGCGAAAAATGAACATTCTCTTTTTGGTTGTTAAAAATGCTGTGCTGAATCTGATGAAGCAAAGTGTCTTCCTGAGGTTCGATCAAATCTACATCTTCAAGTCCGTTCAGGGTTTTATCATTTTCAAACAGCATTTTGAAAGTATCCTGAACTGTTCTTCCCCAATTGACCAAAAGCGGGTTGGCTTGTGAAACTTCGTCCTGCGGAATGATTCGTTTTCGTCTCAGAAAATCAAGCACTTTCTCTGATTTGTCATCGTACCAATAATCGTTTGGTGACGGATTTTGAATTAGAAAACGCACTTCGATATGTTCTGACAATGCATCGATGATCATCAGGTGATATTCGGTAATCAGACTCAATCCGAAAAAATGTATCGCCTGAAGTTTTTGTTTCAGAATCTCAACCTTTTCGCTGTCTTTGACCGCATTCAAAATAAACCCACCGATATTGGTTTTGTCTGGAAATTCACTGCCCGCTTTTTCTTTGGCTCTGAACCAGAGTTCTCGTTGCCAGCTTTCGTCAAATCCGAATCTCTCATCCAATGCATTTTTATTTTCATTCCACTTTCTGATCATTTTGTATCTGTATATCTGATATTGGTCAAAAAGATCGGCTGTTTTTTCTGCCAGTGCCATCCTTTTCATCTCGGCTTCCAAACCCTGAAAATTATAATAGGACGAGATATATGAATATTTCTTTTTGAATTCATGCTCATTGAGCAGTTCAAAAAGCAGCCAGTTCAAATCATGAACCGACAATGATTTTTCATATTTTCCGCCCAAAATTCTATAAGCTTCATGGATGATGTCATTGGGTTTCAAAAAACGGATATTGGCTGAGATCCCCAATTTTTGAGCCGCCTGTTCCTTCAGCCAGTTGTCCATTCCCTCGGTTTGAGTCACCACATAAACCGGTCGAAAAACCGATTTGTTGGAATCAATCAGCTGGCACCATTCCGACGAAAGGCTTTCTAATGAATTTGATATTTTTAATTGTATCGACATTAACTTCTAATCTCTATTTTTAATTTTTCTCCCAAACCGAGCAAAGCACTTAATAAATAAAACTTCAAACCTGAAACTTCTAACCTCAAAATCTTTCCTTAATCCCCGAGCTTCTTTCCACCCTTCTTTCAACACAGCTCAAAACCGTTTCTCTGCTGCCCCAAACACTTACTTTTTCTTTGGCGCGGGTCACAGCGGTATAGAGCAGTTCGCGGGTCAATATTTTTGATTTCGAATCTTTTGGCAAAACGGTCAGAACTTCATCGAATTCAGAACCCTGGCTTTTGTGAATGGTCATTGCAAAAACGGTTTCAACCGCTTCAAGAAATGTTGGCAATACCGATTTCATCTCGGTTTCACCACTTTCAAAAAACACTCTTTTTTCTCCGTTGACCTCTCTGACAATACCAATATCTCCGTTAAAAAGCCCGAGTTCATAGTTGTTTGAAGTCACCATCAGCGGACGGTTGACATAAAATTCGCTGTTGAGCGTAATCAGATTTTTTGATTGAAGCCACTGCTCCACTTTCCTGTTCAGCGAATAAACACCCTCGTCTCCTTCTCTGACGGCACACAAAATCCTGACCCGATTGAATTTCATCAATGCTTTTTTCGGATCTTCTTCATTTATAAATTCATTGTACAAATTTGCAATCCGATCAAAAACAGTATCCGAATATTTTTCATCCATTTGAACGCGAGGATCTCTGTTGTCATAAAATTCTGAAATCTTATCTGTGTGATGATTAAGGATTGCGTCACTGAGTTTTCCAATTCCTTCTTCGGCCGAAAAACGGTAACTGTGTTTGAGTTCTATGATGTGCTGAAACAGCGGATGTGGGCTTTCACTGATTCGGTCTGCAGAAATTCCGGCTCCGTGATGATTCAAAAAACGATTAATCTCATTTGCTCTTTGGTTGCTGAAAAGATTGAGTTCGTCGGCATACTGGCAAAGGTCACCAAACAAACTTCCGGCCTCTACCGATGCGAGTTGATCTTTGTCGCCAAGTAAAATCAAACGGCAGTCGGGTCTGACTGCATCCAGTAATTTTGAAAACAACGCAATATCGATCATCGAAGATTCGTCAATGATGATCAGATCATGAGCCAGTTGATTTTCTGCATTGTGTTTGAAGTAAATGCTGTCTTTTTGGGTGCCCAAAAGCCGATGAATGGTCGATGGTGAAATTTCATCCAATTTCTGTCTGATATCTTCGGTTAAATCAGCTGAATTTTTTAATGATTCCGCCATTCTTGCAGCTGCTTTTCCTGTGGGTGCAGCAAGCGCAATTTTCATTTCCGGATTGATTTTCAGAAGCAGACTCAGCAGTTTTGCTACCGTGGTTGTTTTTCCGGTTCCGGGTCCGCCGGTGATGATGCTGAAACGGTTGATTACGGCCGAAATCGCCGCAACCGCCTGCCAGTCAGTTTGGCTTTCAGATTTATTATTGAAAAATTTTTGAATTTCATCTCTAATCTGATTTAATGATTCAGTTGCAGTCGCGTCGTCTTCAGTTTCAATCATCGATTTGATCCGGTTGAGGATTGAAGTTTCATAATGATAATAACGCTGAAGATAAAGCCGGTCATTGGAAAGAATCAGCGGTTTTTTGATTTCACCCGATGAAACAAATTTATGATTCATCAGTTCATCGGTCGAAACCAGTCTGAAATTGGTCAACCCATTGTCTTCTTCCTTTAATCCTTCCCAGTCGATTTTATTCAGGTCGATACAGACACTTCCTTCTGCCAATTTTTTAGACAGCAGATAAAAATAGGGTGCCATTTCTTTGTTGTTAAAAAATTTTGCAAACTGCAGGTGGACATTTTTGTTCTGAATCATAGCTTCAAATTTATTAAAATTAATCAATCTCAATATCGGAACATCGACTGAAAAGATCCCATATTATTAATTCTTTTCCCAAAATTAAATTATGAATGCGACAAAACAGGTCGTTGAAAAATTTATTGTTAATTCTTGGCAGCAAAGTCGCTTAATCGTAATTTCGCCGACAATAAAAAAATTGAAAAAGTGACTGCCGAACAGAAATTCCCGGGACTGATACTGCCAGAAGATTATCATTCAGATATGGATGCACTGGCTACCGCCTATGCATTTCAGCAACTGAAAAATTTTATCGGTCTGAATCTCGAAACCGAACTTCATCTGCATTGGGTAAGGGCTCCGATTTTTGTCGAGAAAGGAACCGGTATCAATGACGATTTGAGCGGTATTGAAAAACCGGTCAGTTTTCCGGTCAAAGAAATGGGAGAAGTCGAAGCTGAAGTGGTTCAATCGCTTGCCAAATGGAAAAGGATGGCACTTGCAAAATATGAGATTCCGGTTTATCAGGGAATCTATACCGATATGCATGCAATTCGGCCCGAAGAAAGACCCGACAATCTGCATTCTCTCTTTGTGGATCAGTGGGATTGGGAACTGAGGATTGAGGAAAAAGACAGGAATCTTGATTTCCTGAAAAAAACGGTTCGGAAACTGCATGGAATCCTCAGAAGAACAGAAAAATTTATTTACAAACAATATGGTATCAAACCGATACTGCCAGAGGAGATTTCATTTATCCATTCAGAAGAGCTGCTGCAGGAATTTCCGCATCTGACACCTGCCGAAAGAGAAAATGAGATCACCCGTCAACTGAAAGCGGTTTTTGTTATCGGAATCGGCGGAAAACTTTCGGACGGAAAACAGCATGACGGCCGCTCTCCAGATTATGATGATTGGAGCACACCCAACAGTCGCGGTTTTTTTTGGTTTAAACGGTGATTTTTTTATTTGGCATCCGGTTCTGAATCATGCCATCGAAATCTCTTCAATGGGTATTCGTGTAGACAAAGAAAGTCTGAGCCGACAGTTGGAACTGAACAATCAGAACGACAGAAAAGAACTGCTCTTTCACCGTATGCTGCTCAATGATGAGCTTCCTCTCTGTATCGGCGGCGGTATCGGTCAGTCGAGAATGGGTATGTATCTGCTCAGAAAAGCGCATGTGGGTGAAATCAATGCTGGAATCTGGCCGGATGAAATGGTTGAAATCTGTAACAAAAACGGAATCAATCTGCTTTAAACCAAACCAATGTCCTTTCTGTAATACTGATAATCAAAATGGACTTTGACGATATTCTCATAAGCCTGATTTCTGGCTGCTTCGAGTGAATTTCCGATGCCGACGATATTGAGTACCCGTCCGCCCGAAGTCAGCATTTTGCCGTCCTTTTCTTTTGCGCCGGCCACAAAATACGGACAGTCTATATTTTCAATCCCTCTGATTTCAAAACCTTTTTCGTAATTTAATGGATAACCGCCCGAAACCATCACCACACAGCAGGCATGTTTGTCGCTGAAATTCAGTTCGAAACGCTCGCCCTTGTTTGATTTCATCACGGTTTCGAACAAATCATTTTCAAGCAGCGGCAGACAGACCTGGGTTTCAGGATCGCCCATTCTCAGGTTGTATTCGAGCAGAAAAACTCCTTTTTGTGAAATCATCAGACCAAAAAAGATTACACCCGAAAAATTCATTTCTTCTGCAATCAGACCGTTCAAAGTTGTTTGCATGATTTCTTTTGTAAATTCATCAAAATGAGATTTTGTAAACAATGGATTCGGCGCCAGCACCCCCATTCCGCCGGTGTTCAGTCCGGTTTCGCCTTCCCCGATTTTTTTGTGGTCTTTTGCCGAAACAAAAGGAACAATCTCATTTCCGTTAAAAAATGAAAGAATCGAAGCTTCAAAACCTTCGAGATATTCTTCTATCACCACCTGATTTCCAGCTTCTCCAAAAGACTTGTTTTCCATAATGTCCAAAACCGCTTTTTTGGCTTCTTCAAAATCAGGGCAGATCACCACTCCTTTGCCGGCAGCCAGTCCCGAAGCTTTTACAACAATCGGAAAATCCTGTGTTTTGAGATATTCAATGGCAAGCATCGGACCGTTAAACGTTTTGTATTTTGCAGTTTTGACGTTGTATTTCGCCATGAAATCTTTTGCAAATGCTTTGCTCGATTCAAGCTGTGCAGCTCTTTTGTCAGGTCCGAAAATTTCAAGACCTTCTGATTTGAACAAATCGACAATTCCTTGGGCTAATTCTGCTTCGGGTCCAACAAAGGTCAAATCGATCTGATTTTCTTTCGCAAAACCGCTCATTTCAGCCAGTGATTTGACAGAAACATTGGCTCCAATTCGGGCAGTACCGGCATTTCCCGGAATAAAATACAGTTCGCACTCATAATTGTTGTGTGCTGCATCCTGCTTAAATTTCCAGCCGATGGCATGTTCTCTTCCGCCTGAACCGATGATCAGTATTTTCTTTGGATTAGAATTTTCGGACATTACTCTTATGATTTGGTTTACAAAGATTAAAAATCAAGTTCAGCCTGCATAAAAAAATCAGATGATTTTTGAAACTTTAGTAAATAAGAAACAAAAAAACCGCCCCAACCTCAAGATCAGAACGGCTCATGTGTTAATTGAAATTTTCTTATTTATCGGCAGCTTCGTCAGCCGGCTGTTGCGAACGACCTGTGGCTGGAATCTTTTCACCGTGGTGACAGGTGAAACAGTCCACTTTGAATTCGGCAGGATTTGAAGTTCCGAAATGGTTGGTGTTGATTTCCATCACCATTCGCATCATTCCTCTGGCCACGTCTTTGTGTTCGTTTTCGTCACTTGCCCAGTCCATTTTCCCGTCAGCTCCCGGCGCATGACAAAAACTGCACTTCACGCCCAGTGCTGCTTTGAAGCTGTCCATAACCGCTTCGAGTTCCTCTTTTGAAATGTCCTGAGGAAGCACCTGAAGATTTTTGTATTGAGGATTTGACTCAATCTTGTATCCTTTGTCTTTTTTGTTGCTGTTGAATCCGTAGAATATGCCAAAAGATAAAGACAAAACCAACGGCAGCAGTAAATTCTTTTTCATTCAAATTCGATTTTAGTGATTGAACAATCTGTATTTAGTTTCTATTATTGCTAATTTATTCAAATTTCGGACAAGTTTGAATTTATTCATCAAAAAATGCCATTGAGCTGCCGATCCAGATTGCATCTTTTCGGTTGAAATCCACATTGACCATCGCCGCTTTTGTCATTCTGACCAGATTGATCACCCATTCCGGATTTTCAGCCTCAGGATTCCACAAAAACAGCATTCTGATTTCAGCCTTAGAAAATCCGCCTCTGTTGTCTTCAAACAGCGGTTCATAACTGACTTTTCGCTGCATGATGAAATTTTCGGGATCGCTGATCTGATCGATTTTTTGTTTTGTCGGATTCAGATCAATGCCGCTGCCGGCAAACGAAAACACTGGTTTCAGTACATATTCGCTCATATTTTCGGCACCCGGAAATTCATTCAGAAAATAACTTTTGGGAACAAATTCATGTTTCAATTTGGGCAATATGTATTTTGAAATTTTGAAAAACCAGTTGGGATGGGTTACCCATTCCATGTCCAGATCATCTCTGAAATCAAAATTGGTTTTCAGATCCGGGATCCTGTCCAGTTCATCAAAAATCACACGATTGTATATCCTCCTGATTGGAATCTTTTTATTTCCGTCTTTGTAATATAATTCTCTGCCCGATTTTTTGACATCAGCCAAATCGACGATCGGAACCCCAAGCATTTTTTGGGTTGCCCTGAAATCGACATAGGTTTTTTGTTTTTCCGGATGAATTTCCATCAGAATCACATTTTCCGGTTTTTCATCTGCAAGAATTATATTTTTGAGTTTTTCAAAATATTCATCCATAGAAATCGTATGTCTGACTTCATCCAAAAACGGATAGGTGTCAATCAGCATTTGCTCATACAATTTTTTGAAACCGTAAAGCGAAGGAAATCCCTGAAGTTCAATCAGTTTGGGTGAAATTCCGCCATTTTCGTCCTTACAAATACCAAAATCAATTGCAAGGAAATGCGGTTTTTTGGTATCATTCGGAACGATATGGTTTTTCGGAATCGCCTTTGACAGCTCTTCCGGACTCATCGATTTGATCTGTTCGACAATTGAATTGCAAGCCGAAATCAGTTTATTTTTAAAATCCGAAGTCAGAAAAACAGGACTTTCGGACAATCTGAAACCGCAGTCTGCCCCACAGCTTTCTCTGACCAACTGTTGGATTCTTTGATATTTTTCAGCCGTAAACAGTCGGTTGAATTCCTTTCTGTATTTTGGAATCATATTTTCAAACTTTTGAAATGATTTTATCCTGCCTTTTCGGTCCTCTTTTCTTTTTCGGCCTTTCGCGTCTTTTCTGCTTTTCTTGTCTTCATAACCCTTCGTGCCGATTGCTTCAGAAATCTCGGCAGTATCTGTGCGCGGGTCAGAACGATTTTGTCCTCATCATCAATCCGGTCGAGGGTCTGAAGAAATTTTTCCATTCCGTGGGTATCAATCATTGCATCTCTGTATTCTTTGTTTTTCAGACTTGCCAGCAGACCTTCCGGATTTGCTTCGGGATGAAACTGGGTTCCAAAAATTTCTTTTGAAAAACGAATGGACATGATCGCTCGCTCCAAATCGACATGCGGTCTGATTTTTTCGAGCGTCTGAATTTTCGCGCCCATTTCGAGCAGCGCAACCTCATTGGGCTGGATGCACTGAAATGATCTTGAGTCGATTGCAAAAAACGGGTCGGGAAGATTTTTGAACAGAAATTCCTTTTTTCCTTCCTCTGTTTTGTGAATCGGCAGCACGCCAAAAGAATAAGACCTACGCATATTGACCAATGCCAGCCCCCAATGAATCACTGCCATCTGAAACGAGTGACAGATTAGAAATGCATATTTTTTTTTCTTCTTTTGCTGATTGTGCGCCCACAGATTATTTAAAAAATTTGAAAAATTATCCTCCCATAATTTACCGTCTCCATGTGGATTCCCCGGGCCTCCGGACGAAATGAAGATGTCATAATCTCTCACTCTCGGAATCTCACATTTGTAGCGGACATCAAATACTTTGTACGAAACCTTCCGTTTTGAAGCTGATTTGAATTCCTCACAGATTTCAATGATGTTCTTTAAACCCTGATTGGGCTTGTTGTCGTTCATATCCAGAACGGCTATTTTTATCTTGTTGTTCATATGGCTTTCGCAATCAACACTTTATAAGTTAACTGCTTTTTCTTTTTGAATTTGTTTTAATTTTTTTCTCAGGCAGATCGACTACACCTTTTTCGGTTTCAAAAATCATATAATCAACCACTTTTTTAAGGCTTTTAGTCTTATTGTAAACCGCGAGCTGCCGGTCTGCTCCGCTTCCGTTTTTCATGATTTCTCTGGCATATTCGACTTCTTTTCTGCAACCGAGTTCGTCTACCACATCATCGATAAATCCAAGCAGTTCTTCAAGCAAAATTTTGAACGGAACTTCTTTTTCTTTCCCAAAATCGATCAGCATCGCATCCACACCATCTTTTGAAGCACGCCATTTGTTCTCTGTCAGCAGCAGTCTTCTGTAACTTCTGAAACTGATATTCTGACGGTGCATCTTGTAAATTTTCGCAACCAAAGACTGCATGATCGCAGCCAGGCAGACGGTTTCGTCAATGGTCATCGGCATATCGCAGATTCTGAATTCGATGGTCGGATAAAAAGGGTGCACCCTCAAATCCCACCAGATTTTCTTGGCATTGTCGATGGTTCCGGTTTTGACCAGCAGGTTGACATAAGCATCAAATTCAGCCACACTTCCGAAATAACTCGGAATGCCGGTTCTCGGGAATTTGGCAAAAATCTCCTGCCGAAAAGATTTGAAACCTGTATTTCTGCCGATCCAAAATGGTGAATTGGTGGACAGCGCGTAAATGTGCGGCAGAAAATAACGCATCACATTCTGAATTCTGATTCCCTCTTCCCTGTCCGGAATACCAACGTGGACATGCAGACCAAAAATCAGGTTGCCGCGAGCCACATCGCCCATATCACTGACAATTTTATCATATCTCTCCTTGGGTGTGATGTTGTTTTTCTGCCAGTCCGAAAACGGATGGGTTCCGCCTCCTGCTATCCTTAATCCCTGTTCGTGCGCCACTTTGACGAGCCTTCTTCTCAGACTGGTCAGTTCCTCGCGCACTTCCGAAATGTTGTTGCAAATACCGGTTTCCATTTCAACAACAGATTCGTGCATCTCGTGTTTGAGGCTTTCGTTCAGTGTCGCCTTTCCGCCTTCAATGATCTTTGAAACATGAGAAACCAAATCTCTGGTTTTCGCATCAATGATTTGAAATTCTTCTTCAACGCCAAGCGTGAATATATGATCATCCGCTATTTCCATAGCCTAATGTTTTAGTTTTATTATTTTTCGGTCACAAAATTCCCCCAAGGCACATTTGATTTGCCCGGTTTGTATGCTTTTGCCTTTTGAATTGCAAGTTTTGCTGCATTTTCAACAATCCATTTGAAATTTTCCTCACCCACAGAATTTTTGTCTGCATCGGGCGCCGGATTGCAAAAATCGATGGCAATCGGAATACCGTCTCTTACTGCAAATTCAACCGTGTTGAAATCATACCCCAATGCTTCATTGATTCTGATGGTGTATTCTTTCATGGTTTTCAGCAGTGCTTTCAGCTCTTTTCCTTTTGTCTTTGACTCTGCCGCATATCTCAAATGATGCGGATTGGTCGGCGCATAAGGCATGATGTGTACATATTTTTTGCCCAGACAGTAAACCCGGTAATAATCATCAAAAACAATTTCTTCCTGCAGCATCATTACCAACTGATCGGTTTCTTTCAGTTTGACCCACATGTCTTCAGGGCTGTCCACTCTGAAAACGCTTTTCCATCCGCCGCCGTCATGCGGTTTCATATAAGCCGGAAAACCGATGTAATCAAAGATATAATCCCAATCCAAAGGAAAGGCAAGATTTCTGAACGATTTCTCGCTGGTGTCATCGGGTCTTTCATTTGACGGAAGCAAAACTGTTTTTGGAACTGGAATGCCAAGTCGGGTCATCAGACAGTTGTTAAAAAATTTTTCGTCTGCGCTCCACCAAAAAGGGTTGTTGATTACATAAGTCCCCATCAGTGCCGCATTTTTCAAATATGCACGATAAAAAGGAACATCCTGCGAAATCCGGTCGATGATCACTGCATAACCATAGTCTGCGCCTTGTTCAAGTTTGTCGATCTTTACCGCTTCTGCAACATATTCGCCGTCGCCCAACTCATTCACTTTGTCTATAAACGCCCATGGAAATGTGTCTTCCATTCCAAACAAAATTCCGATTTTCTTTGCCATATTGATTGGTTTTTAAATTTATCCTGTTGTTAATTAATTCGTTGTGAAGTTCGTCTTTGAATTTTATCTAATTCTGTCCAATGAATTGAAGCAAATCCGCTGTTTCGCTTTGCAAAATTATGACAAAAATCATTCTCATCACATTTTTCAAATGTAATAAAGAAAATCAAACAGCCAAATTATTCGGATTTATTTTATTTACGGATTTTCACAATGTTTTCGTCGTTTTCGATATTGATTTTTGTTTCAAAATCATCTGCACGATTCAAAATACATTTCATGGTTTCAATCCTCACCTTTTTTTTGCTGTCAGAACTGACTTCAATCCAGGGCGATTTTTCGGTTGATGTCTGGTTCAGCATTTTTTCGATATAATGGCTGTAATCATCCCATTTTTCAATCGCCTGCTGATCCAGCGGCCCGATTTTGTATTGTTTCATTTTGTCTTTGCTGCGCGCCTCCAGTCTGTTCTTCTGTTCTTCCTTTGAAATGTTCAGAAAGAATTTGATCAGTACGATTCCATCATCAATCAGCAGGTGTTCAAAACGGTTGACCTGATCCATAAATGATTCGTGTTCTTCTGCTGTGCAAAAACCAAAAACAGGCTCAACAACCGCCCGGTTGTACCAGCTGCGGTCAAAGAAAACGATCTCTCCCTTTTTGGGGAGATGCTGTATATAACGCTGAAAATACCATTGTTTGGATTCGATTTCGGTCGGTTTTGAAAGACTGACCACCCTGAAGTTTTTTGGGTTGAGTTTTGAAATCGTACGGCTGATCGTTCCGCCTTTTCCGGCTGCATCTCTTCCTTCGTAGATAATCAGCATCCGACCACCGTTTGTGATGATTTTTTCCTGAAGCCTGAGCAGTTCGTACTGAAGTTTGTCCAATTCTCTTTCATATTTGATCTGTTTCAGAAATGCTTTTTCTTTGATGATGTTTTTCGACACCAGCAAATCGATGATTTCACTGCTTTTTGAAATCGATATCAGATCTTTTAAATCAAATTCTGCCATAATTCTTTGTATTAATTTCAGTATCAATTTAATCAAAATAACTCAATCAACAGAAGTGAGTTTTTTCCAAATTTCAACACATTGTTTTGCTTCTTTCACATCGTGAACTCTCAGAATATTTGCGCCGTTCTGAAGTGCGATCATATTGACTGCAGTCGTTCCGTTGAGTGCATTTTTTTCGTCGGCATCAATCAGATTTTTAATCATTGATTTTCTCGACAGTCCGGCCAAAATCGGAAATTCACCAAATCCGATTAAATTCAGATTTTTGAGCAAACTGTAATTGTGATCCACTGTTTTTCCAAATCCGAAACCGGGATCGAGTATGATATCGCTGACACCGATCTTTCTGAGCTCAAATATTTTTGCTGACAAAAACTGGTTGACTTCCAAAACCACATCTTTGTAAACCGGATTTTGCTGCATCGTCTGAGGTGTTCCCTGCATGTGCATCAATATATACGGCACATCGAGATTTGCAACGGTTTGAAACAATTCAGAGTCAAGACTTCCGGCCGAAATGTCATTTACTATTGCAGCACCGGCTGTGACCGCTTCCAAAGCTACTTTTGAACGCCAGGTATCGATTGAAATCAAGATTTCCGAAAAGTTTTTTAAAATAATTTCAATGATTGGAATCACCCTTTTCAGCTCTTCGGTTTCATTCAAAACATCAGAACCGGGACGGGTTGACATTCCGCCGATATCCAGAAAATCAGCGCCTTCATCAATCATCTGTTCTGCTTTTTTCAGTGCAGCATCAACGCTTTCCAATCGGCTTCCTTCATAAAACGAATCGGGTGTGATATTGAGAATCCCCATCACCCGAGGTGTTGACAGATCGATTAATTTCCCTTTGCAGTTGACCAGCATTTTATCAGTCTTTTCTATAATTTTTGATGAGATAATTTTATGTACTTTTGAAAACGAAACGAATTTATGGAAAAAACTTTAAATCAATTTCGGGAAATCTTCAAAGACTGCAGATCGCTTTATGAAAAAAAGCTGGCAGATTACGGTTCAGCCTGGCGGATTCTGAGACTGCCGTCGCTGACCGACCAGATTTATATCAAAGCGGCAAGAATCAGAAGTCTTCAGGAACTGTTGGAACAAAGAGTAAACGAAGGTCAGGAAAGTGAATTTGTCGGCATCATCAATTATTCGATCATGGCATTGATACAGATTGAAAACGGAGTGGCCGATAGTCCTGATTTTTCGGCAAAAAAAGCATTGGATGAATTTGACAGTCAGACTCAAAAAGCAATCGATCTGCTCGGTGCAAAAAATCATGATTACGGTGAAGCCTGGAGAGAAATGAGAGTGAGTTCGATCACTGATCTGATTCTCCAGAAATTACTGAGAGTCAAACAGATCGAAGACAACAAAGGAGAACTGCTGGTTTCTGAAGGTCTGGATGCCAACTATCTGGACATCATCAATTATGCGGTTTTCGCATTGATTTTATTAAAAGAACAATCCAATTAAAAAATAATTAAAATGAAATATATCGTTAACATCAGCAGATTTATTGTCGGCATCATCTTTATCATTTCGGGTTTTGTCAAGGCGGTTGATCCGATTGGCTTCGGATACAAACTCGAAGAATATTTTGCACCGGATGTATTCAACATCGGGTTTCTGCATGATCTGGCTTTGTCACAGGCAACTTTTTTCAGCATATTTGAAATTATGCTGGGCGTATTGCTCATTCTTGGCATTTTCAGACTGTTCACCAGTTGGTCATTGCTGGTTCTGATTGTGTTTTTCAGTTTTTTGACTTTTTATTCTGCTTATTTCAACAAAGTCACCGATTGCGGCTGTTTTGGGGATGCGCTGCATCTGGAACCCTGGCAGTCATTCAAGAAAGACATCTTTTTGCTGATTCTGATCGTCATTATTTTTATCGGTCAGAAATATATCAAACCATTGTTCAATAACAATAAAATCAATTATGGGCTGATTGCAGTATCGCTTCTGATTTGCGGATGGATTTCATACACAGGGATTTCAAAACTGCCGATCATCGATTTCAGAGCTTATGCCATCGGAAAAAGTATTCCCGAAGGAATGAAATCGGCTGAGGAAGTCGGGAAACTTCCACCTCAATATGTGGTGACTTATACCATGAAAAACAAGGATACGGGCGAAACCCAAAAAATTACGGACAGCGAATATCTGAACGATTCAAAGTGGTATGAAGAAGGCACGCCCTGGCAGCTGATGAGCGATTTGACCGAAAGCAAAAAAGTTGCTGACGGCTATGAGCCGCCTGTCCATGATTTTATGCTTGATTGTGAAGACGGCGATATGACAGAAGATTATCTGGCTGCAGACAAGATTGTGTTTTTTGTCACACCGTTTGCCGAAAAAGTCAGTGCCGATGATGTGAACAAGCTCAATCAGTTATACAAAGAATTGGAAGAAAAAGGAGTTCAGGCAGTCGGGCTGACCGCTTCTGATGTTGACAATTCTATTTTTCCATATTGTTTTGTGGATCAGACCACACTGAAAACAATCATCAGAAGCAATCCAGGAATTGTTGTGTTGAAAAAAGGAATTGTAGTAAATAAATATCACAACAATCCGCTTCCATCTGCAGATCAGCTATTGAAAGATTAAAAAAGGATTCAACTAATTTGGAATTTGAAACAATAAAATAAATGCTTCGTTATCTCAGCAATAAAATATTATACGGCTTCCTGACGCTGCTCGGGGTGATAACGATCGTATTTTTGCTTTTCACCGTTTTTCCGGGTGATCCTGCAAGAATGATGCTCGATCAGAAAGAAGATCCGGAACAGCTGGCTCAAATCAGAAAAAACCTCGGACTCGATCGGCCGGTCATCAAACAGTATTTTTATTATCTGAACGATCTCTCACCAATTTCGTTTCACTCCAATACAGACGACAGTTATACATCGCTTCGGACCGGAAAATACAATGGGAAAACGATTTATAACGGAAAGGAAACTTCGGTATTGCTGAAATATCCTTATCTGAGAACTTCGTTTCAGAAACAGGGAAAACCGGTTGCCGACATAATCGCTGAGACTCTACCCAATACAATGGTACTGGCGGTAAGTGCAATATTGTTTGCATCATTTATCGGCATACTGTTAGGAATATGGTCGGCGCTGGTCAAAGACAGCTGGATTGATCGGACACTGTTGATAGTGACCAGTCTCGGTATGAGTATTCCGTCATTTTTTTCGGCGATCATCATCGCTTATATTTTCGCATTTCTGTTGCATCAATATACAGGATTCAATATGACCGGCAGTCTGTATGAGATCGACGATATGGGCGAAGGAAAACATCTGGCACTGAAAAATCTGGTGCTGCCTGCATTAACACTGGGAATCCGTCCATTGGCAGTAATCACACAGCTGACCCGAAATTCACTGCTCGAAGTGATGAATCAGGATTATATCAGGACTGCATTTGCAAAAGGTTTGAAGCCTTCGGTTGTGATTCGGAAACACGCATTGAGAAATGCGCTGAATCCGGTGATTACAGCTACTTCGGGCTGGTTTGCATCGATGCTTGCCGGTGCGGTTTTTGTCGAATTTATTTTTGGCTGGAACGGCTTGGGAAAAGAAATCGTAAATGCGCTTAATACGCTGGATTTGCCGGTGGTAACAGCTGCTGTGCTGATCATTGCGGTTACCTTTATCATCATCAACATATTGGTCGATCTACTGTACGGCGTTTTGGATCCGAAAGTCAGGCTGCAATAATTATTTAATGATTTTTCCGAAAAATTGATTTTAGATTTCGTCAAAATTATTATTTTGACTAAATTTATGCAACATTTGAAAAAAAATTCAAAACCACAAAAAATACACTGATATGAGAAGAAAAATAGTTGCCGCAAACTGGAAAATGAACCTCACTTTTCCACAGGCAAAAGAACTGGCGCTTCGGCTGAATACATGGGTCAAAATCCACAAACCGGTGGCTGAAGTCTTTATCGCTCCTACACATCTTTATCTGGAACAACTCAATAAAGACTTGAAGAACAGCTCAATCACAGTCATTTCTCAAAATGTTTCAGCCATGCCTGACGGTGCTTATACCGGTGATGTTTCTGCACAGCAGCTGCTGTCTGTCGGAACCAAAATCAGTATTGTCGGTCATTCGGAAAGAAGAGCATATCACCATGAAGTCAATAAATACATCGGAAAAAAAATCACTCATCTGTACGAAAACGGAATGAGTCCGATCCTGTGTGTGGGCGAAAAATTGGAAGACCGTCAGGCCGAAAAACATTTTGATGTTGTAAAAGAGCAGATTACGGTCGCACTCGAAAGGCAGTCGAATGAAAATCTGAGAGACAATCTGATCGTAGCTTACGAACCGGTTTGGGCGATCGGCACGGGAAGAAATGCAGCGCCCGATCAGGCACAGGAAATGCATGCATTTATCAGAAAGATCATCGGCGACCAGCACGGACTGCAGGTTGCGCACAATACCACCATACTTTACGGCGGTAGCGTGAACGCCGGAAATGCAAGCGATTTGTTTGATCAGTATGATATCGACGGGGCTTTGGTTGGCGGAGCTTCGTTGAATTTTGATGATTTCACCACCATTATTTCAGCAAGAAAATAAAAATAGGACACAAAGGATGTGTCCGATTAATAATGAATTATATCCAATACAAATTCAGCGTTTATCCAAAAGAACCCTGGACAGAAATTCTGATTGCCGAATTGGCAGAATCAGCTTTTGAAAGTTTTGAAGAAACATTGGACGATCTAAATGCCTATGTGAAGGCGGATCTCGATGATGAAGAGTTTGTCAAAGAAACTTTGAAAAATTTGACAGAAGCAGATATCACTTATCTGAAATACGAGATTGAACCCCAAAACTGGAATGCCATCTGGGAATCAAATTTCAAACCGATACTGGTTGATGACCTGTGCTATATCCGGGCAGAATTTCATGAACCCAAACCGGGCATCAAGTATGATATCGTCATCCAGCCAAAAATGTCGTTCGGAACCGGTCACCACCAGACCACGAAGATGATGATCGAATATGAACTCGAAACTGATTTCAATGGAAAGTCAGTGCTGGACATGGGCTGCGGAACTTCGATTTTGGGGATACTTGCAATGAAAAAAGGAGCTGCCCAAGTAGAAGGAATCGATATTGACGATTGGGCGGTTGAAAATTCAATTGAGAATGCAAAACGAAACGGAGTCGAAATCGATGTGAAATTGGGAGATGTTGCATTGCTGAAGGACAAAAAATTTGACATCATACTTGCCAATATCAACAAAAACATATTGATGACAGATGTTTCGGAATACGAAAAAAGTCTTAACTTTGCAGGCGGAGAACTGATACTTAGCGGGTTGATGGAATTTGATTTTGAAGACATCAAAATCAGATGCGAAGAAACGGGACTCAAGTTTGAATCAAGCAAGCAGATTAATGAATGGATTGCAATGAAGTTTGTCAAAAATTAATAAAGTTGGATACAAAATTTCACACAAAGCCACAGCGGTACGAGGAATCGGGTGTCGATGTCCTGGTTGAAGACGAGGAAAAACGACTGCTTGTGCTGCACAATGACGAGGTCAATACTTTTGATTTTGTCATTGAATCTCTGATTGACGTCTGTCATCATACCGTTCTCCAGGCCGAACAATGCACCTGGCTGGTTCATTTCAAAGGAAAATGCGATGTGAAAAACGGAAGCTACAATTTCCTGGAACCAATGTGTACTGCACTGCTCGACCGCGGTTTGAGCGCTGAAATTGTTTAGAAATTATTTTACTTAAAAAATTGAAGCCATAATTGAATGGCTTTTTTTATGTTTACAATAAACTTCCTTGATTGAGAGTTATCCCATTATGGTTAGAAACCCATGAAAATAAAAATATTCATTTTGATCCTAATTTCGCAAATTTCATTTGCACAACATCATTTGGAACCATCTGACAGCTATTTTGACTTAAATAATATTCAATACGATTATTATCAAAGAATAAGGAGTTTGTTGTTTGAAGACCTTGCTGAGCCGAAAATCAGAATGATTGTACTTCCTTCTTTTTCAAAAGAATACATACTTCAAATTGAAGAAAACAAAAATTCACCGGAAATATTAAACATTGTTTTGAGGGAGCCGGTTGAAGGTTCAATTTGGACGATACAAGATGAAAATCCGAAATTAAAAATCAATACCAAGACATACAATAGCAAGCTGTCAAAAGAAGACTTTTCACTGCTTTACCAGATGCTGTATTCTGCAATAATCAATGCCCGATTTAAGATTGATGATTCAATGGGATTGGACGGGACAACCTATTATTTCAGCATTTGGGACAATGGTATGAAGAGTGCGAAAATATGGAGTCCCCGATACCCACAACTTGAAGAATTGGTGAATGTCATGCAAAGTTTGGCAGAAAAAATAAAAACTGAAAAAGTAATCAGTTTTTCAAATGAAATGAAAGATTCTATTGTGGATTTGACCGATAAATTCAACAAAAATCTAACGCTTGAAGACCTCAGATTTCTTTTAAAATTTAACCGTGCTATTCTGGAAATCACAGATCAGAATCCATTATTTGAAGAGGCCGATAAATCATTTACAAAAATACTTTTGTCGTTGTATGACGATGTGGAGGAAAGCGTCAGAAGCAATGGAATTCAATTTTCAGACATTGATGAAATTATTCTAAAGCATCAAAAAACATATACTCGGACTTCCATCGGAATCTCTTCCCAAAACAAAGAATTTGAAAAAGAATTGAAAGAAAGAAATCCATTTAATATTTTGCTTGAACAGTACAAGAAAAACTTATAAAAAAAGCTGCCCGTTGGACAGCTAATATTTTCTTATTAATCAATTTATCAATGTCTGATGATCAGTTTTTGTGTTTTAACTCCGTTTTCGGTTTGAATCTTCAGCACATAAACGCCAGAAGGTCTGTTTTGAAGTTTGATTTCGAAATGATCAAAATTTACAATTGATTTGAACACAGTCTGACCGGTCATTCCGATGACCTCCACAGATTTGATTTGAGTATCGGATTTCAGATGGAATACACCCGATGACGGATTCGGATAAACTGCAACCTGAGCATGAGAAACTTCTGACAGTCCAAGTGAGTTGCTCTGTTTGGCCACAAAAACATCATCGGTGCCGGGGTTTCCGTTTGTGAATTCTTCGCCACCAATTGTGACACTGTCACTTGCAAAGTTCCCTGCAAAATAAACTCTGCCCAATTGGTCAGAACTTACAGCCTTGCAGGTTTCCGCATTGGAACCTCCAACCGAATCACCCCATGTTGCATATCCATAGTTGGCGTCAAATTGAATGAAAAAGACATCGTTTCCGCCTTTATTCATAAGTGAAAAATCATCAAAACCAAATGAAGAGTTGTTGAATTCACCCACTATATATACCTGCCCAAAATTGTCTGCTTTTATGTTTTCTGCCATATACTGGCCGGTACCGTTAGAGCTTTGCGCCCACAAAGCAGTACCGTCATGATTGAATCCGGCAGCAAACACACTCTGGTCTCCATTGTTTGTTGTCTGAATTCCGTTTCCAAAATCGAGAACCGGACTTGCAAAGTACCCTGTGATATACACACCCAAATTCGATGATGAGATTCCTGTCCCACCTTCATAGCTGTCGCCTCCTATCGACTTAACCCACTGTTCAACTCCGTTTTGGTCATATTTGACAACAAAGATATCGTTGATACCGGAATTGGTGATATCTGTAAATCCGAAAGTTACAGTCGGGCTGCTGAAATATCCGACTACATAAGAATTTCCGTCTTCATCTGCAGCAATATCCATTCCCTGTTCATAGCTGGTTCCTCCTGCCTTAATTGCCCATAACTCGTTGCCGTCGGAATCGTATTTAACTGTGAAAATATCCATTGCGCCGTAGGTGTATAAAGTAATGGTTTCAAAAAACATTTCATTTCCGCCATAATAACCTGTCACATAAGAATTCCCTTCTGCATCAACTGCGATTCGGTTGGCACCGTCACCCACTGCAGAGCCGGCGCTCTTTGCCCACTGCGGCTCTCCGTCGCTGTTGAATTTCGCAATAAAAAATCGGATGTACCACCTATATCTTGGTTGTTCAGTGTAACCGAACCGATGGTCAGTGTTTCACCCAAAAAGTAACCGACCACATATACATTGTCGTTGGCATCGGTTCCCACGCCCATGCCGCCCTCAATCGCATTGCTTCCGATACCGATGACGTTCAGCGGGTTTCCGTTTGAATCAAATTTTGCCAAAAAAAATCGGATTCGTCCTGGTTTACCAACTGGTGACTTCCAAAGTTTACAGTCGGGCTAAAGAAGGTTCCCACGATATATACATTCTCCTGAGTGTCGGTCACCACATCGTTCGATCTGTCATTTACTGTTCCTCCATATGAATCGGCCCAAAGCCAGTTTTGTGCGTTTCCAAAACTAAAAAGTCCCACAGCTAAAAGCAGCATGAGGTTTCGGGTAGAATTACTCCCCAAAAGGATAAAAAAATTTTTCATAATTAAAGTGTGTTAATTGATTGCTCAAAATAACAAAATTAAATTCAAAAAAAAACCACTCAATCGAGTGGTTTCTTATTTATGAATAAATAATTCTTATGCTTCTCCAGAAGTTGATTCCTCAGCCGGTTTTGATTCTTCAGCTTCGGCTTTTGGTTCTTCTTTCTTAGGCTCTTTTACTGCCAGAGGGTTGTCATATTTGAAACTTGATTCTTCAGATTTCTCTGCTGCTGCGGCTCTTTCGGCATCCATTCTTGCAACTTCCGCTTTTGCCTGTGCAGCAGCCTCAGCTCTTTTGATGGAATCCTGATCCGGAACAACTTCAAATTCAAATTCAACTTCAACATCTCTGTGGAAACGGATTTTTGCAGAGCTCTTGCCCAATCTTTTGATGGTGTTACCTGCAATTTTGATATGTTTTTTCTCGATTTCAACACCAGCTTTGTTCAGCGCTTCTGCCAGGTCTGCATTGTTGACAGAACCGAACAGTTTGGTGCCGGCACCCACTTTGGCATCGATTTTAATATCCAATCCTTCGAGTTTTGCTGATTTCTCTTTTGCTTCAGCAATCATTTTATCTTCTTCAGCTTTTCTTGCTTCCAAAGTTTTGCTCAGTTCTTCTCTCTTTTGCGGAGTGGCAACTACTGCCTTTCCCTGAGGGATCAGAAAATTTCGTGCATAGCCCGGTTTTACCGATACCACTTCAAATTCAAAACCTAAATTTTCTACATCCTGTCTTAAAATTACGTCCATTATCTTTCTTTTTAGGTTTTAATTATTTTAACTGGTCACCAATAAACGGCATCAGCGCCAAATGGCGTGCACGTTTGATCGCGGTTGAAACCTTTCTCTGGTATTTCAGTGAAGTCCCGGTATATCTTCTGGGAAGAATTTTACCCTGCTCGTTTACAAACTGAATCAGGAAATTCGGATCTTTGTAATCCACATATTTGATACCGTATTTTTTGAAACGGCAAAATTTCTTTGTGGTTTGTGTTTCTATATCAAGCTGAGACAAATAGCGAATTTCGCTTTCACCTCCTTCTGCTGCTTTTTTTGCTAAATCATCAATTGCCATAATTCCTGTTTTTAAGCTTTTGCCTTTTCGGTTTTGATTTTTTGTCTTCTCTTTTCAGCCCAATCGATTCCGTGTTTGTCCAGTTTAACGGTCAGGTAACGGATGATTCGTTCATCTCTCTTGTACATCAGTTCCAACGCTGCAACCAGTTCATGGTTTTCAGTTTTGAATTCGATCAAATGGTAAAATCCATTTCTTTTGTTCTGGATCGGGTAAGCCAATTTTTTTAGGCCCCAATCTTCCTGCGAAACGACTTCAGCTTTCTGATCAGAAAGAAAGTCATTTACTTTTTTAACTGCTTCCTCCACCTGAGTATCAGACAGAACGGGAGTTAAAATGAAAACAGTTTCGTAATGAGTCATTTAATTAATTTTTAATTTGGGTTGCAAATGTAAGACTTCTATCATTAATGACCAAACTGATGCATTTTTTTATTTTGAATTGCAAAATTAACAAAAAAAGAACTTCCTTTGAATACAATAATTTCAATGTTTTCAGCCAAAATAATTACTGAATTTCCACAAATAAATTACCAAAAAACAAAGGATTGAGATTTATTTGATTTTTAACACAGAATATTATTTAGTTTTTTCTACAACACAACTTTAAAAAAAAAGCTAAAATTCATTCCAGTTTATATTTTTACACAAAACTTCACAACCTTTTATACCCGTAAAGGTTTAATTAATTAGTTTTGTGCCGCCTTTTTTTTAAACCGTTTTTTTTTACAATGCAGAATTACAGCATAGAATTGATACTGTTCATCATTGAGATCGCAGTCGGACTCTACCTACTGCTGTGTCTGATTCTTTTTCTCATTCAGGAAAAATTAATTTTCAAACCCGAAAAAATCATTGCCGGTCAAAAATTTGAATTCGACCAGGATTTTGAGGAATTATTTGTCAGAGCCGCCGACGGAAAGCGAATCAACGGACTGCTGTTTAGAGCCAGAAATTCAAAAGGACTGATCTTTTATATGCACGGCAATGTGGGTTCGCTCAATTCGTGGGGAATGGCACCAACCAATTACATCCGTCTGAATTATGATGTATTTATCTATGATTACAGAAGTTACGGCAAAAGCGAAGGCAGCATCAGCAGCGAACAGCAACTGTTCACAGACAATCAGCTGGTGTATGACGAAATCAGAAAAAGATATGCCGAAGAAAACATCATTATACTCGGTCATTCGCTCGGATCGGGAATGGCAGCAAAACTCGCGGCTGACAACCGGCCGAAAATGCTGATTCTGCTGACACCTTATTACAGTATGACCAAAATGATGAAAAATCTGTATCCCTATCTGCCGGTGTTTATACTGAAATACAAACTTGAGACTCATAAATATCTGAAACACTGCAAAATGCCGATCGTTATTTTTCATGGCGATGCCGATCAGCTGATTGACAGCAGCGCTTCAAAAGAACTTTCGAAAGATTTCAAACCCGGCGACCGGCTGTATATACTGAAAGGCCAGGATCACTATCGGGTCAATGAAAACCCTGATTACAGAACAGAATTAAAAAAGATTCTTGGATCGTAACCGCTTAAAAGAAACTGTATCCGAAAATGACTGAAAAATTATTGTAATTGATGTCTTTATAAGTCGAAAAATACACTTTTTCCTTGGTTTCTGCCCTTAATTCAATACTGAATTTGTCCATTAGTTTGTAGCCTGCCGAAAAACCAAATCTGTAATTCACGCCTGTTATATCGATTCTTTCAATCAAACTGCCGTCATTTCTTCTTCTTTCGAGATAATTTTCACCAAATCCAAAATCCATCAGATATGAGAAGCCGAGAAAAAGCTTAGATTCGGGACTCAAATACATATAATGTCTTCCGCCAACACCCAATTCAAGTGCGGAATATTGAGTGTGTACATCGAGTTTGCCACCGCTGACATTTTTGTATTCAATTGTTTTGTCTGCTTTGTATGAAATAAATGACGGTTCTGCAAAAATCGCCCATTTTCCTTTATTGAACGGAAGCAGCATCTCTACCTCAATGCCTGCACTGAAACCGGTTTTGTTTTCAAAAGGAATGTCCAGTGACTTATCTGTTCTGTAAACATATCTCATTGATGTACTGTTCATTCGCGGACGAATTGAAAGATGAAAAACGGTTTTTCCTCTTCCGTCAAATTCAACGATTTCAGAATTTCTGCAATTGTTGTATTCTTTAAAGAATCCAATCAGAATATTGGATTTGTAATCAAGGTTCCTGATTTTGTCAGACAAAGCCGAATTGCATTGCAGATCGGTTCTCAACTGGCTTTTGTATTGTTCGTTTTTTGCAATTCTTTGTTCTCCTTTGTCGTTGATCGCAAGATATCTTTTGTAATTAAGCGCTTTGATTTCATCATCAGACATACTGTAAAAAAATCTGAACAAATTTCCCGAAACATAGGAATAAAGACTTGCATCACCTTCAATCAGCACACTCAAAAACAAGGTTTCCCGTTCAAATTTCAGATTGCGGTCAGTATTCAAATCTGCAACATTATCGCTTGATCTGTCCAAATCAACCTCAGCTCTCAAATATTTTGAAACATCATAAACACCAAATTCTTTGACCGTTTTTAAATCTCCCTTTTGGATCTCAGCATTTTCTGTCATTCTGTATTCAAATTCAGACGGATTATCTTTCCATTCGGAATTCTTAATCAAACATTCAATCCGCTCTCCACCCGATTTTATAAAATAACCGCTTTCAAATTTGATTTGTGCATTTAACCCTGTAAAAACAAGCATTATAAAAAGTATGTATATTTTTTTCATCGATTTTAAATTTTGCTAATATATTGATTTGTTCTTTTTATCGCCGAAATTAAAAGAACAAATAATCCAAAAAGAGATTTGATTTTACGTATTTTTGAACTTTCCATTTTAAAAAAAAGATGATGAACGAAAAGAAACGTCTGCTCGATTTTTTTGAATACAATTCCTGGTGCAATGTGGAACTGATCAAAGTGATTGCGCCCAAAACACACGAATTTCCAAAAAGAGTCGAGGAAGTGATGAGCCATATACTCAATTCACATATTTTCTGGAACAACCGATGCACCGGCAAACCTGACAATGACCGCTGGATCATCCATCCGCCCGAAGATATGCTCGAAATCAATGAAGAGAATCATATCATTACCAATTCAATTTTGAACAGCAGAGATTTGTCAGAAGAAATTTCATTTAAAAATTCAAAAGGGGGAATTTCAACTGTGACGCTTGGCGATATCTATTATCATCTGTCAAATCACGGAACCTATCACAGAGGTCAGCTGGCACTGCTCTTTCGTCAGTCGGGTGTGGCAGAACCGCTCAGAACCGATTATATCTATTACAAAATCAAAGACAAATATTGATGGGTGTTGGATGTGGGGTGTCTGAAGATGGAGGACAGAAGCTGTATATCCCTGTTTAATATTACGATAGATCAAATTAAATCAAACAAAATTAATTGAATAACAGTTACCCAAAAATGAAAGCAGTCAGGATGATCGGCATCAATCAGCCGGTTCGGATGATGGAAGTTCCGATTCCCTAAATCGGGCCAAAAGATGTACTGATCCAAATTAAAGCAGCCGGAATCTGTCATTCGGATGCACATTATCTTGCAGGAATTTCAAAACAGTCGTTTTTACCGATCACACTCGGTCATGAAGTGGCTGGCGTCATTGAAAAAACAGGGGAATCAGTTAAGAATCTGAAAATTGGAGACCGTGTCTGTTTGCATTACAACATCAGTTGCGGCGAATGTCATTACTGTCTGACCGGAAATGATCAGTTTTGCCCTGAGGCGAGAATGATCGGTCATCATCTGGACGGAGGGTATGCGGAATACATTGCAGTTCCGGCCCGAAATGCAATCCGGCTGCCCGAAGAAATTTCATTTGAGGCCGGTGCAACGCTGATGTGTGCTTCTGCGACTTCTTTTCATGCGCTGCTCAAATCAAGGATCAAACCCGGCGAAAAAGCGGTTGTATTTGGGGTTGGCGGTTTGGGACAGTCGGCGGTTCAACTGGCAAAGGCTTTTGGTGCGACTGAGGTTTTTGCAGTTGATATCAATGATGAAAAACTGAAGCTGGCAGAAAAACACGGTGCAATCCCGGTCAACGGAAAAGAAAAAAATCCTGTGGACGAAATCAAAAAATTAAACAACGGCAAAGGTGTAGACATTGCATTGGAGCTGATCGGTCTGCCAATCACCCAAAAACAGGCGATTGCTTCTGTTGGTCCAATGGGCAGAGTGGTTTTTGTCGGTTTGGCTGAAAAAACAATCGAATTGGACACATACAAAGAGGTGCTTGCAAACGAAGCCGAACTAATTGGTTCAAACGATCATTTGTTGAGCGAGTTGCCGCTTTTGATTGATTTTGCAAAGAATAAAAGTTTGGATACATCAGCCATAATTTCAAAGATGATTCCGCTTGAGGCAGACGCGATCAACCAAGCGCTGAATGAACTTTCCAACTATTCGGGCGCAGCGGTCAGAACGGTAATCGTACCCTGATCAAAAAAAAAATACAAATAAATACTGACTTTTATTTTAAATTAGTTTAGGTTTGCAACATAATTTATTCAGCATCTGTCTTTGCTTTTCCTGTACCTAATAAAATCTAAAAATTTTTCAGTTTGGAATTTGCTGATCGGAGGCCGAAAGTTTTTAATATTTTTTAATTATGAAAGAAGGAAAAGTAAAATTCTTCAATGAATCAAAAGGTTTTGGATTTATCGTTCCGGATGACGGCGGAAAAGACATTTTCGTACACGTCAGCGGATTGAAAGAACAAGTCAAAGAAGGTGATCATGTCACTTACGAAGAGGCTCAGGGCAAAAAAGGCCTGAGTGCAGTAAACGTAAAACTGGCATAAGATCTTCTGATTATTTCCGATTAAAAAGCAAAATTCAAATTGAGTTTTGCTTTTTTTTATTGACTGAATTTCAAATTGATACAACGGAAATTGAAATCGGCGGTTCAATCTTCAATCAAGAAAATCAAAAGACAGATTGGTTTTGTATATTTGATCCCTGACTTGATTTTATCCAAAAACTTCAGAATGTGAATAAAAACAATTTGAGAAAATACTGGTACGGTCTTTCTGCCAATCAGCGTTTTATGATTCGGAGGCTGTATTATCTGCCGGCAGACACGCTTGACTCAATTACCGGAAAGAGACACAAATATGTGCCGCCGAGAGGTCTGATCTATACCGGCTCTTCGGCAGGGTCGGAGAAATTTATCAAACAGGGGCAGCAGCAGCTCAGCGTGCTAAAAGAATCTGCAAATCTGAAACCCGAAGACCGTGTGCTCGACATCGGCAGCGGAATTGGGCGAACCGCGATTGCACTTTCAGGTTATTTGAATTCAAAAGGTTCGTATGAAGGTTTTGATGTGGTCAAACTCGGTGTTGATTGGTGCAATTCCCGGCTGGGAAAGGATTTTCCGAATTTCAAATTTAAATTTGTCCCGCTTTACAACGATCTGTACAACGATTTGGAACAAAAAGCGGATGATTTTGTTTTTCCGTACGAAGCTGATTCTTTTGACAAAGTATTTTCTTTCTCGCTGTTCACACACATGCAGCTGACCGAGATTCAAAATTATTTCAGAGAAATTTCAAAAGTGCTCAAAAAAGACGGTCTTGCATTTTCGACCTTTTTTCTGTTTGACAAAAAAGATGAAAAACGAATTGAAAACAACGGGGATTACAGTTTTCCGGTCTGCAGAGACGGTTACAAACTGATGAGCGATCAGGTGAAATCGGGGAATATTGCCATCCACAAAGACAAACTGTCAAAGATGATGGCAGATGAAGGACTTGAGATTGTAAAAATCATCGACGGGTTTTGGAAAGGAGTGAAATCGATTGAATTTCAGGATATCGTGGTATTTAAAAGAGTTGATTAAAATTTCTGTCAAATGCAAAAATTCAATTCGGTTCAAATCATTCTTTATGTGGAAGACCAAAAAAGAAGCATCCTGTTTTATTCAAAATTATTCAAAACCCAACCCGATCTGGATGTGCCCGGAATGACCGAATTCAAACTGTCAGAAAACTGCAAATTGGGTCTGATGCCCAACAGCGGGATTTCAAAAATCCTATTGGACAAAACACCGAATCCCAGTTTGGGAAACGGAATTCCGAGGTGCGAACTCTATTTGACGGTTGATGATCTTGAGGCTGAATTTGAAAATGCACTGCAGTCAGGTGCCAAATTAATCAGTCCGCCCGAAGACAGGGACTGGGGCGACAGGGTTTGTTATTTTGCAGATCCGGACGGACATATTATTGCATTTGCAGAAAAGCTGAATATCGATTAATTCGATTCAAAAAAAGATTTATCCAAAACCGAATTGTTTGCATCATCCACTGAATAATCACCGATTTTGGTTCTTCTCAATTCGGTCAGATAACCGCCCGAATTCAGTGCCGCACCAAAATCATTGGCCAAAGACCGGATATAGGTACCTTTGCCGCATTCGACTTCAAATTCAACAAAAGGCAGATCGATCTTTGTAATTTTAAATTGATCAATTCTTATTTTTCGGGCATCGGTTACCACCTCCTTCCCTGCTCTGGCCAACTGATACAACCGTTTGCCGTCTTTTTTAACGGCAGAATGAATCGGCGGATGCTGTTCGATTTCTCCAAGAAACTGTTGAGTAGTCCGATGGATCAGTTCTTCGGTGATATGATCGGTCGGAAAGGTTTGCTCTTCTTCTGATTCGGTGTCAAAAGTCGGTGTGGTCGCACCCAGTTTTATGATTCCGGTATAGACTTTTGACTGTCCCTGAATTTCGTCAATTATTTTTGTGAATTTCCCGGTGCAGACAATCAGCAAACCTGTAGCTTTGGGGTCCAGCGTTCCGGCATGACCGACTTTTATCTTTTTGATTCCAAATGATTTGCAGATATTCCATCTGATTTTTTTCACCACATCAAAAGAAGTCCAGTTGATTGGTTTGTCAATCACCAGTATTTTTCCAAGCTGAAGTTCTTCAAGACTGATCATTGTTCCTGATTTGAAATCATTACAATTTCGGATTGAACGCTTTTATCTTTTTGTGTATTTGGGTTCTGCCAAAAATAAATCAGCAGCACGATTCCGATGATGATTCGGTACCAGCCCCAGGCTTTGAAACCAAATTTGGTCAGCACAGCAATAAAGAATTTGATAGCAATCATTGCAACGATGAATGCAACCAAATTTCCGATCAGAAACAGCATGATGTGACTGCTATCCTGAAAAATCATCTCATATCCTTTTGCTTCGTTGGCGGTTCCTTTTCCCCATGATTTTATGAAAACAGAATACAAAGTCGCGGCTGCCATGGTGGGCACTGCCAGGAAAAATGAAAATTCGGCTGCAGCTTTACGACTCAGTCCCTGGGTCATCCCGCCGATGATGGATGCTGCGGAACGGCTAGTACCGGGCATCATGGCAAGACACTGCCAAAAACCGATGGTCAGTGCTTTTTTGTTGCTGATCTGCTTTTCGTCCAATATCGTTGGATTTTTAAACCATCTGTCAACAAAGATCAAAACCACTCCGCCCAAAACCAGAACGGCAGAAATTGCAATCTGATTGCCGAGCACCGCTTCGATTTTATCATCGAACAGATAACCCAGTCCCAGCGCAGGAATCACTGCGATCATCAGTTTGATGTAGAAATTGAAATTTGAAAAATCAAAAAATTTCTTCCAATAAAGCGCAACCACTGCGAGTATGGCGCCAAACTGGATTGAAATCTGAAACATTTTGAAAAATTCGCTTTCGGGCAGTCCCATCAGTGCGGCTGCAAAACCCATGTGGGCAGTGGATGAGATGGGCAGATATTCGGTAAGTCCTTCAACTATGGCGACGATGATCGCTTCAAGTGTACTCATTTGGTTTTCTGTTTGTCCGGATTCATCATGATGGCATAAATCTCAATCCCAAAACCGGCAAGAATCACAAAAGGTGCAAGTCTTGTCCTTCTCCATGAGAAAATTCCGTCATTCCAATAGTTCGGATCATAAACGCCATCGGGTCTTGTGTTGGCATCGGGTCCTGTCATCAGCAGAAATCCGATCAGTATGACCGCAACGCCGACAAGCATCAGCAGATAATTCTTTTTTGAAAAAAGAAGATTGAATTTTGAATCGATTTCGTTGAGTTTGCTCATCATTTCATTTTTTATTAATACAGCTGATCTGTGTTCAGTCTCAGATATCTCCAGGTTGCAATTCCGGTACTGATCAGTGCGATCACCACACCGACGACGATCAGGATCAGCATCAGATAATAATATTCGGGATGCCAGAACGGAAGATTGACCAATGATGCAAAATAATACCAGAGAAAACCGAGTATGATGATGGCCAGAATCGCACCCAGCAGTCCGAGCAGCGAGCTTTGCAACAAAAACGGTTTGATGATGAATCTTCTTCTTGCGCCCACCAGCTGCATGGTTTTGATGCTGAATCGTTTTGCGAAAATCCTCAGTCTGATCGAGTTGTTGATTAAAATCATTGCAATGACCAAAAAGATGCCGGCGAGTATCATCAGCCAAAAACGGATCCGGTCGATATTGTTGTAAACCGTGGTCATCAGTTCGTCGTCGTTGACCACATCACTGATAATCGGATCTGCGCCGAGCAGCATCTTGATGCTGTCCACCTGCGCAGGATTGACAAAACCGGGCTGAAGTGTGATCAGCGCAGAGGCCGGAAATATATTGGCTTCGAAAATATCGTTGTCACTGATTCCAAGTTCCTTTTTGGCAATATCAGATGCTTTTTCTTTTGAAATGTATTCAACTTTTTTTACAAAAACATGTTTGATTTTGAGTGAATCTATAAACTGCTGCTGTCTCTCCAATTCCTTGTCCTGCAGCCTGGGATCGTATTCGTCATTGAAAAAAGCCTCGACTTTGAGCTGTTCTTTGATGTAATCCGCATAACTCTTTGCGTTGACCAGGATCAGGCCAAAGAGACCGAGCAGAAAAAGAACAAGTGAAATACTGATAATCACCGTAATATTAGACGATCTGAGCCGTCCTTTGTCCAATTTGTCGCCCTGTTTTGACATCTGTTTCTTTAATTTGGGGCTAAGGTATAAAAAATTCCTGCTTCAGTTATCCGGGAATAATTCACAACTTGTTAAACATTTGCTAAATAAATCGGTTGCTGATAAAACGCTGAAATTTGGTTTTCAGTATTTGATTCAATTTTTTTGAGCTTTTAGCCATAGATTTATGCGAAACTTTTTAATAACAACAAAAATTTATTTTAGAATAAACACATCTGATTAATAACTGTTTAGGAAACTGTTTAAATTTTACCGAAAAATAATTGCAATAAAATTTAAAACTCCTATGTCCGGACAACTTTTCTCCGATGCCGTACGATTAACGAAGTGTATTGTGTGGCAAGTATATGAACATAATTCGACCGCCTTCGGGGTCGGTTACTCTCACTTACTGATACTCTCTATACACATTTGACCTCTTCGAGGTCACATACGTATAGAAAAAACAACGGCAAAAACAAATACCGACCAAAAGTTAAACAGACCTCGAAGAGGTCACATACGTATAGAAAAAACAACGGTAACAACAAAAATCGACCCCGAAGGCGGTCGAACCATATTTCCGAATATTCATCTGTGTGATTGAATTAAAACGGTATTCATTCAGAACCCTTAACCAATCTTATTCAATTTATTCGATCCGTCGCTGCTGTTCGGGTTGGTGAGGGATTCATTCTTTTCTTAAAAAGAATTTTTATCATTCAAAAAAGCATCAATATAACCGGCTAATTCATTTGGATACTGAAACATCAAACCATGTCCGCCGTTTTTCATTTTGACCAAAGTAGAATTGGCTATCGAATCAAACAATACCTCTGAATTTTCAAACAAAACCACCTGATCGGCATCACCGCTTACAATTAAGGTCGGAACCTTCAGTTTGTATAAACTGCCGGATGCTCCTCCATTGTCCGAAAGCCATTGATTTACCGCTTCATCCTGAAGCTCAATCGTGAGCCGGTTAAAAGGTTCATGAACCTGTTTAAAATATTCTTTTGATTCCGGATGATTTTCAAACCAGTGATCCGGGAAAAGCAGACCAATCATTTGCTGATCGGAAGAAGTCGAATCAGACAGTATATCCATTACTTCCTGCTCCGGGTTTATAACTGACTTCCCTCCGGCATCTGTGGCATACAATACAAGTTTATTTACCCGATCCGGATAATTCAGACCAAACAATTGGGCCACATATCCGCCCATTGACCAGCCCAAAACATTTACTCTTTCTGTTCCAAGATGATCACACAGCAACTTAACATCCTCAGCAAGTGTTTCAAGCCTAAAGTTCAAATCTGTATTGCTGCTGAAACCCATCCCTCTGTAATCAAAAACAACAATTTGATTGAACTTTGCCAGTTGATTGATAAACCGGGTATCCCACATATCCATATTGGCTCCGTAACCCATACACATAATCAACGGATCGCCCTTTCCAAAAATCCTGTAGGCAATTTTGCCGTTTGGCACTTCCAAATATAAAATACTGTCTGAGTCAATTACTTCGCCATTATCAGCTGAGTCCCGAGACTGATTGTTTTGACACCCGATTAATAAATAGATCAGAAATACTATAAAACACAACCCGATTCCGTAACAAATAATTTTATCCTTCATAAAAGTATCAATTTACACCGTTTCAATCTGCAGAATCAATAAGAAATAACAATTCAAAAAAATAATTACTTTCAATTTAATTATTTGATTGACAATGAACTGACAGTATAATCACTTGTGATAAACAAGAATAAAATTACTGAAATTTTTAAAACTGAGAAAAAATGTTTTGTCAAATCAATAATTCCTCAAATTGATATGTCCGCTCAGCTTTTCGCCGTCCTCAAGGATCAGGATATACCAGTAAGTACCCGACGGAAGCGGCTCTCGGTTGTATCTGCCATCCCACTCAAAGTCTCCGTCAAGTATCCTGTCAACAAACATTTTGCCGTATCGGTCAAAGATCTGTAACCTTGTGTTCGGGAAACCTGCCAATGCACGAATCTTCCAGGTATCGTTCTTTCCGTCTCCGTTCGGGCTGATAAAGTTCGGAACGCCCATTATTGCGCCCTGTTTGGCTGTGCTTCCGCACCCCTTTTTGTCCCTTACATAAACAAAATAAATTCCCGGTTCCAGATTGTAAAATACATTGCTGCTCTGCCAGAAGATTTCATCCAGACTGTATTCAAACGGGCCGTTGCCCGTCGCATAAACCGTTAGGCTGTTTTCTGCAGATTTGATTTCTGTGATAATTGGAGCAGTCGAAAAACTTACCTCAATATTGCGGCTGAGTGTACATGGTATCCCGTTGATCTCAACGGTCAGAGTATATACTCCTTCTTCGGTAAAGATGATTTCACGGGTTTCACTCAATACATTGCCAAAACTGTCTGTCCAGATGTAATGATCAAAGCCTTCGGGCGCCAGATAGCTGTAGCTGTCCCCCGAACAGATCACAACATCGTCTTCCAGTTCCATTTCCGGATACGGATATATCGTAACCACCAGTTCATAGGGTTCTGAACACTGATTGCCGTCAGGAGTGAATACATAGCTTGTGATTCCCTGTATGCCGGTGTTGATTTCACCCGGATACCAGCTTCCGCTGATGCCGTTGTCCGAAACAGTTGGAAGTGGCTCTGCCTGGCTGTTGAAACAATAGGTGTCCGGAAGGTCTGAAAATATCGGTATTAGCGATTCTGCTGTTTCTATTGTTATCGAATAGATTCCCGAACATTGTCCTTCATTAGGAGTGAAAGTATAAGTCTGTGTTCCAACCGTTGAGGTATCTATTGTCGCAGGAAACCAAGTACCGGTGATGCCGTTGTCTGAGGTTTCGGGTAAATCTTCTGCTTCGCTGTTTAGACAATAGCTTTCGGGTAATTCCGAAAATACGGGTGTTGCGGATTCGGTTGTTTCAATTTCTATCGGATAGATTTCCGCACATTGTCCTTCGTCAGGTGTAAAAATATAGGTTTGGATTCCCAGGTTTGAAGTATCTATAACAGAGGGATTCCAGCTGCCGGAAATACCATTGTTTGATATGATTGGCAGTTCCTGGGGTTCGGCGTCCAAACAGTATTCGGTTTGTAAAACAAATTGCGGAGTGATTGGTTCAGTAATTTCTATTATTACTTCGATTCGTTCGGAAATACAACCCTCAGGGCTTATTACTTCAACCCAGTAGCTCGTCGTTTCGGTAAGCCCGGGGATTGTGAAGGGATTTCCGGTGAATACAGGGTCAATGTCGGTTTGATTTTCGTACCAGTTCACGGTGTTTCCTTCTGCCGTTTGAACTTCCAAAACGGCTGCAGCTCCTGAGCATATTTCGATGGGTGTAGCAATTTCTATTTCAAGGGTCGTACTGATAATTAATTCCAGAGTTCTCACTGCAAAACAACCGTTTTCATTTTCAATTCTTACCCAAATTACAGTTGTTTCTCCGGTTGTAAAGCTTGTGGGCAGTGGATTTTCATTGTTTTCTGCATCTTCCTGAGTCAGATGAAATGTAATGGCATAATCTCCGTTTTCCGGATTGATATCCGGGAAACTGTCTTCCAGGAAAAAAGTATGTTCTCCACCTTCGCTCAGACACACACTTTGTTCGGCATTTTCTACATTGGGCAGATCGATAATATTTATTTCAAAAGTTCTTACATATTCCTCTCCGTCCACGATCAGCGTCAATACAATCGTATAAGTTCCCGGTTCGGAATAGTGATACTGCGGAAAAAATTCAGTGGATTCTCCTCCGTCCCCAAAATCCCAGTGGATGCTTTCTATCTCTCCGCCCTGACTGCAGAAATTGAAATCCAAGTCCATAAAAGTGCAGTACATCTGTTCCTCCTTAATCGATAAACCGTTTACCGTAATGGATATACGGAAGTAGGTGTTGAGAAAAGTAGGAAGACCGAGTAAAACCGATCTGTCCAAATAATCCTCGCCTTCAGCCAATAGATACACGCCGTCTTCTGTATAAACCGGTGCTTCTCCTGTATCCGGATTATAAATTGTTTCCGGGTTTTCAATGATTCCGAGATAGGTTTTGATAAAGTTTCTCGCCACATATATTTTTCCGTCCGGCCCTCTTTGCATTGCTCCCTCCCCGCCCCTGTATTCAAATATCACATATTTACTGTCGATAATTGAAGGAGCGGTAAGGTCAAACTGAAGTATTTGTTTTTGCTGGAGAAAATCAACATCCTCATCAAAACTTGTGGACGATTCCGTATATAATGCACGACTGTCAGCAGAAAATTCCAGGGAATAAAATCCCACACCCTCACTGTTGCCGGGCGGATACAAAAGAATTTCATCAGAAACCACGCCTGTCGCATTGTCAAAATTATAAATTGTTAAAGAACCTTTTATTTCATTTTCAAAAGGATGCTCCATACCCATAGCCAGCCTGGTTCCATCGGGTGAACCTTTCAGATAGCCCCCAGTCAATTCCGCAGTTATACCGGTTGGAGAGACGACAGGCGTTAAATTCACTCCGTCGCCGGTTACTTCAAAAGCATAAAAGCTGCCCTGAAAATGAGTGATTACCCAATAACCTGTTTTGTCCGCATTACCGATACCCGCTATTTTTTCATAACCCTGCTGCTGACCGTTAATCGGAATTCCTATGTTTTTCTGAATTACAGCGCCCAAACCACCATTCAGAGACATATCCACTATCGTATATTTCATTCCTTTTTTAGTCACAGTCTCAAGATCCTCCACATCTATGGTGAAAATATAATATAAATTGCAGTCATCGGGTTTGGGAATAATTATAGCTGAAGAAGTGCTCGAAGGATGGCCATGCAGACCTGAGCCGTTTTGCATGAGATTGTGAATGCGATTATATACAAACACACCGTCTGTATAAAACAAAAGATTTCCGTTTTCATCAGAAATACTGGTACAGCCTTCAAAAGTATCAAGTTGTCCGTTTGTATCTATAACCGGCGAGCCGCCTGTAAAATCCAGTCCGGCATGATTTCCGAAGTACCAGTGCGCAGTCTGCATTTGTGCCGGGGTTTCGGTTATCAGAATAAACAGTGATATTATCAGACAGACTTGTTTCATTAATCCGTTATTTTGAATCATGTGAATTTTAAATCTTCAATTTACCGACCCTGGATATGTTTCTGATTCATTAATATACAGCTGAAACCGAAAAGTAAACCGGTACTTTGGGATGATTTTAAATTCCAATATGCTTATGAATCGTTTCGTTTATTATTCATTGATTTTATGCGTTACTTTTTCTTTGAATGGATTGCAATAAATTATTTTGAATTCAACCAATTCTTCCATTATAAATTCTTTTTTAATCAAAAATTTATTGAATTGAAAACCGTCTTGGGTACAGGCTTTCATTGATTAGAGTTACCAAACAAAAAATTGGTTACAGAAAATTTAATTATTTCACGTTAACAACAGAACAGTAAAATATCGGTTGATGTAATAACAAACGATTTTACAGACGATCGGCTTAAAATATATTTTGATGAAAATGATAAAATAATTTCATGCAGCATTGATTAACCCAACTACAGAGAAACGGGGATTTATCTGACTCAGCTGACCGACTCAGCTGGGAGAACTGTCAGCAGAAAAAATCAGGTGAAAATTGAATAATCATTTTTGCCATTTGAACTGCAAGAGGTTCATTTCAAAATAAAAAAGGAAAGAGACTGCTTTCTAAAGCAGTCTCTTTGAAGAAAACAATAAATCGATATCGATATTTTTTATAGAATCATTTTTTCAACAGTTTAAAGTTCCTTACGGTTCCATCAATTGTGACAGACATTATATAAGCACCTGCTGTCAGGGAGCTGGTGGATAGCGTAACTTTTGTGCTGGTTGGAAATAATTCCATGACTTTTTGTCCCAGCATATTATAAATACGTACTTGTTGTACAGGCAGATCGGCGTGTAAGATGAGCCTGTTTTCTGTGGGATTGGGGTAAAAAGAAAAATTAGAGAAATCCGATTCGTTAATGGAAAGTTCCTGAGTGGTAAAGGATTCAGGATCTGTCCACACACTTGCAACATCAGCACCACAAATAGCCCGTACATACACATCATACGAAGTATCAGGACTTAGTGGAGACAAAATGATTCCGGGCTCCCCGTCATCATCGGTTATTGTTATTCCCTCTGTAGCGGGATCAAAACCAGTCTCTCCATATACAATTTCCCATGTCGTTTCGTTTCCGCCGGGTGTCCAGCCAACTTGTGCGGAGTTTGTTTCTATATTAGAAACTTCAATTCCGGTAGGCACAGGACAACTAAAACCGTCATCATGGACTTCAACGCAAAAAGTACCTTCCATTGCGCCATCTGAAAAATCAATAAGCCCGTTTACTTGAATATAATAGGTGTTTCCAGGTTGTAAATCAGTTAATGTAACAACCGATAAAAACCCATCTCCAATTTCTCCGCCATCTTCATCACATCCTACCTGATGCCCCAGGGTAGAAAGATCTGCACAATCGTCCGGAGCTTCATATACCGCTAATTCGGTATCAGTGAGAGTGCCACCATTAAAGTCTGTGGTAACGGTTACATTTCCACTTGCGGGCGCTTCAAAACTAAACCAAACTGTTTTATCGCCCGGCGCATCGAAGCAATCACCAACCGGTTCGCTGTTTTCCATGGTTGCCCCAACATTGGAGTAGCTGCTTCCCGTACATTCTTCATCGATTATAATTGAAATCGCATTACACAAATTATCATTTACAGGAGTAGTTGCAATAGAAATAGGGCCTGCAAAGTTACTGTTTCCATTATCACCTTCGCAAAGCGCCTGAACAAAAACATTATATCGATGAGCAGCTTCAAGGCTCGGAATTGTAACAGTTGGCGTATTGCTTACCGAGATGAAATTTCCTTCCGTTGCAGGGTCAAATCCCTGTTCTCCATATTTAACCAGCCATTCCGTTTCTGAATCGCCGGGTGTCCAGCTTACCGTGACCGAATCCGGGGTTGCCATGCCCATAGCCAGATCAGTAGGAGTTGGACAAAGAATGAGTTCCTGTATGGAAATATCATCAACTGTCATATAAAAAGGGAAGAACCCGCCATTGAGGTGCCCGTTGATTCCGATGTAATATGTATCCGAAATATCGGGTGTGAAATTACCACTTACCAACTGATAATCACCATCTGTAATTTCTGTAACAGGGATGATTTCATTTGTCATATCAGCAGCTTGATTGGAAATTCCATATGCAGCTTTTATATTTGCCCCCGCTACATTGCTTTGTCGGGCAAATAAACTAAGCGTATATTGCATTCCTGCGGTTAGATTTACTTCATAAAACATCCAAGCTTCATTATTATAGCTCAGAAAAATGTCCCATCCCCCAGTTCGAGGAGAACGATTATGATCTATAATTGTGTTATTTGCCATCCAAGAACCGCCCATCATACTTTCTTGTGTCCAGCATCCAGCCAAACTAGAACCATTTTCCTGACTGTTTTCAAAACTTTCAAAAAATGGAATTGTAGCAGGAGCACAGTCTGTGGAAAAGATAAGCGGCCCTGCATAGTGACTTTCTCCCGAATCACCATCACAGAGTCCTTTTACGTAAGCATTATATAATGTTCCCGGTTCTAAGTTATAAATAGTGAGGGTTGAATCATCATTTACAGATAGTGATGTGCCTTCTGAATTGGGGTCAAAACCAGGGCTACCATATTTTACCGTCCAATTTGTTTCACTGTTACCAGGATCCCAATCTAAAGTTATTGTATAGGGTGTTATGTCTATAGGGGAAAAATTGGTAGGTTTTGGACAGTCTGACAGCGCTTCAACCGAAAATTCATCTACGAATAAATGAAACGCCGGAGGTGAAGTTGCAACAATGGCAATATAAATATCAGAACCAATATAGGAATTCAAATTATACGTGTAATTAACATAGCCGTCAGTATCAATATTGGCAATTGTCGTTACTGATCCAAGGTTGACAGTAAAATCGGACGGATGAGTGCCGGTTGTAGATAGTTTTACATCAAAACTTTCGGGAAATATAGGACCAGTTCCGCCAGCATAAAATGAAACCATGTCGCTTATGCCAGCAATTACAGTAAATTGTGGAGAAATCAAATAATCATCATGATTTTCAGTTTCAAAATTAATCCGGGCTCCTCCTGTACCCTGATAAGCATCACCTGTATGATGTTGCCAGGTATTTCCCTGTCCGTCATTGTCAATAATCGTCCAAGTGCCTGGTATCTCGGTGTCAAAGCTTTCTAAAAACTGCGCCGACAGGTATCCACCTGTCAGTATCATCAGTAATAAAAGTATAAAATTTTTCATTGTTTATATTTACTGGGTTAATAATTTTTTTATTGATTTTATGCGTTACTTTTTCTTTGAATGGATTGCAATAAATTATTTTGAATTCAACCAATTCTTTCATTATAAATTCTTTTTTAATCAAAAATTTATTGAATTGAAAACCGTCTTAGATACAGGCTTTCATTGATTAGAGTAACTAAATAAAAAATTGGTTACAGAAAATTTAATTATTTTCCATTAACAACAGAACAGTAAAATATCGGTTGATGTAATAACAAACGATTTTACAGACGATCGGCTTAAAATATATTTTGTTGAAAATGATAAAATAATTTCATTCAGCATTGATTAACCCAACTAAAGAGAAACGTGGCTTTATCTGATTCAGCTGACCGACTCAACTGGGAGAACTGTCAGCAGAAAAAATCAGGTGAAAATTGAATAATCATTCTTTACTCTTTGAACTGCAAGAGGTTCATTTCAAAATAAAAAACAATATCCGTTTTATCATAAGGAAAAGATTTTTACCTAAACCGGCTAAACCGAGTTTAAGAAATAATTCACAGCAAATTCAAATCCTTTTTGTCATATTTGCATTGAAAAAAAATAATTCAATGTCAGATTTGCTTGTTTCAAAAGGAATCACAAAACAGTTCGGAACCAAAGTCGCACTCAATAATTTTGATCTGAATATACCCGAAGGTTCAATCTACGGACTGCTCGGACCCAACGGCGCCGGAAAAACTACTTTTCTGAGAATCATCAATCAGATTACTGCGGCCGACAAAGGTGAAATCACGATTCAGGGAAAACCGCTTGACAAAAGCATTATTCCGCTGGTCGGCTATATGCCTGAAGAACGCGGTCTGTACAACAACATGAAGATCGGCGAACAGGCGCTTTATTTTGCAAAGCTCAAAGGTCTTAGCACAGCAGAAGCACACAAAAAAACTAAATACTGGTTTGAAAAACTGGGTATTCAGGAATGGTGGAACAAAAAACTGACAGAACTTTCAAAAGGGATGGGTCAGAAAGTCCAGTTCGTCATCACTGTGCTGCACGAACCAAAACTTTTGATATTTGATGAACCTTTCAGCGGTTTTGATCCCGTCAATGCAAAACTGATTGCAAACGAAATTATAGAGCTGAGCAAAAAAGGTGCGACCATCATTTTTTCGACCCACCGGATGGAATCGGTTGAGGAAATGTGCGACCATATTGCACTGATCAATCAGTCAAACAAGATACTGGACGGCGAAATCAATCAGATCAGGCATCAGTTCAAATCCGGAAAGTATTTTGTCGAAATCGATCAGACGACCAAAGACGGCTGGTCAGAATTCAATTCGAATTTTGAAGTCGAAACGATTGCTGAAACCGAAAATTCTCTGAGTTTCAATATCAGAAAACCCGATGACATGAATTCAAATCAACTGCTGGAAAAGATCATATCACTTGGTCACATCACCCAATTCAGAGAAAACATTCCGTCTATGAATGAGGTGTTTATCAGAGCAGTCAGTTCAAATTAAAATCAATCACCGACAAATTAAATCAAAAAGAAAATGAATCAGATACTCTTAGTCGCAAGCCGTGAATTTATGACCCAGGTGAAAAACAAAACCTTCATCATCATGACCATATTGTCGCCACTGATCATCGTCGGCATCATCGGAATCATCGCTTGGATGATGTCAGCCAATTCGGATCAGAAAAGCATAGCTGTGGTGGATCAGAGCAGTGAATTCATCACTACGCTCACTTCGAACGACAATGTGATCTATAATTTCTATCCGGCAAAAGACATTCAGGGTATCAAAGACACGCTGGTCGAAAGCAAATATCTGAATGCACTGCTGATCATTCCTCAGTTTTCAAAAAACGATTTCGGCGGTCTCAACAATGGAATCGAACTGGTCACCAACGGAAATATGGGTGTGAGTTTCAAAGAAGGTCTTGAGTCAAAAATCAACAAAAGGATCGAAGATCTGAAAATGGAAAATGCAGGCGTGTCCGAAGATCAGCTCAAAGGACTGAAATCAAATATCAGCATCAAAACCTTTAATCTGAAAGACAGCAACGGCGGCGAAAAAGGCGAAGGAAGCGATTATCTGAAATTTGGTCTGGCGATGTTTCTGGCCTATATCACATTTACATTTATCATGATTTACGGTGTGAAAATCATGAGAAGCGTAGTGGAAGAAAAAAATAACCGTGTGGTTGAAATCATCATTTCATCTGTCAAACCTTTTAATCTTATGATGGGCAAAATACTGGGAACCACCTTTGTAGCTCTGCTTCAGTTTTTGGTTTGGATCATGATGGGGCTGGCTTTGGTGTTTGGCGGATCTGCATTTCTGAGTTCAAAAATCAAAATACCGACAGAAACCATGAACGGTTCTGCACAGCAAATGCTCGACCAGAATCCAGAGTGGATGACCGACACCCAGGGAATGCTCAATTCACTGTTAGATCTGAATTATCCGCTGATACTGATATTGTTTTTGGTTTATTTCCTATTGGGTTACTTGTTTTACAGCTCTGTATTTGCGGCCATCGGTTCGGCGGTTGATAATGAGGCGGACACCCAGCAGTTTACATTTTATCCGATTTTCCCGATGATCATCGCAATGTACGGCAGCATGACCGCACTCGATAATCCGGACGGACCGGTTTCTTTCTGGCTGTCGATGATTCCGCTTACTTCACCGATTTCTATGGTCGTTCGGCTGCCGTTTGGGGTAGAATGGTGGGAAATCGCACTTTCGCTCACACTGCTGATCGGCACCATGCTGCTGATGGTCTTTCTCGCTTCAAAAATTTACAGGGTAGGAATCCTGATGTACGGCAAAAAAGCTTCTTTCAAAGAAATGTGGAAGTGGATGAGGTATTCGAATTGAGTTTCGGATTTTAGAATGAATGATTGAGAAGATTCAATTAAAACGTATTCTACCGATTAAATTTCTCCAAAGTTTCGAGCTTTGGAAAAGTTTAAAAATTTAACAAACACTCAACATCCAACTTCCAGGTTAGAGGTTAGAAGTCAGGAATTAGAGGTTCACCCATCCTCCATCCGTCAGGCTGAGCTTGTCGTAGCCACAACACCAAAACACCCTACATCCTGCTTTTAATCTCACAGTCAAAATTCAAATCTCTTCTCACCAATTGCTTAATTTTGATTAAATTCGCAGCCAAATTCAAGGATATGTCAGAAGATATTTTCAAGCAGATTGTTTCGCACGCAAAAGAATACGGTTTTATCTTTCAGTCAAGTGAGATATATGACGGACTGTCAGCTGTTTACGATTACGGTCAAAACGGTGTCGAACTCAAAAACAACATCAAACAGTATTGGTGGAAGGCAATGGTCCAGCTCAATGAAAATATAGTCGGCATCGATTCTGCCATCTTTATGCATCCGACCACCTGGAAAGCTTCGGGACACGTAGATGCATTCAATGATCCGCTGATCGACAACAAAGAATCAAAAAAACGATATCGTGCAGATGTGCTGATCGAAGATTATTGTGCAAAACTCGAAGCCAAAATCGATAAGGAAGTTGAAAAAGCTGCCAAAAGATTTGGCGATGCATTTGACAAAGCACAGTTTGTCAGCACCAACCAGCGTGTGGTTGAGTATCAGCAAAAAATTGATGAGACCCTGAAAAGAATGGGCAAATCGCTTGAAAAAAACGATTTGGCCGATGTCAAAGCATTGATTGAAGAGCTAGAAATCGCAGATCCGCTGACCGGTTCAAAAAACTGGACAGAAGTCCGTCAGTTCAATCTGATGTTCGGCACCAAACTCGGTGCGACCGCAGATACTTCAATGGATCTGTATCTGAGACCAGAAACCGCTCAGGGAATTTTTCTGAATTATTTAAATGTACAGAAAACCGGTCGTATGAAGATTCCGTTTGGGATTGCACAGATCGGAAAAGCATTCAGAAACGAGATTGTAGCACGACAGTTCATCTTCAGAATGAGAGAATTCGAACAGATGGAAATGCAGTTTTTTGTTCCGCCCGGAACCGAACTTGACTGGTTTGCAAAATGGAAAGAAATTCGTCTGAACTGGCACAAAGCATTGGGATTGGGCGATGACAATTACAGATATCACGATCACGAAAAACTGGCGCATTACGCAAACGCGGCAACCGATATAGAATTCAAATTCCCGTTTGGTTTCAAAGAATTGGAAGGAATTCATTCAAGAACTGATTTTGACCTGAGTCAGCATCAGGATTTTTCAGGCAAAAAAATCCAATATTTTGACAATGAAATGAATGAAAGCTATGTTCCTTTTGTGGTTGAAACCTCTGTCGGTCTCGACCGTCTGGTGCTTGCCGTATTTTCAAACAGTCTGAAAAATGAAACTTTGGAAGACGGAAGCGAGAGAACGGTTCTGGCGCTTCCACCGGCTCTGGCGCCGATCAAAGCAGCAATTCTTCCGCTGGTTAAAAAAGACGGATTGCCCGAAATGGCCGAAAAAATTCTGAACCAGCTGAAATTTGATTTCAATGTGATGTACGAAGAAAAAGATTCGATCGGAAAGCGTTACAGAAGAATGGACGCCATCGGAACTCCTTTCTGTATTACGGTTGACCATGATTCACTCAACGACGGTGCGGTAACACTTCGTTACAGAGATTCGATGAAACAGGAAAGAATTCCTGTCGAAAAGCTGAATGAAATCATAGACAGAGAAGTCAATATGAAATATCTGCTGTCAAAAATTTAATTTTGATTGTCGATCTGAATTGATTAATTTTGAGTTGATATAGCGCTGATTTAAAATCAATTCAATATGAAAACCATTCTCAATTTCGCAATCACAGCACTGATAATTCTGCTGCTCAGCAATCTATTTTCAGACAAAATTCACATCGACAATTTCTGGTGGGCGCTCGGTTTAGCAGTCGTCTTGTCCGCCTTAAACCTTTTGGTCAGACCGGTACTGGTATTCCTGACACTGCCTGCAACACTGATTACATTCGGATTATTCCTGCTGGTCATCAATGCGGTCATCATACTGCTCGCAGACTATCTGATGCAGGGGCACTTCACAGTCAAAAATTTCTGGTGGGCACTGCTATTCAGCATAATGCTTGCCTTTGGTCAGTCATTGCTGCTGATCAAAAAAGAGTCAAATTCAAATTAAGAACTCAAATCAATATTCGATTTTTTTCTGATAAGTTTCGGTTTCTTTGATTCGTTTTTCAACCGGATAATGTCCTGTGAAACAACCGAAGCAATAATTTTTTGAACCCAGAATTTCAATCAGACTTTCGACCGAAAGAAAGTCAAGACTGTCCACACCCAGATATTCGGTCAGTTCTTTCCTGCTCATATTGGCTGCAATCAGATCCTTTTTGTCCGGCATATCTATTCCGAGATGACAGGGCGAAACCACAGGCGGAGATGCGCTTCTGAAATGAATTTCACTGGCACCCGCTTCTTTCAGTATTCTGATCAGAATCTTGCTGGTGGTACCTCTGACGATTGAATCATCGAGAATCACCACCCTTCTTCCTTTGATTTTTGCTCGAATCGGATTGAGTTTCAGATTCACAATTCTTTCTCTCAGTTTTTGAGATGGAACGATGAACGAACGGCTCATGTATCTGTTTTTGACCAAAATGGGTTCAAACGGAATACCCGAAGCTTCTGAATAACCGATGGCAGAAGGCACACCCGAATCGGGCACGCCGATTACCACATCCGCATCAACAGGTGACTGTTCATAAAGTTTCTTTCCGCTTCTTACCCTCAAATCATAAATTTCGGTTCCCTGAAGATTTGAGTCGGGACGTGCAAAATAGACATATTCAAAAGAACAGATTCTGCTTTTTGTTGGCTGGCCAAGCGAATAGGAGTGCAGTCCGTCTTTGTCTGCCACCACAATTTCACCCGGTTCAACATCTCTCAAAAATTCAGCACCCACAGCATCCAATGCACAGGTTTCTGAACTGAATACAAAAGTTTTTTCATCCAATTTGCCGATGCACAATGGTCTGATTCCGTTCGGATCTCTGAAAGCTGCCAGCGAATGATCGGTCAGCAAAAGAATAGAATATGCACCTCTGATCGGTTTCATTCCCTTTCTGATTGCAACTTCTACCGGATCTTTTGCATGTTTCTGAATCGAACGAAGGATGACCTCTGTATCTGAAGTTGCCAAAAACGGAAGCCCTTCTTTGATCAGTTTTTTTTTCAGCGCTTCGGTCTCAATCACCTGACCGTTGTGAACAATCGAAAAATGGGGTTTCCCAAAATAATTGACTGCATACAACGGCTGAATATTTTTCTTGCTCATTCCGCCCGCAGTAGTATATCGGGTATGGCCGATCACAGCATTACCCTGAAAATCCTCAACCGGTTCGATTTGTTTGAAAACGTCAAGCACCAGACCTTCGGATTTGAAAGTCCTGATCACCCCGTCTTTTAAAACCGAAATCCCGGCAGCTTCCTGTCCGCGGTGCTGCAATGCAAACATACCGAACTGGGCAAGGGAGAAAGTACCGATATTGTCTGGCGAATAGACGCCAAACACACCGCATTCCTCTTCCAGCCGATCTTCCTCCATCAGTTTTTTCAGCCAATTCCGTTGATAAAAATGATTTGTAAAATCTGATTTGTATTGTGTTGATTTCATTTTTTGTTCTGAATAAAATTAATTGGTCAAAACTGAATACAATCTGTCATACACCTCATGATAAGCTTCAGTGACTTCACCCAGATCTCTTCTGAAACGGTCTTTGTCAAGTTTTTTCAAAGTGTCTTTGTCCCAAAGTCTGCAGGTATCGGGACTAACTTCATCTGCCAGTATGATATTACCGTCAGTGTCTTTTCCAAATTCAATTTTAAAATCGACAAGAATCAGATTGGCTTTTAAAAACAATTCGGTCAGCAGACGGTTGATCTGATCGCTCATTTGATACATAAATTTCAATTCTTCATAAGTCGCAATTCCAAGCACTACTGCATTATGATCATTGATCAGCGGGTCGCTCAATTCATCTTTTTTGTAACAGATATCAAAGATGGTCACCGGCGATTTCATCCCTTCTTCCAGTCCGAGACGCTGTGCCATGCTTCCGGCAACATAGTTTCTGACGACCATTTCAACCGGAACAATATTTACTTTTTTGACCAGTTGTTCGCGTTCGTTCAAAGTTTCAATATAATGAGTCGGAATGCCCGAAGCAGCCAGATACTTAAAAATCAGGGTTGAAATCCTGTTGTTCATTTCTCCTTTATCGACTACCGTTCCCCGCTTTTGGGCGTTGAAAGCAGTCGCATCGTCCTTGTAATGAACGATTACACTGTTTGGGTCTTCTGTTGAATAGACCTTTTTGGATTTCCCTTCGTACAGAAAGTCCTGTTTTGTTGCTTTCATCCTTTGAATTTAATAATTAAAACTAAATATTTTCAGTCTTTATTTGAAATATTCGACTCCGTTTTTAAAGATGTTCATCACTTCGATTTGGGGAATGTTTTTGAACAAACCTTCTTCAAATCTTTCGGGATGACACATTCTTCCGTAAATTTTTCCGCAATCACTGACGATTCCTTCGATTCCCATTACCGATCCGTTTGGATTAAAAGGCATTTCATACGCCACATTGCCGTCCGGATCAACATACTGGGTCGCAATCTGATTTTGTTCGATCAGTTTTTTGAGATTTGCTTCATCTGCCATAAATCTTCCTTCGCCATGCGAAACCGGTATCCAGTATTCCTTTCCTGCCATTCCTTTCAGCCAGGGCGAATGAGAGTCGTTCACCCTCACTCTGACCAGCGCCGCATTGTGGCGTCCGATTTCGTTAAAAGTCAGTGTGGGCGTGTCTTCCTCAATCACTCTGATTTTGCTGTACGGCAACAGTCCGGATTTGATCAGACCCTGAAAACCGTTGCAGACACCCAGAATCAGACCGTTTCTGTCCATCAGCCGATCAATACTGTTTTTGATTTTCTCATTTCTCAGCACCGAAGCGATGAATTTGCCCGAACCGTCGGGTTCGTCAGCAGCCGAAAATCCGCCGGGTAAAAAAAGAATCTGAGAATTGTCGATCGCTTTTGAATAGGCATCAACCGATTCTTCAACATCTTTTTCGCTCAGGTTTTTGAAAACCAAAATTTCTGTATCCGCTCCTTCTTTTCGAAATGCTTTTGCACTGTCATATTCGCTGTTGGTTCCCGGAAAGGCGGCAATAAATACTTTTGGTCTGGTTCCGCTGTTCAGATATGGGCTTTGATTTATTTTTTTATTTGATTCAATTTTCAGATCAAATACCGGTGTCTCTGATTTTATTGTTTTCTCTGGAAATAATCTTGAGAAAGTGCTTTTCCATGCAACTTTTGCAGCCGAAATCGAAATTTCAGTTCCGTTGAAATTCAAATTTTGGACCGAGCTGGTTTTGCCGATCTGTTTGAAGTTTTCTTCAATTTCAGTCGGAATATCCAAAGCTTCTTTGTGTTCAATCATGATGGCTGACGGATAATATCTCAGCAGATCGAGACCGGTTTTCAGTTCTACTCCGATTTGGTTTCCAAAAGCCATCAGTGCGGCTGTTTCTGCAATTCCGCCAAATTTAACGGCAGCTGCAGAAAGAATTTTATCATTGTTTTTTGAAACGGTTTCAAAAATTGTTTTCAGTTTTTCAATTTCAAACAGCATATCACGGGTCTGATTCGGAACAAAAACCGAAATCAGTGAATCCGTTTTTTGAAAAGTTGCCGAATTGATTTTCTCTGATTGGTTTGGACAAACCGCAAATGAAATTAGTGTCGGCGGTACATCAATGTCCTGATAACTTCCGCTCATACTGTCCTTTCCGCCGATGGCAGGAATTTCGAGCTGACGCTGTGCTTCCACCGATCCGAGCAGTGCGGCCAAAGGTTTCCCCCAACGGCCGGCCTCTTCTCTGAGTCTTTCAAAATATTCCTGAAATGTCAGTCTGATTTCAGAATAATCACCGCCCGCAGCCACGATTTTTGACACACTGTCCATTACTGCATAATAGGCACCGTGATAAGGTGACCATCTGCTGACCAGCGGATTGTAACCAAAAGCCGCCATGCTCACCGCATTTGTAAAACCGTCGGTCGGAAATTTTTGAACACTCACCTCTTCGGGGCTGTCCTGAAATTTTCCGCCAAATGCATTCAATATGGTGCTTCTGCCGACATTGTTGTCAAACATTTCGATCAGTCCTTTTTGTGAGGCATGATTCAATTCGGCCAACTGTTTGATGAAATTTTCTTTTGTGAAATTTTTGAATTCGATAAACGGATTGAAATCATCGCCGTCTTCAACCACCGCTTTTGACTGTTTTCTGACTCCGTTGGTATCCAAAAATTTTCGGTCGAGTTCAACGATTCTGTTTCCTTTCCACCAAATCTGCATCACTTCTTCTTCGGTCACATCTGCCACGATGGTTGCTTCCAGATTTTCGATCTGCGCAAATTCGATGAACTTTTGTGCATCTTTTGATTCAACGACCACCGCCATCCTTTCCTGAGATTCAGAAAGTGCAATCTCGGTTCCGTTGAGTCCTTTATATTTTAAAGGTACAGTATCCAGATTGATGTTTACACCTCTTGCGATTTCTCCGATTGCAACCGAAACACCGCCTGCTCCAAAGTCATTGCATCTTTTGATCAGTGCAAGCACTTCTTTTTTTCTGAACAGCCGTTGGATTTTTCTTTCAACGATTGCATTTCCTTTTTGAACTTCAGAGCTCAATTCGTCCAGATCTTTTCCGTCATGGGTTTTTGAAGAACCGGTTGCTCCGCCCACTCCGTCACGTCCGGTACGGCCGCCGAGCAGTATCACTTTGTCGCCGGCAAGAGGCTCTTCTCTTCTCACCCAATCCTTTTTCACAGCGCCGGCCACAAAACCGACTTCCATTCTTTTTGCCTTATAACCCTGATCGTAAATTTCACGAACATGTGTTGTGGCAAGTCCGATTTGATTTCCGTAAGAACTGTAACCCAAAGCAGCTTCTTTTGTAATTTTTCGCTGTGGAAGTTTTCCGGGCAGGGTATCCTCAATTTTTTCAAGCGGGTTTGCAGAACCGGTCACCCGCATTGCCTGGAAAACATAGGCGCGACCCGACAATGGATCACGGATTGCACCACCCACACAGGTGGAAGCGCCTCCAAAAGGTTCGACTTCGGTCGGATGGTTATGGGTTTCATTTTTGAACTGAAGCAGCCACTCCTCTTCCACTCCGTCCACCAGTATCGGAACTACGATCGAGCAGGCATTGACTTCTTCAGAGACATCTATATTTTTAATTTTTCCGGTACGACTCAGATATTTGCCCATAATGGTCGCCATATCCATCAGCCGGATCGGTTTGGTGATACCAAGTTCTTTTCGGATGTTCAGATAATAATCAAAGGTGTTCCGGAGGGTTTCTCTGAAACGGTTTTCAAATTTAATATCTGTAATTTCGGTTTCAAAAGTGGTGTGACGGCAATGGTCAGACCAATAGGTATCGAGCACCTTTAATTCGGTTTCGGTCGGATTTCTTCTGATTGATTTGAAATGCTGTCTGATGAATTCGAGATCATCTGCTTCCATTGAAAAACCAAATTCTGAATTCAGTTTTGAAAGCTGGTCGCTGTTGAAATCAATGAATCCTTCGATGACCTGAACCGGTTTAATTGCAGTTGTTTCATTTCTGTGCAATTGATTCAGATCTTTTTCGACCGCTTCAAGCGGATTGATCAGATAGTTTTTGATTTTTTCCAGATCGTCAACTGAAATCTGATCAAAAACATACAGGAATCCGGTCTTCACACGGGTATCTCTTACACCGAGCAATAGCAGGCACTGTTCTGCCGAATCCGCACGCTGGTCGTGTTGACCGGGCAATGGTTCGGATGCGAAATACACTGCATTTCGGTTTTGACCGATCATCGGGATTTCATCAATCGAATGGAAGGCAAGATCGGTTACCGGATCGACAAAAATTTCGTTGATGGTCTTTTCGAGCTGATCCTCAGCAATATTGAACAATTCATAAATTACAAAAACCTTGCAGTCTGTTCCGACGGCAAGGTTTTGCAGCTCTTTGGTGACTCTTCTGCTGTGAATGTCAAACTGATCTTTTTTTTGAATAAAAATTCGTTTATTCATATATATTTTAAAAAACTTTTTTCAGCACAAATGAAGGGTATGAAAAACGAACATACACTCCATTTGTAGTTACAGGTTTACGGCCTGTGGTAGAAACGCCCAGCCTTATCCCGGGCCTATACAAATGAGTGTAAAATCACACAAAACTTTACGGTGCAAAGGTAAGTTTTATTTTTAATCTTTCAATCGACAAAAACCGGGAATCATCAGGATTTTTTTAAACAATCAACGTTTAGATGATCATTTATAAAAATATTTTTCTTGTGAACAATGATTTTATTATAATATTCCCGAACCCTTTTTCGATACCATGAAAAAATATATTGAAAAGTTGGAGCAGGAAAACAAGGAATGTAGTGTATGTGTTTTAGTAAATGAACTTGACACATTACCCCTTTATTTTAAAGAGTTAATTTATTATTTCAAAATAACAAATATTCTTAATGCCTGCTTTACAGCTTTCAAGATGTCCTTTTTCCGATATATCAATTTCCCCCTTTATTCTAATTCTACTCACATACTTCATATCCATATCCTCCATTTTTTCAGCAAGCACTTTATTGTTCCTTATCATTACATAAATGCACTCCGCAGACTCACCTCTGCGCCCAACAAGTGAACTCTCTTCAAAACCAAGATAATAAATACCTTCCAGGTCAACATATTTATTATCAAACGAAATTGGATTTGCCAATAAATCATTTATATCAACTTTCTGATAAGTAATGGAACTATCAATGCACTTATTAATCAGTACGATATTTCGGGTATTGCAGGAAATCATCATTAAAGCAAAGGCAACCGATATTTTACTTATTATACTCATTTTCTTAAGATAAGGATAATTTAAACTGTTTTATTTTATAATTTCAGAATCTTAAGGTTTTTACTTTGAATCATCTTTTAAACTACTATATTAATTTCTATAAGCTCTTTATCTTCTTTTACATGTATATGATTTCAAGTAATACTCAAATTCAGATACTTTTTCTTTTGGAATCCCGTCATAGCCAATTGATGGTTTAAGGTCTTTATAGAACTTGATTTGTTTCCAATTTAATCCATTATGAACTCCCTCTAAAGTTATAGAGTCAGAGACCTCATAAAACCACCAGTAATCATTATCCCCCGTATATTCCTATGTTGGTAAGTTTACTTCAAATTCACTTGTTCCTATGGTAACAAACAAGTGTTCGGTATTATTTCGAGTATAAGTAATCAAATCTGTATGATACCTATCCATTACATTTTTTTCAAAATCATTACCTATGACATTTTGCATTTAAACTGTCTGGTTATAAATTTTTCAGAGTTTGAAGTTGAACAACTTATTAAACTGAAAATAAAGGTTAATAATATGACATTGATTAAACTTTTCATGTTATTTATTCAAAAAATTGAAACCTGTCTCTGTTGTTCAGCAAACTGAATTTTCTCAAAGCATCTGTATATTTTGAAATTACAAATCCGAATATTTAAACCTTCAATTCGCTGTCCATACCGAGCAGATCGCTGTATTTTTCAAGGATCGGCTGAACATGGTTTTCAAGAAATTCTTCGGTTTGTATGGATGCAAAACCGATAAAATTCTTTGGATCGAGTACAGATTTGAGTTTTTCTTTGTCAATATTGAATCTCGGATCAGCCAGTATTCTTTCGACCAGATCGTTTGGTTTTCCTTCGATCTTCACCTGTTTTCCGGCTTCCATGCTGTGTTCTCTGATCAGTTCGTGCAGTTCCTGACGGTCGCCACCGTTTTTGACACCTTCCATAATGATGTATTCGGTCGCCATAAACGGCAGTTCGTCAAGTATGTGTTTTTCGATCACTTTCGGATAAACCACCATGCCGTCGAGTATATTGTTCCAGATAATCAGTATCGCATCGATGGTCAAAAATGCCTGTGGGACGCTCAGTCTTCGGTTGGCAGAATCGTCAAGCGTTCTTTCGAACCATTGGGTTGCAGCAACCATGGCGGGGTTTGCAGCGAGTGACATAACATATTTGGCAAGCGATGAAATCCTTTCGCTTCTCATTGGATTTCGTTTGTATGCCATGGCCGAAGATCCGATCTGTGATTTTTCAAAAGGTTCCTCGATTTCCTTCAAATTTTGAAGCAGACGGATGTCGTTTGTGAATTTATGAGCAGACTGTGCAATACCCGAAAGCACATCCAGAATCTGAGCATCAATCTTTCGGTCATAAGTCTGACCGGTAACGGCCAATACTTTTTTAAATCCGAATTTTTCGGACAATCGGCGATCGAGTTCTTTCACCTTATTGTAATCACCGTCAAAAAGATCTTTGAAACTTGCGGCGGTTCCGGTAGTTCCTTTCACACCTCTGAATCTCAGATTTTCAATTCTGAATTCCAAATCTTCAAAATCGAGCAAAACGGACTGCAGCCAGAGAGTTGCTCTTTTTCCGACGGTTGTCAGCTGTGCTGCCTGATAATGAGTAAAACCGAGCGTTGGAAGATCTTTGTAAGTTTTCGCAAAATCATTTAATCCTTTGATGACATTCACCAGTTTTTTCCTGATGATCAGCATGCCTTCACGGGTTGAGATCAGGTTTTCATTGTCCTGGACAAATGCAGAAGTGGCGCCGAGATGAAGGATTGGTTTGGCTTTGGGCGCAACCTCTGACAGTGCGTGGATATGGGCCATGACATCATGTCTCAGCTGTTTTTCATATTTGGCAGCGGTTTTAAAATCGATGTCATCAACTTTCATTCTGATCTGTTCAATCTGTTCATCACTGATGTTCAGCCCAAGTTCTTTTTGGGTTTCGGCGAGTGCCAGCCATAGTTTTCTCCAGGTCGAGAATTTCATCTGGGGTGAAAAATTATACAGCATTTCGGGGCTGCTGTATCTTGATTCCAAAGGATTTCTGTATTTGTCCATTTGTCTTTGTTAGTCTGCAAAATTAAGATTTCCTGATGAATTATCGGAAACCGCCTGCCGATTAAATTTTGATTTAGAAATTCAGAGACTCAAAAAACAAAAAAATCCCGGCATTGCTGCCGGGACCCTCTCTACTAAAACTTAAGTACCATGAAAACTCAACTACCTTATGAAAAGAATAGTACTTGACTTTTAATTCTCAATTTTTGTACCAATCAATTTCAAATTCATGACTAAGAATGATTAAATCAACATGACATTTATCATACGTGATTCATCGATGTGAAATTCAACTTATTACAAACAAAAATCCCGGTATTGCTACCGGGACCCTCTCTACTAAAACTTAAGTACCATGAAAACTCAACTACCTTATGAAAAGAATAGTACTTAACTCTTCACCTCTCAAATATTATACCAAAACTGACTAAAAAGTATATTTATTTTCTTTAATCAGGAAGTCCGCAACTTCGGTCTTCAAATTGACAACATTCGGATATTCATTGTATCTTGTAAATCTCCTTAAACCTGAAAGCATCATACGCTGTTCATCTCCTTCAGCAAAGGAAATTATACCTGTGGTTGCTTCGTTTTTGATCTTCTCAACTGAATTAAACAATTGCAATTTAGCCAATTTAATTGAAACTTCTGCGTCCTGCTCAGATTTTCTTGAAATCCTTTCAGCGCGCAGAATCGTACTCTCTGCCATATAGATTTCAATCAATATTGAAGAAGCTTTCAAAATCAGTTGCTGATGTTTTTCAAGATCAGCGCCAAATTTCTGCAAAGCAGAGCCGGCAACCATAAAGAATACTTTTTTAAGATTCGAAAGGATTTCTTTTTCCTGTGCAAACAACTCTGAATAATCGGGTGTATCAAAAGAAGGAATGCTCATCAGCTCGTTGGCAACATTCATCGCAGGCGTCATCAAATCGATTTTTCCTTTGAAAGCTCTTTTGACCAGCATACTGATTGAAAGCAGTCGATTAATCTCATTGGTTCCTTCATAAATCCTTGAAATCCTTGAATCTCTCCATGCTGATTCCATCGGCATTTCTTTTGAATATCCCATACCGCCGTAAATCTGAATACCGTTGTCCGCTGCAATCTGACACATATCCGAAATCCATACCTTTAATATGGATGCTTCAATCGCATATTCTTCAACTCCTTTCAATTCTGCCTCATTTGAAGGCATTCCGGCTGAAATATTGTCTTCAATTGCACCCTGAATGTCTTTTCCTGCACGATAAGCGGCAGATTCTGAAGCAAATGCAGCGGTCGCCATATCGGCCAGCTTTTCTTTGATTGCACCAAATGTATTGATGGAAACATCAAACTGTTTTCTTTCGCTTGCATAAATCAGCGAATTGGTCAGTATTCTTCTCTGTGCATCAAGACAGGCAGCACCCAATTTGATACGGCCGACGTTCAATGCGTTGAGTGCGATTTTGAAGCCTCCGTTTCTTTCGCCCAGCATATTTTCAACCGGCACTTTTACTTCATTAAAAAATACCTGACGGGTCGATGAAGATACAATACCGAGTTTGTCTTCTTCTTCACCAAGTGTCATTCCGTCTGCCATTGATTTTTCGATAATGAAAGCAGTGATGTTTTTGTCATCTTCAATTCTTGCAAAAACGGTGAACAGATCTGCAAAACCCGCATTGGTAATCCACATTTTTGCACCCGATATTTTGTAGTATTTTCCGTCTTCAGACAGAACTGCTTTTGTTTTGCCTGAATTTGCATCAGAACCGGCTTCAGGTTCGGTCAGTGCATAGGCAGACAGCCATTCGCCGCTCGCCAGCTTTGGCAGATACTTTTTCCTCTGTTCTTCGGTTCCGTACAGCATAATCGGCATGGTACCGATTCCGGTATGTGCACCGTATGCGGTTGCAAGCGATCCGGTCGCACCTGACAGATAGTCACACACCAGCATGGTGGTTACGAAATCCATTCCAAGTCCGCCGTATTCTTCCGGAACCGAAATTCCCAAAAATCCGAGATCTCCCAATTTTTTCATCAGTTCAAAAACCAGTTTGTAATCATGCTGTTCCAACTGATGTTTTTTTGGCCAAACTTCTCTGTCGATAAATTCTTTTGCAGAATCGAGCATCATCTTTTGCTCCTCACTGAAATCTTCGTGAGTGAAAATATTTTCCCAGCTTAAATCCTTTATCAAAAATTCTCCACCGGCTAATCTCTTATTACTCATAGTCTTGTGTTATTTTTAGTTATAAATTTTAAGTTTTAAATCATTAATTGTGTTTATCCAATGATTTTTTGGATGTAATAATTATTTTAGCAATGAGATTGATAATACATTCAATTGAAATATAAAATTCAACTCATATCATAATGAATTACAGCCTTTCAAAAATTGAAGCAGCTCCCTGCCCTGTACCTACACACATGGTTACGATTCCGTATTTTTTATTTCTCAGCTTCAACTCATTCAGAATTTGAACGGTCAGTTTTGTACCTGTACATCCCAGCGGATGACCAAGTGCGATGGCACCACCGTTCACATTCAGGATTTCTTTGTTCAATCCCAAACCTCTGGTTACTGCAAGCGACTGAGATGCAAATGCTTCGTTGAGTTCGATCAGGTCAATGTCTTCCAGTTTCATTCCGGTTTGTTCCAAAACTTTTGGAACAGCATACATCGGACCGATACCCATAATCCTTGGCGGTACACCCACAGTGGCGTATCCGACCAGTCTTGCGATCGGTTCAACATTCAGTTCTTTGACCATTTCTTCTGACATCACCAGTACGAATGCAGCACCGTCAGACATTTGTGAGGAGTTTCCGGCAGTTACAGAACCTCCGTTTGCAAAAACAGGTCTCAGCTTTGACAGAACTTCCAATGAGGTGTCTGCTCTCGGTCCTTCATCCGTTTTGAAGATGACTTTTTTTGACTGAACTTTTTCATTTTCGTCCAGATAATTGGTTTCAACCTCAAGCGGAACAATCTGACTGTCAAATCTTCCTTCCTCGATTGCTTTCAAAGCTTTCTGATGTGACCACAATGCAAATTCATCCTGATCTTCTCTAGAAATCTTGTATTCATTTGCAACCGCTTCTGCAGTCAGCCCCATATTCCAGTAATAATCAGCATTCTCTTTTGACACACCGGTATCGGGCACCGGTTTGAAGCCGCCCATCGGGATGTATGACATGCTTTCGGCACCTCCTGCGAGAATCACATCTGCCATGCCGGTTCTTACCTTTGCAATTGCAACCGCGATTGATTCAGAACCCGAAGCACAATAACGATTGACGGTCACACCCGAAACTTTTTCGGTTTTCAGACCGGCCAGCGAAATCAGTCGAGCCATATTCAGACCCTGTTCGGCTTCGGGCATTGCGCAACCGACAATCACATCATCGATTCGTTCCCTGTCAAGATTGGGAACATCCTGCAGCAATCTTTCAATCACTTTTACCGCCATCTCATCAGATCGCGTAAATCTCAGCGTACCTCGTGGCGCTTTGCCCACTGCGGTCCTGTATCCTGTTACTATATATGCGTCTTTCATTTTTTTTGCTTTTTTTGTACAAAGTACGATGTACCAAGTACCATGTATTATTTTAAACTATCTTTTAATTTTATAATCATATTTTGAATATGAGAAACCTGAGCTGAGAAATTTTCTAAATTTTGCTCCGAAATATAATTAAGTTCCTTTGCAACGATTAATTGTGTCTCCAATTCAAAAGAAGAACCCAAAGCAATAGAAAGAAAACGATTGAATTCTACACTTCCATCTCTTCCTGCACCTTCTGCTATATTTGACGGAATTGAGACTGCACATCTTCTGATTTGGGAAGTCAGTCCAAATTTTTCTGTTTCTGAAAAATCAGAAGTTATTTTATAAACTTCTGTTACCAGTTGGATTGACTTCTGCCAAACAATAAGTTCTTTAAATCTATTCACAATTAAAAAATTATAATTCAATTAATAAAAAGTACATTGTACTTGGTACTTGGTACATTGTACATTATACATCAATTCCTCAACGGTTTCCCGGTTTTCAACATGTGCTGAATTCTTTCCAAAGTCTTTCTTTCACCGCAAAGCGACAGGAAAGCTTCTCTCTCCAAATCGAGAAGATACTGCTGCGATACTTCAGTCGGTTCCGAAAGATTTCCACCGGTCATCACATAACCGAGTTTGTTGGCAATCAGACGGTCGTGTTCAGAAATATAATTTCCGGCTACCATCTGGTCAGTACCCACATAGAACATACCCATTGAATTTTTACCCAGCACTTTTACTTTTTCTTTGATCGGCTGAGTGTATCCGGCTTCTGAAAGCAGCAATGCCTGTTTTTTGGCTTCTGCAATCTGACGATTCGGATTGACGACAATCACATCTTTCTCTGACAGTATTCCCATATTTTTGGCTTCATAAGCCGAAGTCGCAACTTTTGCAGTTGCAATATTCATAAAGGTTTCCCTGAGGTGATTGATCTTGATGTCATCTTTGATCAGGTGTTTGCTCGCCCTTCGTGTCATCTCTTTGGTTCCGCCACCTGCCGGAATCAGTCCGACGCCGACTTCAACCAAACCGATATATGTTTCGGCCGATGCAACGACCTTGTCAGAATGAAGCGACATTTCACAACCACCGCCCAAGGTCATTCCGTGCGGTGCCACCACAACCGGTACCGAGCTGTATCGAACCCTCATGGTTGTGTCCTGGAACATTTTGATCGCCATATTCAGTTCAAACCAGTCCTGTTCGGATGCCATCATCATGATCATTGCCAGATTGGCACCCACTGAAAAGTTATCTGCTTGATTGCCAATCACCAGTCCCTGATATTCATTTTCGGCCAGATCAATTGCTTTGTTGATACCCGCAATCACGCCTCCGCCGATTGAATTCATTTTTGATCTGAATTCAATATTTAAAATACCGTCGCCCAAATCCTGAATGCTCGATTCTGAATTTGACCAAATTTCTTTTGATTTTCTGATGTTGTCCAGAATGATAAATGCATCCTGACCAGGAATTTGTTTGTAATCTTTTGATCCGAGATCATAAAAAAATGTTTTCCCATCTTTGATCTGATAGAAACTTTCTTTTCCGGCATCTGCTATTGCCTTGACCCAGTCTGCAATCTTGTATCCTTCTGATTCGATCAGTTGGATTCCGTTTTTCAATCCGATCAGATCCCAGGTTTCAAACGGGCCGTATTTCCATGCATATCCGGTTTTCATTGCATCGTCTATGCTGTATAGCACGTCAGAAATTTCCGGAACTTTGTCTGCCACATAAGCAAAAAGTGATGCAAAATGTTTGCGGATCAGTTCACCGTGTTTTCCTTTGTCCTGCAGCAGTACGCCCAATTTGTTTTTTGTGCTTCCCGCCTGTTTAGCCAATTCAACCGCCTGAATATTAGTTCTTTCCAACGGACGGTATTCAAGTTTTTCAAGATCGAGCGCAAAACGGTTGGTTTGTCCGCTTGTTTTATCGAACACCTTATAATAGAATCCTTTTTGGGTTTTGTCGCCAAAAAATTTATTCTCCAAAAGAAAATTCAGCGGTTTTGATTCTTTCAAATCCTGGATAAAAGTATCATTCGGACAATTTTGCTGGAGTCCTTTGGTCACATTGGCTGCTGTGTCCAGTCCGACCAGGTCTGCCAGTTTGAAAGTTCCGGTTTTTGGTCTTCCCAAAATCGATCCTGTCAGGGTATCTGCTTCCTCAATGGTCAGTCCGATCTGCTGAGCGAGTTCCATCACTTTTGCCATTGAATACACACCGACTCTGTTACCGATAAAACCCGGAGTATCTTTACAGAGCACCGGTGTTTTTCCCAAAAATTTGTCTGCATATCCTTCCAGAAAATTGATTACTGAACCATCTGTTTTCGGTCCGGGTATGATTTCAAATAATTTGAGATATCTCGGTGGATTAAAGAAGTGGGTTCCGCAGAAATGTTTTTGAAAATCTTCGGAACGGCCTTGGGCCATCAGATGAATCGGAATGCCCGAAGTGTTTGAAGTGATCAGTGTTCCTTCTTTTCTGAATTTGTCCACTCTTTCAAACATTGATTTTTTCAGATCGAGTCTTTCAATAATTACTTCGATCACCCAATCCGAATCTTTGATTTTTTCAAGATCATCATCAAAATTTCCGACGTTGATTCTCGAAGCAAATGCTTTGTCATAAATCGGTGACGGATTTGATTTGACGGCAGTGTTCAGGTGGTCCCTTGCAATTTTGTTCCTGTCTTTTCCGTCGGTCGGCATATCAAGCAATAAAACCTGAATTCCGTTTCCGGCAAAGTGACAGGCGATTGCGGAGCCCATGACTCCCGAACCCAATACTGTTACATTTTTAATGTGCCTGTTCATTTTAATTTTTTATTGATTATTTTAATTCTTTCTCTCTATAAATTTCTTTGCTGATTGCAATTTCGTTTATCTTATACAACACTTCAAAGAACACCTTTAATCGCTCAGAATCAATCTGTTCTTCAATCGCCTCATAAAATCTGAGCACCACTTTTTTTGAAACATCCCTCATTTTCAAACCGTCTTCGGTCAGATAAATCAGCACACTTCTTTTGTCTCCCGGATGATTTTCTCTGACGATCATTCCGCGTTCTTCCAATTTTTTGAGTGTCCTTGACAAACTGGTCGGCTCCATACCCATTTTGGGGCCCAGAGATGTACTCGGTGTTCCTTTTTTGGGATCGAGCGAAAGCAGCGCAAACCCCAATACCATGGTAGAATCAAATTTTGAGGCCTGTTCGTTGTACATTTTTTGAATGGTCAGCCAGGTGGTCCTGATATAATGGTCAATGGTTAATTCGTGGTGATGCATTTTCTCAATGATTGTAACACACAAATATACAAAATAATTATTATGCATGCATAATATTTTTAAAAAGAATTTTATACATTTATAAGAAATTATTCGATTGCGGTCATGCCCAAAAGTTTCACATTGTTTACAGAAGAAGATATCCGACTTTTCAAAGCCGGACGACACTACCGGTTGTATGAAAAATTCGGTTCGAGACGGCTGAATGACGGCAAAACGGAAGGCGTATATTTTGCAGTCTGGGCACCCAATGCAAAATCGGTTTCGGTTATCGGCGATTTCAACAGATGGAACCGGAACAAAAACAAAATGGTCAAACGAAAAGACGGAAGCGGAATTTGGGAAGCTTTTTTCCCACAAATGGATTTGGGTGTGATATACAAATATTCAATTCAGACCAAAAAAAGTGAAACGCTCGAAAAGATTGATCCATTTGCATTTTCATTTGAAATTCCGCCAAAGTCTGCTTCTGTGGTAACTTCGACCTGGTACAAATGGAAAGACGGGAAATGGATGAAAAAAAGACACCGGAACAATTCGCTCAAAAAACCGATTTCGATTTATGAAGTTCATCTCGGCTCGTGGCGCAGAGATCCTGCCGAACCCGACCGCTGGCTGACATTTGTAGAAATCTCGGATAAACTGATTGCACATATCAAAAAGACAGGTTTTACCCATGTCGAATTTATGCCGGTAATGGAGCATCCGTATCCGCCATCCTGGGGTTATCAGATCACCGGATTTTTTGCGCCGACTTCCAGATACGGAACACCTCAGGAATTGATGTATCTGATCCAGGAATTGCACAATCACAATATCGGTGTAATCATGGATTGGGTTCCCTCCCATTTTCCGAACGATGACCACGGATTGTACAAATATGACGGCACCCATTTGTACGAACATGCCGACAGCCGGCTTGGTTTTCACCCCGACTGGAAATCTTCGATCTTTAATTACGGAAAAAATGAAGTCCGATCATTTTTGATTTCAAATGCAATGTTCTGGCTCGAACGCTATCATATCGACGGGCTGCGTGTGGATGCGGTTTCGTCGATGCTGTATCTGAATTATTCCAGAAATGAAGGCGAATGGCTGCCCAATAAATATGGCGGAAATGAAAATCTGGAAGCAATCTCATTTTTAAAGGAATTGAATGAAACCCTTTATCTCAATTTCCCTGACATACAGATGACAGCAGAAGAAGCCTCTGCCTGGCCAAAAGTCAGCCATCCGACCACAGATGGCGGTTTGGGCTTTGGAATGAAATGGATGATGGGATGGATGAATGACACACTCGATTATTTCAAAACCGATCCTTATTTCAGAAAACAAAATCATCACAAACTGACTTTCAGCATCATGTATGCTTTCAATGAGAATTTTATTTTACCTTTTTCTCACGACGAAGTGGTTCACGGAAAAAGTCCGATGCTGTATAAAATGCCGGGCGAAGAAAGACAGAAACATGCCAATCTGAGAGCGATGTATTTGTATATGTTTACACATCCGGGTGCAAAACTGATGTTTATGGGCGATGAGTTTGGTGAGACAACCGAATGGAATTATGATCATTCGCTGAGCTGGCATTTGCTTGATTATGAAGCACACAAAAAACTGATGGATTTCGTTTCAGAACTCAACCGAATGTATAAAACCGAAAAGGGACTGTATCATTTTCAGTTTGATTTTAAAGGATTTGAATGGATCGATGCCGATGATGAAATCAACAGTGTGTATGTGTATCTCAGAAAGGCATATTTTAGAAAAGATGATTTGCTGATTGTATTGAATCTCACACCGATCGAACGAAAAAACTATCGGGTGGCATTTCCTGAACACGGAATTTGGAAATGTATACTGAATTCAGACGATGAATTGTATTGGGGCAGCGGATCAAAGATTCAAAAAATCAAAACCCAGCAGCAGAAATTTCTCGGAAGAAATTATTCTGCAAAAATCAGTCTACCGCCATTGTCTGGATTGATTTTTAAGCTCGAAAAGAAAATTATTCTGAAAAAGAAATCAAAATAATTATTCAAAAGGTTTGATTTCGTTGCTGTTTGCATTTTTCTCACGTGCAAAATTCAGACCTCTCTCCCACCAGCCGAACATCAGTTCAGAGTCAAAAACAAGCGAATTGGTGGTAAGCACACTGGGTGTGTAATAAAAATTGATAATCGCGCCTTTGTTGCCCGCCACCAGCTTTCCGATTCTGATATTCTGTCTTTCGATACGATCCGCCATATAGGAATGAATATTGGTCAGCAACGAAAAAACATTTCTCGAAGGCATACGGTTGAAATAGGTCACTTCGGTTTCGAGCACAATTGCATCAATGATGGTCGCTCCTCTGTTGATCGCCTCTTCAATCGGCACCATACTTGCAAAACCGCCGTCTGCATATTCGCAGCCGTCCTTTTTTACCAGACTCATAAAAGGCGCAAAATTGGCCGAAGTCCATATCCAGTCGCAAAAATCATCATATCCAAAATCACGGATTGATTTGTATTCCACCTGATCGAGCGACAGATTGGAAACCGTTACCACAACATCTTTTCCCGAATTTTTTAATTTTTCAAATTCTTCATGGGTCAGACTGTTTCGAATCAGTTTTCTCAGATTCAGACTTTCACCAAAAGTGGTTTTGCCTTTGAGAAAATTTTTGATGATTCTGAAGTGGTTGATTCCGATGTGTTTCTCGCCCATTTTATCTTTGGTGACTGTGAACGGATAATTGTTGAAAATATCTCTCGGACCGACTGAAGTAAACACCTCTCTTATTTTTGAAACCTCATTGAGTGCCAAATGTGAGATCAGAAGGCTTCCGGTTGAAGTACCGACGAAAATATCGTATTCATTCTTCATTTCATCAATCAGAAATTGTGCAACTCCGCCTGCAAAAGCTCCTTTGCTTCCACCGCCGGAAATAACCAATGCTCTCATACGACTGATTTATTTTTTTGATTTTAAATTTTCTTTCGGTTCAATAATTTATCAAAACAGATTGTTTGTGAAAGAAAATCAAATGTGAAATTACAAAATTTAAACCAGCCAGCGCCGAATTTCCGATTTTTTTGAATTCGAAATCTTTATTTTTGAACCGCAGTAGATTAAAAAAATAATTGTAACTTTCTGCTGTTAATTTTATTAACGCAACCTTTGGATGATTTTTTCATCTAAAAAGCAGAACAAAAGTTATTACGAAAAATGAAAAAGATTAAATGGGTTTCGGCTGTACTGTTTTTGGGGTTTCTGACAGTTTCATGTTTGGATGACGAACGGGTTGACAACATCAATTATCAGATGAAAGCAATTGACAGCGTTGACATCCAGGCGGTAAACGGTGTAAGAGAAATTACCGAAATTAAAACTTATTACACAAGATTGGGCAGTTGTGAAGATTTTCTTGATTTTGATTATTCAGGATTTGAAATGGAAAGAAGAGTTGCGCTGATTACCTGGAAGGTTGAAGGAGACAGCTGTACCGAAGCTGCTGAAGCAGATTATGCTACTCTGAGATTCAGACCCGAAAGACCCGGTAATTACACCTTCAAATTCTGGAAAGGAAAAGATTCGCTCAACCAGTCGGTATTTATCGAAAAAACAATCACAATCGAATAGAGTTTGGGAAAGGAACTGAAAATATTAATCAAAGAATGTCAGAGAAACAAAAGAGATGCTCAGGAGGAGGTCTATAAACGCTTCTCTGACAAATTATTTTCAGTATGTCTCAGATACACAAAGAACTATGAAGACGCCCAGGATATTTTTCAGGACGGATTTATTTTAATTTTCAAAAAAATCGGACAATACGAATTCAAAGGATCATTTGAGGGATGGATGAGACGAATTATGGTCAATCTGTGTATTGAAAAATTCAGAAACACAAATTATCTCTATGTGGTCAACGAAGAAATCACTGCCGATGAGGAAGTCGCAGATGAATTGATCGAAGACGAAAACGAATTCAGTTATGAGGAACTGCTCGGATTTGTCCGACAGCTGCCAGCACGCTACGGACAGATTTTCAATATGTATGTGATCGACGGATATTCGCACAAACAGATCTCTGATCTGCTCAATATCTCGGTCGGAACTTCAAAATCAAATTTGTCAAGAGCAAGAGAAAAACTGATTCATTTAATCAATAAAAAAAGTACAGAAAAAATAGTGTCAAAATGAAAAAGAACATTGACCCGCTTTTTAAAAACAGGCTTGACAGCCCTCAGAAAGCACCCGTCGGTGCCTGGGATTACATCCGCGAACGGCTTCCGTCCGATGACGACAAACCGGTGATTCCGTTTTGGAAAAAAACACTGGGTATAGCTGTCCTCATTACAGGTCTTGTCAGCGTCGGACTGCTGATTGGTGAAAAAAATCATTCGACTGTCAACACTGACGGAAATTCCGGAATCGTTCAGACCGAAAAAGGAAAACAGAATCAACCGATTCAAAACCGACAGTTGGAGAACTCAGTTCAAACTGATTTTCAAAACGAATTTTCAACCGACGGAGTCGAAAACACCCAAAACAAAACTGAAAACGGAATCCTGCATTTCTATCAAAACAGCATTGGTTCTGAGAATTTGGAAATCGGAAATCCAAATCAGAACCGTAATCAAACAAATCTGTACGCTCAAAATGGTCTGAATGGAAATTTTGCCGAAAATTCAAACACAGACGGAAAATCACTTCTTCAGGTTCTGACCGGGAATTTTTCATCAGAACCGACAAATACTTTGACCTGGAATCCCGAATTTGATTTTATCAGTAATTCTGTACTTCTGAAAGAAATCAATTCAAACAACGAAAAACTGATCGCTGCAAATTATGACACCAAATCAGCTAAATCAAACGAAAAGAAAAAGAAATCATTCAAGAACTTTGAAAATCTGTATGTATCCGGCTTTGTTTCGCCAACCGGGCTGAATACCTTTGTCGGATCGTCAATGCTTTCAAACAATCTGAACGATTACAAAACCGAAAACAGCATCACACTTGCTTATGGCTTGAAAGCTGCCTATTCGCTCAATCCGAAACTGAAAATCAGAACCGGAGTATCGGTAATAGGATTTGAACAGATCACCAAGAATGTGCTGATGACGACCGGTTTTCTTGACGGTACGAATTCTTTTGCAGGCTCGGGTAACAACATCAAATACAGCGGTGAGTTGAGACTCTATAATCCGACTGAAGGCGGAGAACTGAATTACAGACTGTCTGACGGAGATGTACAGCAGCAGGCACAGTTTCTTGAAATCCCACTGGAAGCCGAATATGAAGTCTTCCAAACCGGAATCATCGGAATCAGTGTGACCGGCGGCGGAAGTGCATGGCTGCTTTCAAAAAACAAAATTTATGCACATATGAACGGTTATACCGAAGAACTCGGGAAAGCCGACAATATCAACAAAACTTCTTTCAGTGCAAACGCAGGTTTAAAATTTGATATGAAGATTTCTGACGGTGTCCAGCTCAATGTTGAACCCAATTTCAAATATCTGATGAATCCTGTGAGCAATATCGACAGATACAGTCCATACACTGTGGGTGTTAATGCAGGTGTGACCGTCAAACTGAAATAAGTTGGATGGCTGCAGAAGAAGAATCTTTTTATGACAAAGTTTATGAAGTCGTTCGTCGGATTCCTGAGGGAAAGGTGACTTCTTATGGTGCGATTGCCGAATTTCTCGGTCGCAAAGGTTCTGCGCGTATGGTCGGTTGGGCAATGAACAATGCGCATACCCAATCAAATGTTCCGGCGCATCGGGTAGTCAACCGAAACGGACTGCTGACCGGCAAACACCATTTCAGACCGCCGGATCTGATGCAGCAGTTGTTGGAAAATGAAGGAATCACAGTCATCGACGATCAGATTCAGAATTTTGAAAAAGTGTTTTGGAAACCCGAATAATTAAATCATCAGTTTGAAACCATTTTCAGTCCTACAATTGAAGAAATCAGCGTGAATATAAAGAACAACCTCAGAAAATTGGTCGGTTCTTTGAACACAAAAATCCCGATCAAAACCGTTCCCACTGCCCCTATTCCGGTCCAAACCGCATAAGCCGTTCCAATAGGAAGGGTTTGTGAAGCCTTCATCAGCAACAGCATACTGATGGTCAAACAAACCAAAAATCCGGCATACCACCAATAAGATTCGGTTCCTTTGGTCTGATTTGCTTTTCCAAGACAGGAAGCGAATCCGGTTTCGAACAGTCCGGCGATGATCAAAATAATCCAGCTCATTTTTTATTTTTTAAGTTTTCAAATTTCGGAATAATTATTTAGTCGCGACGGTTCTAAATTCTATTGTACATTTGCGGCATGAAAACGGTAAAATCGATAGAGAGACAAAAGTGGGATAAAATTGAACAGTTTTTTATCGAAAACTTCACAGACGGCGAACGGCCTGACGTCGACACCATACTCTTTCTGATCGGTGTACAGGAATTGGGTCAGGGAAACCGAAAATTTGAAAAAGACGACAAAGTCAATCTGATTCATATTGCAGTCTGCACCATTTTGGAACCGTTTGGGTTCTATCGTTTTGACGGCAGAGATGCAGACGGCTGGCCACAGTTTGAATTTCTTGATTCGCTGCCCGAACTCAAATCAAACGAACAGTCGCTGCTGATGAAATATGCAATCATCCAATATTTTGAAGACAGAAATCTGCTCTGAAACAGCCGTCTGATTCCAAAAATAAATTCAAAAAATATTCAAAACTCAAATACTTTAGTATATTTAGACTGGCAATTTAAAATGCCTTGTCGCTATGAAAATCTATCATCTGAGTGCTGAATGTTATCCGATCGCAAAAGTTGGCGGATTGGCTGATGTGGTCGGTGCATTGCCAAAATATCTGAACCGGCTGGGCTGTGAAGTTTCTGTGGTTATGCCCTGGTACGATCGCCCGTTTGTCAAAGATCACAAATTTGAAAATGTATTTGACGGAACAGTTGTTCTCAAAAATCTGCAGTTCAAGTTCAAAGTTCTAAAAGAAAAAAAGAAAAGCCTCGGTTTTGGGTTGTATCTGATCAAAATCGACGGGCTGACCGACCGACCAAATGTTTACGGTTATGAAGATTCGGCTCTTCAGTACATCGGTTTTCAAACGGTTGCACTTTATTGGATGAGAGAAAGCAAACAGCTTCCAGATTTGGTGCACTGTCACGATCATCACACCGGACTGGTTCCTTTCCTGATGAATTATTCTTCAGAATTTGAAAAACTAAGAGGAATCCCGACTGTGATGACCATTCACAATGGTCAGTATCAGGGACAGATGGGATGGGAAATGGTGAATTATCTGCCCAACTTCAATCTGAATGATGGCGGTCTGCTCGATTGGGATGACTGCATCAATCCAATGGCGGCAGGGGTCAAATGCGCAAATGCATTTACCACCGTTTCAGAAGGTTATCTGAACGAACTGATGGACGACAAAAGTGCTGGACTGGAAGAATTGTATCGGCAGGAAATCCAGAAAGCATACGGAATTGTCAACGGGATAGACACCGAAGTCTGGAATCCGGAATCAGATAAATATCTGATTGAAAATTATACTTCAGTCAATTTTGTCACCAAAAAAAGAGCAAACAAAAAGGAACTCTACGAACGATACAAACTCAACGAAGATCTTCCGCTTATCTCATTTATCGGTCGTTTTGCCGCCGAAAAGGGAGCTGATCTGCTGCCGGGAATCATAGAAAGAGCAATTATGGAAAGAAGCGGCGATGTCAATTTCCTGGTGTTGGGAAGCGGCGACCCGGCGGTTGAAAAAAAACTGTGGGACATTCACCATCGATTCATCGGAAATTTTGGTCTGGAAACCGGATACAACGAACCGCTTTCACATATTATTTATGCCGGATCAGATTTTCTGCTGATGCCCTCAAGGGTTGAACCCTGCGGTCTGAATCAGATGTATTCAATGAGATACGGAACCGTTCCGATTGTCAGAAAGACCGGCGGACTGAACGATACTGTGCCCGATATCGACACCAAAGACGGAAGAGGAATCCAGTTCAACGATGCGGATGAAAACGGTGCGGTCTGGGCAATCCACAAGGCGCTTGATTTTGAGGATGATACAAAAAATTCAAGAAAACTGAGACGAAGCATTATGAAAATTGATTTTTCGTGGGAGAAATCAGCACAAAAATACTTAGCTTTATACGAGAACTTAAAACAACAGAGATGAAACCTAAAGTTTTGGCTGTAATATTGGGCGGCGGGCAGGGAACCCGTCTGTATCCGCTGACTGAATCACGTTCAAAGCCGGCTGTACCGATTGGTGGAAAATACAGACTGGTCGATATACCGATTTCAAACTGTCTGAATTCGGGCATCAACAGAATACTGGTTTTGACCCAATTCAATTCGGCCTCATTGAATTCGCACATCAAAAATGCATATCACTTTGATATTTTCAGCAAAGGTTTTGTGGAAATTCTGGCTGCTGATCAGGATTTTGACAACAAAAGCTGGTATCAGGGAACTGCAGATGCGGTCAGAAAAAGTCAGAAACATCTCAACAAATTCGATTATGATTATCTGATGATACTTTCGGGCGATCAGCTCTATCAGATGAATTTCAACGATCTGATTGATTTTCACATCAAAACCCAAAGTGAAATCAGCATTGCGACCATTCCGGTTGACAAATACGATGCAACCGGTTTTGGAATTCTGAAAGCGGACAATAATTTTCTGATTACTTCATTTATTGAAAAGCCTAAATCAGAAATACTGCCCGAATGGAAGTCCGAAGTCAGCGACCAAAACAAATTATTGGGCAAAGAATATCTGGCCTCGATGGGGATTTATGTCTTCAATCGGGACACGCTCAACCGGATTTTTAATGAAGATGAAGGAAATGATTTCGGAAAGGAATTGATCCCGAAAGCAATCCACAAATACAAAACAAGCAGTTTTCAGTACAGCGGTTATTGGACAGACATAGGGACCATCCGCTCGTTTTTCGACGCCAATATGGATCTGACGCGAGACATTCCTCAATTCAATATGTACGGCCCCAACAGGGTTTACACCAATTCGAGGATGCTTCCGCCCAACAAAATTACGGGCACTCGGATCGACCATGTGATTTTTGGCGGCGGCTGCATTGTATCGGCTGATACCATTGAATCTTCCGTGATCGGTGTCAGATCAAGGATAGACACCGGAACTGTGATCAAAAATGTGTATATGATGGGCGCCGATTATTTTTCAAAAACAAAAGACTTTGAAGATTTCATAAAATACGGAAAACCGTTGCTTGGAATCGGCGAAGACAGCCATATTGAAAATGCGATCCTCGACAAAAACTGCCGGATCGGGAAAAATGTAATCATCAGGGGAAGCACAGATTTGCCAGACGGAGATTTTGAAACCCATACCATCTCAGACGGAATTGTGATTGTCAAAAAATACGCACTGATTGAAGACGGAACTGTAATCAGGTGATACAATTGAATTTGTTTTAAAAATTGTTCTATTTTTGTCAAAATTCAACAAAATGAAAAAACTGTTTATCATTCTGCTGTTGGCCGGCTTCGGGACAGCATCTGCACAGGAAGACCTGAAACTTCGAATCACCGATCCGGTTTCGGTGGGTGATTCATACGGCGAAGGTGTGTCTGACAATGCGCTGAAAACTGCTGTTAGCGCCGAACAGCTTGAAAAAATGCTCAACGATGCAGATCAGATCGAAGATGCTGTGGTTTACGGAACCGTAATCGAAGTTTGTCCGAAAAAAGGCTGCTGGGTAACGATCGACACCGAAAGCGATCAAAGATTTTTTGTGAAAATGAAGGACTACGGCTTCTTTGTTTCTACCGATCTGAAAGGCAAAAACATCGTTCTTCAGGGTAAAGCCGAAAATAAAACAGTCTCGGTTGAAGAAATGCAGCATTACGCTGAAGATGCCAAAAAGTCGAAGGAAGAAATTGAAGCCATCACCGAACCCGGGAAAGAAATCAGATTTTTGGCTTCGGGAATTCGTGTGGTTGAATAATTTAGAATTATAAAAAATTAAAATTGAGGATTTCAAAAGGAATCCTCTTTTTTTTGTGATTTAATTTTAAACGGAAGGAAGTTCCTTTAAAAAATTATACCGGCTGTTTTCAAAATCCATCTGACAGTAATAATGCTGAAGACCGTTGGTCACCATCAGATATTCGGCATCGAGTTCGAGATTGTATCTGGCAATCTGGTCAAAAACCTGTTCGCTGATTGGAATTTCGGGTGCTTTGCATTCGACGATTATAAATGGTTTTTCTTTTCTGAAAACCACCACATCCGCTCTTTTTTTCATTCCGTTGATTTCAACAACAACTTCAGAATTGATTGCTGATTTTGAACAGCCTTTCTGATCGGTCAAAAACCGGATGACGTGCTGTCTCACCCATTCTTCGGGTGTCAGTTTCAGCCATTTTTTTCGGATGCAGCAAAATATATAGTTGACTTCTTCGGATTGTTTCAAACGAAATTGGTATTTTTCGGGAAAATTCAAAACCGGTAATTCGATTGTTTGCATGACTCAGTTTGATAACATCATCAAAGATATTAAAAACAAAAAACTTCTTCCCGTATATTTCCTCTGGGGCGAAGAACCTTTCTTTATCGACAGGATTTCGAAGACTATAGAGGACGAAGTGCTGACCGAAGACGAAAAAGGATTTGACCAGACCATATTGTACGGCAATGAAGTGGACGTTGAGCAGGTGATTGCACAGGCCAAACAGTTTCCGATGTTTTCGGGCAAAAGGGTGGTCATCGTCAAAGAGGCTCAGCATCTGTCGAGAAATATTGAAAAGATAGAATCTTATCTCGAGAATCCGCAGCCGAATACCGTCCTGGTTTTCAATTACAAAGGCAAAAAGCCGGATGGCAGGCAAAAATACGGAAAGTTGCTTGCCAAAAACAAATGGAGTTTTGAATCAAAGATTACCAGAGATTATCAGGTACCGATCTATTTGGACCAGTTTGCAAAATCAGCCGGTCTGACCATTGATGCAAAATCAAAGGCGATGATGACAGAGTTTCTGGGATCAGACCTCGGCAGGGTTTACAATGAAATTCAGAAACTGAAAATCGTTGTAAAAGATGGAAAAATCACACCCGAAATCGTTGAGCAGAATATCGGAATCAGCAAGGATTACAACAATTTTGAACTTCAGGGTGCGCTATCATACAAGGACGGTTCGAAGGCATTCAGCATTTCAAAATATTTTGGCGAAAACCCGAAAAGCAACCCGCTGGTGGTTACCCTGGCAGTGCTCTTCAAGATGTTTTCCAGTCTGATTATCTATCATACGCTGGTCGACAAATCACAGGGAAATGTGGCAAGGGAACTTGGCATCAATCCATATTTCGTTAAGGATTATCAGGTCGCAGCCAATAATTATCCGCTCAAAAAGGTCACCCGCATCATCTCGTTGCTCAGGGAAGCGGATGTAAAAAGCAAGGGTGTCGGTTCGACCGGAAAAGTCACCGACAGCGAGCTTTTGAATGAGCTGATTTTTAAGATCATCAGTATGTAATTTTCTATCCGGATTCAGTTCGCTGCGTTATTGGATTTATTTATGATTGGGTGAACGGTTTCTCTCACAAATGACACAGATTTCCACAGATAAATAAGAAAAGACATGAGACGTTAGACTTTGAGATGTGAGACTTTGAATGCATATTGTATAATGCAAAAAAATCCTATACATCATTCAACATCCCGCGTCCGACTTCCATCTTCCATCATTTCACACCCAGCATCCATCACCCTACATCCCACACTCCATCAATTCATCACAAATTTTCTGGTCACCGTTTCACCTGTTTCGGTTTTGACTTTGATGATCAGAATCTGATGATTGAATGAATTTGGGTTCAAACTGAATTTGTTTTGATTGATTTCATTCTTTTTGAACACCGGTCTGCTGTTCAGATCAAAAACTTCAACTTCTGAAATCCTGTCAATGGTCGAACTGATTTCAATCTGCTGACCGACTTTCAGCATACTGATGTTATTTGGACTGATGTCGACACTGGTTTGGAATGAAGGTCTGTAAATGATTTTGAAACGATTTTCATATTCACCTGCACGGGTCAAAAATTTATACGGTTTTCTGGTCAGATTCACAGTTTTGTTCAGCAGCATATCTACCAGCCAGATGTCCTGAGATTCTGCAAAGACACCCTCTTTCTGATAAACTGAGATTATATGGGTTCCGGTACGAAATGCTTTGTAACCCAGCCGAAGTTCATCATCGATTCTGAAAGGTGCCCTGCCCTGAATGCCTAACTTATAACCGTCTGTGATGGTATAAAGATCATCCGAACCTTCAAAACTTTCGGTATCATCCAGCCAATAATCATCATTGCCCTGATCAAAATAAACAACCGCATTCATCACTCTGATTTCGCCGGGCGTGGTCATGGTCAGCCAGTATCTGTCCATTTGCTGCTGTTCATGATCCTGACCTTTGCCGAAAAAACCGGGTCCTGTATTATCTGTGGTCCTTTGCAAATTGTTGAAATTCAAATTGTAATTCCCATTGGGTTGTGAACCACTCACCTGTACCATAAATCCGGTTCCAGCTTTCACAATTTTATTCGGGTTTCTAACAGAATAACCGGCTGGTGTAGCCGCAGGCTGCCAGGTATGATTCAACGCATTGTATTTTGCGTAATGATCTCCGTTGTATTCCTGTCCCTGCTGAACAAATTCAGTATTCCCTCTGTTGTCCCAAAAATAGATGGTCGGATCAATTGTGCTTGAATTATCTGAATAAACCGTTTCAATATTTAGATTTGACGGATAAGGATTACCCGCCAGATTGAATCCGCTGTTTGATTTGACGATCGGAAAACTCAAAGTGCCATTGTTGGGTGTTCCCAAAAATCTTCCAATCTGATCGGTTGTTCCGGATGATTCCTGAACTGCATAACCTTTGCCCGGCGTATATGCACCGTCGGTTTCATAAAAATAATAATTTGATTCGTTGTACATCTGTACGCTCAACGGATTCGGATCATAGATGGTATTTCTGATAAATCTTCCGGGATTGATAACCGGCACACTTAAGAAATTGTACTGTTTTCTTTCGGTCGAAAAAACAAATTGTTTTTCAACCGACATATTTCCGGTATTGATCACGCCTGTTGCATCCTGCATCAGTTGGGCGTTGTTTTTGAACACCAGTTCTCCACCGCTTTCTACCTGAACACCTTTGAGGGCATAAACGACATAAGATGGTTCATAATCAGGAGATTCATAATCTGGAGTGGAAGGTATGATGAACTCTCCGGTGGGTGTGACCGACAAAATATTTTGAATGTTCAATGATTTTCCGTTGGGCGTAATGTTCTGACCTGAGATGATCACATCATAATAATCAGGGCCAACCTTAATGTTTGTTACCGAGTTTCCGGTAAATTCAATCGCACCACCGCTGATATTATAGGTTCCACCCGGACGGGGCTGATTACCGCCTGTACCAATAATCAGTTTACCGCCATCCATCGTAAAATTGGTGCTGTTTAAACTTGTAAGTCCAAGATTGTTGGCAGTATAGTTAACAATCGGATTGCCTGTTATGGTTATGGAACCATTGGTATCAACATTGGTTGCATTTTGCGGGGTTTTTATTCCTCCACCCGAAAAAACTATATGATAATAATCTTTTCCGGAACTGATTGTTTGATTTTCAGTTGCATAATAGTCAACTGTACTTCCTTCATTCAAAGTTAAATTTCCGATATTACCCGGAATAGCCGAGCTGCCTCCAAACAAACCGCCGGTATGCCGGGTTCGGATTGTACCGCCATTGTTGACGGATATTCCGCCTGTATTTGAATTCGTAATACTTTGATTGGTTATATCCAAAGTCCCGTTTATATTAAATGTTCCTGCAATTCTTTGAAAACTTTTGACTTCATCTGCATTATTTTCAATCGTAAAGTTTGCTCCGGAAGGGACAACAGCTCCATTAGGAAATCTTAAACGATCGTTTGTGCTGTTGGTTACTATGGTTGCCGTACCGCCCAATTCAGGAATTATGTTATCCAAATGATAAGTACCATTACCTCCAATGATTAAAGGACCGCTGTTATCTTCCATAATCAATTTTCCGCTGCCTCTTACCCCCCCCACGATGGTTTTGGTTTTTTGTGGATTGGAAGAGGCACCCAGTCTTACGGTAAATGTGGCCGGTTCAATGATTTCAAGAACACAATTCAAAACATTGTTAACTGAACTGTTTCCAAAAGAATAGGCAGGTGTCGTAATGATTCTTAAAATCGGCATATCATCTTCTTCATAAGGGAAGAAAATGTCCATGTCATCCGGTGAGCTGGAACCAAATACTGTAGATGAATTATCCCATTCGCATATACCTCCGTTGCCAAAATAAAATATTCCATACAGATAACCCACATAGGCATCTACAAATGCAGTCCCACTTCCCATATTTGGTCCTGCAACAAGCTTACCGCCTGTTTTCACCAAACCAAAAGCATTACCTGCCGGAACTTCAAAACCTCCCGGTGAGTTGACCAGGAAAACACCACCGTCCTCTATGGTCAATTCGATTCCGTCCTGCTCTCCTTCAACAGAATATGCTTCTGAGGTGGTAACTTCTATGGTTCCATAAACTGCTGTATTGGTAACCACTACTGTAGGACTGTTGATTTCTACCTTATGGTCTGCAAGGATGACGACACTCTCGGCACTTGCACCGGGATAGGAAGTTGCATCGTCCCAACTGATTCCGTTTTCTGAGGATTCCCAGGTAGAGGATGTATTCCAATTTCCGTTTTGTCTGCTTCTGAAATATTTTGGAAATTCTCCGCAGATGATCTCAACACTGTCGATAAAACATCTTTGATTGGTATTTGGGTTGGTTCCCTCTGTTTCAATTTTCAAATTTGATCCTGCTGCAACTCCTGTAAAGGTGGCAGTCACCAATTCAAACTGATCGGCTATTGTTGCTGTATAAGTCAGCGACTGTTCCTGTCCGTCAATGCTTACTTTTATACCTCCTTCAATATTGGTCCAGCCTTTAACCATGATATTTACGGTAATATCTCCTGATACTTCTGTCAAAGCTCTTGATTCAATCGAACCTGTTGTTGGATTTGTTGAATTTCCCATTCTGACAGCTCCTCCTGCCTGATAAGTTTTAACAACCGTCGGGAAATTTGTGTTTCCTGCCCATTGAGTGCTTGAACCTCCGGTTGTGGTATTATTTCCGGCTGTTATGTCTGAGAAATCTTCAGAAAAACACTGCCCTGTTATAATCGGTGTCACAATCCCCTCAACACTCACAGTTTTTTCATCTGCTCCACCACCGGCAATTGTAATATTTCCGGTATAAGTTGCAACTGACAGCCCTGAATTTAATCGCGCATAAAAGTTTGTTGCCGATAATGTTCCTCCCGTATAAGCCTGAGTTACAGAATTATTATAAGTTATGTTGTCTTTTGAAATCTGAAAATCTGCTGGGGCTGTTACCGTAATATTTCCGTTCGCAGGATCTAAATTTGAACCACTGACAGAAAAAGTCTTAGCAGTAGAACTGCCACCCTCCATATAACCCAAATCATTGAGAGAAGTTGGAGAAGCAATGAGAGTTGGACCAGTGGGTGCGGTTTCATAAGTAATTATAACTTCACTGAAATATGCCACGTTATCACCCCTCTTAATTGCAAAATAAGTATAATTAGTTTCAGCTCCGGTTGTCCATGTTTGATTACCATTCCCAGAGCCAAATTCGGTTCCTCCGTTTACTGTATAATCTCCTGTTGCACTGTTAACCAATCTTCCCGAACTTCCTCCATAAACAGTAGATATTCTCGGTGTTTCTGAAGTTATAACTTGTACACTCACAATCCTTCCCGGAAGAGCTGTTGTGTTATAAATAAGACCATTATTTGCCTGAAGTTGTATTCTTGATTGTCCATTTTGTTTCATCACAGCTTTAGCCCCAAAATCAACATCATCTTGAGACCAGGTTCTTTCTGCTCCGTTATCATAACCACTCTGAGTTATCCCTGCTGAAGATTGTGTAATTGATATGGTTGCGGTCTGCCCCCACCCCCATCCGGCAGTCAATAAAAAAAGTGTCAAAAGCAGAACGCTCCGCAGTGCAGTCAGCTTGGAATTCATAGTTGTTTTGGTTTACAGTGATATTGATGCAAAGTTATTAATAATCCATGCGTTGGGGGTTAAAAAACGGTTAAGTTATCCAAAATGTTAATAAATATCCTGAAATGTTGAAAATCAGATATTACAAAACACAGCCAAATTAATTGGGCGGATGATCCGATAAAATATATCGTCTTGCTTTTTTCCACAGCTTCCAAACCCCGAAAAGTGTAATCAGCACCAGAACAAATGCTATTGGTGCCCATATAAATGAAGTGATGCTCAATACCGACGAAGCGGCCGTCTCTCCCGTGTTGACCATAAAATTTCCGGTTCCGCCGGTTGTACCTGTCGAAACCGCTCGGGTTGCAGCAGTGGTACCACTGACCGCCGTTGCCACTCCGCCTCCTGCAATCACTGCCAGCGACCAAACCGCAACCTGGTTCATATCGGTCAGTGTGGCCGCCATCAGAAGCGTACCCGAAACTGCTGCCAAAGGGACTGAAATTGTATCCAGAAAATTATCGATAAAAGGAATATAATAAGCCAGAATTTCTATCAGTGTGGCTGCTCCGAGAGTAATCATCGCAGGTGCACTCCCGATCCACTGCCAGTTTTCGTTCAAAGTCAGAAATGAATTGCCGAAATATGCAGCAATACTCAACGCAAACAAAGGAATAAACACACGAAAACCTGCTGATGCAGCCAATCCGATGCCGAGACAAAAAGACATGATAGTGGTTGGGTTGAGGAATTCCATTCTACTGTTTGTTTTTTCAGAGGTTAAATTTAGTGAAAATTTGATTTTGAGACATCAGACTTTTAGAAATTAGATTTAAACCCTAAAAAACAAATTCAATATCTTTGGTTACTTTTGTAAAGAGCCTTTTTAAATTTCATCTTTGGCAGAATGTTTTTGGAATGTGTATGAGAAAATTGATGACCTTATTGAGAAGATTCGGAAAACTGATACTCGGTCTTATTATATTGTTGACTGCATTGCTGCTGCTTTCAAATCATCTGATCAACAATAGTGCAAGAGGGTTGACCTATGATTCGATTTCAGAAATTCCAAACACACCCACCGCTTTGGTTTTCGGCACCAGCAAATGGGCGCGCGGCGGAGGTCAGAATCTGTATTTCAAATACCGGATGGAAGCAGCTGCCGAACTGTTCAATTCCGGAAAAATCAAATTCATCATCGTCAGCGGCGACAATTCGATCAATGAATACAATGAAACCCGAGATATGAAAAAATCACTGATAGAAATGGGTGTTCCTGAAGAATTCATCATCGAGGATTTTGCAGGTTTCAGAACGCTTGATTCGGTCATACGGGCCAAAGAAGTTTTTGGCAGAGATTCTATTATTGTAATTTCTCAAAAATTTCAAAATCAGCGGGCGATATTTATTGGCAAAAATCACGATATTTACGCCTTGGGATTCAATGCCAGAGAAGTTCCGAAAAGATACAGCACTTTGACCGAAACCAGAGAATATTTTGCAAGGGTCAAAGCTGTACTCGATGTTTATGTGCTGGCAAAAATGCCAAAATTTTACAAAGACAAAGAAGTATTTCCGGATGATGAACAATAAACTGATAATAGGGATTGCGGGTGGAACAGGATCTGGTAAGACCACTGTGGTGCAAAAGATTATGAGAAATCTGGAAACCGAAAATGTGCTGGTGATTTCTCAGGATAATTATTACAGAAATCATCCCGATCTGCCGTTTGACCAAAGAGTGAAAATCAATTTTGACCATCCGAGATCGATCGATTTTGAACTGCTGACTCAGGATATAGAACTGCTCAAAAAAGGAAAGACAATTGAACAGCCGGTTTATTCGTTTATCACCCACAACCGCACCGAGGAAGTGATTCTCACCCATTCAAAAGATGTGATCATCGTCGAAGGAATTCTGGTGTTGACCCATCCCGATCTGAGAAATCTGTTTGATCTGAAAATCTTTGTACATGCAGATTCAGACGAACGGTTGATCAGAAGAATTCAGCGCGACATCCAGGAAAGAGGAAGGGATCTGCAGGAAGTATTGGACAGATACCGCACAACACTCAAACCGATGCACGAACAGTTTATTGAACCATCAAAAAATCACGCTGACATCATTATTCCGAATATGAAAAAACAAAACGATCCCGCCATCCGGGTACTTGCAACACTGATCAAAGACAAACTCAATCCGCTGACTGCATCATGAATCCGAAAGAATTCAATACCGAAAAGAAAAAGAGAAAGTGGTTCAGGGTTTTGCTGAACAAATACCTGATTTCGGCCGTGGTATTCATCGTTTGGATGCTGTTTTTTGATCAGAATTCATACATGATTCACAGAGAACTGGACAAGGAAATCAATGAACTCAAACACGATCGGAAATCCTTTTCTGAAAAACTTGAAAAAGAAAAAGCAAGGATTGAAGAAATGAAAAGTGATTCGACCGAGATTGAAAGAGTGGCGCGCGAAAGACATTATCTCAAAAAAGAAGATGAAGATATTTTTATCATAGAAGAGAAAAAAGTCAGAAAACAAGTGGAAGAATCTCAGAAGAAATAATTTTAAAACACAGAAACCATCGAACAACTGGATAAAAAATATAGGCGAATTGATGCGAGAATCCTTTCCTACGGAATACTTCGGGCAGTCAGTATCATCATACTGGTCTGTCTTCTGCTCTATTTTCTCTGGCTGATTCGATCGGTTTTTGCTTATCTGGCGATTGCATTTGTATTGGCAATGATCGGCCGTCCGCTGATGAATCTGATGCACGACCGGCTCAAAATCCCAAATTCGATTGCATCAGTCATCACACTTCTTTCCTTTCTAATGCTGCTGTACGCCTTTGTCAGCCTGTTTATATCGCTGGTGCTGAATCAGCCCTGGAGACTTTTAGGTAATTTTTCTCATCTTGACAAGTTTGAAAATGCAGTCTCTCACCAAATCAGACTTCTGTCTGAATCGCTCGGTTTTTTGAATCTTCCGTTTCTGGAACAGTATCTGAACGAAGCGATTGAGAGCGTCAGTCAAAAAAATATTTCAAGGGTATTTGGTGAATCTCTGACCGCACTCGGAATGGCGTTTATAGACGCTTTTTCGGTTATTTTCATTACCTTCTTTTTTCTGAGAGACCGTGATCTGATCAACAAAATGATCGTTGCAGTCGCACCAAAAGGTGAGGAAACCAGATTTGAAAATGTGCTCGACACCACCAAAGATCTGCTGTCTCGTTATTTCATCGGTCTCACGCTGCAGGTGCTGATCATGTTTACCTTTTATTTCATCATACTGCTGTCTTTTGACATCAACTATGCTGCAGTCATTGCGCTGCTCTGTGCACTGCTCAATCCGCTGCCTTATGTCGGCCCACTGCTTGGCGGCGTGATCATGGCGAGCCTGAGCATCAGCAGTTTGCACGATTTGGGTTGGGATTACAACACCCAGATTATACCAACCGTGCTTTGGATCATGTTCTGGTATCTGCTCACCCATGTTTGGGACAATTTCGTCAATCAGCCGCTGATTTATTCAAGAAGTGTAAAATCAAATCCGCTCGAAATCTTTATTGTCATTCTCATCGGCGGAATACTGTTTGGAATTGTCGGCATTGCGGTAGCTGTTCCTGCCTATACGGTACTGAGAGTAGTTTTGAAGGAATTTTTCTCCGAATACAAGATCGTTCAGAGCATTACAAAAAACCTTTAAATCAAAAAGTGAATCAATTGCTGCTGACAGAAGAAGTTCAAAACTGGCTGTTTGAAAATATCGGTCGGGACAGTCGTGATGTGTCTTTGGAAAAATCAATTTTTAAAAATATTTCTTCATCAGAACTTGCCGGACAGCTCAAAGGATTGCAAATTGCAAAACACAAATTCAGGTTTTTGTTTGAATCCAGACAGATTTATTATCCGCCGTCTGTCCATCTCGAACAGTCTTCTTCTCAAGCCACAGCCGAATACAAATCGAACTTGGTTTCTGGAAAACTGCTGATTGATCTGACCACCGGAATGGGCACCGATGCTTATTTCTTTTCAAAGAATTTTGACAAAGTGATTGCAATCGAAAGAAATTCTGAACTGACTGAAATTTCAAAATACAATTACAAGCGGCTCGGCTGTTCAAATCTTGAATATTTGAATTCTGATTTTTCTGAATTTTTAAATCAAAATCCTGATTTGAAACCCGACCTGATCTATCTCGATCCGTCGAGAAGAAATTCATCCGGCAGAAAATTTCTAATTGAAGAACTCGAACCGGATTTGAATGTTTGGATGGATCGATTCATTCAAAATTCGGATAAGGTGATGGTCAAACTTTCACCGCTTTCGGATTTGAGCAGTCTGATCGAAAGATTTCATCAAATCACTGAAATTCATTTGGTTGCAGTGAAAAATGAAATGAAAGAGCTGCTGCTGGTCTGCGAAATCAATTCAAATCAAAACCCAAAAATCAAGGCGGTCAATCTTGAAAGCGCACAGGCTGATTTTGAATTTAATTTTAATGATGAAAAAACTGCGGGAAGCCAGTTTTCGGATCCCGAAAAATACATTTACGAACCCAATTCTGCTGTGATGAAATCGGGCGGATTCAAACTGATCGGTCAGAAATTCAATTTGAATAAACTGGAGAAAAACACACATCTTTATACTTCTGATCTTTTGGCGAAAGAATTTCCGGGCAGGATTTATCAGGTTTTGGAGGATATCAAAGATTTGAAAAAAGGAATTTCAAACAAAGCTTTTCATCTGATTTCAAGAAATTATCCGATTCCGGCAGAAGAAATCAGAAAAAAATACAGACTGAAACAGTCAGAGGAAGAGAGTCTGATTTTCACAAAAAGCATTTCGGGCAAAAAGGTATTGAGATCAAAAATATTGAATTTTGACAATGAAAATCATTGAAGTCATTGAACTGCCTTTGATTTGTATATATTCGGTCTAAATAATATCTTTGAGGCTCAAAATCTAATCTTCGGAATGTTCAAACCCATTTTTTCTGTCATTATATTTTTTGGATTGACCAGTCTGCCGGCTCAAAACAGAATCGACACGCTCAACATTGAAAACTATCAGGTTGAAGTTTTGAAAATTCCGGACAAGCTCAAAGAAATTTCATCGCTTGAATTTTATAATGGTCATTTTTGGGGAAACAACGACAGCGGCGGAGAAAATGCAATTTACAAAATCGATCCGGAAAGCGGTAAAATCGTGCAGACTGTGGTAGTTTCAAATGCAATCAACATCGATTGGGAGGAAATCGGATTTGGCGGAAATTATGTATTTATAGCCGATACCGGGAACAATTCGGGCGACCGAAGAAATCTTGCATTTTATTATTTCCCGATATCGGAATTGGATTCGGAAGAACCGAGAATCAAAGTGGAAGCGCAGAAAATTGACTTCAGTTATCCCGAGCAAAAAGATTTCAATCCGGGAAATCACAAAACAAATTTCGACTGCGAAGCATTCTTCTATTACAACGGAAAACTCCATTTGTTTACAAAGGAATGGACAGATTTGGAAACCACTCATTATACGCTGGAAGTGAAGCCTGGCAAGCAGTCTGCAAAAAAGATCGACACTTTTAAAACCAATTATATGGTGACCGGTGCAGCGGTTGACGACAATCCAATTTCAAATACACACGGTTTTTATCTGATCGGATATACGCCATGGGGTGTGGCAATGATTTCAGGTTTCTCACTTTCAAAAAAGAATGACGACAGCCTTTTCAATTCAAAAACCAAATTTAGTCTTCCGCTCGGTTTTGCGCCGCAGATCGGTCAAACAGAGGGAATCACCATCAGACCGGACAATCCGAATATACTCTGCTACAGCAACGAAGAATTCAAACACCAGGGATTCTATGCCAAACAGAGTATCCAATGCATACAATCATTAGCGAAATAATCCGGTGAAAAAAGCAGTCGAAAAAATAAAAGCACCTATTGCGGAAGAAATGAAACGCTTCGAGACCAAATTTTATGAGTCGATGAAGAGCAATGTACCGCTGTTGGACAGGATTACCCATTACATAGTCCGTCGGAAAGGAAAACAGATGCGGCCGATGTTTGTGTTTTTGACTGCAAAACTCTGTGGAGAATTTCAGGAAAGATCTTATCGGGCTGCTTCGCTGATCGAGTTGATCCATACCGCAACATTGGTTCACGATGATGTGGTTGACGACAGCGAAATGAGACGCGGCTTTTTTTCGCTCAATGCGCTTTGGAAAAATAAAATCGCGGTGCTGGTCGGTGATTTCCTGTTGTCAAAAACACTGATACTGTCCACTGAAAATGAAGATTTTGATCTGCTCAAAGTGGTTTCGGTCGCCATCCGTGAAATGTCAGAAGGTGAATTGCTCCAAATTGAAAAAGCAAGAAGACTGGACATCACCGAAGAAGTTTATTACGAAATCATCCGTCAGAAAACTGCCACACTGATTGCTGCCTGTTGTGAGGCGGGCGCTCGATCTGTAAATGCGGATGAAGAAATTTGCAAAAAGATGAATCATTTTGGTGAAATGGTCGGTATGGCCTTCCAGATCAAAGACGACCTGTTTGATTACACCAATTCAAACGCAATCGGGAAACCGGTCGGGATCGATATCAGGGAACAAAAGATGACATTGCCGCTGATCCATGTGTTGAACAAAGTTTCTGAAAAAGACAGAAACCGGCTGATCAATTCGGTCAAAAGACACAACAAAGATAAAAAGCGGGTGCGTGAAGTCATTGAATTTGTCAAGGCAAATGGCGGTCTTGAATATTCTCAAAAGAAAATGGCCGAGTATAGTTCAAAAGCGCTTGAAATCCTGAATGAATTTCCGGACAACGAATACAGAAATTCACTGATGACAATGGTGAATTATGTGATGGAAAGAGAGAAATAGAGATTCTCAACCAAATACATTCAAAATGACGATTAATAGTTGAACTCCTTCGGAGTTCTTTTTCTATGGATCCTTTTCCGCGGGTTTCACCCGTGGTTATCGATTGTTAAATCCCTTCAGGATTTTTTCTAAAAATCAAATCAGCTTATTTGCTCCAACTGTTATTTTTCAGATTCACATCTGCCGTTTCTTCATTTTTGTCAATTTCAATTGATTTCAATGGTTTTTCAAAACCGTACATTTTTTTCAGCGGTCTGTGCGGAAATCTCCAAACTTCTACCGGATATCGAATTTCTTTGCTGCTGCCATCTTCAAAATTGAAGGTTACAAGCAACGGCATCGGCATACCGCCCACTCTTTCGTATTCAACTTCATAAAAATATTTGGGTTTCTGAACTTTCAATCCTGGATTTTCTTTCAGATAATCTTTGATCGCATTTGATTCATAAATATCCGAATTTGATTTTTGAGTTGAGAATTTAAATCCTTTTCCCATCGGCGAGCTCACTTCGGATGCATACAGTTCGGTCACAGATTTTACACCCAGATCGACCACTTCGGTGGTGAAATACCAGCCTCTGAAAAACCAGTCCAGATCAGTGCCCGAAGCATCGTCCAATGTTCTGAAGAAATCAGCCGGTGTCGGATGTTTGAACATCCATCGTTGTGCATAGGTTTTGAATGCGTAATCAAAATTTTCCTGACCGACGATCAGATTTCTCAATATATGCAGTCCTACCGAGGATTTTGAATAACCCTCACTGCCAAAATCAGTCAGCAGATCACCCTGAGTCATAATCGGCATCATTTCTTCTTGTGGTTTCTGCATATAAGTCACAATCTGAGAAGCTTTCAGACGGGCAGACGGGAAATGGCTGCTCCACTCCTGTTCTGTTATATTTTGCAAATAAGTATTCAAACTTTCATCCAACCAGGTCCATTGTCTTTCATCCGAATTGACAATCATCGAAAAGAAATTGTGTCCTACTTCATGAATGACCAAACCAATAAGTCCGTTTGCCATAAATTCGTCATAACTTCCATCGGCATTGGCACGTCCGCCATTGAAACAGATCATCGGATATTCCATTCCCTGCCATTGTACACTTGCCGAAACCGCTTTCGGATAGGGATAATCGAAAGTGTATTTTGAATAGGTTTTCAAAGTGTGTGCAACCGCCTTGGTGGAAAGATCTTTCCACAGATTGCCGCCTTCTTTCGGATAGATTGATTCAGCCATAGGTGTTTTGTTTCCAACTTTTACTGCCATCGCATCCCACATATAGGTTCTGGACGAAACCCAAGCAAAATCTCTTACATTTTCGGCATCAAATTTCCAGGTTTTTGTTTTTCCTTTTGCGCCATCTTTCATCCTTTGCGCGGTTTCCTCCTCGGTAACGATTATTACCGGTTTATCAAAAGTTGTTTTTGCTTTCTGGTAACGATTGTACTGTTCAGCAGTCAGAACTTCTTTCATATTGACCAGTTCACCGGTTGCATTCAGCAGATGATCTGCCGGAACTGTGATGCTGACTCTGAAATTTCCAAATTCAAGCGCATATTCAGAACGCTGCCAGTAAGGCATATTCTGCCAGCCTTCCACATCGTTGTAAACTGCCATTCTCGGATAGAATTGTGCGATTGCATATATATTTCCGCCCTCGTGCGGTTCATATCCGTTTCGGTCATTGACCAGGAAATAATTCGGAATATTGTATGACCATTTGATTTTAAATACAAACTTTTCGCCCGGTTTCAAAGGCATTGGAGGAATCACACGCATCATGGTGCCGTTCACATAATAAGGCAAATCTTTGTTGTCTGCCGTTTTCACATAATGAACAACAAATCCGCCGTCAAATCTTTCTTCCATAAAATTTCTTGAAAAATCGGCTGCAGAAATCTGATTCTTTGGTGCGGACTGCTGTGTATAAGCATGATAGGGCGAATCTTTTTTTCTGAGATTCTGATCCATTGACAGCCACAGATATTCAAGCCGGTCGGGTGAATTGTTATGATAAGTGATTGTCTCTTCGCCATTCAGCGTATTTTTTTGATCGTCGAGCACCAGATTCATTTCATAATCCACCTGCTGCTGATAATATAACGGACCGGGTGCGCCCGCAGCAGTTCTGTACTGATTGGGTGTGGGCAGCAGATCATAGAGCTGATTGAACGGATTCCCGCTGTCGTGTCCCTGAGTGGTCTGATAATCCTGATTTTGTGAAAATAAAAACATTGGCAATACAGCAACCGCTATTGCCAGCCTAAATTTTGTAAAGTTCATCTGTGTGTTATTTTTGATAAAGTTAAAAAAATCATCAGAAAGTTAAATTGTTTTTTTGATTTCAGTTTTAAATTAACCATGACAAATGTCATAGAGAATCAGGATTTTACTAAATTTGTTATTGCTTAACCATTACCATCATGATCACATTAATCGCTGCAGCCGGTGAAAACAACGAGCTCGGCAAATTGGGGTACGGCAACAATTCACTCTGGGACCTGCCGGATGATTATCAGAGATTCAAAGAGCTTACATACGGTCACCCGGTTATCATGGGCAGACGAACTTTCGGAACGATGACCGATATCCTGTCGGACCGACTGAATATCATTCTGACCCGAAATCCGGATTTTGTTGCAAAAGGTGTAGAAACTGCACAAACGATGCAGCAGGCAATCGACAGGGCAAAAAAAGAAAATCCTGATATCTTCATCATCGGGGGTGGTGAGATCTTCAAACTCGGCATCGGGTTGGCGGATCGAATTGAACTGACGAGGATTCATTCCAAATTTCCGGATGCAAATACATTTTTTCCGGAATTTTCCGAAAAAGACTGGAAACTTGAAAAATCGGTGGAGCATCAGGCGGATGACAGACACAAATACAGTTTCAGTTTTCAAACCTGGGTAAAAAAAAGCTGAAATATTTAATTTCGACTAAAACCGTCAATAGAAGATGCTTTTCAACTCGATTGATTTCGCGATTTTTCTTCCGATTGTATTTGCGGTCTATTGGTTTGTGGTCAATCGGAATCTGAGACTTCAGAATCTGTTTATCGTGATTGCCAGCTATGTTTTTTATGGCTGGTGGGACTGGCGTTTTCTGTCACTCATCATTTTCAGCACCACTGTCGATTATCTGATTGGACGCGGTTTCTCAAAAATTGATGATTCAAAAAGAAGAAAACTGCTGTTGTGGATCAGCATCAGCGTAAATCTGGGATTTCTTGGATTTTTTAAATATTACAATTTCTTTGAACAAAATTTTGTCGAAGCATTTGCATTATTCGGTGCGCAGATCAAACCCAATACGCTGAACATCATTCTTCCGGTCGGGATCAGTTTTTATACCTTTCAGACTTTGAGTTATACTATAGATGTATATCGAAGAAAACTTGAACCGACACGCGACTATATTGCATTTGCGGCCTTTGTCAGCTTTTTCCCTCAACTGGTTGCCGGACCAATCGAGAGAGCGACCAATCTGCTTCCTCAGTTTTATAAAAAAAGAACTTTTGATTATCAAAAAGCGGTTGACGGATTGAGACAGATTCTTTGGGGTTTGTTCAAAAAGATTGTGATTGCAGACAATTGCGCACATTATGCAAATGAAATCTTTAGCAATTCGGGTGATTATTCAGGCAGTACACTGGTGATGGGATCTATGTTTTTCACATTCCAGATTTATTGTGATTTTTCGGGTTATTCAGATATCGCAATCGGAACTGCCAGGCTTTTCAATTTTGAACTGATGAGGAACTTCAATTATCCATATTTCTCAAGAGATATTGCAGAATTTTGGCGAAGATGGCATATTTCGCTTTCCACCTGGTTCAGAGATTATCTCTACATCCCGCTTGGCGGCAGCAAAGGCAGTCTGAAAAAGAAAGTCAGAAATGTATTTGTCATTTTTTTGGTCAGCGGTTTTTGGCACGGCGCCAACTGGACTTTTATCGCTTGGGGTGCTCTGAACGCAATTTATTTTCTTCCGCTGCTGCTGACCAGCCGAAACAGAAAAAATCTGGAAATCGTGGCTCAGAACAGCATGTTTCCTAATTTTAAAGATTTTCTGAAAATGGCAATGACATTTGGTCTGACTGTTTTTGCATGGATCTTTTTCAGGGCAGAAAATCTGGGACATGCATTTTCATACATTTCGGGGATATTTTCAAAATCACTGTTTTCGATTCCCGAAGTCCGTCCAACCAATCTGATTTTGCTCACTCTGCTGTTTATTTTGGCCGAATGGTTTGGAAGAAAGGAAGAGTATGCAATAGAAAAACTCGGTCTGAAATGGAAAAGGCCATACAGATTGGCGATGTATTATGCAATAGTGATTGTGATTTTTTGGTTTAGCGGAGAAGAGCAACAGTTTATTTATTTTCAGTTTTAGGTCATGAAAAATTTTATCAAAAAAACACTGACTTGTCTGCTGCCGATCCTTGTGGTCGCATTGATGATGGAAATCCTGCTGAGGATGATTCCAAATGATTATACCAACAAAAGACAGTTTCTGGACAAACATGCCTCTGAGATTCAAACATTGATTTTGGGCAGTTCACATACTTTTTACGGTTTGAATCCCGAATATTTTTCAACCAAAACCTATAATGCAGCTTATATTTCACAATCTGTAAATCTTGATTATGAAATCTTTATGAAATACAGCGATCAGTTCAAAAAGCTGAAAACAGTGATTGTCCCGGTTTCTTATTTTTCACTTTTTGAACAGTTGGAAGATGAATCAGAAAGATGGCGCGAAAAAGATTATGTGATTTATTGCGGCATACACAAATCAAAATCGATCAAAGATTATTCTGAAGTACTCAGCAATCGGCTGGATGTGAACACAGAACGGCTGATTTCATATTATCTGAAAAAAGAACCAAACACCAGCGGATCTGAATTCGGATGGGGAACCAATTACAATTCATCCAAACAAAAAGATTTGGTCGAAAGCAGTCTGATTGCTGCAAAAAGATCAACCGTAGCCAATCCGGATTCACCAGAAATCAGAAAAATATTCAAAGAAAATCAGCAGGATCTCAGTTTGATCATCAAATGGTGTGAACAGCATAGTGTCAGAGTTTTGATACTTACGCCGCCGGCCTACAGAGCCTATCGTGAGAATCTTGATCCAAAGCAGTTGAAAAAAACGATTTCTGATACAAAGACGATTTGTTCAAAGTTCAAAAACTGTTTGTATTTGGATTTATTGGACGACGATCGGTTTACTGCAGCAGATTTTTATGACGGAGACCATCTGTCTGAAGTCGGTGCAAAGAAATTGTCGCTGATAGTCAATGACAGAATCAATCATTGGGAAACTGATTCAAAATGATTTCAATCTTCAGTTTCGGCTGTTTCTGATACTTTCCCAGAATTTGTTCAGAATTTCATCCAATTCTTTTTGCT
>JBAYPM010000003.1:0-135807 GCA_041677705.1 Weeksellaceae bacterium | reverse complement strand
GTGCGGAATCCTTGGATCAGTTAATATAAATTTTTCTGAAGATGTTCTGAACCTTATAAAACACAGAGGCCCAGACTTCTCTCAGATTTGCAACTATAAATTGGGTGATAATAAAGTTCTTTTTGGGCACAGAAGGCTGTCAATTGTAGATCTTACTGCGGCAGGCAATCAGCCGATGGAAACCAAAGATGGAAACTATTCAATAATACTCAATGGTGAAATATACAATCATGAGGATTTAAGAAAAACAATAAATGATATTAATTTCAAAGGTCACTCTGATACAGAAACCATTCTTAATTATATAGCCAAAAACGGTATTCAATCTGTAAAAGACTTCAATGGGATTTTTGCATTTTGCTTTCTGGATAAACAAGAGCAGAAAATTTATCTTGTTCGAGATCCGTTTGGTGTCAAACCGGTTTATTATTACAAATCAGATAACGGATTCTTATTCTCTTCTGAAATCAGACCAATAAAAAGTCTGATTGATACCTCTTTGGATAAAGATTCTCTATCAGAGCTTTTAAAACTGAGATTCAATCCGTCTGACGACACACTTTATATGGAGATAAAAAAATTACTGCCCGGACACTGTTTAACGTATGATATAAAAAAAAACAGTATTGAACTAAAACCCTTATTGGTATCTCAGCCAAATAAAAAAGAATTTAGTTTTAATCAGGCAGTAAATCAATACGGTGATCTGTTTGAGAAAGCTGTCAAACGTCAATTGATGTCTGATGTGGAATTGGGTGTACTTCTGAGTGGCGGTATCGACTCGGCACTTGTCACCTATTTTGCAGTCAGAAACTCTGCTACCAAGATCAAATCTTTTACCGTCGGATTCGATAATAAAGATGAATCAAACGAACTTGATGATGCACGCGAATCGGCATCGATACTTAATACATTGCATCACGAGATTGTAATCGGTCAAAATGATTTTATTAATGCATTTGAAAAAATAGTCCAAATCGTTGAAGAACCTTTGGGGACAACTTCATCAATACCAATGTACTATTTGAACCAAAAGGTGTCAAAACACGTTAAAGTTGTTTTAACCGGGCAGGGGGCAGATGAGCCATTGGGTGGGTATCCGAGGTATAGATCGGAGATAATTCGAAACAACTTTCCAAATTTTGTTCTTGAAGGATTAAAACCATTTTCCTCATTTTTTAAAAATGAAAAGATTAGAAGATTTTTATACTCGTCCTATGAAACCGATTTGGTTAAACGTTTTGAGAAAACATATTCACTTTTTACCGAGGAGGATATTTATAAATTAACAGGCACAAATGATTCCAGAAGCAGAAAAAGGATTAATTACTTTTGCCAACTGCTCAATGTAAATAAATTGACAGCAGCAGAAGCAATGATGGCAGTTGATCTCAGGATGAATCTGGCAGATGACCTTTTGCTGTACACTGACAAAATTTCAATGAATTTTGCAATAGAAACCAGGGTTCCTATACTTGATCTCGAACTTGTTGAATTTATACAGTCACTTCCATTAAAATATAAAATCAATAATGGCAATGGAAAATTTATTCATAAAGAATTTGCCAAATCTGTATTGCCTGAAAAGATAGTGAAAAGAAAAAAGAAGGGTTTTCTTTCGCCAACAAAAGAATGGTTTAATCAGGGCTTGAGCAATTTAATTTATTCAGCTGTAAATGATGATTATACTCAGTTCAATCGCCTCTTTGATAAGGACGAAGTAATGAAAGTGCTTGAAAAACACAAAAAAGGATACAATCAGGAAAAACAATTGTTTTTGTTATTGTCAATTTACTTCTGGCTAAAAAACAACCGGAATCAAATATTCTGAAATGGAGAAATGTAGAATTGAAATATTAAATACTTTTTATGACAATCACTCAATGAAAGAAACCATAGAGCTTGTTAGAAATGGAATCGAAAATAAAAAACAGATTCATCATACGGTGATAAATGCCAATAAGATTGTTTTATTACAAAAAGACAATGAACTCAGAGAAAGTGTTAATTCAGCCGATTTGATAAATATTGACGGCAAAGGAGTGTTATGGGCTGCTAAAATTTTGGGTAAACCCGTTAAAGAACGTGTAACAGGAATCGACTTAATGATGGAATGTCTGAAATTATGTCAGGAAAATGGATATAAAGCTTATTTCTTTGGTACAAAAGAAGAGACCCTTCTAAAATTAATTGACAACATTACAAAGGACTTTGGTGGGAATATAATAGCCGGATATAGAAATGGTTATTACCAACCTGAAGAGGAAAGTATTATAGTTGAAGAAATTCGAAAGGCCAAACCTCAAATTTTATTTGTTGCAATTCCTTCGCCTAAAAAAGAAAACTTTTTATTCAGAAATAAAAACGAACTTAAAGATGTGAATTTTATAATGGGTGTAGGAGGGAGTTTTGATGTAATTGCAGGCAAGGTAAGAAGAGCTCCTTCTTGGATGCAAAAGGTGGGTTTGGAATGGTTCTTTAGATTAATCCAGGAACCCAAAAAGATGTGGAAAAGATATTTGATAGGAAATCTAATTTTTGCCCGAATAGTTATTAAGCATAGATTTAGTGCTGAAAATTAAACCATGAACTACGGTAATAAACAAAATATATTTCTGATAATTGTTCAGCTTCTGGCTGACATTCTCTTGTTGTGTTTATTGTTCTTTATTTTTCTGTTTATTCACAATCCGGGAATTGACAAAACAATGGAAAATATGGGAAACCTTATCAACTCCCATTATAAAGCATTAATCCTAATCATTTTTTCCTGGCTTCTTATTTCAAATTCCACTAAAATTTATTTCAGTTTCCTTTCTGACCGGTTTATTGATTTTTTCAGGAAATTTTTCTTTCAAATTTTCCTTTTCGGAATAATCTTATTTGCTGTTTCAGGTCTGAAATCAGAAGATTTATTTACTAATACTGAGACGGTTTATTTCATCTTGTTACTATTTATTATCGACTTCATATATAAACTGCTTTTATTTTACTTGATTAAATACTTGATAAAAATTGGGAAAATCGTAAAGGAAAGAATACTGATTATTGGAGAGAACTCAAATACTGAATTATTTAGAAAAATAATTACTGATAACCCTGAGTACGGCATCGTAATAGAAGAGCATTTGATTTTGACCGCTGAACAATTTGAAACAGGAGACTTTGCAGATAATCTTATCAAACAGATTCGTAAAAATAAAATTGATACCTTTTATATTTGTGAGGGCAGCAACCTTAATAAACCCAATACAGAAAAAATTTTAAAAATAGCTGAAGATAATTTTCTAAAAGTAAAATTTATTTTTGACTCAGCCTTAGAAAACATAAGTACGATGGATGTTTTATTTATAGAAACTTTCCCTGTCTTTACATATAATAAACTTCCCCTCGAAAATTTAATCAACCGATTTATTAAAAGATCATTTGATATCATTTTTTCTATTACTATTTTCGTAATATTCCTCTGGTGGCTCCTGCCAATTCTTTCCATCGCGGTTTTCTTCTCTCAGGGCCGTCCTATCTTTTATACCCAAAAACGAAACGGACTCAACGGAAGAGAGTTTAACTGTCTCAAATTCAGAACTATGCGCCCCGATAAATTCAATGATAGAAAACCAACCGAAAGAGACGACCCCAGAGTAACCAGACTCGGACGAATCCTTCGTAAAACGAGTTTGGACGAATTGCCTCAATTCTTTAATGTCCTGAAAGGCGAAATGTCAATCGTCGGCCCGAGACCGCACATGGTTTCAGAAAATGAGTCGTATGCAGAGATTATCAAAAAATATTCGCTCCGTCATTATGTGAAACCCGGAATCACCGGACTGGCACAGATCAGAGGTTACAGAGGAGCAATCGATTCTGAAAAAGATATGGAACTCCGGGTGAGGACAGATATTTATTATGTCAGAAACTGGTCTTTCCTGCTCGATCTGCTGATTATCTACAAAACCGTCAGACTGGTTCTTGCCGGCGACGAAAACGCAATCTGATTCAGACTTTGAGCCACAAAAAAACCTGTGTCAAATCCAATCGGCTGACACAGGTCTGCTATTTCTCAATAAATTATTTTATCGGCCGTTTACCAGCCTTTGTATTCTTTGTCTTCTTTGTTTCCGAAGCTTGCCAGTTTGTACAGCCACCATCCGATCAGACCGAAACCGACAATAAACAGTATCCAGTCAAATGAATGTGCAATCGGCTCCAAAAGATTTTCAAATGTCCAGAGGAAGAAATGTCCGAGTCCAAACCAAATATCTGTAAGTATTCCCATATCTTTGTAATCTTAAGTGGCAAAGTTAAAAAAATGTTGGTAAAGATACTTTCGCAAAAATCATTTTTGTTACAATTTTTTCTCGGAGCCTTGTTTTTAGCTTTGTTTTTTCTCAGTTTACAACCCGTCCGCACCGATCTGTACAGCATTTCAGCAATTTTGCAGCTGCTCCTGACGGCTGTCGTCTGTCTGCTATTTTATAACTATTCTAATTTAGTCAAATCTGCCGGTTTCGGTCTCTGGTTCTATCTGATCTGGGTACTGATGTTTTCAAAGATCACCGCCGATCTGCCGATGACCGCTTCACTTCTGTTCTGTTCAATGATTTTTTGGAGATGGATTTCTGCTGCCAATCCGGGAGAAAACCGAAAGATTATGTTTGAAAGCGGTTTTCTTTTGGCTGTTTCGGCTTTGTTCTTTCCACCGTCGATTTTTCTGATCGTCTTTGTACTGGTCGCCTATTTTTATACCCAGACGCTGAATCTGAGAGGCATGCTGCTGCTGATCATCGGACTTTCACTGCCGGTTCTGATAGCAACTCAGATTCTTTATCTCACTGGACATTTTGATCTGATCGATCATTATTTTGAATCCTTTTATCTGAATTTTTGGAATGTTCCGGTCTGGACACTGATTCCTGTCGGGCTGCTTATCCTGATCAGTTGGATGGACCATCTGACTAAATTTGCCACCCAGAATATTTACAAAAGACATAAATATTTTCTGATCTTTATTTATTTTGTCAATTGGATGATCATACTGGCTCTGTACGGTGGAAATGAAGTGTATTCACTGATGTTTCTCGGCTTTCCGATTTCAATTTTTTTAAGTCGTTTTGTACAGTATGCTTCATCTGCCGGAAAAAAAGAATTCTGGCTTTGGATATTTGCGATTTTTGGGATGTTCTATATTTTCGAGGCTGAATTGATTCAGCTTTACAACAGCATTTTAGGCGATATCTCTTTCCAGTTTTAGATTTTCACCGTCAAAAACCGCATAGGTGAAGTGCCCCACCCAGTCGCCGAGATTCACATATTTTGAATTTTTACCCAGCTCAATCTGCATCGGCAGATGACGATGACCAAACAGGAAATAGTCAAAATGCTCCATTTCGAGTTTTTTGAGTGAATAAATCGCAAGCCATTCTTGGTCTTCTCCAAGGAATTTCACATCCTCGGCTCCCGAAATCAGTTTGTTTTTTCTTGAAGTTGTAATGCCTAACCAAACCGCAAAATCGGGATGAAGCAAATAAAAAAGAAACTGTGCAATTTTGTTGGTAAACACTTTCTTCATCCGTTTGTAACCTTTGTCGCCCGGTCCCAAACCGTCACCGTGTGCAATAAAAAATCTGGTTTTGTTGATTACAAATGTCTTTCTGTCTCTGAAAATCGTCGCATTGATTTCTTTTTCGAGATAATCTCTCATCCACAAATCATGATTTCCGGTCCAAAAATAAATCTGAATTCCCGAATCCGAAAGTTCGGCAAGCTTTCCAAGCACCCTCACAAAACCTCTGGGCACCACCTGTCTGTATTCAAACCAAAAATCAAACAGATCACCCAAAAGAAACAGATACTGACAGTCTGATTTGATCTCGTCGAGCCAGCGTACAAAACGTTTTTCACGGATTCTGCTTTCAAAATCATCGGGTGCACCGAAATGCTGATCCGATGCAAAATAGGCCCTCTTTCCCTCTTTCAGCTTTAATTCTATCTGTTGTCCTCCGCCTGCCATTCTGCATAAGATGTTTCGGTTTCGTGCAGTCTCACGGATTGCAGCGCTACTTCAGGATTCAGTTTCGAACGAATCAGATTCACCATATCGATCAGCATATTTTCACAGCTTGGCTGATAATCTGTAAAGATCACTTTGTGCCCTTCGGCAATCAGTTTTTCGCCCAATTCTTTGTGGGGTGAATTCACATTCAGCAGTATCGAATGATCAAATTTGTCAACCACTTCCGATCTTACAATTTTTTTGATATCACCAAAATCGATTACCATCCCGAATTTTGGGTTGTCAGAATCAGAAATCGGAGTTCCGATGACGGTAACAAACAGTTTGTAGGAATGACCGTGTATATTTTTGCACTTGCCGTCATAGCCGTAAAGCGCATGTGCGGTTTCAAAATTAAAAGACTTGGTGACCCTTACTTTATTCATTATCTTTATAGGTGTGAACCAAATGCAAAGTTAATGGAAATCCTGTCAATCGGAAATTCGGTACTTAATTTATTTTTTCCAAGACGCTGTCTGAATTGCGATTCGGTAATTTCGTCAGACAATCCGCTTTGTGTCAGCTGTGCCGCAGAATTGCCCTATACCCATTGGAATGCGGACAAAAAGAATTTTGCCTACCGAAAGCTCAAACCGCTCTGTACCGTCAGTTTTGCACACAGTCTGCTGTTTTTCAGACACGACAATGTTACCCAGAAATTGCTTCATTTTCTAAAATACCACGGACATCTCTCAATCGGAAGGCTGCTTGCCGACAAGACTTCCGAAACGATTGGTCTGTCTGATTTTGACGGTATCATTCCGGTTCCGGTTCATCCGAAAAAATTGAAGAAAAGAGGTTATAATCAGGTGATTCCTTATGCAGAAACTTTGGCAAAAAATGCAGGAATCCCTTTGATTGATGATTTTCTGATTCGGGTTGAAAACAATCCTTCGCAGGTTCATAAAAACAGAGAAAAAAGACTCAATTCAATCAAAAATGCGTTTGGTCTCAAAGATGAAAAATTAAAAGGAAATTTTATACTGGTCGATGATGTACTGACCAGCGGTGCAACTCTTTCGACCTGTGCCAATCTGATCGTTTCATCGACCGATTCAAAAATTGCGGTAATGACCATCGCCTGCACCGTTTGATTTCAAATGAAAACCATAACTTTAAAACCTGAAAAAAAAATCAAAATATGAAACTGACAGGTCCGTTTTCACAAATCCTGACGCTTTCGGGAATTCCGTTCAAGGGAGCAGTCAAAGACGAACAGCTTGAAATCATCACTGACGGAGGCATCGTTACGGCTGACGGAAAAATCATAAAAACCGGTTCTTTTGAAAGATTGAGAAATGAATTTCCAAATACCGAAATCGAAGAAATCAAAGGAAAAAATGTGTTGCTTCCCGGATTGATCGACAGCCATACCCATATTTGTTTTGGCGGAAAAAGAGCAAAGGATTTTGCAATGCGACTCAATGGAAAGACCTATCTTGAAATCGCAGAAATCGGCGGTGGAATCTGGAGTTCGGTGACCAATACACGGATTGAAACCGAAGAACAACTGTTTCAATCTACTTTTAAAAAATCAGAAAGACTGATCAATAACGGAATCACAACCATCGAAATCAAAAGCGGTTACGGTCTGAGTCCAGAGCATGAAATCAAAATGCTGAAAGCAATCAATCGGGTTAAGGAACAATCTGAGGCAACCATCGTTCCTACATTTTTGGGTGCGCACATGAAACCAAGAGATTTTGAAGGCAGTAATTCGGAATATCTTCAGCTTTTGGTCGATCAGGTTTTTCCAATCATCAAATCAGAAAATCTTGCAAAACGAATCGATATTTTTACAGAGAGATCAGCATTTTCAATTGAAGAAAGCAAAATTTATCTGCAAAAAGCAAAAGAAAACGGTTTTGAAATCACGGTTCATGCCGACCAGTTTACTCCGGGTGCAAGTGTGATGGCAGTTGAATTTGGTGCAATGAGTGCTGATCATCTTGAATTTTCGGATGATAATGACATCCGGGCGCTTGCCGGCAGCGATACAGTGGCAACCGTTCTTCCGGGTGCATCCATCGGATTGGGTATGCAGTATGCGCCAGCAAGAAAACTCCTTGATTCCGGCGCCTGTCTCGCAATTGCGTCCGACTGGAATCCGGGTTCAGCACCAATGGGCGATTTGCTCACCCAGGCTTCGGTATTGGCAACTTTTGAAAAACTGTCGATGGCAGAAGTGTTGTCGGGCATTACTTTCAGATCTGCAAAAGCATTGAATCTGACCGACAGAGGCGTTTTGGAAACCGGAAAAAAAGCAGATTTTATCAGTTTTCCGACCGATGATTTCAGAGACATCATTTACAACCAGGGACAGTTGAAACCCAATGGGGTTTGGAAAAGAGAAAAAAGAATCTTCTAAAATTATAATCTGAAGTTTTCGGAGATGATTTTAATTCTTCACAATGATTTAAATGCAATAACTCTTCTTGGGTTTGAAACCCTTGAAGGGTTAAGAAATAATCGCTCAAAATCATCATATTAACACATTTTTCACTACTTTTGGGCACAATTTAATTAACACAGCATGATTCAATCGATGACCGGATACGGAAAGGCGATAGTAAACTGTACTGTAAGAAAAATTACGGTGGAAGTTCGATCACTCAACAGCAAATCACTTGACCTGAGTACCCGGCTGCCCTATCTTTATCGGGAAAGAGAATTGGAAATCAGAAAAATCATTTCAGAAGATCTTCAGCGAGGAAAAATCGACTTTTCAATTCAGTCTGAGGCAAACTCAGACAACAAAAGCCAGAAACTCAATCCGCAGGTGATCAAATCCTATATGAACGAATTCAAGGAAATCGTACCGAATGCCAGCGACACCGAACTGCTATCAATCACGATGAGACTGCCCGATGTGGTGGATTATACAAGTGATGAAATCAGCGATGAGGAATGGAACAGAGCATTGGGCTGCATCAGAATTGCAATCGATAATCTGATTGAATTCAGAAAAACCGAAGGTGCGGTACTCGAAAAAGATTTTGTCAAAAGAATCAAAATCATTGAAGATCTGCTCACTCAGATCGAACCTTTTGAAAAAGAAAGAATCGGTACGCTGAAAGAAAGATTTGCAAAAAATCTGGAAGAGCTCAAAACTGATTATGACAATAACAGATTTGAACAGGAGCTGATTTATTATCTTGAGAAGCTTGATATTACAGAAGAAAAAGTCAGACTGAAAAATCATTGCGAATATTTTTTGGAAACCCTTGACACAGACTGTTCTGAAGGAAAAAAACTCAATTTCATCTGTCAGGAAATCGGTCGTGAAATCAATACACTCGGGTCAAAATCAAATCATTCGGAAATGCAGCGGATAGTGGTCCAGATGAAGGATGAACTTGAAAAAATTAAAGAACAGGTTCAGAACATCCTCTAAATTAATCATCAATCCTGAACGGTATGGACAAAGGAAAACTGATCATTGTTTCTGCTCCGTCGGGCGCCGGCAAAACCACACTTGTCAAATATTTGCTTGAAAAAATTGACGAACTTGAGTTTTCGGTTTCCTGCGCAACCCGTCAGCCGAGACCCAATGAAAAAAACGGTGTTGATTATTATTTTATCTCCGTCGAAGAATTCAGAAAAAAAATAAAAAACGATGAATTTGCCGAATGGGAAGAGGTTTATACAGATTCGTATTACGGAACTTTGAAATCAGAAATTGAAAGAATTACTTCGAAAGGAAATTCTGTAATCTTTGATATCGATGTAGTAGGCGGAGTCAATCTGAAAAAATTATATCCCAAAAATTCACTTTCAATCTTTATCATGCCACCTTCGATTGAAGAACTTGAAAACCGGCTCAGGGACAGAAAAACAGAAAGTGAAGAAAAATTAAGACAAAGAGTTGAAAAAGCAACCGGGGAACTGCGGATGTCATCTGAATTTGACTGCATCATCCTCAATGACCGGCTGAAGGAAAGCAAAATCGACATTTTGAAAACTGTCAGAGATTTTCTCGACGGACAATAAGGAAATCGAGAGCCTAAAACACGGTTTTCCAACTTGGAGTTTTCAAATCATTTTGTACATTTATAAACTAAAATTGCCCGAAAGGGCAACAGACAATATCACAATTCAAAAAATTAAAAACGGCGAAATGACAGAAATTAAAAAATTAAGCCCAGAGGATTTGAAAGACAATCCCGTCATTGCCCAGATGGGTCAATACAATCACGAACAAATTTTGTTTTGCAACGATAATGAGACCGGATTAAAAGCAATCATAGCCGTTCACAATACAGTCCTCGGCCCTGCACTCGGCGGAACCAGAATGTGGAAATACAACAATGAGATGGAGGCACTCAACGACGTGCTCCGTCTGTCGCGCGGAATGACTTACAAAAATTCGATCTCGGGTCTGAATCTCGGCGGCGGAAAAGCAGTGATTATCGGAGATTCAAAAACCCAGAAATCAGAAGCCTTCTTCAGAAGATACGGCCGTTTTATTGACAGCCTCAACGGGATTTATATCACAGCCGAGGATGTGGGAACCAGCACCCAGGATATGGTTTGGGTACATGAGGAAACCAATCATGTCTGCGGTCTGCCAGGAAAGAGCGGCGACCCTTCACCGATCACCGCGCTGGGTGTGTATGTGGGAATGAAAGCCTGCGCAAAACTTCAATTCGGGAATGACAGTCTGAACGGAAAGAAAGTTGCGGTTCAGGGTGCCGGACATGTGGGTCAGTATCTGATGAAACATCTGCATGAAGAAGGCGCACAAATTTTTGTGACAGACATAGATCAGGCCGCACTCAAAAAAGCAGCTGACAGTTTTGGCGCTTCGGTGGTTGGAGTGGATGAAATCTATGATGTTGATATGGACATTTATGCCCCTTGTGCATTGGGAGCAACTGTTAATGATAATACCCTTTCGAGACTGAAATGCTCGATCATTGCAGGTTCTGCCAACAATCAGCTGGCGGATGAAAATGTACACGGAAAGGTAGTGCTCGAAAAGGGAATCATTTATGCACCCGACTTTGCAATCAATGCAGGCGGTGTGATCAATGTGTATGCAGAAGTCAAAGGCCTTTCTGCTGAATGGGCACTTGACAAAGCAAGAAATATTTATGATACGGTCTATCAGATCATCAAAAGATCTGCCGACGAAAAGATTCCTTCTTATGCGATTGCAAATAAAATTGCAGAGGAAAGAATCGCTGCCGGCGAGAAGGCGGAGGTCTGAATCCTATAAAATTCATTGAAACTCCGGCCGGAAAATAAATTTCCGGCCGGAGTTTCATTTTGGCCAGATTGAACCAACCAAATTGAAAGATTCAGCGGAAGTGCTTTATAAAAATCCAAAAATTAGGCTTAACTTGTGTGGACTTTAACAAAAAAAATAAAACAATATGGCAGATTCAGAAATTCGCGGCCCACAGAGATTGGGTCCGCTCACTCCGCTGGTCGGAGAATGGGAAGGCGATGCAGGTGTCGACCTTTCCTATCACAACAATGACGATGTAACCGAAAAAACTTCTTATTTTGAAAAAGCCTGGTTCAAACCGATTCCAAAACAGGAAAACGGAAAACAGTTTCTCGAAGGTCTTTCATACAAATCAATTGCATGGCGACACGGCGAAGAGGCGATGGAACCTTTTCATGACGAAGTTGGTTTTCTGCTTTGGGACAAAGAGAGAGGGCAGGTGATCAGAACCGTGGTATTCGGTCGCGGAATTGCCATCATGGCAGGCGCAGATGCCGGACCGAGAGACAAAGAAATTCACTTGAAGGCAACACCGGGCGATCCGTGCTACGGAATTCTTCAAAACCGCTATCTGTTGGAAAGAGCTGAGTTGAAAAGTTTTGAAAGCACAATCAAATTCAATGATGACGGCACATTCACCCATTCATCGGATATCGTGCTGAAACTCGCCGCTCAGGGCGGTCTGGAAATGCATCATACCGATGTGAACACGCTGCATAAAGTAAAGCACTATCATCCGGGTTCTGAATATCAATGACAGAAATTCAATTTAAAGAAAATTAAAAAACGGATGAATCGGGTTTTCGATTCATCCGTTTTTTATTTGTTCTATAATTTTTCACTCTACTGTAACAGATTTTGCCAGATTTCTTGGCTGGTCCACATTTCTGCCGAGTTTAACGGCAATATAGTAAGAAAGCAGCTGAAGTGGAATTGCGGCCAATATCGGGCTGAACTCTTCGGATGAATTTGGAATTTCAATCACATGATCTGCAATTTTGCTCAATTCGGTGTCGCCTGTATTGACCACCGCAATGATCTGGCCTTTTCTTGCCTTGATTTCCATTGCATTGCTGACTACTTTTTCATAATAACCTGTTCTCGGCGCAATGATCAGTACCGGCATATTTTCATCGATCAGTGCAATCGGTCCGTGCTTCATTTCAGCAGCCGGATAGCCTTCTGCGTGGATGTATGAAATTTCTTTCAGCTTCAAAGCTCCTTCCAAAGCAGACGGGAAATTGTAGCCTCTTCCCAGATAAAGTGCATTGGTCGCATGCTTGTATTTTTCAGAAATTTCAATCACTTTTTCGGCCGAATTTTCAAGCGTCTTTTGAACCAGTTCAGGAATATTGTCCAACTCGCTGATCAGTGAATTGAATCTTTCTTTGCTCAAATTTCCGTTGTGTTTTCCAAGCTTGATGGCAATCAGTGAAAGTATGGTCAGCTGAGCCGTAAATGCTTTGGTAGATGCCACACCGATTTCGGGTCCGGCATGTGTATATGAACCTGCATCAGTGATTCTTGCAATCGACGACCCCACAACATTGTTGATTCCGTAAATGAACGCGCCTTTTTCGCGCGCCAGTTTCAATGCGGCAAGTGTATCTGCGGTTTCTCCCGATTGTGAAATTGCGATCACCACATCTTTTCGGTTGATGATCGGATTTCTGTATCTGAATTCAGATGCATATTCAACTTCGACCGGAATTCTGGCCAGATCTTCGATCAGATATTCACCAATCAGACCGGCATGATAAGAAGTTCCGCAGGCAACAATGATGATTCTTTTTGCATTCAGAAATTTTTCCTGATAGTCCCAGATGCCCGCCATTTTGATGATTCCTTCATCGACCAGCAGTCGCCCTCTCATCGTGTCGCGTATCGATTTGGGCTGTTCATAAATCTCTTTCAGCATAAAATGCTCATAACCGCCTTTTTCGATTTCCTCCAGATTGATTTTCAGCTCCTGAACAGTATGTGTAACCTTCAGATTGTCTTTGATTTTTCTGATGTCTATGTCTTTGTCTCTTCTGATGGTCGCCATTTCGCCGTCGTCGAGATAGAAGGCTTCTTTTGTAAATTCCAAAAACGGTGAAGCGTCAGAAGCGATAAAAAATTCATTGTCACCGATTCCGATCACCAGCGGACTTCCCAGTCTGGCAACCACGATTTCGTCCGGATCATTTTTATCCATCACCGCAATCGCATAAGCACCGACGACCTCGTTCAGCGAATATCTCACTGCTTCGGTCAGGTTCAGATTTTCTTTGTCTTTGAAATATTGAATCAGATTGACCAGCACTTCGGTATCGGTTTCGCTGTGAAACACAAATCCTTTCTGGATCAGCTCTGTTTTTAGTGAATCATAATTTTCGATAATTCCGTTGTGTACCAAAACGATCTGTTCGTCATTTGACAGATGCGGGTGAGAATTCACATCATTGGGTTCACCGTGGGTTGCCCAACGGGTATGGCCGACACCCAGAGTGGATCCGTTGTTTAGAAATTTAGATTTTTCTTCCAATTCTGAAACCTTACCCTTGGTTTTGACAAGTCCGAAACCATTGTCTTCCATCACCACCACACCGGCACTGTCATAACCTCTGTATTCGAGTCTTTTCAGTCCGTTGATGATGATCGGATATGCTTTTCTGTTTCCCAGATAACCTACAATTCCACACATATCTCCTTATTTTTTGGTATAATAAATCTTAAGTCTCAGTTTTTTATCACTTTGTTCCGAATTGTTACCGTGCAGCACTACCCGATTCGGATTGAATGCTCTGTCGCTGTAGAACGGACTGGCCGGATTCATGATTTCAGAATAACTCGAAGTCGGCGACATCAGGAAATTTCCAAGACTCAGAACGATTTTTGCATCTTCATAAACGATTCCTTTTTCAACGATTTCTTTGATGTAGTCGGTAATCCTGATCGTATATTTTTTGTCGTCGTCTTTGAAATTATACATCGGGTTGAACTGTACAAATGTGGGATAGCGATTATAGAAACTTGTAATATCCTTAAAGTTTTTGTTTTTGACTTTTCCGTCTTCTGTATAATTGTTCCAAGCGTACAAATAAGGCGGCTTTTTGAGCCCATAACTGTCATCGACGCTAAAATTCAATTCTGCGCCCACAATCGCCCATCCGTCATTTTCAACATGATTTCTGATTTCATTCAGTTCATCCTGATTGATTTTAATGATCGTTTTGGTGCCGTCCAATCCCGACAGATAAAGTCTTGGATCGCCCTCGACCGTATTTGGATTGGTGTATGCATTCACAAACTGTGAACTTCTGTTGGTGTGTTCAAACTGATTGACCTGTACATTGTATCCAGGCGAACTGCTCCAATAAGTGCTGAAGAACAGCGGCAATGCACCGTTTTTGTTTTCAACCTCACCATCGTCATTGGTTTTGTCAAAATTGTAATACATCACAAGATTGAAAGAAGACGAGTTGGGCTGAAAGTTAAACAGAAATCCCTGATTGTCAACGGTACTGATTTCTATTCCTCTGAAAAAATTTCTGATAAATGAAGCCTGGTCGCCCATTCCGCTCGAGCCCTGATTTCCAATAAATTTTTGTTCGAAATAATATTTGTTCAGTTTGACTTTATAAACCACTGAAGGCAATTCGGTTTCGGGGTCGTTCAGCTTTTTGGTTTGAACTGTGACAATATCTTTTGTAATCTGTTGAGTTCCGAGCACTTCAAAAAATGTTTCGATATGATTGATATTGTCGCATCCCTGACAGTTTGCCAGTGCCGGATTTGAATAATGAATCGAATCCTGAGACTGCATATATTTTGAAACTTCTTTGACCCTAAGTGTGATGGGTGTATCAGCATTTCCGTATATTGAATCCAGTTTGTAGGTTCTTTTGATTCTGATGGTCGCTGTGTCTGAAGGCTCCTGACCTTCGGGCAGATAGACATAGGTGGTATCGATTGTAATATCATCTTCGCCGGTTTTGTAAAATACCGGAATGTTGAGTATCACCGAATCCATTTTTGCATTGTCTCCAAAATCAGGATTCAGTATTCCGATACGTGCCTGCGAATAAAACTTTGACTTTACTCTTCCAAAGACCGGATCTTCATACACACCGAGTATTCCCGACTGCAGAACCTGCTCGTCCGAACGGATCGAGTCGTTGTTGGTGTTGTAAGAAACAACGTCTGCGTAATAAACATTTGAGGAGGCACCATTGAAAATTCCGCTTCCTATTTCATTTACATCATTTTCACAAGAAAAGACAAGAAGTGCTGTTGCGCAAACTGTTATTGCAGCAACGAATTTTGAAAATCCTTTCATCAATAATTATTAGTTTTCATTCATTAATTCTTCTGCATAGAAAACTTTGTAGGCTTCGCAGATTCCGTCAACCGGACAGTATTCCATGACGGGAATGTTTTTGGATTCAAGATATTTGTTGATTGATTCAGGCAAGAATTCCTCTCCCTTCACGGCAGCATCCGCATATCTCAAAGCTGATTTTACTATCGCTTCGTAATCCGGCGTTTTAAGAAATTTTGCAACTTCACCGTTTATACCGTCAAAGGCAAGTTTGTTTCCGATTTCTAAATTCAGCTGACCGTCAAAAGGATTGTCGTAAAGCGAGACAACCACTTTTGCTTCGTTAAAGAATGAATCTTCTGCGTAATATTCTTTGAGGTAGGCAGGAACCAAACCTGACATCCAGCCCAGTATGTGAACCACATCGGGCTTCCAGTTCAGTTTTTTTACGGTTTCCAAAACTCCTTTGGCAAAGAAAATGGCACGCTCGTCATTGTCGTTGAAAAGCTCACCTCTGTCGTCGGTATAAACCGATTTTCTTTTGAAGTACTCTTCGTTGTCAATGAAGTAAACCTGAATCTTCTCACCCGGTACCGAAGCCACCTTTATGATGAGCGGCTGGTCCATATCGTTTATGATCAGATTCATCCCCGAAAGACGGATCACCTCGTGGAGTTGATGCCTTCTTTCATTTATGACCCCGAATCTTGGCATAAAAATCCTGACATCCGCACCTTTATCATTCATCGCTTTGGGAATTCTTAAAGATTGCAGAGACATGGGAGATTCAGGAAAGTAGGGGATCATTTCAGTTGTTACGTACAAAATACGATTTCCGTCCATACTCAAACTCATTAAATACTTGAAATTCTGCACAAAGATACGAAATTTCTGCGACATTTGATATCCTTGTATTATTTTTGCTTTCTTTAAGAAAGAATTTAACATTATCGGATGATTGTTTACCGGAAATCTGAAGAGGTCGAAAAAGAGGTTTTGGCCATAAGAAAAACAGAAAAAAAAATTGGATTTGTACCGACCATGGGCGCGCTTCATCAGGGTCATCTTTCATTGGTAGAACATTCTGAAAAAGAGAATGATTTCAACATCGTCAGCATATTTGTCAACCCGACACAATTCAACAACAGCGCCGATCTCGAAAAATATCCGAGAACCGAATTGGCGGATCTGAAACTGCTTGAGGAAATCGGCTGCGATGCGGTTTTTATTCCTACAGTGGATGAAATTTATCCGAACGGAAGCCATTCTGAAAAGTTTGATTTCAACGGACTCGAATTTCAGATGGAAGGAAAATTCAGACCCGGTCATTTTGACGGTGTCGGAACTGTGGTCAAAAGATTGTTTGGAATGATTAAACCTGACAATGCCTATTTTGGTGAAAAAGATTTTCAGCAGCTGAGAATTATACAGCAAATGGTCAATTCAGAAAAAATGAATGTCAGAATTGTTCCGGTTCCGATCAAAAGAGAAAAAGACGGTTTGGCAATGAGTTCAAGAAATCTCAGGCTGACCGCTGAAATGAGAAATGAGGCACCTTTGATTTATAAAATCCTGAAAGAATCAAAGGATTATTTCAAAAATCATTCGGTGAAAGAAACCGAAAAATTCGCAAAAAAACGGTTTGATCAAACCGCGCTCAGACTCGAATATTTTGAAATTGCAGACGAAGAAACACTTGAATCTGCGCACCAAAATCCGGATTCAAAACATCTGCGCGCCTTTGTCGCCGCATTTGCGGGCGATATCAGACTGATTGACAATCTGAGAATAAAATAAGGCATAAATATTGTTTTTTAAAAATCTCACTACATTTGCCGAATTATGATGATAGAAATTGTTCGTTCAAAAATTCACCGAGTTAAAGTTACTGCTGCCGATTTGAATTATATCGGGAGCATCACCATTGATCAGGATTTGCTCGATGCGGCCAATATGATTTCGGGTGAAAAAGTTCAGGTGGTCAATATACAGAACGGAGAACGTTTTGAGACATACACCATTCCGGGCGCCAGAGGCAGCGGTGAAATTTCTGTCAACGGTCCTGCCGCAAGAAAGGTTCAGCCGGGTGACATCGTTATTGTGATGAGTTATGGTTTGTTTGAATTTGAAGAAGCAAAAAAATTTAAACCGTCCATTATTTTTCCAAACGAAGAGACAAACCGTCTGGACGGATAATGAAATCAAAAATCAGTCATCTTATTTTTGTCACGGTAGCCATCATCCTGGCCGCCGTTTTTATTTGGCTGACCGCCAGACAAACCAACTTTGAGGTTTTAGTAAACGCAGCAGAAAATGCCAACTATTTTTGGTTTGTGCTATCGGTGTTTCTGAGCATTGTATCTTACTGGCTCAGAGCAGTCAGATGGAAACTACTGCTCGACCCGATCGGCCATCCCATACCGGTTTCAAGCGGTTTCTGGGCGATTTCATTTGCTTATTTTTTGAATCTGACCATACCCAGAAGCGGCGAACTGGCACGAGCCACTTCATTGTACAAAATGGAAAAAGTTCCGGTTGACAAATCACTTGGAATCATCATACTTGAAAGGGTGATCGACCTGATGTTTCTCGGACTCTTTATTGGTCTTGCACTGATTTTCAATGCAGACACTCTTTTTTCATTTTTCTCATTTGCAGATGCATCATCGCTCGGTAAATTTTCAATCTCAGCCGGACTGCTGATCCTGGTGATTCTGCTTTTCTTTGTATTCAGAGGCAGATTGGGGAAAATCAAAGTCTTAAAAAAAGCCAATAATTTCATCAGCGGAATCATAGAAGGCTTCAAATCGATTCTTCACCTGAAACAGCGGACATCATTTATACTTTATTCGGTCGGAATTTGGTTTTGTTATTTTCTGATGACCTATCTGGTCGTATTTGCATTTCCTGAAACTTCAGATTTTGGTCTGGCAGAAGGATTCTTTCTGATTGTTGCCGGCGCATTGGGCATGATCCTTCCGGCTGTGGGCGGATTGGGTTATCCGTATGTAATGAGCATTGCATTTGCAGCAATTTATCTGACAAAAGGACAAACTGCTGAGGAAGGCAGAATGGTCGGTAATTATTTTGGGCTGATGCTTTATTTTGCACAGATCATTTCGATGCTTTTGTTCGGATTTCTTTCAATTTATTTTATCGCGCGGATCAGCAGAAAAAAATAACCGGTTCAACCAACTGTCATTCAATCAAAAAACAGCAGTTTACCGCTTGTCAGTTCAAATTAAAGTCATAAATTTGCACCCACTTTGGCGGAAATTGAAACAAAGTATTGAATCACAATGTATAACAACTCCCAGAATCCTGTCTTCCGCAATTGATTTTCAGCAGATGATTTTGAGATACAAATTTTTAAATTATGTCGAAAAAGACACAAAACGAAGATCAGGAGACTCAGGTTGAAGATCTGAAAATCAACAAACCACTTTCCAACGCAAATGTTTCAACCGATGATTTCGACTGGGAATCATTCGAATCAGGTTTGGACGAAGAAGACAGAAAGGAAAAAGCCGAATTGGAAAAAATGTATGATGATACATTGGAAGATTTGGAAGAGAACACTGTTTTCAAAGGAAAAGTAGTTCGTTTGACCGACAGAGAAGCGATTGTTGACATCAACTTCAAATCAGAAGGTGTTATCTCACTCAACGAATTCCGTTACAATCCGAATCTGGCTGTCGGTGACGAAGTTGAAGTGATGGTTGACAAACGTGAAGACAAAAACGGTCAGCTGATCCTTTCACACAGAAAAGCAAGAACACTGAATGCATGGGATGCAGTCAATGCGGCTCATGACAGTCAGGAAATTGTTAACGGTTACATCAAAGCAAGAACAAAAGGAGGTATGATTGTGGACGTGTTTGGAATTGAAGCATTCCTTCCGGGTTCACAAATCGATGTGAAACCAATCCGTGACTACGAACAGTATGTAGGCAAAACCATGGAATTCAAAGTTGTGAAAATCAACCCTGAATTCAAAAACGTGGTCGTATCCCACAAAGCACTGATTGAAGCCGATATTGAAGAACAGAAAAAAGAAATCGTTGCACAGCTTGAAAAAGGACAGGTACTCGAAGGCGAAGTGAAGAACATCACTTCTTACGGTGTATTTGTTGACCTGGGCGGTGTTGACGGTCTGATCCACATCACCGATCTTTCATGGTCAAGAATCAACCATCCGTCAGAAATCCTTGAAGACGGCCAGAAAATCAAAGTGGTTATCCTTGATTTTGACGAAGACAAATCAAGAATCCAACTGGGTGTGAAACAATTGGAACCGCACCCGTGGGAAGCATTGGATTCAAATCTGAAAGTAGGAGACAAAGTAAAAGGTAAAGTGGTTGTATTGGCTGACTACGGGGCATTTGTAGAAATCGCTCCGGGTGTAGAAGGTTTGATCCACGTTTCTGAAATGTCATGGTCAACCCACCTGAGATCTGCCCAGGATTTCGTACATGTTGGCGACGAAGTGGAAGCAGTTATACTGACACTGGACAGAGAAGACAGAAAAATGTCTCTCGGCATGAAGCAGCTGACTCCCGATCCGTGGACTGACATTACAGCAAAATATCCTGTTGGTTCACAGCACAAAGGAAAAGTCAGAAACTTCACCAACTTCGGTGTATTCGTTGAATTGGAAGAAGGCGTTGACGGTCTGATCTATATCTCTGACCTTTCATGGACCAAGAAAATCAAACATCCGTCTGAGTTCTGCAATGTGGACGATATGCTGGATGTGGTTGTTTTGGAACTGGACGTAGAAGCAAGAAGACTGAGCCTGGGTCACAAACAACTGACCGAAAATCCTTGGGACAAATACGAAACCAAATATTCTGTGGGCACCAAACACAGCGGTAAAGCGGTTGACGTATTCGACAAAGGAGCGACCATTCAATTTGAAGATGCTGATGTTGAGGCCTTTGCACCTGCAAGAACACTTGAAAAAGAAGACGGCTCAAGAGTTAAAAAAGGTGACGAACTTGAATTTGTTGTCATCGAATTCAACAAAGAATTCCGTCGCGTAGTGGTTTCCCATTCTGCAACTTATCGTGCAGAAGAGGAAAAAGCTGCTAAAAAAGCAATGGACAACCAAACCTCCGAGACCGCTACTTTGGGCGATATCGACGAGTTGGCAGAATTGAAGAAAAAAATGGAAGAAGGCGAAAAATAATCCTTTGACCGTTTTGTCATACAGAACTCCCGTGCTCATTGAGTGCGGGAGTTTTTTTATGATTTTTGGGCGTGCCCTCGTTGGATCGGCGGTCTGAAAACCAAAAACCAAATCATCACCAACGAGGTCGTGCTATACGCTCCAAGTCCTCGCTCGTTCCTCGCTGCGGGCTTTCCGCTGCTATCCCTCACGCTGAGATTCAGACTTAGAAAACCATCACATCAAATCCCAAAGACCATTACAATTTCGGAATCGCGTCAATTAGTTCTTTTGTATAACTTGTTTTCGGATTTGAATAGACCTCGTCCGCATCAGCCAGCTCCATCTGTCTGCCGTGCTGCATCACCAGCAGCTGATCGCTCATATATTTGACCACTGCCAGGTCATGCGAAATAAATATATAGGTCAGCCCAAATTCTTCCTTCAGACCGTTCAGCAGGTTCAGCACCTGTGCCTGCACAGAAACATCAAGCGCAGAAACACTTTCGTCACAGATAATGAATTTTGGTTCAAGTGCCAATGCACGCGCTATACCGACTCTCTGCCGCTGACCGCCCGAAAACTCATGCGGGTATTTTTTCAGATCAGACTCTTTCAAACCGACCTTTTCAAGCAGTCCGACTGCCCTCTCAATTCTTTCATTTTTATTCTTTCCAATCGAATGAACCTTCATCGGAGCAGTCAGTATCTCACCCACTGTCATCCTCGGATTCAGACTTGAATAAGGATCCTGAAAAATGATTTGAATTTCTTTTCTGAGCTTTCTGACTTCTGATTTTGAAAGATTTACAATGTCTTTTCCGTGATAAAAAATTTCACCCGCAGTCGGATTTTCAAGCAACAGCACCGTCCGGCTCAGCGTGGTTTTTCCGCTTCCCGATTCGCCGACCAGACCCAAAGTTTCGCCCGGAAAAACCTTAAAATTCATACCGTCAACCGCTTTGACCGAAATCTGTTCTTTTCCAAAAATCGAAGGTTTGGAATAAAAATATTTTGACAGATTCCTGACTTCGAGTATCGGCGGCTGATTGTAAATCCGCAACTGAAAATCCTTCCTTTCTTCAGCTGAATAAATTTCTGCCCGATAATTATCGTCTTTAATAAAATCCGAAATGGTCGGCAGTTCTTTGTATCTCACTACAAGCCTGGGTCGGCAGGCAATCAGTCCTTTGGTATAACTTTCCTTAGGGTGATGAAAAATTTCATTCACACTTCCGTGCTCAATGATTTCTCCTTTGTACATCACCGCCACTTCGTCACAAACTTCCGCTATCACACCCAAATCATGAGAAATAAACAGACAGCTCATACCACTTTCCTGCTGCAACTGCCGGATCAGATCGAGGATTGTGCGCTGAACCGTCACATCAAGCGCAGTGGTAGGCTCGTCGGCAATCAGAATTTTGGGATTGCAGCTGATGGCCATAGCAATCATCACACGTTGCCGCTGACCGCCCGAAAGCTGATGGGGATAGGAGTTGTAGATTCTTTCAGGTGTCGGAAGCATCACTTTTTCAAACAGTTCAATCACCCTCTTTTTTGATTTTGACTGATCGAGTTTCAGATGCAGCCTGATCGATTCTTCCACCTGTTCACCGCATTTCAGACTCGGATTGAGCGATGTCATCGGTTCCTGAAAGATCATACTGATTTCATTTCCTCTGAAATTTCTGATTTCATTTGGTTTCAGTTTCAGCAGATCAACTGTTTCATTTTCATTATTAAAAATAATTTTGCTCTCAATTGGAATCTTTGCAGATTTTGGCAGCAGACCCATTACGGCCAGTGAAGTAATTGATTTTCCAGAACCTGATTCTCCCACAATGCCAAGGATTTTTCCTTTTTGCAGTCTGATATTGATATTTTTAAGTATCTCATTGCCACCGATGGCAAGCGACAGATCCTTTATTTTGAGCAGTTCGGACTTCAAAATTCAAATTTTTATATTCTGCAAATTAATCAAAAAATACTTATTTGTAAATCAATTAAAAAACAGTAATTTTGCTCTTAGGGATTTTTGACAATTGTACCCGAATAAATCTGGTCGTCAAAAATGAGTTTTCACTTATGGATTCTAAAATATTGAACAAATCCATCCCCTAAATGCTTTTAAATGGACGCAGGCCCCTTACTCTCCTTTATCAATACCGTTTCTCAAATAGAAGGCGGTATGATTTCAAATGAAATTTCCGGCTGGAAAATAATTTTAACCCTGTTTTTGGTATTGCTCAATGCATTTTTTGTTGCATCTGAATTTGCAATTGTAAAAATCAGATCATCACAAATTGATGTGCGAACCGATTTGAATCCGACACTGGCAAAAACTGCAAAAGGTGTAGTCAACAATTTGGACGCCTATCTGGCTGCAACCCAGTTGGGGATCACACTTGCATCGCTTGGTCTGGGTTGGGTCGGTGAAAGTTCAATTTCTCCGCTGATCAGCAAATTGCTTTCATTCTTTGGGTTTCACGGCGCCGAATGGGATTCGGTTGCATCGGGCATAGCGCTTTGGGGTTCGTTTGCAGTCATCACACTGCTGCATATTGTTTTTGGCGAACTCACGCCCAAATCACTCGCAATCAGATATCCGTCCAATACTACTTTTGCAGTGGTTTGGCCGCTGAAGATTTTTTATACCGTATTCAAACCGGTGATCTGGGTGATGAACGGTTTTGCAAATTTGATTTTGAGAGCCATCGGAATCAAACCGATACATGGCGCCGAAGACATTCATTCTGAAGAAGAATTGAAAGTGATTATTTCTGAAAGTCAGGAAGGCGGAGCAATCGAACAGACAGAAAGAGATTTGATCCAAAATGTATTTGAATTTGACGATCGAAGGGTTGGAAATATACAGACACTCAGAAAAAATGTTTCTGCGGTCGAAACCGGAACCACTGTGAAGGAAGCAATCGATTATGCGATCAATGAAGGCTATTCGAGATATCCGGTTTATGAAGAATCACTGGACGATATCAGAGGAATCCTTTATACAAAAGATCTGGTAAAATTGACACTTGAAAAACCCGATGAGACCAGTTTTGAGAGCATAATGAGAAAACCGCTGTTTATCTCTGAAAATTACAAAATCAAAAATCTGCTCAAACAATTTCAGAAAAAGAGAATTCAGATGGCTGTGGTGACCAACGAAATCGGCGAAATGACCGGTATCGTCAGCATGGAAGATATACTCGAAGAACTGGTGGGTGAAATCCAGGACGAATATGACAATGAAGATCCGATTGTGATCAATATCGGTGAGGGTGTCTATTCGGTCAATGCGCACAGCAGTCTTTCTGACATCAACCGTTTTCTGCCTTTCCGTTTTAACGAAAGTGAACATTACGAAACCCTTTCGGGACTGCTTGCAGAATATTTTCCGGATCGTGAATTGAAGGTCGGCGATCTGCTCGATCTGAAAGATTATCAGGTCAAAGTCATCAAGATGTATCGGAATTCTGTTGAAAGAGCAGAACTCACACTTACACATCTGATTGAGGAAGAGGAAGGAGAGAATTCTTAGGGTTCAGAAAAAATTTAATGTTTTCGCCAATCAGATGCTTCTGAAAAAGTTTGGTTTTGAGGCAGGTATCGGATTTGAAATTCAATACAGACCATGAGAAAAACCTTTTATTTGCTTCTGATTTTGTACATCGCCAAATTTGACGCTGAAAAATAATCACTCCTCTATTTCCAACAGACTTTCATTTCTGAATTTCCTGAAAATCTGAGCAACCGTCAGCACATCTTTTTCGCAATAAATTCTGATTCTTTCCAAATCATGATCTTCGTAATAAACCTTTGCCACCTGTGAACCGTCGATATCGTCTTTTGGTGTCGGTATATCAAAAATCGCAGCCAGAAGATTGAGCGAAGTGTAGTGTTTGTAATCTCCGAATTTCCACAGTTCCATGGTGTCGAGATGAGGAATTTCCCAAGGCTTCTTTCCCTGAATGCTCAGCGCAGGCGGAAGATCCATACCGTGAATCAGCATTCGCCGGGCGATATACGGAAAGTCGAATTCCTTGCCGTTGTGCGCACAAAGAATCACTCCCGATATATAATAAGAACCGTTGAGCAGTTCAGAGAATTCTTCCAAAATCTTTTTTTCATCGTCACCGTAAAAGCTTTTCAGTTTGATTTTATGACGGTTGATGTAACCAACTGAAATACAGATGATTTTTCCGAATTCTGAAAGTATGCCGGCGCGGTCGTTGTAAAAACTCTCTGGCGTGTCATCTTCGCCAAGTTGTCTGTCGACTTTTTTTGACCACAATTCTTTCATGTTTTCAGGCAGATCGATCCAGTCTGAAACCTGAGGAACCGTTTCTATATCGAGAAACAGTACTTTTTCAATTGGCAAATTCTTTAACATCCTATTGTTTTATTAGCAGATTATTTTCTTTCAGCATTTTCATCACTTCGTCAACGAAATAATAAGTATCGTTGTCCAAAAATCCTTTGTTCATATTTCGGTCGTCTTTTGTCCTTCCCAGACGGACGATGACCAGATCTTCATCCGGAACCACAATCACCCTTTGACCCAAATGCCCCATCAGACCATAAAAATTCGGCTGATGTTCATAATCGGTCCAGATCGAATAGCCGTAACGTTCGTGTTCTCCTTTGTTGAATGCTTTTGAATTGGGTGTAACCATCAGTTTTACAAATGCAGAATCGAGGATTTGTTTTCCGTTCCAGTTTCCGTCTTGAAGCAGCAGCTGACCAAGTTTTCCAAAATCTCTCACATTACTGTTCAGACAGCAGTATGCTTTCTCCATTCCTTTTTTGTCGTCTTTTGACCAGTAGGCATCATCTTCCATTCCCATCGGCTGCCAGAATTCTTCCTGCAGATATTGCGACAGACTGATTCCGACCGCTCTTTCCAGAATGATTCCAAGCAGTTGGGTATTGCCCGAAAGATATTCAAAATGACCACCCGGCTCCTGATTAAATCCTCGTTTGAGCATTTGTTTTTCAATATTTCTTCCGTAGTAGGCCTTTGCAGTCGGATTGAGCGGCAGATAATAATCTTCGACCCAGTCATAACCGGAAGTCATCGCAGACAAATCACCTACCGTACATTTTTGAGCCAGCAAATTATCTTTATATTCGGGTAGAAAATCAGTGATCGGCTGATCCATTGATTTGATGTATCTCTGTTCAATCGCTTTTCCAAGCAGCATGGTCACCACCGATTTTGCCATTGAAAATGAATTGGTGTGACTTTTGTCGGAATAACCTTCCCAATAATGTTCCCAAAGCGCTTCGCCGTTTTTTGCAACAAAAAATCCGACTGTTCCGAATCTTTCAAGTTCAGCAGTCAGCGTATCGGTCAGTTCAATTTTGTTGTACATCTCATGTTCGGGCCAAGGCTGAGGTTTGGCTGACAATATGATGTTGTTGTCAAAATCCACATAATCATCTATATTGGCGGTGTCGTGTCCTTTCATATAGGTCAGCTGGGCGCCTCTGATTACATACTGATTTCCGGTCAGATACAACAGTCCGACGATGACAGCCACCAGAAGAATAAAAACCTTCATAATGGTGAGTATGATTTTTCTGAATTTGCTCATTTGAATTGAATAATACTGCAATTTAAAAAATTTATGACATCATTTGAACTTTTGATTCAATCTTGATCTGTTTTGGCAAAAACTGACGTATCTTTGGATGAACTAAATGTTTAACTTAAAAAATAAAATAATTATGGCATTTGAATTACCAAAACTACCTTATGCATTTGACGCATTGGAACCTCATATTGATGCAAAAACAATGGAAATACACCATGACAAACACCATGCTGGATATACCAATAATTTGAACAAAGCAATTGAAGGCACCGAATTGGACGGACTTTCAATTGAGGAAGTGCTGCAAAAAGGATCAGACAAAGCAGCTGTAAGAAACAACGGCGGCGGATATTACAACCACAAACTGTTTTGGGAAATTATGGGACCTAACGGCGGCGGTCAGCCTTCAGGTGAGCTGGCAGATGCAATCAACAAATCATTTGGTTCGTTTGATCAATTCAAAGAAGAATTTTCAAATGCGGCAAAAACCCGTTTCGGTTCCGGCTGGGCTTGGCTGATCAAACAGAATGACGGATCTCTGGCTGTCTGTTCAACTCCAAATCAGGACAACAACCTGATGCCAAATACAGCATGCGCAGGAAAACCGATCCTTTGTCTGGATGTATGGGAACATGCTTATTATCTGAATTACCAGAATCGTCGTCCAGACTATGTTGAAGCATTCTTTCAAGTCATCAACTGGAACAAAGTTGCTGAATTGTACAAAGGATAATCAGATTCTCAATTTTGATTAAAATTTTAAAAGCAGGAGATTTTTCTTCTGCTTTTTCTATTTGAATAACCCTTCTCAACAATTAACTTTTTTCAATTAATCTTTTCATCCGGTTGAATCCGTCAAAACCCAGACAGCCCACTTCCATCTTCCGGCCTACGCTCAACAGTTACCATCTCTAAAAAACCTCAATTCCAAAACTCAAATTTCATACATTTACAATATTAAAATCACGTCTATGCAGTTTTACGAAGTGCTGTCCATCGGACTTTACCTTTTACTGATGCTGGCAATCGGTGTTTATTCTTACAAAAAATCAACCGCTACCTCGGATGAATTCCTGATCAGCGGACGAAAGCTCGGGCCTGTCGTCACAGCACTTTCTGCCGGTGCGGCCGATATGAGCGGCTGGCTGCTGATGGGTGTGCCCGGCGCAATGTATTTCACCGGACTGTCAAGTGCCTGGATCGCCATCGGTCTGACCATCGGAGCCTATCTCAACTACCTGCTGGTCGCACCACGACTCAGAATCTATACAGAAGTTGCACAGAATGCAATCACCCTGCCTGTGTTTTTTGAAAACCGTTATAAAGACAAAACCAAACTGCTGAAATTTACTTCATCCGCATTTATCCTGATTTTCTTTACACTTTATACTTCTGCCGGAATGGTTTCGGGCGGAAAGCTTTTTGAATCCGCATTTGGAATGGATTATCTGTTTGGCGTTTGGGTAACCGGTTTAGTCGTGGTATTATACACTTTCCTGGGCGGTTTTCTGGCAGTCAGTTTGACCGATTTTGTACAGGGTACCATTATGGTGCTTGCCCTGATTATCGTCCCGATCGTGGTCATCACCCAAATCGGAGGCCCGGTTGAAACTTTTGAATTGATTTCAGAAAAAGGAAGCAGATATCTCGATTTGTTCACAGGCACTTCTATCGTCGGCATATTGTCTTTGATCGCCTGGGGATTGGGATATTTCGGTCAGCCGCATATACTGGTCCGTTTTATGGCGATCGAAAAACCTGCCGATCTGGTCAAAGCAAGACGAATCGGAATCGGGTGGATGATACTGACACTGATTGGTGCAATGAGCATCGGGCTGGTAGGAATCGGTTATATGATGAAATTTGATACCCAAACCATGCAGCTTTTTGATGCGAACAACAAGGAAGCCGAAACCATCTTTATTTATTTTGCAAGGATACTTTTTCATCCGCTGATCGGAGGTTTTCTTCTGTCGGCGATACTGGCGGCGGTAATGAGTACCATTTCTTCTCAGTTGCTGGTGACTTCGAGCTCGCTGGTTGAAGATATCTACAAATCATTTGTCAGAAAAGAAGGTTCGAGTAAAGAATTTCTGATTGCCGGAAGGGTTTCAGTTTTGCTGGTTGCAGCGATTTCAATTATGCTTTCACTGAATCCGCACGACAGCATACTCAATCTGGTAGGAAATGCCTGGGCAGGATTTGGCGCAGCTTTCGGACCTTTGATACTGTTGTCGCTGCTCAATCGGAAATCAACTTTTCAGGGCGCTTTTGCGGGTATGCTCACCGGTGGTCTGGTGGTTTTGTTTTGGGTGTATTTTGACCATCCGTTCAAAGAATGGTACGAAATCATTCCTGGTTTCTTTTCTGCTTTGATTGTCAATCTGATTGTTTCAAAACTGACTTACAGAGAAAATCCAAAGATCGAAAATGAATTTGAAGAAGTCGATCAAAAAACCGCTGAAGCGGTGCGGAAATGAGTCCCTGGCTGTTGACCAGATAAAATTTTATCCTTTTTTGGAATATCAGGAATTCTTCATTGTATTGGTTATTTATGGGATAATATTTTGAGACATCCCTGGTGTGCCCACTATTCAATCTCCCAAAGGCTTCAAAACCCAATATTGCCAGCCGGAAAATTCCAACTCCAATCCTTTCCACAAATGAATTGTCCCCGGCATAAAGTTTTCAAAAGTCCCTTCGGCCGGCAGCGTAAATTTTCGATTCTCGGAAGAAAGATTTGCAATAAAATACAAGCGGTGACCATCCTTCTCGCGAACAAAAGCCAAAATATTTTGGTCATCAGAAGTCTGAATTCTCAGATAATCAGCCTTTCTGAAACCGCCGTTCATCGCCGGATTTTGATTTTTTAATTTTCCGAGCGACTCATAAATTGAAAACATTTTTTGTCCTTCTTTTTCAATTTCGTCTTTCTCAAAAAATTTCAGCCGTTTTATTGAATCATATTCCTGACCATTGTAAATCAATGGCAAACCGGGCAGCATAAAGCACAGCGCAGCAAATACTTCTGCCGCACTGCCCATTCTTTCATATTCGCTTCCGTTCCATGCGTTTTCGTCATGGTTGGATGTAAAACGCATAAAAACGGTTTCTTTCGGATAATTTTCCTGCTCCCAAACCAACATTTCATCCAAATCTGAAACATTCTTTTTTCCGGCCGCAATCTGATTCATGATGTAATGGATTTTCCAGTCATATCCGGCCGAAAATGCAATTTCCAAATATTCGCGATGATCAGATTCTGCCAACATAAAAACCGGTTTGACTTCTTTTAGTTTTGCAACCGCAAATTCCCAAAAATCAAGTTTGACCATATCTGCAACATCACATCTGAAACCATCGATATCGGTTTGGATCAGCCAGAATTTCATCTGTTCAATCATTGAATCATACAGCGCTCTGCAATCATAATTCAAATGCGCCACATCGTCCCAGCCGATCGGTTTTCCGGTCGATTCATCCAATGGCTCTGTAATTTCTCCAGATTGGTTTTTGTGATAAAATTCAGGATGTTCCGCAATCCACCGATGATCCCAGCCGGTATGATCAGCCACCCAGTCCAGAATCACAAAAATCCCGAGTTCATGTGCTTTCCGGACCAGATCTTTGAAATCTTCAATCGTCCCGAATTCGGGATTGACAGCCGAATAATCTGAAATCGAATACGGACTTCCCAAAACTTTTTTGCTCAATTCAGAATCTGTAATTTCTTCAATCAGTTTTCCACTGTCAGATTTTCTTTTTGTCATTGAAATCGGCTGAACCGGCATGATCCAAATGATTCCGACACCGAGTTTTTTCAGCACCGGCAGATCTTTTTCAAATGCTTTGAAACTTCCTTCTTTTGAATACTGACGGATGTTCACTTCATAAATCACCGAATTTTCAAGATCTGTATTTGAAAAATTTCTCATCCTCAGATTTGATTTTGTTTGATCAGCAATTTTTCGCCGTTTAAAAATACCTCCAACTCTTCGCCTTCCAGTTCAAAATCGGTTTTGTTTTTAGAAATTGTCACGGTCAGGATTCTTTTTCTGAAAACGATACTGAATTTATACGATTCCCATTCATCCGGAATTTTTGGCTCAAAATACAGTTTTCCGTCCATCACCCTCATTCCTGCAAAACCCTGAACCACAACCATCCAGGCACCAGACATCGAAGTGATGTGCAAACCTTCTTCAGCCTCTTTGTTGTAATCATCCAAATCCAGACGGGCGGTTCTCATCAGCAGTTCATAAGCCTTTTCGATTTTTCCGGTTTTTGCAGCCAATATGCTGTGGACTGCCGGCGAAAGCGAAGATTCGTGTACCGTCAGCGGTTCATAAAATTCAAAATGTTTTTTGATTTCTTCCTGACTGAAATTTTCTTCAAAAAAATAAATTCCCTGAAGCACATCCGCCTGTTTGATATAAGGCGAACGCAAGATCCTGTCCCACGACCATTTTTGATTCAAAGGCCGGTCTGCTGCTTTTAATTCGGAAACAGGACGGATTTCTTTGTCCAAAAAACCATCTTGCTGAAGGTAGATTCCAAGCTCTTCGGAATAAGGCAGATACAGATTCTCTGCTTTCTTTTTCCAGTCTTCGGTTTCCATCTCCATCAGCTTTGTTTGCTGCTGAATCCGGTCAAAATCATTTTTTGATTCGATTTTCAGTTTTTGAATCCTTTCCAGGGTATATTCAAGACACCATTTTGCGATATAGTTGGTGTAAAAATTATTGCAGACATTGTTCTCATATTCGTTCGGACCGGTCACACCCAAAATAACATAACTGTTTTTTGGTTTTGAAAAATTCATCCGCTGCGACCAGAAACGACAGATTCCGATCAGCACTTCAAGTCCGAATTCGGAAATATATTTTTTGTCACCGGTATAATTCACATAATTGTAAATCGCATAAGCAATCGCTCCATTTCTGTGGATTTCTTCAAATGTGATTTCCCATTCGTTGTGACATTCCTCACCATTCATCGTCACCATCGGATACAATGCAGCACCATCCGTGAATCCGAGCTTTTGCGCATTTTCTATAGCTTTTTCCAAATGATTGTATCTGTAGAGCAGCAGATTTTTTGCAACTTCAGCAGGCTTGGTGGAAAGATAAAAAGGCAGACAAAAAGCTTCTGTGTCCCAATAGGTTGAGCCACCGTATTTCTCTCCTGTAAATCCTTTCGGACCGATGTTCAGATCCGGATATTTCCCATTGTAAGTCTGATTCAACTGAAAAATACAGTATCTGACCGACTGCTGTGCTTTCAGATCTCCTTTGATTTCAACGTCAGACAGTTTCCAGATTTCTGACCAGCTTTGCTTCTGTTCTTCGAGCAGTGTATCAAAACCGACTTCTTCGGCGGTTTCGGTCAGTGATTTTGCAAGGTCATAAAACTTTACGGTTTCCTGTCGGGTCGAAACCAGATAACCTCCAAATTTCACAATCGAACAGCTGATTCCGGCTTCGGTTTCAACTGAATAATAATGACTGACTTTCTTTTCAGAAATTTTCTTTCCGGCAGCAATATTGATTTTTTTGCCATTTTGAAAAATTGAATTCTGCATAAAGGTCATCACCTCAAAATTGGTTTTATAGGTGTTTGACCTCACAAAGCCAAAATCGTCCTTTGATCCGCTGTCGGGCACTTCCCAAAAGATTTCATCCCAGTTGGAATCTTTGTTTTTTATGTTGGCATCCACATAGGATTTGAAAACGATTTTAGCTGATTTTTCTACCGGCGTGATTTCATATCGGATGGCTCCGAGTTGGTCTCTTTTTATCGACAGAAAACGGATGACATTGACTTTGACCCTGCTTCCGTTCTGAAGCTCGGCTTCAAACGAACGTCTCAGAAATCCTTCTTTCATATTGAGTTCACGGCTGAAATTTGAAATTTCTTTTGTGTGGTACAAATCCAGATTTTCACCATTGATTTCAATATCAATCCCAATCCAGTTGGGCGCATTCAGCACTTTTGCGAAATATTCGGGATAACCGTTTTTCCACCAGCCGACTTTGGTGCGGTCGGGATAATAAACGCCGGCTACATAACTTCCTCTGAACGTTTCACCACTGTATGTTTCTTCAAAATTTGCACGCTGACCCATTGCCGCATTTCCCAGACTGAAAATGGTTTCGGAAATCAATTGTTTTTCTTTGTCAAAACCTTCTTCGAAAATCGACCATTCGTCAAGTCTTTTGCTGAAATTTTCCATTATTCAAAGGATTTGGCCAAAGTAATTTTTAAAATTTATTTTGAATTCATTTTGTACAATTCAACGATTCCCTTCAGTGTGTGTAGGATATCCTGTTTATCGATTGTGTCTGTCAACGGTGCAAAAACCGAACTCAGACCTCCGGTTGCAATGACAAAACAGTCATCATCAAGCTCTTTTTTGATTCTTTCGATCATTCCTTCAATCAGACCGAGAAAACCGTACATCATACCGCTCTGCATACAGGTTTCGGTGTCCATTCCCAAGACTGCTTTTGGCAGCACCAGATCGATTTCAGGCAGTTGAGCAGTCTGATTGACCAGTGATTTCAATGCGGTTTCAACGCCGGGTGCAATTACAACGCCCAAAATTTCGCCGTCTTCTTTGACGGCTGTAAAAGTCAGTGCGGTTCCAAAATCAATTATGATTTTTTTGCCATTGTAAAACGACTGAGCCGCCACCGCATTTGCAAAAATATCGGTTCCCATCTGATGCGAAGTATGATGGACATTTGCAGGTGTTGAACGGTTGACGATCATCGGATCGATTTTAAAAATTCTTTTGAGCGAGTTTGTAACCGGCATGGTCATCAGAGGAACTACCGATCCGATCACAATGGCTGAGATGTCATTTTTTTTCAGACCGAAAGCCTGATACATGCCTTTGAATTTTGCATAACACTCGTCTTCTGTCCGATAGGGTTTGGTGTTGATCGTCCAGGTGAGGATTTCGTCACCCGAATTCAGAACGCCAAATCGCATATTTGAATTTCCGATGTTAACGGCTAAAATCATTTCTTATTTTTTGTAGGTATTGTTTGAAAAATCAATATCGGCCAAACGCTTGGTTGGATCGATCACCGCAGATTTGACTTCCTTCAAAATTTTTACAGAATATTCGGGTGCAGTCCATGCCCAGGGATTCAAAACCGTTCTTTTGGCGTCCTTGTAGATTTCGATATTTTCTGCCGGTTTTTCACCTCTCAATTCAAGATTCGGAATATAAAACAGCTCCCTGCTTCCGTCAGAATATTCGACCAGCAGATCGATCGGCATTGGAAAATTACTCAAATTTTTCAGCTTGATTTCATCTTTTTTAACCGATTCAATTGAATAATCAATTGTTCTGACCGTATTGACAAACAGATTCTGATACCATTTCAGATTCAGACCCGAAACTTTTTCGGCGGTTCTTTTGAAATCATTTGGTGTCGGATGTTTGAATTTCCATTCTTTGTAAAATTCCTTAAAAGTCGCATTCAGATTTTCATCACCAATGATGTAGCCCAACTGAATCAGATATATCTGACCTTTTACATAAGCTTCGATTCCATATGCATAATTGTAATTGTAATAATCGGCCATCAGACTCATCGGCTCTTCGACCCCCGATCTTGCCAATTGAAAATAAGCATCATACGCTTCCGGATTTGAATTGGGTTCGATCGTTTTTCCCGAAAGTTTCAAATGTGCAAGCTGTTCTGAATAGGATGTAAATCCTTCGTCCATCCATTCGTTGACCGTCTCGTTGATTCCGAACATGTGCTGGAACCACGAGTGTGCAACTTCGTGAAATATCACACCGACAAGACTGTTGATGTTTCTTCCGCCGGTTACCATGGTTGCGGTTCCGTATTCCATTCCGCCGTCGCCACCCTGAACAATCGAATAGGTTTCCCATGGATATTGGCCGAATCTTTCGCTCATAAACTCAAAGAAATTTGAAGTAACCGTCTTAACTTTTTCCCAGTTCTGATTGAGTTCTTCCTGATTCAGGTGAACAAAATAAATCTCGGGGCCGGATGGGACTTTCTGATTTGAAACTACATAATTTTTATCTGCTGCCCAGGCAAAATCATGAATGTTTTTAGCTTTAAAATGCCAGTTTACTTTTCCGTTTTTGATTTTCAAATTTGGATTTGAAACATATCCTTTAACCTCATTTGGGTTTTGTAAAACACCCGAGCCACCGATCACAAAGTCTTTCCGAATATTAATTTTCACATCAAAATCTCCAAATGGCGCATAAAATTCTCTTCCGATGTATTCATCCAGATGCCAGCCTTCTTCGTCATAAGCCGCAATTTTCGGATACCACTGAGTCATGGTCAAAGCCACGCCTTCTCTTGAATTTTTTCCGCCGCGGCGTATCGTTTCGGGAATCTGAGCCTTCCAATCAATTTCGAGAACCGTACTTTGACCGGATTTGATTTTTTCTGATAAATCAACTGTCATAATGGTTCCGCTGATTTTATAATTCAGGTTCTTTCCGTTTTGTTTGATTGAATTGATTTTCTGAAAACCGACATCATCTTTTCCGAGTAATGAAATCCTGCTGACTTTCATTCCGTTTTGAGTTGTCATCATCCTCGAATCCGGATCATTAATATTCTGAAGCCTCAAATCCATTGCGCTTCCGGGTTGAAAGGCATTGTAATACAGATGAAAATAAACTTTATCCAAATCGTCGGGTGAATTGTTGGTGTAGGTCAGATTCATTTTTCCGTCGTATCGTGCATTGACCTCATCGACATCAATGTCCATTTGGTAATCGGCTTTTTGTTGCCAATAGCCTGCTCTCTGACCAAAAGCGGGAGCTGAAAAAATCAGCAACAAAAACAAACAAATGTTTTTCTTCATTGAAAAAATCTTTTGCGGTAAACATACGAATTTTTGGAAACTAAAAAAGACGGTTTTAAATGGTTCAATACATCATTTCATCCGGTCAAAATTAACCGAAAGCAATCAAATCAGATTTGAATTGGATTAATTTCTTTCCTTGACGATTCTGAAACCGATAAAATTAAAACTGTAGTCGGGCGGGAAGTAGGATCTGAATGAAACCCTGCACGGGAGTGAGTTGCCATACCAGCTTCCGCCTCTCAATACTCTTTCGGCTCCCTTTTCAGGGCCTTTCGGGTTTTCAAACGGACTTTTTGAATAATAGGTGGGCGAATACCAGTCAGCAATCCATTCCAAAACATTTCCGGACATATCACAAATCCCGAGTTCGTTAGGCGTCTTTCGGTTGACCCGATGGGTTCTGTATTCCGAATTGTGTTCGTTCCAGCCAATTTCTTCAACGAGATTGCCACCGCTGAACTGAAAACCGAGACTTCTGATTGCGCCTCTTGCCGCATATTCCCATTCGGCTTCTGTTGGAAGTCTGTATTTGTCACCGGTCAGATCGGTAAGCCAATAGGTGTAGGCAACCGCATCGTTCCAACTGACGATCACCATCGGATGATTGTCCTGCCAACCCCAATAAGGTTCCTCGGGCATATTCCGGTTGGTTGCTTCGCAAAAATATCGGTACTGACCGACAGTCACCGGGTATCTCCCGATTTCAAAATCATTGATTTTCACCTTGTGAACCGGAATTTCGTCAATGTCACCATAAAGACTTCCTATTTCAATGACACCGCCGTCAATGGCGATCATTTCGGGAAATACAGAAATCACTTCGGATTTTTCCTCATTGGTCAATGCGGCGCTTTCTGCGATTTCAGCTTCTGAAAAATTCTCTGAGATAATGTCCTGAGCCTGATTTTTTGCAATAGAAAAAACTAGAAAAAGTGTAAGCATCTTTTTCATAGTAAGTTTAGGTAAAGGTTTGCAGTGAATTTAAAATCAATTTTACAAAAAAGCAAAACCAAAGTGCACAAAATTAAGCGGTTGAAGAATTTCAACCGATTTCCTCAAAAAAATCGAAATTAATTTTGAATCATTGATTACGGAAAATCAGTGATTTTCAACGCTTTCTGTCGGGGTTGTCCTTAACAAAGGCTTCCCAGCCTGAATAGGTCTTTTGGTTTTCGGTCTTTCCGGAATTAAAAAAATGACAAACGGCAGCCGCCAGACCATCGGTTGCATCCAGCCGTTTAGGAATTTCCTTCAGACCAAGCAGATTTTGAAGCATTCCGGCCACCTGTTCTTTGGATGCGTTTCCGTTTCCTGTAATTGACATTTTGATTTTTTTGGGTGAATATTCTGTAATCGGGATTTCTCTGTACAATCCGGCCGCCATCGCAACTCCCTGTGCGCGACCGAGTTTGAGCATCGACTGTACGTTTTTTCCGTAAAAAGGCGCTTCGATCGCCAATTCATCGGGATGGAATTCATCGATGATGCTCAGTGTTTTTTCAAAGATTTTTTTGAGTCTGAGCGAATGGGATTCGTATCTGTGAAGCAACAGTTCATCGAGCAGCAGAAAATGCATTTTGTTTTTTTCAGTTCCGATCAGGCCGAAACCCATCACGGTCGTACCCGGGTCAATTCCCAAAATGATTCGTTCCATAGAGCGAAGATAATGGTTTTGAACGGAAGAAATTCAGATCTTTTCAGGTTTCGATTTTATGAATTTGAGGTTTTTTGATCAATTGGTTAACAGAACTTTTTTGAAGAAAAATCATTGAATTATTTCAAAAATTCGAATGGGAACCGGCTTCAGCCAAAATTTACAATGGCTTTGTCATCATTTTTGTGTTGCTTCGCGACAAACATACCGCCCAAACCAAAGACAACTCCTTTATAAAACCATGAGCCAATGCTCGTGGCAATTGAATATTATTAACAAACTCTGTTCTTATGATTCAAAACTGTTCAAATAAGCTGCCCAACCCGATTCTTTGTAGGTTTTTGCTGCAAAAGCCGCGTCTGCAGCCTTGTAAATTCCGCGGCCGACAATGATAAAATCGGTGTGGTATTCGTTGCACACTTTTTCGGGCGTATTGTATTGCTGACCCTTTGAATCGCCGCTCGAACTCATATTCACACCGGGTGTAAACAACAGCAGATCATCTGATACTTTTCGCTGAGCCACCACACCCATCACGTTGGCTGAATTTTTTGCGGCATTCAGCGCTTTTCCGACGTAATAATCATCTGTCAAAGTTCCCTTGGTTGACATTTCAACGATGGCAACCACACCCACATTGTCAAAGACCTTCAGACTATCTTCGCCAGCAATCACATGAGAAGTGATCATATCTGCCCAGCTTGCAATTCTGTACATCCCTTCTTTGAACTGAAGTTCCTGTGTATTTCCGATATCGCCGAATTTTCTGTCTTCAAACAGCAGGAATTCCTTATCTTTTGAAATTCGTTTTAACTCTTCAATCAGTTCAAAGCTGAAATCACGGATGATGTCGGTATGAAGTTTCAATGCAACGATATGTTCTCCAACCTCATTTGCCAGTTTGATCAGTTCGGCTGAACTGATGACATCTGCAGATGCAATCAGATTTGAGTTCTTTTTCAATGCAATCTCGATCAGTTTTTTTCCGACCGGATGACTGATTTGTTTTTTGTCGAGTGCAACTCTATTTTTCACAGGCGGTGCAGGCGGATTTTCCAAAAAGTTTTTGATTCTGCTGACTTCATTGTCGTCCAAACGATGAAAACGGTGAAGCAAATCGATCACCTCATTGATTGTAAAAAGGGTGTGAACCGAATATCCTTTGTCTTTCAGTTTCTGAATTCCGCCCTGTTCACGGTCGAGTACGACGACGATGTCGGTTACTTTCAAACCTTCTCTTTCGACTTCCTCAATGGTTTCGAGCAGACTTTGACCGCTGGTGATCACATCTTCGACCAGCAGACAGTTTTGACCGTCGTGATAGATTCCTTCGACCATTCTTTTGGTTCCGTAGCCTTTGTTTTCTTTTCTTTTGATGATTAGAGGGGTTCCGCTTGCCAGACTCATTGTGGTTCCCATCGGAAGCGCAGCATAGGGTACACCGCAGATCAGTTCGAAGGGTGATTTTTCAACCAGATCCAACAGCTGGTTTGCAAGTGTTTTTAACAGCTGCGGACTTGATGCAAGCGGTCTCAGATCGACATAGAACGGAGATTCTATACCGCTTTTCAAAATAAAGTTTCCAAATTTTATGATTCCGAGTTCGTAGGCTTTGAGTAAAAAATCTTCGCGTGGCTGCATTTCAGAAATATTTGGGCAAAGTTAAAAGTTTTCGGTATCTCACAACTTAAAAACCGAAACAACTTCTTCCAAGTTTTCCACAAATTTCTTTTTGAACTTTGTATATTTATCCGTTAAAAATTAAATTTTTCAAATGAAAAAAGCTTTGTGGATACTGTTGTTTGCGGGATTTTCTGCCTTTGGACAGCAAGCCGAATATCAATTTACAAAAATAATAGACCTCACTCCTTCTCCGGTCTGCAATCAGGGTAAGACCGGAACCTGCTGGAGTTTTGCAACCGTGTCTTTTTTGGAAGCCGAAGTCTATCGGATCAATGGAAGATTTGTGGATCTGTCAGAGATGTATCCGGTCAGAAAAACTTATCCGGTCAAGGCATACAATTATGTCTATCGGCAGGGAAAAGCACAATTTGGCGAAGGCGGTTTGAGTCATGATGTGATGAATGCTGTGGCACAATTTGGAATCTTACCACAAATCGAATATGACGGAATGGGCGCTTCAGAAAGCGGTTATGATCATTCGGCAATGATAAAAAAATTAAAAAATCAGGTTGATGAAATCGTAAATAATCCAAAAGGAAATATGAAATCAGACTGGATGAATCAGTTCAATTCGACTTTGGACGAATACATGGGAAAAGCACCCGAAAATTTTACATTTGATGGAAAAAATTATACTCCAAATTCATATGCAGAAGATTTAAAAATTCATCCCGAAGATTATGTGACACTGACTTCGTTTACACATCATCCCACCTATTCAAAGTTTATACTTGAAATTCCTGATAATTTCTCTGACGGATCTTATTACAATCTTCCTTTGGACGAATACATTCAGGTGCTGGATAATGCGCTGTCAAAAGGATATACAGTGGCGCTTGATACCGATGTGAGCGAAAAAACTTTTTCGTCAGAAGCCGGAATGGCGATCTGGCCGAGTGAAGGAAAAACAGAAGATTATTTCAAAGTTTTGCTGTCCGAAAAATGGGTGACCCCTGAAGAAAGACAGGCTGCATTTGAAAATTATTCGACCGAAGACGATCATCTGATGCACATAACCGGTTTGCTGAAAGACCAGATCGGGAATAAATATTATGATGTGAAAAATTCGTGGGGAACCAAAAACAGGGGTAACGGCGGGCACATTTATATGTCGGTTCCCTATCTGAGGATGAAGTCGATTGCATATACCGTTCACAAGGATGCGCTGAGTGATGATTTGAAAAAACGCATTGGAATACTTTAAAAATCGGTCAATTCACTTTAAATTTGGCGCTCAATAATTTTCGGTACATTAATTGATTAATTGGGACGGACTTAAACTCAAATTACAATGGAAGCACTGTTGGAAGAAGCAACTTCAAAGCTTGAAAAAAAAGGTTTTATAGATCTTGAAATTCCGGAAGGCACAGATTTGATTGCAGAAATCAACCGGATGAGAAAAGAGAAAAATGCGATCATTCTGGCGCATTATTATCAGGTTCCCGAAATTCAGGACATTGCAGATTTTCTGGGCGACAGCCTTCAGTTGTCAAGAGCCGCAGCAGAAACAGATGCTGATATGATTGTTTTTTGCGGCGTTCACTTTATGGCTGAAGCTGCAAAAATTCTGAATCCAACCAAAAAAGTGGTTCTGCCCGATCTGAAGGCAGGCTGTTCGCTTGCCGATTCATGTACCGGCGAAGGTTTACGAGCCATGCGTGCAGAACATCCGAATGCAATCGTGGTCAGTTACATCAACTGCGATGCCGGCGTAAAAGCTGAAAGCGATATCATCGTGACTTCATCCAATGCGAAAACCATACTCGATTCGCTGCCCGAAGATCAGGAAATCATTTTTGCACCCGACAAAAATTTGGGCAGATATCTGAACAAAGTAACCGGCAGAAATATGATTCTATGGGACGGTGCATGTATTGTGCATGAAGCTTTTTCGCTCGAAAAAATTGCAAGACAGCTGTCAGAACATCCAAATGCAAAACTGATTGCGCATCCTGAAGCTGAAGAAGCGGTATTGAATGCATCTGATTTTATCGGTTCAACTTCAAGATTGCTGAATTACATCGAAACAGACGAAGCCGAAGAATTTATCGTTGCCACAGAAGCGGGAATCTTACACGAAATGCAGAAACTGGCACCCGGAAAAAAACTGATCCCGGCGATGACAGACGAGGACAACAGTTGCAACTGTTCAGAATGTTTCTTCATGAAACGCAATACGATTGAGAAAATCTATCTGTGTATGAAATACGAACTTCCTGAGATCCTGATTGACGAAGATTTGAGAGTAAGAGCAGAAAGATCGATCAACCGGATGATGGAGTTGTCTGCACAAGTCAAATAATTAGAAAATGAGAAAGGTTTTATTTTTGCTGTTGGTTTGGACTCTTGCCGTCCAAATCCAGGCACAGAAGTTTTATATTCCGTACAGGGTCGGCAATCAATTCGGTTTGGTGGACAACAGTGGAAAATTGATTGTGGAACCGCAATTTGACGTATTGGAACTGAATTATGGTGATAACGATTTCTGGCAGGGATACAAATACAAAAACGCAAATGCATTTTCTACGCTGATTTACAAAGGAAAAATCATCCTTGAAAATCAGAAATACGGTGATTACCACATTAACAACAGCCTCATCAAAGCGGGCAAATATGTACTGACGCCCAACAATACAAGATATGACTGGGAAGATGATTTCTATACACGCTACAATTTATTCACATATTCCGGCAAAAAATTATTTGCAGAAGACCAAACTGACATTTTAGAAAGTTTCCATGAATTTGAGAAAATAAGCACCGAAACGGATGATCTGTTAATCGGTTCTTTTGACACAAATGATCGGTTTACTCTCCAACTTTACAACAGGAAATCCGAAAAATTTACCCGGACCATCCTTTCCAAAGTGAAATTCGAAAAGAGGTTCGGAGCCGCAGACCGTACGGTTTCAATCATCTATGATACAAATGACGGAAAACGAAAACAAATTGATATTCAACAGGATAAGAAGACCTTTAAAGTTATTTCAGAAAAAGAAATCGAGCCGAAATCGGACGAATACGGGAAGATGCTTGGCATGGAAAATAAAGACAGGGGTATGTGGGGCGGTGAAGCAGTGCCTCCACAACGAAGGTCAAAAGAAGAATACAGCCCTCAGGAAGGCGAAACTGTCAAAAAATCAATTCGTGAAGCCAAATACAAAGGCCGTAAATATTTTTTGCCCAAAAAGAACAGTGAATTGTACTTTTCAGAAAAGCGTTTTGACGGTTGGGAATACTACCATTTTTCGGTTTTCAAAGACGGAAAACAAGGTTTGAAGCTGTACAATCGTGGCGAAGTTACAGAAGTCCTTCCTACAATTTATGATGAAATTTTTTGGGGTGATTGGGACAATTGGTTGCAGGGCTATGTTCTGAAAACAGGCGACAAATATGCACTAATTGTAAGAAATGCAAGACCCGGGGGACAGATTCCGGACATCACCACAGAGGCTGCATTTGACTTATTTCCGATGGCGGTCAGAATGAATTACGGACAGCAAGGTTTTGTTCTAATCAAACTCTTTGACGAAAAAGGAAACTTTGTTTGCTACGCTGACCAAACCGGCAAAAAGTATTATTCTGAGTAGTTTCAAACTTTGCCATCCGGCGCAACAATTATTCCGTTTCTTCCTACTGGGCAACAATTCGGAAAGGCGATAATGGCGGCGTAAAATGATTTCCGGTGAACTGATAACCACAATTCGGGTTTTGCTTCTTCGGTTTTAATCCATTCGGTAGAAAATCCTGGGTTTGTCAATGGACAGAAGAACCAAGGAAACTCAATACCATGAGCAGATAAAATTGACACATTTGTGTTGAAATCGTGCTTTCATGCAGAAATATTTGATTGGATTGATTGGGTTTTAATTCAATTTTCAATTTTTCAGACTAAATTCGCCACATGGCCGGAAAACTCTATTTGGTTCCTACACCCATCGGGAATTTGAAAGATATGACATTCAGAGCGATCGAAACACTGAATGAATCGGATTTGATTTTGGCGGAAGACACCCGTACCAGCGGCATACTGCTGAAACATTATGATATTTCGACACAAATGCGGTCTTATCATATGCACAACGAACATCAAATCACAGAAGAAATCATCGGCCTGCTCAAAGAAGGAAAAACAATTTCGCTGATTACAGATGCGGGTTCGCCCGGAATTTCAGACCCCGGATTTCTACTGACCCGAGCCTGTGTTGAAAACGGCATCGAGGTGATGGCGCTGCCCGGTGCAACCGCTTTTGTACCGGCCCTGACGGTTTCGGGTCTGATTTCAAATGAATTTGTATTTATTGGTTTTCTGCCGGTCAAAAAAGGAAGACAGACCAGGCTGAATGAGTTAAAGGATGAAAAACGGACCATGATTTTTTATGAATCACCACACAAAATCACAAAAACGCTGAAAGATCTGTCCGATCACTTTGGGTCAGACAGAAAGGCAAGTCTGTCGAGAGAAATTTCGAAAAAGTTTGAGGAAACACTGCGCGGAACTCTGGGAGAGTTACACCGGACGGCAGAACTAAGGAACCTGAAGGGTGAAATGGTGTTGGTATTGGAAGGGAATTCCGATTGAGGCTGTGTTCAGGTTCAATGCAAAAAAAATCCTCTTGGGTAAGAGGATTTTATTGATGTTGTTTTACATTTCAGGTATTCTCAGCACCTGACCCGGATAAATTTTATCGGGGTGTTGGAGCATGGGCCTGTTGGCTTCAAAAATCGTATTGTATTTGTTGGCATCACCGTAAAACTGTTTTGAAATCTTTGACAGCGTGTCGCCGCTTTCAACAGTATAGAACTTTGCTTCGGGAGCAGGTTCTGCAACCACCATCAGATTATCCACCTGATCAACGCCTTCTACATTACCGATTGCCAGTAAAATTTTCTCTGCATCCTGTTGTGATGTTACTTCACCTTCAATTTTCACATCGTCGTCAGTTACCGAAATCTTAATGCTGTTGTATGACAGACCCAATTGTTTTACATAATCAAGCAAAGCTTGTGCTTTTAATGTTTTTTTCTCTTCTATCTGAGCTTCTTCTTCTTTTTTACCAAAGATTTTGGCTCCTTTTTCTTTAATGAATGAAAATAATCCCATTGTTTGTATATTTTGATTTGCTCAAAATTAAGAAAAATTATCAAGGCGAAGTGTTACATTTTTTATAAATATTTGAACCATTATGAACTCAAAGTCCAGAGTTTCTTTTCCGGAATGAGGATCCAACGGCCTTCCTATCACTGATCTGCCATGAAATTTTCATCTGTACTGTCTTCCGGTTTTGGATGGCAATCCAAATACTCAACTACAATCTTTCCGGTTATATTCCCATTATTCCAACATCCAAATCCTATTGCCCAAAAATAACGACCGCCAATACAGCTTCCTCAATTCAGGAAACTCTATTTGTCACTTCACTGATGTTCTTCCCTTCATCAGTTTAACCAATCCAATTGTATCTCGAGAGTGGCAAAACTCTATAGGCATTTGGAAATGGTTTTGGCGGCAGAAGGATTGATGGTTGAGAAAAAACTTATATGCACCTGATCATCAGCTATTCAATTTTTTAAATTCGACTTTCATGATTGCGTAACAATACAAAACGATTTTCACCACAAAGGATATTGTTTAAATTCGCCCAGACAATTTTAACACACAAAACAGATGAAAATTTTTAACAAATTCAACAGACTCAAACGAGAATCCATTCATGCTCTGGGTTTAATCCTTATAAGCGGTATGGCTTATGGGCAAAGTGTAAACTTTACTGAAGTAACAACGCCATTTGTTAAAGTCTCAGATGGTTCGGTGGCTTTTGCAGATTTGAATGGCGATGGCTATCAGGATGTATTGTTGACCGGAATTAAATCAGGCGGTATCCAGACCAGTCTTTATTTGAACGATGGAAACGGCTGGTTTTCTTCAGCAACTCATCCGTTTGAAAACGTGATGTATAGTGATTCTGCTTTTGCTGATATTGATAATGACGGGAAAATCGATTTATTAATTATGGGTGTGAAAAACAACAACCAAAGAGTAACTTCTCTTTATAAAAACGGGACTACCATGTCAAGCATTGATTTGCAAAAGAATTCTATTCAGATTTATCCAAATCCAAGCCAGGGTATATTCAATTTGAAAGCTGAGAAATTGTTTAATCATGCTAAAATTATTGTTACAACTGTGGCGGGTCAAACGATTTTTGCCAAAACATTTTCGGGTGAACTAATTCAAATCGATTTAAGCCATTCACCGGCGGGCGTTTATTTTGTATCTGTAAACGGTCGGAACTATAAATTAATAAAAAATTAAAAGATATTCCAAATCGGAACTTATTAAAGTTTCAAAAGCCGGTTTTCAAAAATACCGGCTTTTTATTTTTGACGGGCAATTCAAAACCGAACTGATTATTTCGATACCGGTCTAATGAGAAGAATTCCAATCCTCCATCTGTGAGGGTCAGGATTAAAAATGGCCTGTCCGGTTGTTTGGATAAACCTTTAGAATCAGCCCTTCCTTAACTTCAATAATTTGCAGAACCAAGAATGCTGAACAGCAGAATCGTGTTGGTTGTCGAAGAAAATCTATTATTACAATTCGTTAAAAACCTTGTCACGAACCGTATTCAACTCATAATTATCACAATCAAATCTGAAATCCTTATTTCTGTTTTCAAGATGCTGGTTGAATTTTTTGCAATTCAAAAGCGCATGAAATTCTTTGTCTGAATCATAATAAATCGTAGCCGCCATTCTGACTTTCTGACCGTTTGACAAAACAGCCCCCAGCATTCCGCCAATACCACCCATAACAAACAGATCGCCCATCGTTTTGTATGGAAATTCAAAATATAAAAGATTCTCATTCATATATTTAACCCTTACAAAAGTGTTCAAAGCCTGATCATAAAACAAAGCTCCTTTTTCCTCGTCGCTCAAATTCTTAATTGCATTTCTGAAACTCACATATACATCCCCCTGCCAAAGCAAACCGGCCACATCTTTGATTCTTTTGTCCTCATCATCAATCACAACCAGCAAATCTTCCTGAAATTCATACTTAAACCCATTCTTTTTCGCTCTGAATTGGCGGTCGGTCACTTTATTTTTCATCAAATCATCCATGGTTTCGTACACACCACGACCTTCTCTGTATTCGGTATACGAGGTTCTCAGTTTGGGAACATCTTTGTGGAAATCGGCTGAATCAAAATCAAATTTCTCCAAATCCTTTATCCGGCTATATTTGAAAACATAAGGTTCGGCTGTATCTACAAACCTGATTTTTTTACCGTCCAGATAAACAATGTCCTTGGCCTGAATGGGATGATCAGTTTTTTTAATTTTAAGATTTGCTTTTTCAATGTACTGACCAAAGCTCAGTGTTGAAAACAGAAGAAAGAATAAGGGTAATGATTTCATTTTATTCATTTTTAATTTAAATTTCAGTGATCCATAAAGGATGATCGCAAATTAATAAAAAAAACAGCACCTCAATGAGGTGCTGTCAAATTTTGTGGGAGCAGAGGGGTTCGAACCCCCGACCCTCTGCTTGTAAGGCAGATGCTCTGAACCAGCTGAGCTATGCTCCCGATTTTTTGAGCTTATCGGCTCAAAAAGGGACTGCAAATATAAGTTCAATTTTTAGTTCTGCAAATAATTTCAGCAAATTTGGACAATTTTTTTTTAAGACTTAATTTCGCCGCCTGAACCATAACCAAATATGGGAAAAAACAAACTGAAAAGGTTCGCCGAAAACAAGACTTTTGACAATGTGTTTCAGCCCAAAAGGGATGAAATGATCAGCGGTTTCGAACTGAAAGGAAATTGGAACAAAACGGTTTTTAAAAACAATCATCCTGTCGTGCTCGATCTCGGTTGCGGAAAAGGTGAATATACTGTCGCATTGGCCAAAAAATATCCGGACAAAAATTTTATCGGAATCGACATCAAAGGCGCAAGATTCTGGAGAGGCGCAAAAACAGCCATCGAAAATAACCTGCCAAACGCCGCCTTTCTCAGAACTCAGATCGAGCTGATCGATTATGCATTTGCAGAAAATGAAGTCAGCGAAATCTGGATTACATTTCCGGATCCTCAGATCAAATACAGACGGACTAAACACAGACTTACCCATCCCGAATTTCTGAACAGATACAAAAAAGTTCTGAAAAAAAACGGACTGATGCACCTCAAAACCGACAGCGAGTTTCTGCACGGATATACCCACGGCATTCTTCAGATGCTCGGTCACCCGGTGCTGATTTCAAGCCACGATGTCTATCATCCTGACAACCGCGAACTGCCCGAAGAAATCACTTCGGTCCAGACTTTTTACGAAAAGCGTTTTCTGAAAGAAAATAAAAAAATTACGTACATTCGTTTCAAATTGAACGAATAAATCCAATGAAAAAAATTTTTAGCCCTCTGATCTTATCTTTGGGGATTTTCCTTTCCGCGCAGACCAACGGACCTTTCACATCTGCAAACGAATTTTCGGAAACAGCCGTCAACCAAAATGCTGCAATGATTCTCGATTTTACAATCGATCAGGATGCATTTGTCAACCAGTGTATTTCTCAGGTCAATGTGGCCAATATCGCAAACACAATTGTCACACTTGAAAATTACGGAACCCGTTTTCATACAAAACCAAGCGGTGTACAGGCCTCTCACGATATCAAAAACTGGTGGCAGGCATTGGTCGATGATGCCGGACGGACAGATATTTCGGTTGAAGAATTCAATCACGGATTTACCAACCAGGTTTCGGTGATCGTGACCATTCCGGGCAGCGTTACACCCGACGAAATCGTTGTGATCGGCGGTCATCTGGACTGCGGTGATTACTGGATTCAGGATTTTGCACCCGGCGCTGATGACAATGCTTCAGGAATCGCAACACTGACCGAGACTTTGAGAGTGCTGCTTGCCAATAATTTTCATCCGAAAAAAACAGTTCAGATCATGGCTTATGCAGCCGAAGAAATCGGATTATTCGGTTCGGCCGATATTGCTGAAACCTATAAAAACCAATCAAAAAATGTGCTGGCGGTGCTTCAGTTAGACATGACCAATTACAAAGGTTCAAGCTATGACACAGCGATCAACAACGACGGCCCCTATACTTCACCCGAATTGAATCTCTTTCTGATCGATCTGTTCGAACATTACAATTCATCAGGCGACCACATAATTACTTACGGTTTTTCTAAATGCAATTATGCCTGCTCAGATCATGCAAGCTGGACACAAAACGGCTTCAATGCTTCGTTCACAATGGAATCTGCGTTTGAAGATTCAAATCCGAACATACATACGACCAACGATACTTTTGCAGCAATGGGCAATGATGCGTCTCACTCTGTGAAATTTGTAAAAATCGCATTGGAATTTGTCATTGAAATTGCCAAATCTTCAAATCTTTCAACGGTCGATCTGAATGCGCCAAAACTCAAAATTGCAGTAAATCAAAGGGATCTGGTCTATCGGTTTGAGAATTTTGGCGGTCAGTTGGATTCGGTTGTAATTTTCAGTTCGGACGGTCAGAAAATCAAATCGGCTGAAAAACCGGACAACAACGGAAAAATTTCGATGAAATCAGTTCCTGCCGGTGCTTATGTTGCAATCTTCAAAGATTCGGACGGAAAGAATTATTCGAAAAAATTTCTGTTGAAATAAATTAAAATTAGGCCGAATTATTAAAGGAAATTCAAGTCAACATCAGCAATTGGATTCATTTAAAATTGGCTTTGTGGTTGTGCCTGAAAGTTTTTTGATTATTTAAATAATTTCAAAAAACACTTTCTGGAAAAATAATTATACTTACTTTCGTAGTTCATCAAATGATTTACACACAATGAAACGATTCAAATTATTGCTGTTGGTTTCGACCATGGCAGTCAGCGCCTATGCGCAAAACTCAGATTGGTTTTATGCGACAACCGATTCGCAGAGTGCACAGACTCTGAAATCTGAATTTCCGGAACAGATTCAAATTCTGGAAACTTCCAATTCAGTTTCGGCAGTTTATATGACCAAAGAAGTTTCTGTGAAACTGAAAGAAAACGGAAATCTTCACGGTCCGGGATATGTTTTCAGAAAAGACAAAAATTCTGCTATCGGAGCAATCCATAAAGTTTTTGAATCAGATATGAAGATTCTTGATTTTACAATTGATCAGGATGCTTATGTCAACCAGGTCATCGGTCAGCCAATTGCTGAGAATATCGGAAATACCATACTCGCGCTTCAGGCATACGGAACGAGATTCAACACCAAATCAAGCGGTGTACAAGCATCTCACGACATCAAAGACTGGTGGCAGGGAATGGCAGATGATGCGGGCAGAACCGATATAACAGTCGAAGCTTTTGACCATGACTTTACAAATCAGATTTCTGTAATTCTGACCATTCCCGGCACAGAATTTCCGGATGAGATCGTAATCATCGGCGGTCATTTGGACAGCGGTGATTACTGGATTCAGGATTATGCACCCGGTGCTGACGACAACGGTTCGGGAATCGCAACACTGACTGAAATTCTGAGAGTATTGCTCGCAAACAATTTTCATCCGAAACGTACTGTCCAAATCATGGGATATGCTGCCGAAGAAATCGGTTTGTACGGATCTGCAGATATTGCAGAAAGCTATGCAAATGCGAACAAAGACGTGAAATCTGTGGTTCAGTTTGACATGACCAACTACAACGGTTCTGTATTTGATATTGCGATTATTGCAGACGGTGCATATACTTCGGGCGCACTCAATCTTTATCTGATCGATCTGCTTGAACATTACAATTCAAGCGGTGAACATGAGATTACTTACGATTTTTCATATTGCGGTTACGCATGTTCAGATCATGTGAGCTGGACCGAAAACGGCTATATGGCTTCATTCCCGTTTGAAGCGGCAATGGGCGAAGACAATCCGAACATTCATACCACAAACGATACTTATGCGGCGATGGGAAGCACTGCAGTTCATTCTGTAAAATTTGCAAAACTCGGTCTTGAATATCTGATTGAAACTGCAAAAGTTGCCAATATGGGAACAAATGAAACCGATGATCCAAACTTGATGATTGCAGTGAAAGACAGAAATCTGATCTATGATCTGGGCAGTCTGACTCCTTATACAAATTCAGTGGTTGTATTTGATGCAGCCGGTAAAAAACTGATTCAGAAAGACAAACTGGATGTGAAAGGAAGCGTTTCTCTTCAAGGTCTGCCAAACGGATTTTATATCTCAGTATTCAAAGACAAAGACGGAAAAACTTATTCAAAGAAATTCCTGATCAAATAATTTAAAATCATCAAAAAAACAAAAAAAAGACCTTGCTTCTGAAGGTCTTTTTTTGTGGAATTTAGGTCTCGGCCCGCAGAGGAACCGTTAAAGTTTTCTGATTTATTCTTTAATTTTCTGAATAAATCTTCAGGTATTTTGTTCTAAAACATGGTTTTGAACCAATCCTGAAACATACTGCCAAAAATCGGAACGGGTTTCTTTTCGTTGTTAATCGCTCCCAAAAGTCCGATCAGCCATAGCACAAATACACCAATATACAGAATATTGGCAATTAATCCGAAAACCGGAAGTACAAAAATCAAAATCATACTAAGAATAAAGATGCCAATATACAGCGCAATCAATCCAGCATTCTGTCTGAGATGGAAACTTGTGTATTCTGTTTTTTCCTTTCGGGTTGCAAGTACGATGATCCATCCGATCAAAGTCAGATAACTTACTATCCCCATAGTTTTTTCATCCATTCCGGATGATGAAGAGCCTCCTCCTGCCGGGCCCTGATTTGTAGCGTTTTCATCCATAATTATAGAATTTAGTATTCACAAAAATAGCCTATTTTTTTGATTATCCAATATTTATCTGTTAACCAAAATTGTAAACGTATAATTCTTAATTGTATATTTGCACCGAATCGGTGTCCCGTCAGTGATGACTGGATGAAAAGGGAATTTCGGTGAGAATCCGAAGCTGTCCCCGCAACTGTAAGTTCAAAAAGATGCTTTTACTGCATGCCACTGTTCGCCAGAAGCGGATGGGAAGGCGAAAAGCTGAGCGAGCCAGGAAACCTGCCGGTTTATGAACCCTTAATTTGAATGCTTTCGGCGGAAAGGCAGCGGACACTATGAAAAAGTTAGTTTTTATTACGGTTTTAATTTTTTATTCTGTCATCACAAACGCGCAGCAGGATACAATCAGTCTTGACGGTGCCTTTCTGTCTGATTCATATTTGAATTTTGCAGAAACCAAAGAAAAAACAGTGCTCTCGGATTCAATTCTTCAAAGAAATGGAAGCTCACTGACCACACTGCTGAATTTTAATTCACTGATCTATCTGAAAGAAAATGGTCCTGGAATGGTTTCTTCGCCATCGTTCAGAGGCACAACCGCATCACAGACTGCAGTGATCTGGAACGGAATCAACATCAATTCAAGAACACTTGGTCAGACCGATTTCAATACGGTCAATCCGCTGGCATATGACAATCTGGTCATCAGAGCGGGCGGCGGAAGCATTGCATACGGCAGCGGTACCATCGGCGGGAGTGTCCACTTGAACAATGAACTGAATTTCAGAAAAGGTTTTGAAAGTCGCCTTTTTGCAGCATACGGAAGTTTTGACACCTATTCCACCGATTTCAAATCGAGCTGGTCAGATGACAAAATCAGTTTGAATTTAAATATCGGAAGAGCCGGATCAGACAATGATTTCAAATACCCGAATTCAGACCAAAAAAATCTGAACGGAAAGTATTACAACAACAATCTGAGCCTTGGTGCAGCATATAAAATCAATCCGAAACACGAACTTATATTTCTCGGAAATCTTTTTGACGGCGATCGTCAGTTCTCTCTGATTTCAGCCAATGCACTGCCCACAAAATATCATGATTACAATGCACGCAGCATGATTGAATGGATTGGCGGATTTGGCCGGTTCTCTTCAGATCTCAAACTCGTTCGGCTGGGTGAGGAATTTAAATATTATCCGAATATTCATTCAAAAAATTATGAATTTGGAAATTCTGAAAGCTGGATTGCAAAATACAATCTGAATTACAAATTCAAAAATATTTATGCGGGTCTGGTGGCCGATTATGATTACAGCCGGGTCAAGGGTTCGAGCATAAAATTTGCAAAAAGAAATACAGCTTCCGCCGGATTGTTTTTCAAACACAAACCGTTCCCAAATCTGCTATATGAGGCAAGTGTCCGACAGGAATTTTCTGACAGTTACACCGCGCCCTTTTTGTATTCATTGGGAATCAGCTGGAATGCTTTTGAATTTTACAAAGTCAGTTTCAATACCTCAAAAGATTTCAGAATGCCTACCTTTAACGATCTGTTTTGGCCGGGCAGCGGAAATCAGGATTTGAAATCAGAAACTTCCTATCAGTTTGAAATCGGAAATCAATTCAAATTCAATCCTTTCAAAATCAATTTGAACGGATACAGCAATCAGGTGATAAATCTGATTCAGTGGATTCCCGTCGGCAGTATTTCGGTGCCTGAAAATGTGGCAAAAGTCAGCATCAAAGGTATTGAAATTCTGATGGATTACAGTCTTGAATTCAACCGTCACATTTTTAATTTGAATGCGTCTTATGCCTATACCAAATCAGAAAATAAAAATCTTGGGAAACAACTGATTTATGTGCCTTATCATCAGGCGACCGCTTCGGCAGGATACTCGTACAAGCGTTTTTCGGCTTATTATCAGCTGATGCTGAACGGAAAAGTTTATACCGATTCTCAAAACACAAAAGAAATCAAAGGATACAATGTATCCAATCTCGGTGCGGAATGGAATTTTGGTCAAAAAAGAAATCTGATGCTGGGCATTCAGCTCAGAAATATTTGGGACGAAGCCTATCAAAACGTGATGAATCGGTGGATGCCCGGAAGAAATTATAATGTCTATATCAATTTAAAATTTTAAAAAATGAGAAAATTCAGAAAATTTTTAAGCTTTGGGCTGGCACTGTCAGCCCTGTTTTTGGCTTCATGCAGCAGCAATGATGATGATGTGCAGCCAACGCCCGATGATGCTGCGTTTCAGCACGGTGTATTTATTTTGAACGAAGGAAATTTTGGTGCCGGAAATGCGTCGGTTGACTTTTTGTCGAACGAAGGTGTTGTGACCCACGATATCTTTTCGCTGATCAATAACGAACCGCTTGGAGATGTGGCGCAGAGTATCTATTTGAATGGCGATTTTGCTTATATCGTAGTCAACGGTTCTGCAAAAGTTGAAGTAGTGAACCGTTATTCATTCGAAAAAATCGGTACTGTCAGTACAGGACTGGTCAATCCGAGATATATCACCATCCTCAATGGCAAAGGTTATGTGACCAACTGGGGTGATCCGACCGATCCGTCAGATGATTTTGTGGCAGTCATCAATCTTTCAAATTTTTCAGTCAGCTCAACCATTCCGGTGGCTGAAGGGCCCGAACAGATCGTTTCTGTCAACGACAGACTTTATGTGGCACACATGGGCGGATGGAATTTTGGAAATACGATTTCAGTCGTCAATCCGGGAACCAATTCTGTCGTATCAAGCATTCAAACCGGCGACGTACCCGAATCTCTGATAGCTTCAAATGATTTTCTGTATGTGCTCTGCAGCGGTAAACCCGACTGGTCAGGCGATGAAACCGTCGGCAGTCTGATCATGTTTGATACAAATACCAATATGCAGCTTTCCACCATACCTTTTGCGCTTGGAATTCATCCGACCAAACTGGTGACCGACGGAAATATGCTTTACTATACCGAAGCAGATATTGTAAAAGCAGTTGATATGCTGGATATGAACAGCAGTACAACCTTGTTCTCAACTACTTCCCAGGGCGTATTCGGTGCTTACGGAATGGCTGTCGACAACGGAAAAGTATATATCGGCGATGCAGGAGATTACACTTCAGACGGTAAGGTTTTGATTTATTCCACCACCGGAAATCTGATCGGAACCCATACTGCCGGACTGCTGCCAAACTATTTTGGTTTTAATGATTAAGTTTTAGTTGTCCTCAATGACCAATTGCCCCGAAAAAATTTTCGGGGTTTTTTATTTTTAGACGTATATTGTATTCCTTAATATGACATGATTATGAAAAAACTCATTTTGATTCTGACCGTCGTTTCGTTTGCATTTACAGGATGCAACAGAATTCCGGAAGGCGGGCCATCCGGAGAACAGTCGATAGAGACTGCACCCGGGCTGCTAAGCGAAAAAGTTTTGATCCGGCTAAAACCAAAGGTGGGCGACAAACAAAACCTGATGGTAACGCTCAATATGAAATCTGAAGACAGTGACGAAATGAATGTCAATATGATTTCAAAAATGGATATGGTGGTTATCAATCGCGAAGATTCGGTTTTTACTTACGAAATGAAATACAAATCGATCAAAATGAATATCCAGGCCGGTGTAATGGAAATGGAATTTGATTCGGATTCAAAAGAACAAAATCAGATGGGTTCCATACTGGGCGAACAAATGAAAGGACTGCTCGAAAATCCGGTTTTGATGAAAATGGATCAGATGGGCAGAGTACTCGAATTCAAACTGCCCGGAAATTTCACAAGCGACCAGACCGGAGATCTCGGTTCTGTAACCCTGCCGCTGCCCGAACATCCGGTTGGGGTCGGCGACAGCTGGACTGCCGACAGACCGCTTGAAGGTCTTGGAAATATGGAAATGAATATGACACTCGAAAAAATTACGGTCGATTATGTACAAATCAAAACAACCGGTCTCCTCAACAAAGAAGATGAAGGCAGCGCTTTTGAAGGCACCTACAAACTCGATCGTAAAACCGGATTTACAAAAGACGGTCTGATGGAATTGAAACTCAATAAAGAAGGCAAAATAATGGATATGAAAATCGAATTCAAATCGATTTAATTTTTATCCAAATCAATATTCAGAAACAGCTTAACTTTGCCGCCGATGAAAGTTTTTCAAAATATTTCAGAAGCAAAACACATTAAAAATCCGGTGCTCACACTCGGTGTCTATGACGGCATCCATCTTGGTCACCAGGCGATCATCAGTCAGCTCAACCGGATTGCAGAGGAAATTGACGGTGAAAGTGTGCTGCTTACCTTTGAGCCTCATCCGAGGATTACACTCAACAAAGGTGCAGACAGTCTGCAGCTGCTGACACTGGCGGATGAAAAAACAGAACTGCTAAAAAATTATGGTCTTCAAAACCTGATTATTCATCCGTTTACAAAAGAATTTTCACAGCTCGGCGCTAATGATTTTGTAAAACTTCTGGTCGATGAAATCGGCATCAGCAGTATCGTAATCGGTTATGACCATCATTTTGGAAAAGACCGTTCGGGTGATTTTCAGGAGCTCAGCCGACTGTCAAAGATTTACGGCTTTGACTGTGTAAAAGTGGATGAAATCAAATCTGAAGGCAATCATATCAGTTCAACCCAAATCAGAAAATCACTTTTGGAAGGCAATCTTGAATTTGCAACAAAAGGGTTGAATCGAAATTACTGCCTCAAAGGAACTGTGGTAGATGGCGACAAACTCGGAAGAACTTTTGGTTATCCGACTGCAAATCTTAAAGTTGAAAATTACAAACTCATTCCCGGAAATGGTGTTTATGTGGTCAAAGTATTTGTTGATGATGAATTTTTCAAAGGTCTGCTCAGCATCGGTACAAGGCCCACTGTGTCAAATACAAACGAAAAAAGAACTGAGGTTTATATCCTTGATTTTGACCGTGATATCTATGGAAAAGAAATCAAAATTGAATTCTTTAAAAAACTCAGAGATGAACAAAAATTTGATTCGATTGAGAAATTGATCAGTCAGATGGATGTTGACAAAGCAGAAGCAGAAAAATTTATTTTCAGCTGATGATTTAGGCCAGCATTGCTTTCACACCCGGCAGTTCTTTTCCTTCCAGGCTTTCTAACATTGCGCCACCGCCGGTTGAAACATAGCTGACTTTGTCTTTAAATCCGTATTGTTTGACAAACGCTGCAGAATCACCACCGCCAACCAGCGAGAATGCCCCGTTTTTGGTTGCTTCTGCCACGGCTTCACCGAGTTTGATGGTTCCTTTTGCAAAATTCGGCAATTCAAATACACCGACCGGACCGTTCCACAATATCGTTTTTGACTGTAAAATCACTTCAGAAAAAATCTCATCCGTTCTCGGTCCCACATCAAGTCCCATCCAACCGTCCGGAATTTCATTGACCGCTGTGATATGTGTTTTTGCTTCATTGCTGAAACTGTCAGCCACCACATTGTCAACCGGAAGGTACAGACCGACTCTGTTATTTTTGCATTCTTCCATTACTTTCAAAGCCACATCGAGCTTGTCCTCTTCCACCAGTGAATTTCCAATTTTTCCGCCTTTGGCTTTGATAAAAGTATAAGTCATTCCGCCACCAATGATCAGATTGTCAATCTTTGGCAGTATATTTTCAATGATTGTAATTTTTGAAGAAACTTTTGCACCTCCCAGAATTGCTGTTACCGGATGTCGGTTTGATTTCAGAATTTTATCGATTGCAACCAGTTCACCCGCCAGCAGATATCCAAAACATTTTGAATTTGGAAAATATTTTGCAAGCACCGAAGTTGAAACATGATTTCTGTGTGCCGTACCAAATGCGTCATTGATATAAAAATCACCAAGTTTTGACATCCTTCTCGCAAGTTCCTCATCGCCTGCAAGTTCTTCTTTGTTGAATCTCAGATTTTCAAGCATCAGAATTTGTCCCGGTTTCAACTCAGCAGCTTTTTTTTGTGCGTCTTCACTCACAATTGCATTTGCAACCGTAACCGGCGCGTTCAAAGCTTTGCTGACTGCCGGTGCAATATGTGTCAGTGAAAATTTGTCTTCAAAACCGTCTTTTGGTCTTCCCAGATGGGTCATCAAAATGACAGCACCACCATCGTTCAAAACTTTTTCAATGGTTGGTTTTGAGGCCAGAATTCTTGTAGAATCTGTTACATTCAAATTCTCGTCCTGCGGAACATTAAAATCAACTCTGATCAGAACTTTCTTATCTTTGAAGTCAAAATCATCAATCGTTTTCATAGTAATTTTTTTAAGCGGTTATTGAATGAAACAAAATTAAAAAATAAATCGGCAACAACGATTTTTGTTTTGCACAAACCAATATATATCATCATATATTTTTAAAATTTAAAAAAAAAGAAAATGATGATGTATATATAGCACTGTTGATATGTGGATAACTAAATTTCAGTTTAATTTATCATTGCATGATTAACAAAATCGTTTTTGTAATTTTGCTTTTCAATGAGACGATTGCAAGTTTATCAACATTCTTTGTTAATTGTTGAAATTCGTTTTCTTTGATAAATTGATTTGTCAAAGCTGCGGATAAAGATGTGGATAAGAAACGTGCCAAAATGAAAAGTTTTACTTGACTTGAATTGAAATATTTTTAATCAAAAACTGTTTTTACAAATCCAAAAAATCGGACGCCGATTCTGTAAAAATTAATGGACGGTTTATCAACATATTTTTAAATATCGTCAGGATTGAAAATGAATCAATTGTAATTTTTGACAAAATTGGATGTTAATAACTATAAAATTATGAAAATAGCCATCGGTTCTGATCATGCAGGATTTGAATACAAAGAGAAAATTAAACAATACCTTACAGATAAAGGGATTGAAGTTCAAGATTTTGGAGCATTTTCAACCAACTCTGTAGATTATCCGGATTTTGCACATCCGGTTTCTTCGGCGGTTGAAAATCAGGAAGCAGATCTGGGTGTACTTCTTTGCGGAAGCGGTCAGGGTGTAAGCATGAGTGCCAACAAACATCAGCAAATCAGATGTGCGCTTTGCTGGAATACTGATATTGCCAGACTCAGCCGACAGCACAACAACGCAAATATCATTGCTTTCCCTGCACGTTTTGTAGCTTATGAATATGCAATAGAAATGATCAACGTGTTTTTGAATACCGAATACGAAGGCGGAAGACACAACAAACGTGTGGATAAAATCAGCTGTTCATAATCAGATTTTGTCAACTTTTTTCAAAACAAAACTGTTCCAAAAAGCTTTGAAACCGAAATTGGATATGTAATAATTGTATTTCGGAATAATTCTTTTTACTTCATAACTGATCTGTCTGAATAATTTTGATTTCCTGAGCGTCGGATCATGTTGAATCTGCGAATCTGCCGGAAAACCTTTGATCAATGAAGGCAGAAGATTGTATATTTTCAAATCATATTCCCAAGGATGCTGCAGTTCACAGTCGATCGGTCTTCTGATGATTGGTTTTTGATGAATTGTTTTGTGTAAAAACTTTTTTGCGCCGGTTCTTGTCCAAACTGCTGCAATCGTTGTAATCGGAATGCTGGTTCCGCAGACACCTATAAATCGGTCAGTATTTCTGACATCTTTTATTTTTATATAACGTCTTCTGCTGCTGAGTTTGAGCACATCCCACTGATTTTTTTGATCCAGTTCATTGTATTGTGAAATCGTTTCTTCAATGATTGATTTTAAATTTTCGGGCAGTACCGCATCATCTTCAATGATCAATGCAAATTCTGCATCAGAATCCAAAAACCTTTGAAGTGTTTCAACATGACTCAGATAACAGCCGATTTCGCCCGGAATCAGATTTCTGTCATATTCGTTTTTGATGATGTATTCATCGCCTTTCAGATTTTTTGAATCGACAGCAGAAATTCTTTCATAATCAATTCCTGTTTTTTCAAATTCATTTTTCATCCGTTCGAGCCTTTCAACCGCTCTGTCCAGATTGATCAGATAAGTCCGATATTTTTGGATATTCTGCATAATTCAATTGAGTCTGTCAAAAGTACATAAAAAATTATGCTTATCATTCGAACAGATTATTTTGGGCTTATAATTGATCAAATCACTGAAATTTATTTGAAAACTTAAAAAGTTCATTCAATATAATTTCGAAAGTTTAACTTTACAACCTATTAAATAAAGAATGTCAAAGAAAAAACATCATTCAAAAAATAAACGAACGACCATCGGAAAATACAGCGAAAACATAGTTGAATTTCTGCTGAAGCATCCAGGTAAACCAATGAATTACAAACAGATTGCTTCGGGTCTGAAAATTACAAACAGCAATCAGCGCGATTTGCTGATCAAAGATTTGATTGCATTGGCGGCGGCTGAGAAAATTGATGAAAAGGAACGCGGAAAATTCAGTCTCAATCTGGACAAACACCAGCTGGTCGGAATCATCGACATAACACAGAGCGGCACTGCCTATGTGAAAGTTGACGGAATGGATGAAGACATTCAGATTCCAAAAAACAAAAGAAAAAACGCACTTCAGGGCGATCTGGTTCAGATATTTGTTTATCCGAACACAAAAAAAAGTCAGCGTACAGAGGGCGAAGTAACCGCTGTGGTCAAACGTTTCAAAAAACTGTTTACCGGAATTTTTGAAAAACAAGCCAGCGGAAAATACGGTTTTGTAGTTACTGACCGCCGTTCGATTCCGGTTGATTTTTATATACCGAAAGATAAATTTAAAAATGCTGAAGACGGTCAGAAAGTGATTGTCGAACTCAGAGACTGGCCGGACGATGCAGATCATCCGTTTGGAGAAATTGTTGAAATCCTCGGTCATCCGGATTCAACCGAAGCAGAAATGAATTCGATATTGGTCGAATACAATTTGCCGCTTGATTTTCCTGATGAAGTCAAAAGAGAAGCCGAAGAACTCGACGTTGAAATCAAAGAAGAGGAAATCAAAAACCGCCGCGATATGCGGTCTGTGACCACCTTCACCATCGACCCGAAAGATGCAAAAGATTTTGACGATGCGCTTTCGATCAGAACTTTGGAAAACGGAAATTTTGAAGTAGGCGTTCATATTGCAGATGTGACCCATTATGTAAAACCGGGAACTTCGCTCGATCAGGAAGCCTATCAGAGAGGAAACTCGATTTATCTGGTTGACCGAACCATACCTATGCTGCCTGAAAAACTGAGCAATTCAGCCTGTTCGCTTCGTCCCGATGAAGACAAATATACTTTTTCAGCGATTTTTGAAATGGACAAAAACGCAAAGGTGCTGAAACAGTGGTTTGGAAGGACTGCAATCCGTTCCGACCGAAGATTTACTTATGAAGAAGCACAGGATGTGATTGAAACCGGAGCCGGAGATTTCAAAGACGAAATCATTGCGCTCAATGATTTGGCAAAAATCCTGAGAAAAAAGAGGATGGACGACGGCGCGATCACCTTTGACAAAGTAGAAGTAAAATTTGAACTTGATGAAAATCTGAATCCGGTTGGAACTTATCTCAAAATGATGAAGGATTCAAACCATCTGATCGAGGAATTCATGCTGCTTTGCAACCGAAAAGTTTCTGAATTTGTATCGTTGAACAAAGAAGGAAAAATTACTGAAAACACCTTTGTATATCGTGTCCACGACGATCCCGACATGGACAAACTCCAAGATCTCAGATTGTTTATCAGACAGTTTGGTTACAATCTGGATTTGGCCAACCACAAAACCATAACTCGCTCGATGAATCAGCTTTTGGCCGATGTCAAAGGAAAACCCGAGGAAAATCTGATTGAAACCCTGGCGGTGAGAACGATGAGCAAAGCCAAATATTCGACCGAAAATTCTGTCGGACATTACGGTCTGGCATTCAGATATTATTCGCATTTTACATCGCCGATCAGACGTTATCCGGATATGATGGCACATCGTCTGCTGCAGCATTATCTGGACGGAAAGAAATCACAAAATCCGGCGCCGCTCGAAGAAAAATGTGTTCACTGTTCACTGACCGAAAAACAGGCGACAGATGCGGAAAGAGATTCTGTAAAATTCATGCAAGTCAAGTATATGGAGCAGTTTGTGGGTGATGAATTTTACGGATACATCACCGGTGTTCAGGAATACGGAATCTTTGTGGAGATACCCGAAACCCGCTGTGAAGGCCTGATCAGACTGAGAGGAATCAGTGAAGATACATTTTATTTTGATCAGAGAAACTATTCGATAGTCGGCAAACGAACCGGAATCACATATCAGTTGGGTGACAAGGTGATGGTAAAGGTGGCAAAGGCCGATTTGAGAAACAAACAATTGGATTTTGAACTGATCGGCTGATTTTGGTTTTAGGAATGGTTTAACGTTCAATAATCAGATTATACTTAAATTGCAGTCCAAATGGAGCTGGTCACATCTGCCATAGTAATCGGAATTTTGCTCAGTCTGATCCTAATCGGACCTGTCTTTTTCATGCTGCTGCAGACCAGTGTCAGCCGCGGTTGGAAATCTGCAATCATACTCGATCTGGGCGTTCTGACAGCCGATATCCTTTGTATTTTTGTTGCCTACTACGGAAGTAAGGATTTAGCAACCTCAATTCAGAACAATCCTTCCATTTATATTTTCGGCGGCTTTTTTATACTGATTTACGGTTTGGTGATGTATAGGTCAAAACCAAATCTGAAAATGAGAAATCTGACCGACAGCAGTAAAAATTATTTTAAAATCTTCATCAACGGTTTTTTTCTCAATATTCTAAACATCGGGGTCATCGTATTCTGGTTCTTTGTGGTGAGCACCATTGTGATCCAGTATCCGAGGCCGGGCGACACTTTTCTGTTTATGGCAATTGTGCTGGGAACTTTTTTTGGTCTTGATTTAATTAAAATTATGCTGGCGCAAAAAGTCAAAGAAAGCTTTACGGTCAGAAGGGTTTTTTATTTTAAAAAGACGATTGGATTTATACTGATTATTTTTGGCCTGATTGTGATTTTAAAAGGTTTTGGCGTATTTTCAAATATTGATGAACAGATTGAAAACCGAATTCAAAAAGGAGTTACCCACGAAGAAAAACCGGCTGATATATTTTTCTCAATTCCTTTTAAATAATTTTCAAACTATAGAAATTTCTCAATTTTTTCAACAATCATTTCGGGACTGATGTTTTTAAAATAATCGATTTCCTTCGCATTTTTCGACTCTTTACCATAAACCGAAGTCGGCCTTTGAGTCAGACTTTCGTCCTGAATTACATTGTCATAATCCTGACCGTAACCCAAAAACCCCATAAAAGGATGGGTGGTTCCCCAAATTGAAACCACCGGTGTCCCTACGATTGATGCTAAATGCATATTGGCAGAATCCATTGAAACCATCAGTATGAGCCGGCTGATGATTTCTAATTCTTTTTTCAGATCGTATTTTCCGGCAACCGAAACGATATTCGGATTGAGTTTTTGCCATTCCTTTAATTCCTGATGTTCGGTTTTGCTTCCAAACAGATAGACTTTAACGCCTTTTTCTGCGGTATTCAGCGCCACTGCTTTCATTTTATCTAACGGATACTGTTTTCCCTCATACATCGCAAAAGGAGCGATTCCAATTGCGTTTTCTTTTTCGGAATGATTGACAAGCCGGTTTGAAAGTTTCAGACCAAAACCGAGTTTTCTGAACACATCTGCATATCTTTCGGCCATCGGTTTCAGCTGTTTTTTGATTTTATCATTCTGTCTGACCAGCCGACTTCTTTCTTTTCGTGATTTGTCGAGGATTTCAAACTTTTTTGGACTCAGAAATTTTCTGATGATTTTTGTCCTGAGCACATTGTGCAAATCTGCTACTGAATCAAATCCGGCGGCTCTCAAATCTTTTGAAAGCTTGTACAGACCCAATCCGCCGTTGTAATTCTTTTTCAGATCGGCCGGAAAAAAATGAAGTCTCTGAATTCCTTCAAACAACGGTTGAAACTGCGGTCTTGAAACAAACAGAATTTCAGTTTCCGGAAACTGATCCAAAAACTCTCTGACGACCGGAACGCACATTGCTACATCACCCATCGAACTGAAACGAAAAACCAGTATACGCTGTTTTTGACTCATATTTCTTTTTCAAGGGTTGGCTGCTGTTGTTCTTCTTCCAAATCTATATTTTCAAGTGTCTTGCCTCTTCTCAAACTGATTTTGATTCTTTCCATTTCTTCTTTTGAAGCAGAAATATATTCTTCAAGATTTTGACTGTATTTAGATAATTTTCTGACCGATTTATTGTCGGCTATCGTAAAGATTTCGCCCTGTTGAACAGCATCTTTGTGTCTGTAACCCAATTCTTCGAGCACATCCACACCCAGCTGAACCGCAGTGTTAAAATTCTCACGATAGATATGAGTAAAGCCTTTGTTCAGATAGTAGTAGGCATCATAACGGTTTCTTGTTCTGATAAAAATTTTCAAGTTCGGAAAATTCTGATTGGCCAGTTCAATCAGTCTTTGGTTGGCTTCTGGCGGATCGAGCGCAGCAATCAGTATATCCGCCTTGTCTGCTTTTGCGGCTTTGAGCGTATTGAGATTGGTCGCATCACCGTAATAAACATTGTAACCCAATTTTCTGAGCAGCTCAATCCGTTCGCTGTCTTTGTCAAGAACCGTCGCACTGAAACCGCTGAATTTGATCAGACGGCCGACCGTATTGCCAAAATCGCCATAACCGGCTATAATGATTCTTTTTGAATCCAAATCCTCAAAACTGTATTCAAGATTGTCCTGGTAACCGCCTGCTTTTATTTTTACCAAACCCATCATCGGCACAATCCACTTTTCGTTGACCACCAAAAACAGCGGTGTGATCGTCATCGTCAGTGCGGTGGTTGCAAACAGCAAATCTGTCCATTCTTTTGGAATCAGCTGCAGTTGAAGGCTGATGCTCAAAATCACAAATGCGAATTCACCGATTTGAGACAACAGGATTGCAAACAGTATATTTTGATTGAGTTTGAGTCTGAATATAAAACCTGTAATCAGCAGCACTACACCTTTGATCAGAATCACCCCAAAAGTAAGTGCAAGTATTTTGATCGGCTCATGGATGATCAGTTTGAAGTTGATGGTCGATCCGACCGCAAGAAAAAACAGACCGAGCAGCAGTGCTTTGAACGGTTCAATATCGCTTTCCAACTGATGTCTGAATTCGCTGTTTGCCAAGGCCACACCTGCCATAAACGCACCCAATGCCGGGCTCAGTCCCACATAATTCATCAGCACAGAAACACCGATAACCAGCATCAGCGCAGAAGAGGTAAACAGCTCGCTGACCTGAAGTCTTGCGATGTATTTAAAAAACGGATTCACGATATAGTTACCCACAAAAAAGATCAGTCCGATTGCAGATACGATGGCCAGTGTTTTCATCCATCCGGGTGCACCGTCCAGCAGTGCTCCTTCCAGATTGGTTGTCGAAACGATAACTGATTTTGCGGCAAGCAGCGGTAAAATTGCTAAAATAGGGATGACCATGATGTCCTGAAAAAGCAAAACCGAAAAACTCGATTTGCCAGAAGGTGTTTTGGTCAGCCCTCTTTCAGACAGAGTTTGCATAATGATCGCAGTCGATGACATGGCGACTGCCGCACCGATTGCAATTGCGGTTCCTTTGCTCGAATTGACAAAATGAAGCGAAATCGGAACGACGACCAATATTGTCCCAAACAGTTGGATCCCGCCGATACCCAATATCTTTTTTCGCAATTTCCACAAATCCTTCGGATCGAGTTCGAGACCGATCAGAAAAAGCATCATCACCACACCGAATTCTGCTGCATGCATGATGTCGTGAGCTTCATCTCCGCTCGACATTCCGATGTATTTTCCAAGCACGAACGGACCGATCAGCATTCCGGCGAGCAGATAACCCAGCACCGAACCCAGACCAAGCCTTTTTGCTATCGGCACACAGACAATTGCAGCCAACAGGTAGATGAACGCCTGGTATAAAGTAACCTCTCCCATTTATTCTTTTATTTTGGATCGGTAAGCAATCGCATAAAACTTAAATTGTTTGATCATCGCCAGCAGTCCGTTTGCGCGGGTGGGCGAAAGAAATTCCTGAAGACCGATTTCTTCGATAAAATCAGTATCTGAATTTAAAATATCTTCGGGTTTCTGGTTGTTGTATATTCTGACCAGCAGCGCAGCCAGTCCTTTTGGAAGGATTGCATCGCTGTCTGCTTCAAATACAAGTTTACCGTCTTCTATTTTTGCATCTAACCAGACCGTTGACTGACAGCCGCGGATTACTTTTTCATCCGATTTTCTTTCTTCAGGCAGCTTTTTCAGATTTTTTCCAAGCTCAATCAAATATTCATATCTGTTTTCCCAGTCGTCAAACATTGAAAACTCATCAATTATCTCGTTTTGGATCTCTTTTATCGTCATCAGACAAAGATAAAGATTTGACAAATATCATTTTTCAAGAATTGAGTTTAAATTTGCATTGACAGCCGTTCAACGGTTAAAAAAATAATTAAAAATGAAAGTTTTACTGCTCGACAGAAACCATGTTCTGCTCGAAAACGGATTGAAAAATTTGGGTTTTGAAGTGGATTCGGATTATGATTCATCAAAAGAAGAAATCATAAAAAAAATTTCAAATTATGACGGAATCATCATCAGAAGCCGAATTCCTGTTGACTCTGAATTTTTGGATGCAGCGGTCAAACTGAAATTCATCGGCAGAGTCGGTGCGGGTCTTGAAAATATTGATTTAAAAGTTGCCGCAAAAAATGGAATCCAAACCTTTAATGCACCAGAAGGAAATCGTGATTCGGTTGGCGAACATGCGGTCGGAATGCTGCTGATGCTGGTTCACAGACTGAGGATTGCTGATGCTGAAGTCAAAAATGGGATTTGGAGAAGAGAGGAAAACAGAGGTGATGAACTGATGGGAAAGACCATCGGCATCATCGGTTACGGAAATATGGGAAAAGCATTTTCAAGAAGGTTAAAGGGTTTTGGGGCGAATGTAATCTGTTATGACATCAGAGCCGGAAAAGGAGATGATAATGCGGTGCAGGTGAGCTGGGAGGAATTTAAGGACCGTTCCGAAATCATCAGTCTTCATACACCGCAGACGACCGAAACGATTGGTTTGGTGGATAAAGAATTGATCAATTCAATGAAAAACCCGTTTTATCTGATCAATACAGCGCGTGGAAAATCGGTTGTAACCAAAGACCTGGCGGAAGGGCTGAAATCCGGGAAAATCCTCGGTGCTGCTCTGGATGTTCACGAATACGAAAAGAAATCGTTTGAAAATCTCGATTTGTCACAGCTGCCTGAAGATTTCAGATTTCTGATTGAATCTGAAAACGTGATTCTGACGCCGCATATTGCCGGTTGGACACATCAGAGCAAACAGAAATTGGCAGAAGTCATTTTGTCTAAGGTTGCAGATTGGAAAAAATTGCATAACATTGCAGAGCAATCGGGGATGTAGCTCAGTTGGCTAGAGCGTTAGACTGGCAGTCTAAAGGTCGTGGGTTCGAGCCCCATCTTCTCCACAAAAAAGCCATTCATTTGAATGGCTTTTTTGGTTTTATGTTTAAAAATATTACTCCCCCGCCTGCTGTTGAGCTTCCTGTTTCATTTTGTCATTTGCTGTAATTGCAAATTCAACCCGACGGTTTTGAGCTCTTCCTGCTTCTGTTGCATTGTCTGCTCGCGGACTCAATTTGCCCTGACCCATTGAAGAAAGCCTTGATGAGGCGATTCCCTGAGATTTCAGATAATCAACCACAGATGCCGCTCTTTTCTCTGAAAGCGGAAGATTGTATTCCTGAGACCCGATGCTGTCTGTAAAACCTACCACCATGATGTCTGTGTCGGGATATTCATTAAAAATCGGAATCAGTTTCTGAAGGTTTGTTTTTGCATCAGCGGTCAGTGATGATTTGTTGTATTCGAAACGAACATTTGAATTTTCGTCAAGTATCACCTGGATTCCTTCGGCATTTCTTACCACTTCAGCACCCGGAAGTGTGTTTTCAATTTTCTTTGCCTGCTGGTCCATCTTGTGACCGATGATTCCGCCTGCTGCACCGCCGACAACTGCGCCTGCAATTGCTCCGGCTGCTGCATTTCCTCCGCTGCCGATATTATTTCCGAGCACGCCGCCCAATATTGCACCTGCTGCAGCTCCGATTGCGGCTCCCTTTTGGGTGTTGTTTGCGTCACAACCGCTTAAGACCAATCCTGCTGCAACCAGCAGTACTGCTATTTTTGAGTTCAATTTCTTTACCATAAGTTCAATTTTAATGTTTAATTTTTTGTAAATGTGTAGTTAATCCCGATGATCTTTCCTTCAAAATTGATGTCTTGTCTCAATACCATAAATGAACCGCTGTTGTTTGTGATTTTCATTTTGTAACCGTCCAGCACATTCTTTGGTTTTTCGCCTTCATAGACCTTTTTGAAGTTGAAATACATATTTCCACCTTCATCTGTAACAAACCATTTGATCTTGGTGGTTCCTGATGGACAATTTCCTGATCCGTTCAGTGTGTATGTCCCGGTGTTGTTGTTTTGAACCAGGTGCCACTGACTGCCGTTGTAGCATTTCGGGTCTGCCTCGTCAAAAACTTTCGCATCGACATATGACTCATTGATTCCGTCAAATGACACGTTTGTAATTGTCCAATCGCCCCTCATAATTTTTTCGCTGTCAACGACCGATTTTGGTCCGGCGCATGAAATGGCCAAAAACAACGAGAAGATTCCAATTAAAAAGATTTTATTCATAATTATTAAATTTGTTCAAATTTGGTCAAAAAACAATGCCTTTTAAAATTGATTTAAGACAATTTCTCAAAAAAATGATACTTGTGTAAGTCCACTGCAAAATTAATAAAAATTAAAGCGTTTATTTTAATTTTTTTGGATAAGATAGATGACTGATGACCAATTTTTGTCAAATAATGCCTTTGTGTTTGATAGGATTGCAATCGGTATGGCTCTAAAAATTCCAAATTTTGATTTTTTGTATTTTTCTGATAAAATTGAAATATAAAAACTGTCAAACCACAAAGGATATAATTTTACTTTTTTAAGTTCGTTTTTATACATCAATTTTTGAAAACTGTCATTTGAAAAATGCCAAATGTGTCTGGGTACATCCCAGGCCGCCCAGCATGATTTGTAAAATTTTGCGTCAAAAGACTTATGGTTTGGAACCGCAATCAGTATTTTTCCGTCGGGTTTTAATTTTGTTTTCAGTTCGGTGATGAATTCATTCAGGTTCGGAATGTGTTCTAGTACATGCCAAAGTGTAATGTAATCAAAAGTCATATCAAGATCCACCAGATTTGAACTGCTTGCATTTTCATCACCAACTTTTTTTTGGGTCAGTTTTAATGCATCCGGGTTGGGTTCGATTCCGTAAACATCCAAACCTTTGTTTTGTGCATATTTTAAAAAATCTCCGGTTCCGCATCCGAAATCCAATAATGATTTTTTTCCTGCTTTGTATCCGAGTTTTGAAAATTTATAGCCGATATTGTATTTTTTGACCGACTGATAAATTCTGTCCCAAAAACTTTTCCTTGCATCAGAATGAGATATATAATTTTCGCTATTGTAGTAGTCTGAAAGTTTGTCAATCGGAACAGGCCGAGTTTCTAAAAAACCAAATTCATGGTTTCTGTACAGACAGAACTCTTCGCCTGTCAAAAAATAGTCCTTTGTTTTTAAAACCAAATCCGATTCAAACTGTTCCAAATCAATATTTTATAAAAGTGTTCCTCGTGGAACATTATTTTTATCTGCCCATATAAATCAATAGTATGCTGATGTCTGCCGGAGAAACTCCGCTGATTCTCGAAGCATGTGCAATGGTCTCGGGTCTCAGTTTTTCAAGCTTCTGTCTTGCTTCTATCGTAATTGACTTCAGTTGCGAATAATCAAAGTTTTTTGGAATTTTTAAATTTTCCAACCGTTTCAGTTTATTTGCATTGTCATTTTCCTTTTGGATATATCCTTCATATTTGATCTGAATTTCCACCTGCTCCAATTCGTCTTTATTGATTTCATTTTCTTTGACCATCTCTTTCACTCGATCCAGTTTTAGGAAATCAGACAGATAGACCTCAGGTCTTTTCAAAACCGAATCCATCTTTGAGCTTTGTTTGAGCGGTCTTCCTTCTCTTTCCTCAATTGCTGTATTGATTTCTTTGGGTTGGATTGAATTTTCTCTAAAAAACGAAACCAGCATCTCTGCTTTTTTGTGTTTGATTTCCATTTTTTTCAGTCTTTCATCAGAAGCCAAACCGATTGAATGAGACAGCGGCGTCAGTCTTTCATCTGCATTGTCCTGTCTGAGCAGTATTCTGTATTCAGCTCTTGATGTAAACATTCTGTAGGGTTCTTCAGTGCCTTTTGTAATCAGATCGTCAATCAGTACACCGATATAGGCTTCATTTCTTTTCAGTATGAATTCTGGTTTTTCTTTGACTTTTAAATGTGCATTGATTCCAGCCATCAGTCCTTGGCATGCTGCTTCTTCATAGCCGGTTGTGCCATTGATTTGACCTGCAAAATAGAGGTTTTCAATCAGTTTGGTTTCTAATGTATGTTTGATTTGTGTCGGCGGAAAATAGTCGTATTCGATTGCATAGCCCGGTCTGAAGAATTTCACATTTTCAAAACCCGAAACTGCGCGCAATGCTTTTGCCTGAATATCGTCAGGCAATGAAGTTGAAAATCCGTTTACATAATATTCGATGGTATTCCACCCCTCTGGTTCAGCAAATATCTGATGTCTTTCTCTGCTTGCAAAACGGTTGATTTTGTCTTCGATTGATGGACAATATCGTGGTCCTGTGCTTTTGATGGCGCCGTTAAACATTGGTGAACGGTCAAATCCTTCTCTGAGCAAATCGTGAACCTGAAGATTGGTATAAGTGATCCAACAGCTTCTTTGATGGGTTAATTTTGGTGTGTTTGTAAATGAAAATTTTTCCGGATTTTCGTCTCCGCTCTGTTCTTCCATTTTTGAAAAATTCAATGATCTTCCGTCCACTCTCGGAGGTGTTCCTGTTTTCATTCTGCCCGATTCAAATCCCAGACGAACCAGTTGCTCTGTAATTCCGGTTGCTGCTTTTTCTCCCATTCTTCCACCTCCGAATTGTTTTTCACCAATGTGGATCAGTCCGTTCAAAAATGTACCGTTGGTCAGGATGACTGATTTTGCTTTTATGGTCAAACCGATTCCGGTTTTTACGCCTACTACTTTATTTCGTTCGATCAAAAGGCCGTTTACCATATCCTGAAAAAAGTCAACATTTTGATTTGCTTCCAACGCCAATCTCCATTCTTCCGCGAATCTCATACGGTCAGACTGCGCTCTCGGACTCCACATGGCAGGTCCTTTTGAACGGTTCAGCATTCTGAACTGTATCATGGTTTTGTCGGTGATGATGCCCGACATTCCACCCAAAGCATCAATTTCTCTTACAATCTGTCCTTTTGCAATTCCGCCCATGGCAGGGTTGCATGACATCTGGGCGATCACCTGAAGGTTCATTGTAATCAACAGTACTTTTGAGCCCATATTTGCTGCCGCCGAAGCTGCTTCTGCACCTGCGTGACCGCCGCCGACAACTATTACATCATAATCATTTAAAAACATTTTTAATTGATTTTTTAGAATTGTTCCACGTGGAACAATTAAATTATTTCATTAAAATAGGCCAGATATTTGTCTTCCGCCTTTCTCATTTTGGCAGCATCTTTTTCGGTTTTGTCCTTGTAATTCATAAAATGAAGGATACCGTGAATCATCACTCTTGCCAATTCCTGATCAAAACTTACCGAATTATCAATCGCATTTTCACTCACACGGTCGATACTGATATAAATATCGCCCGACAATTTCTTTCCGTCCGAATACTGAAAACCGATTACATCGGTAAAGTAATCATGCTGAAGATACTGAATGTTGATCTGCAGCAGATAGTCATCATTGCAAAAGATATAATTGATTTTGTCTGTTTCAAAGCCTTCTTTTTTCACTGAAGATTCTATCCAATTCTTCCAGTCCTCGTATTCCTCTGTTTTGAAATCGGTTTCGTTAAAAAACATTATCATCCTGCAAATTTAAAACCAAAATCCGAGAGAAACATTGAACAATCCCTTTTTTGTGTTGGGTGAATAGGTCCACAGGCCGATGATCGGTCCGAGCGGACTGTCATAACCGTATCCGATTCCCAAACCGGTATAATGATATTTCAGGAATTTCCATTCTTCAATCTGATCAGAAATATGTGCAAAATTTATAAACGCAGAGAAATAATGATTTTTTAAAATTCTTGCCTGAATCTGACTGCCCAAAATCAGAAGATTTTCTCCTCCATCGGTAAAAAATGGAAGCCCAAAAAAGCGTGAATAGTTCATGAAATCCTGATCGACATATCCTCCGAGTACAAATTTTTGTGACAACGGAACAGGATTCCCAAAATAGGTTCCAAATTTGCCGAACAACTTGATACCCAGCCAACTGTTTAGTGATTTGTTGGCATCAAACCAGGTAGAAACCATTGGAACTTCTTCAAAATCATTTGAGTTGGATTTGAATACATATTTAAATAATCCATTGAATTTCAGGCCATTCATCGGGAAATTAGGGTTGTCGAGATTGTCAATTTTAAAATAGCCGTAAAGATTTAAAAAATAACTGTTTTCAATATTTCTCAGCGGATCGCTCATAGACAGATTTTCTGTTTTTATGCTGAGATACTGATGTTCCAAACCACCGCCCAGCGCATATTTGTCAAAAAGTGTTGACTGAACATACACCTGGTTCAGGAATTCCTTGAACTGATAATCATAAGCGACACCGTCTAAATTTTCAAAGAAATTGGATGCTTTTACTTTTGAATTGAATCTTTTGTAGGAAGATGAAATCCCAAAACTCGGATAGATTCCGTTGTCGGCATAATAGATGATCTGATATCTCGGAAAGTCACCCAGGATCATATCTGCCGAAAAAACAGAGTTGTCAAAAAGTACATGACGGCTGCTGAAATTCAGTAGCAGTCCCGTTTTGAACAGATCGTCATAATGCAGACCGAACTTGATGGACTGTCGGGTCGGATTTTCGGTGACAAAAATTGCCATCGTTTTGTGACCCGAATCATTGTCCCGAATCCTGTAGTAGATCTTATTGAAATTCCCTGACGAAAACAGTGATTTGATTCCGTTTCTGATGTTTTCATATGAAATGAGCTGTGGCGGAATGATGCCCAATTTTCCCTGTACATAGGAGCGGTTGAAGGTTTCAAGCCCTGTGATTTCAATTTCGTTGATCAGCACATATTCAAAAGTATCATGTGAAAGATGTTTTATTTTGGGATGCCCCTGTAGTTCAGCAATCTTTTTTAAGTCTTCAAATTTGAGTTTTGCGGCATCAAATCCGGCTCCGATGATTTGGTCCTTGTCGTCAAAACTTGTGACCGTAAAACCTTTTAAATCGGGTTTTATCGTCAAATCGACCAGCTTGCTCTGTTCCTCAGATTTTTCTGCAATATTGTATGATATGATCTGTTCGATCACCTTTGCGGCGGATTGAAGTTGTGAATCGTCGAGCAAACCTTCCTGTAAATCAACTCCGATGATATAGTCAGCGCCCATATCTCTTACCTCGCTCACCGGATAATTGTTTCTCACGCCTCCGTCAACGTACAGTTCGCCTTTGATTCGAACCGGTTCAAGAAGAGTCGGATAGGCGCCGCTTGCGAGCACCACCTGGGGCAGATAGCCTTCATGGAATACCACAGATTCTCCGGTGCTCAACCGGGTAGCCACACAGACAAACGGAATCGGGAGTTCATTGAAATTTTCAATATCATGCACATTTCTGAAGAGATAGGTCAGCTCGTCTGCTGTTCCCTGTCCGCTGGAAAGCGCGTTTGGGAATCTGAGTTTGAAATCGTCAAACGGAAGTTCAAGCAGATATTTTTCACGATAGGTTTTGTCAAAAAACGGAAGTTCACGTCTTGATTTTTCATTCAAGATCATATTATTCAGATCAAGTGAATACATGATTTCTTCCAGTTCATCGGCAGAATAGCCGGATGCATACAGTGCGCCGACAATAGCACCAATGCTGGTTCCGCCGATATAATCGATTTTGATTCCTGCTTCCTCAATCACCTTGAGCGCACCAATATGTGCATATCCCTTTGCACCGCCACCGCTGAGCACTACACCGACTTTTGGTCTTTTGGTCTGCGAATTGAGTTGGCTAAAACTGAATAGTGTCAGCAGCAGAATTAACAGAAAGTGAACTTTGAGTCTCATAATTTGTAAAGGTATAACTTGTTAACCAATTCAATTATGGCCAAATTCAATTGGTTTGATAATTTTTATTTTTTTTCGGCATGAATCAAAAAAAGCCGCCCCGGAGGACAGCTTTTTTGTATAAGTTTAATAAAAAAAATTATCTCTTGACAAATTTGGTTGTCTGAGTTTTTCCGTTGATAACGGTCTGAATAACATAAGTTCCTTTTGCCAGTGAAGACACATCCAAAGCTGCATTTTTGCCTTTAGGAGCCAGCTTCATCACTTCCTGTCCTGTCAGGCTGTAAACAGTAATTTTTTCAATGCTGTTTTTTGAGTTTACATTCAGGAATTTTGAAGTCGGATTCGGATAGATGCTGAATTCAACCGAAGTCAAATCCTGAACACCCATTGTAGTACCGTCCACATCAAAAGGAAGCGCCTGTTGCACACCGCCGCCTGTGTCAATCATATCATTCCAGGTCGTACCGTCAAACTGAAGTGCATTTCCGACAGCAAAATCACCTGTAATTACCACAGGAGGAGCCCAAGGACCTGAACCGGTGCTTCCGCCAACGCTGAAGTCAATCCAATAAGTGCCGGGATCCAGTGTCAGACCCGGAGTTTCAATGGTTTGAACCATTATCGGTCTGTCAACATTTGAGTGGTCTGTGTCCAATACTCTGTATGCGCCCGAGAATTCTGTCATACTCATTACATCATCAAATTCATTACCCCAGATAACTGATCCGCCTGCATCCGGAACGCCGTCCCAAATTCTCATGGTCACATAAGTGATGGTTGAGTTGCTGCCTGAACCTGTCTGATATGAATACATATATAACTTTTCTACGCTGACCGACTGTGTTACCTCCCAATCGTCTGCAATTCTGAACAAACCTCCGTCGTTGATGTTGAAACCGTAGGTGGAGAGTCCCAATGCGGTTTGAAGTTCGCTGATGTTTGGTGTTCCCTCAATGTTGTAATAAGGGCCGTTGCTGTACAAAGTCCCGGTCATTGCTCCGTCAACAACTACCTGCTCGCCGGTTGAGCTGACCGGTTCGGCATTTGAGGTGGTTTCTGATGACTGTCCGAATGAAATACCTGCTGCAAAAAGAAGCGCGGCAATCGAAAATAAATTTTTTTTCATATTTGAATTGATTTTGAATTTAGGTTAAAGATATTGAAAATTTGTAATTTCCAATAAAGTTTTTACGATTTTCCAACCATTTGCGTAGTAATCAATTGAAAAAAAGTGAGGGATCCCAACCAAGCATAAAAGGGCCCTCACTTTGCTAATAAGCTAATTCAGTTGATTAGCGATTATTGGTAAATTTCCTGGTGAAGATTTCACCCCGTTCTGTTCGGACGGTTACAATAATGATATTGCTGCTGTATCTGGAAAAATTAATTGTGTGTTCGTTTGAATTGATATTTGAATTTTTGTAAATCGGTTTGCCGTTCAAATCATAAGCGATGACTTCAGAGATCTTATCTGATTCAGAACTGATTTGTACTCCGCCGTCTCTCTTGGTAAATTGGAGCCCTCCACTGATATCAATACCTCCTCCGTTTCCGTAGCTGGAAGTATAGATGATCAGAAATCTGTTTTTGTATTCGCCTGAACGGGTAATAAATTTGTATGAGTTTGTATTCAGGTTGACCACTTTGTTCAATTCTTTGTCCACCAGAAAGATGTTCTGTCCATTTGAAAATACACCCTCTTTGTTGTAAATCGAAATGATGTGAGTTCCGGTATGAAACGCGCGATACCCCAACTGAAGCTGATCATAATTTCTGAATGGAGCTCTGCCCTGAATCGCCAGATTGTGGCCGTCAATAATTGTAAACAGCTCGTCTGATCCGCCCAAACCTTCTGTGTCGTCTATCCAGAATTCGTCTCTTCCGCCTTCAAAATAGACTACCGCGGTCATCACCTGGATGTTGCCGGGGGTAACCATTTTGAGCCAGAAACGATCCATTTCCTGAAAGTCGCTTTTTGTACAGGAATTCGTCTGATTCAAATCTTCCGGGGATAAAAACGGATTGGAATCAGCTTCCATTCCGTTTGTTTCCCGGTAAAGACTGCTGTTATGAGAATCATTGATTCCCATCACGGCAGCATTTCCAAAAGAAGTTTCAGTGAGACTTAATTTGTTGTTGGTGTAGGGGAATTCCCAATCGTCAATTGAAACTGTTTTGGAGTCAGTAATGTTCTGCTCTGACTGAGCATTTAATTGTTTGTTGTTATTTGGCACTGCGTCCGAATGAATTGAATGTGCATTGGCAAAAGTCAGCGCCAGTACACTTGAAGTTAACAAATAGATTTTTTTCATAATACCACTTTTAAGAAGCATCTAAAAACTTCTCAAAGGTCTAAGGTGTTGGCAATGTCATAGGGGTGGGTCGGTATTATGTTCCCGATTGGGAAAAGCAAATATAAATTAAATAAAATTAGAAATCCAAAAAAAATGTTAATAAAAGTTTAAATAAACGTTAATAATATTGAAAGACAGAGCATTGGAAGAAATGAGGACATCAAACCAAGCCAATGACGCCCTCATTTCCGGTGTCCAATTTTTAATTATTTACAAATTTTCTGGTCACCAGTTCTCCTGTTTCTGTTTTCACTGTCACTACAACAATCTGATGATTGAAGTTTACCGCATTGATTCGGTGTTCGTTTGAATTGACATCCGATTTTTTATAAACCGAACGACTGTTCAAATCAAACAGTTCCACTTCTTTTATCTTATCGATTGACGAAGTGATCACAATCTGATTGTCAACTTTTGCAAAATCCACCACATTGCTGATGTCGGCTGCTGTTCCGATCATGTTTCCGGGTCTGTAAACGATCACAAAACGATCGTCTGTCTGACCTTTTCGGGTAATGAACTTGTACGGTTTCTGACTCAGATTCACTGTTTTGTTCAGAAGTTTGTCGATCAGATAAATGGTCTGTCCGTTTTCAAATACTCCTTCGCGCTTATAAACCGATATGATATGTGTTCCATCCTCAAAGGCTTTGTATCCCAATGGAATTTGATCTGTATTGACAAAAGATCCCTTGCCCTGAATCGCCAGTCTTTTATTTCCTGCCAGGGTGTAAATATCGTTTGAAGACATAAAGCTTTCGGTATCGTCGATTGCAAAATCATCATTTCCTCCTTCAAAGTACACCACAGCACCCATCGGTTCAATTCCTGACGGTGTAGTCATTGTCAGCCAGTATCTGCCATAACCGTTTTCAATATCATAATCCGACCCGGGTTTTCCGTTAAAGTCGATGATTCCGGACTTGATTCTGTATGCGTTTTCAAAATGAAGGGTTACACCCGGCTTAAGCGCCTGGAGCATAAATCCGGTTCCCACTTTTGTGTATTTGTCAGGAATTCTGGCTGGTATTCCCGAACCGGGTTCATTTACTCTCGGTGCAGCAGTTCCTGTTCCGTCAGGACCTGAAGCGGCATTAAAGACCGCATACTGGTTCTGGGTATAGCCTGATCCCATCTGATGGTGAATCTGATTGGTTCGGTTGTCCCAGAAATAGAAATTGGGGTCGATGTTGTCTGCTGCAGCTCCTTTGTTTGCTTCATACAGTTGTTTGATATCCAAATTGGACGGATAAGGATTTCCGACCAGATTATATCCCGGCCCTGTATATGCCATCGGATAATTCAGGATTCCGTTGAATGGAACGCCCCTGAACACACCGGTTTCTGTTTTTATTCCTGTTCCCGGTGATTCCTGAACCGCATAAGCCAGCCCCGCAACATAAGGTCCCTGGGTTTCATAGAAATAATAATTTCCTTCGTTGTACACCTGAACACTGTTTGGATTTATCGGATAAATTGTGGGTTTGATGTTTCCGTTATTGACCGGAGAAGTGATAAAGTTGTATTCAAGTCTTCCGCTCGAAAAATTGTAGGTTCTGTTGACCGTAATCTCGCCCACGTTGGGCGCATTGTCATTGATCTGAATCAGATTGGCGTTGTTATTTACCACAATATTGTTATTGGCCGTTGACTGATTCTTGACAAAATCAGTGACGGTAAGACTGGCGCCGTCATTGATTTCAAGATGCCCCGTATTCCTAACCGTCAGATTTTTGGCCAGACCGTGTACCGGATTGTCAGCTGCATCGGTATCGAGATAAACCGTTTTTTTAACGATGACACAGTTGTTGGCCGATGGTACTGTCGCAATACCCAGACCGGCTGCAGGCTTCCAGTCTGCGGCTACCGACCAGTCGGAATTGTCTGAATTCCACACCTTTGTTGTGTTTTGCAATATAACCTGTCCGTCCACCGTACAGCCGTTGCTCAGTACCGCAGTGGATTTAAGTGTCCAGTATGCATTTGATTCCAACTGAAAGTCATTGGGTTTGATGCAGACCTCAGAGACATCTTCTCCGCTGTATGGTGTCTCACAATCAATGTCATATATATCCACATCATTATTGACGGCAGCCCATATAAATTTGGGTTCCAGTGCACGGTTGCCGTAAAGACGGATGTTGTCCAGTGCGGCCATATTGTATTTCCAGCCGGTTCCTCCTGCTGCTGTGAATAGCACAAAGCGGATTTTGATATTGTCAACCTGATAGGTTTCATCGAGTTGGAAGACCTGATGGACAAATCTGCCCGGATTGCCCAGGGTATTGATATAGGTTTGCAGGGTAGTCCAGCTTGCACCGTTGTCGGTTGAAATCTGAAGTTTCAGATGTTCCTGAGTTTCGTCTCCGCCTATATAGGTCTGGAAATAGAGTCCAAACTCCAGTGTGAGTCCGGTCAGATCCGATGCGTTCACTTTGTCTGTGAGTTGCAGTATTTTGGTGATATTGGCATTCTGTCTGATGTCGGTAATCGCTGTGACAAATCTTCCGTTGTTGTAGCCCGATGACATGGCAGGCCTTACCACACTGTAGGGCGGTTTTGTAACCGTATAAGGATTTTCACGGTTTTTCCAGTCGGCATCCGAAAGATTGGCTCCCTGATAAACGCTGGCATCAAGGTTTGTGAAAGTACCCAGTCCTCCGTTTTGATTTTCATCATTGAAGGTCTCATCAATGAGAAAAACCTGCTCATAATCTCCCCAGGCGTTTACATTGAGAGTGGCATCGTCACCGCAAATATCCTGTAAACCTCCTCCAATCTCTATTTCGGGTATGGGATCAATTCTGGCAATGACCGGTACACGTGCTACCGACTCGCAACCGCCGGCTGTTGCCGTCACCCAGAAGGTAGTGGTTTCCTCCAGATCCTCTATGTGCAGAGTATTGGAGCTTTCTCCAATCTGTATGGGGTCATCTCCGAATTGCGAGGCATACCAGTTGTATAGCGCTCCCGCAGGCCCCTGAGCCGAGATATTCAAATCGCCCGGACCGCAACGGACACCGTCGCCCGTATTGACATTGACGGCTGTTACTTTGGCATCACAGTCCGCAATGACTTTGAACTTATAGTCTTCTGCTTCACCGTAAAATCTGATGCCGCTATTGTTGCTATTTATAAATTCCTCACAGGGGTCAAAATCATATTGATTGAGAAACTCCACCCAGCTGTCGCTTACTTCATGTTTCTGTCCCAGAACCCTGATTCTCATTTTATATTCTCCTATTGCCTGATCGGGTGGAACCACAAAACCAAAGAGAACTGCATTGGTAACCGTACTTTCTGTGTCATATACCAATTCCGAGCTCTTGAAAATACCGTCCTGATTCCAGTCCACCCAAACTTTGAAATGACCTCTCCAGGAGTTCAGCTGTGCATGCACATTGATCACCTGTCCCTGAGCCTGTCTGGGCATTTGATTGGTGTTCCATAAGCCGGTGAAATCCTGATAGCCTTTGTTTGGGTTGTTATTGTTATACCCGTTGTTCAAGTTTTCTACATCGGTGGGATTCAGCGCACCCAGAAAACGGACATCTTTGATGTAAAGTTCATCTACGTTGGATGTTGTTTTTGGAATACAATCTTCGGAATCATAGGTAATATTTAAATAGGGTCTGTATTCCGAACTGTAGCCTCTGAATACGGCATAATTATCTGCTACCGGCCAAGTGTCCATTTTCGGATAAACCGCCACTGCCACCCAGTTTTGTGAAATTTTTGATTGAACAAATGAAATGCCTGTAGAAGAAAAGCTGTGAATTTTCCAGCCCTGATACGGGTCAAAACTTTGGGTGTTGGCTGATATGACCTGAGTATGACTGTTGAAAATATCTGAATAGGGGGTGCTAACCGGGTCAACATTGATATCTACGATCTCTACTTCCCTTCCGATGACTTCGCCATTTGAACCATAAAAGAAAAAATGAGAGCTGACATCATCCAGCACCGTACCCTCTGGAATGCTTGTAAGATTAAATTTTGCAAAACCTGCTATGGGGTTTCCATCAGACCAGCGCCCACTTACTACATTATCATTATTACCCCCGGCCTGAGTTGCCCATCCTGACCATTTGTTGGCATTATCCGGATTGACAGTCACCGTAGGATCCACCATAACCGGGAACTGTCTTTCACTGCTCAGCAGCCAGGAAGTTTTCACCTTGGTTTTTACAGTCAGTATCTGTCCGATCTGCTGAACTTCAAAAACAGTGTTTGTATCGGTTGAAATCAATTGAGAATTTGCATCAGTTGATTTTGGACTGTCATACAGATAGATATTATTTCCCAGATTGTCTTTTATAACCACTCCATTTTCTGACATTGCAAATGTCCACCCGACAGGCAGCATGATGTCTTCGCTGAAAACCAGATAAGACGCACCCATAGGAATATCGCCCAAAGCCTGTTTGTTCGGAATGATATAATTCAAATCTCTTTTTCCGGTCAGCACGGTAAATTCTGCCGAAATCTGACCAAAGAGATTGTTGTAATACAATTTATTGTCCTGCACACTTGCTGCGGGATTGTTGCTGTCGATTTTATTTTTTTGTTGTCCGTTTACTTCCCAATACATCTTAGTATTCAGGAACTCAACCACTTCACCTTTGTTGGTCTTGCTTTTTACACCTTTGTGCGCGGTTGCACCAAAATAGGACTCAAAAAGGTTTGTTGAATTTGAATACGGAAATGCCGAATCGGGGTTTCCGGTGATGCTGTGATCGATATCCAAAAACTTTCCGTTTTTTTCATAATGGATAGGTCCGGCACCAATCAATGCGGTATGACTTCCATCCGGGTTGTCATAGGTTTTTGAGTAGAGATCTCGTTTTGAAATGTTTTCTTTCAATCCTTTGACGGCATCAAAAGGCGATTGGCTGACAGAACCGCTGTTGGGTTGTTGTCCGCTTTTTGAATAATTGTCCGTTTGGTTTCCAGAGACGGAAGATACTGAAACAGATTTATCTGTTTTTGAAATTTTAGCTGAAGGATTCATTGCTGATCCCTGCTGAACAGTCAGGGTTTGCGACGAATTTGCGACTTCAGTCGAATTCGGCAGTTGCTGATTGATTTGTGCGCCGACAAAAGAGATTGCCATGATGCACAGACACAGCGAGTAGATTTTCTTCATAATACCACTTTTAAGAAGCATTCATACACTTCTCAAAGGTCTGAGGTTGTTGGTGTTGGGTTCAGGTATTGGTATTATGGTTTGGATTGGAAAAAGCAAATATAAATCAATTCATTTCGAATTTCCAAATTTTTTGTTAAATGTTTTGATTTGAGTGTTAAAGTGTTGGGAATTTTGATCGGTATGACAGGTTGAAATATGATCGGATAACAGATTTTTTTTTGATGCTCCCGCCTTGTTATCCTGAATTTACAGTAAGAAATCCACTCTCACAATCCATTTTATCTTTCACAGTCAGTATTGAAACAATGGATATTTGGGTTCAGGTGATTTAAAACAGGGCTGACAATTATTTTCCTGACAAAAGTTTTCAATGTTTTGTAAGATTTTGAAGTTTTGATTAAATCCAAATTTCGCATGAGACAAATGTGGTATCGATTCACGAATCGTAATCAATGTTTCAAAAACCATTCAGTGAAGTTTTTTAAAATTAAAAGTTAGAGATTCGCAACGAATGAACGGCTGATTATATTTCAACAAGATTCTTCAGTCAGGCTGAACTGGTCTAGTTCAAAACCATTTCATCAAAAGAAAGTATCGTCTCAAAACCTTTTGATTCAAAATAATTTCTGAAACCGTCCGTTGCTGTAATCATCACAAAATCACCGCCCCAGGCGCCCAGACTTTTGACACTTCCGGTATAATCCGAAAAATACAGTTCTTTTGCTTTTTGAAATCCAAGCCGGGACGAAATCATCTCTTCATGCAGATTCATCAGCAGTTCAAATTCTTCGATTGATTCGGTTTTCAACAGATTGTAGGAAATTGCGGAAATCCCGTTCAGCCAGTCTTTTTCGGGTTTTAAATCTTTGTAATTTTTTGAAACATTTGACCGGGTATCCTGTTTTTTGTTGAGATGCACAAAAAACAGTTTGTCCTTAAAATACGGATTGAATTCAACCGGTTCAACAAATGGTTTTCCGTTCTTGAGCTGATACAGTATGGCCGAATCCGAAGATGCACATGCAATGTCGTAACCGCTTGTATCAAAGCTGAGCCGATTCAGTTCAAATGCATCGGTTCCCGAAAAATGAGCCAGCAGACTGACCAGTGTCGAGCTGCTGCCCAACCCCCAGTTTTTTGGAAATTCAAGACGGGATTTGCAATCGATATTTTGATTTTTAAAAAATCCGGGATTTAATTTTTCGATGATTTCAAAAAGTCCAATCAGTTTTTTCGCAAGTTCAGGATTGTCTGTTTCAATCACCGAAATTGTTTTCAGATCGATTTTTCCCGAAAACCAAAGTTCGTCATCAGTCAGAAATGCCTGCCAATTCAAGACCGGCGAATTTGAATTCTCGCCAAATTCGACCGAAAGCGACTGACCGAATCGGCAGGGAACCGCCAATGCGAGCGAACCGTCGAGAACCGCATATTCGCCCGAAATCAGTAATTTTCCGTTGGCTCTGAAATTCAAAATCTTTGGTTTTTAATTCGAAACGGCAGAAGCAGCCGCTACATTTGAATCAATCTTTCTGACCAATCCCTGAAGCGTATTTCCCGGACCGACTTCGAGAAATTCTGTTGCGCCGTCTTTGATCATATGCTGCACCGACTGAGTCCATTTGACCGAAGAAGTCAGCTGTGCAATCAGGTTTTTCTGAATCTCCGCAGGATCGGTTTCAGCCCTTGTACTCACGTTCTGATAGACCGGACAAATCGGATTTTTAAATTCTGCCTGATCGATGGCTTCTGCCAGTTCCTCTTCTGCGGGTTTCATCAGCGGTGAATGGAAAGCACCGCCAACAGAAAGGATTAGCGCTCTTCTTGCACCTGCCTCTTTCAGTTTTTCACAGGCGGTTTCGACTGCCGGAATCTCGCCCGAGATCACCAATTGTCCCGGACAGTTGTAATTTGCAGGCACCACAATCCCGTCAACTTCTGCACATATTTTTTCAACGGTTTCATCATCCAATCCCAAAATCGCTGCCATGGTGGAAGGCCGCAATTCGCATGCGCGCTGCATCGCCATCGCTCTTTTATGAACCAGATCAAGACCCGATTCAAACGACAAAGCATCGGCTGCAACCAATGCCGAAAATTCACCAAGCGAATGACCGGCAACCATATCGGGTTTAAAATCATCAAGTGTTTTTGCGAGTATCACCGAATGCAGAAAAACTGCCGGCTGGGTCACTTTGGTCTGTTTCTGCTCTTCTGCGCTTCCTTCAAACATGATTTTTGAAATATCGAAACCGAGGATTTCGTTTGCTTTTTCAAACATTTTCCGTGCAACCTCAGAATTGTCATACAGATTTTTTCCCATTCCTGTAAACTGGGCACCCTGACCCGGAAAAACATATGCTTTCATAAATGATTGATTTTAACTGTTAAATTTACTTATTTTTTCTTTCTTTTCTTCTTTTCTTTCTCGTTTTCCCACATCTTGGACAAAAACAGATAGCGTTTGAAAACCGAATGGGCATGCAGTTTTGAGATGATGTAACCTTCACCGCCGTCCAGAATTCCGAGTCGCAACACATAGTGATGCATAAATCGGTACCATGGTTTGATCCAGAAATGGAACACATTTGGTTTCAACTTTTTGATATACAGCTCCTTTGCTCTGAGCATCGAATACTGTGTGAGTTTCCGGTCGTATTCTTCAACAGAAAAATAAGAATAATGATCCAGTTTGTTTCTGAGATATTTTGTTTTTCCCTTGCTGTCAATCAGCTCATGCACCAGTCTTCCGCTTCCATACTTGTTTTTTGATTTTTTAAACAGTCGGATCACCTTATCGTTCTGCCAGCCCGAATGTTTGATGTATTTGTTCATAAAATAAAACCGGCGATATACAAAAAATGCATCGGCTTCATTTTTTCTGACTTCATCAATCATCTCATAAATCAATGCTTTCGGAATTCTTTCGTCTGCATCAAAAAAGGTCGCCCACTCATTTCTTGCCTGTTCGATTGCAAAATTTTTCTGATCTGTGAAATTGTCAAATTTCCTGACGATGAATCTCACCTTCGGATGTTTTTTTGCAATCTCAGCAGTACGGTCGGTGCTCTCTGAATCAACGATGATGATTTCATCCGCATACCAGGCTTCATCCAAGAATTTCTGAATATTTCTCTCTTCATTATAAGTAATCAATAGCGCAGAAATCTTCGGCAGTTCGGGATTCAGATTTTTGGGCAGATCAACTTCACCAAAATTATTCTGAAGAAATTTATCGGTTTCGGATCGAACATAGTCAAAATTTAGTTTCCGATATATTTTGGGTGTCTTCCGAAGCAGCTGTTTGTCGGAATGGGTGTTGATCAGCTTTTTGTCCAAGTCCTGAAGATGGACGCTCATGTGTTTGAAGTTGTCCTCATAACAGCCCCAGTCAACCGGAAATTTGTGTGGCGAATAAATACTGAAAGTTGGCAGATCAAATCCCTTCGACATATTGACCGCACCGCCTTCGTTGCCGATAAAGGCATCACAATGATAAAGGATTTTTAAAAATTCACGCGCACTGTTCCCAATGATTTTCGGATAAATTTTTTCTGTCGATTCCTGAACCGACATGATCTTGTTCACCACATCTTTCTGATCGGGTGTATAATTAAAAAGAATATTGAAATCGTAGTATTTATGAATATGCGCAATCAGTTTTGACATATAATCGATCGGCCAGGATTTCTCCTCACTGCTGCCCATAATTCCGATCATCAGCGTTTTCCGGTTAAAATTCAAATCACCTTCTTCAAGGATTTTTCGACCTTCTGCCATTTCTTCGTCGGTCAGATAAATCTTCATATCAAGTCTCAGCTTCATTTTTTTCGGATTGAGCGGCAGCACCAGCGAAACCCGATTGTCGATGGCGGTGCAGTTGGCTCTTGAAGTTGAGAATTGTTCTTTCTCGACCCGATCGGTGTAAATGTATTTGAAAAAAGGTTTGTCGTAACTGATTCTTCTTGAAGCACCCGATTTAAGAGTGATGAAACGGCTTTGCAGTTTTGCATACGGATCGATCACAATGTCATAATGCTCCTCACGAATCATATTTGCATAATAATTCAAAACCGAAATTTTTTTCAGATCTTTCTGATTGAAGTCGATGATCCGGTCGATAAACGGATTGTTTTCAAGCACCGAAAGCGCAGGTTTGTAACAAAAGAAATCGACCCTGATGTCAGGGAAAATCTGTTTCAGATTTTCGGCAATCAGCGAAGAGGCAAGCACATCGCCTATAAATTTATTTTGTATGATCAGCGCCTTTTTCAATGCTTTCGAGTGTTGTTTGGTTTTTAATGATCCGGTTGTTGTATTGTTGTATGTATGCTTCAATCTGTGTCTGTAAATTTTTCGGATAATCGGTCAGATTGGTTTTCAACAGCGGATCTTTTACAATATTGCAAACCCTGACCACTGATTTTCCGTCAAAACAAACATAGTAATTGTCGATTATGAAATGATAAAGTCCTTCGTTAAAATCAGCCACCATACGATCATTTAATTTTTCGGGATGATTTCCGAAACTGAATATTTTCCCTGAATAATTCAGATAATCAAGCACTTCGGGCATGATGTCGATCTGCTGAATCAGTTTTTGATTAACAGAATTAATTTCGGGTCGTGAGGGATCAATGATCATCAGCGGAATTTTGTAATTGCCCATCGCGCTGGTGTAATACGGATCGGTTTTGTCGTCGCCCGAAGTATGATCGGGTGTGATGACAAAAACGGTATTCCGGTACCAGTCTTCTTTTTTTGCGGCTTCAAAAAATTTCCTGAGCGAATAATCGGTATATGCGATTGATTCGTGGATGATTCGGTTTCCTTTTGGGAATTTTCCTTTGTATTTTTCGGGAACCGTATATGGATTGTGCGATGAAATTGTAAAAATCGCAGCAAAGAACGGTGATTTGAATGTTTTGAATTTCCGGTTGGCAAACTGGAGAAATTCTTCATCAAAAATCCCCCAATAGCCGTCATAATCACCCGACCGGTCATATTGTTCCTTTCCGAAATAATCGTCAAAACCAGCAATCGCAGCAAATTTGTCAAAATTCTGACTGCCGTTGAATGAGCCGTGAAAAAACGAAGTATAATAACCTTTTTGTTTGAGGATTTTGGTCATTCCGTCGATTTCATTGAACGAATAGGGCGATGAGATATATGAAATTTCCATCAGATACGGAATCGAGGTGATGGTGGACGGAACCGCATCGATTGATTTTCTTCCGTTGGCGTAGGCTCTTTTGAAATACAGACTGCTTTGGGTCAGCGAATCCAGAAAAGGAGTCAGTTTTTTTCCGTCAAAATCAAGAAAAAGGTTTTCCTCACCCATGCTTTCAATGATGATCAGCACCACATTTTTTTGGTCAAATTCATCATCATTTTTCAATTCGATCACCGGCTGAAAAATTTTGGCAACTTCATCATCCGAAAAATAATGAAGTTCCTTCAGATTGTCATTTTTTGAAATGGTCTTCAAAATTGAAAATGGCGTATTGAGCACCAAAGCAGTATAATTCGGATTTTTTGTGTACTGAACTGCATGTACAATTTTGAGCGGAACTCTTTGCAGTCCGCCTCTTCCTACGATCAGTATAACCGGAATTGAAATCAGAAAAACCAGCCAGGGAACCGGATTTTTGTAATCAGGTTTAGAATCCGTTTTTGGTTTGAAATTCGGAATCAGTTTCCAGAAAACAACCGCCAGGAGCACAAAACCGACGACCAGCATCCAATAATCTTTTGCAAAAGCAGGTATCAGCCTGATTACATCCTGCTGCATACCCGAAGCGGTAATCAGTGAAAGTGTGCTTCTTCTCGAAGTGAAATTATAATAAGGGACATCAATAAAATTGGTTGCCAGAAAAATCAGGTTGACCGAAAAAAACAGGATTTTGAGAATTTTCAGGTAGGTCATTCCGTATTTGAAATTTCCGGGAATCAGATGAGCGATGATCAACACCGAGTTGATATAGAAAATTGCAGACAGATCAAAACGGATTCCGCCGATGAACTCAATCAGTCCAGCAGTTGGGAATGAGCTGTGATTCCAAAAGTAAAAGACCAGTCTGCTGAGCTGATAAAGTGCAAAAATCAGCAGCAGCCTTTTGAGCAGGAGCAATATGACGGATCGGTAGTTGTTCATATCAGACGGCTACATTGTGCGTTCTGAGTGCATCGTTCAGAGAAGTTTTTTTGTTGGTGCTTTCTTTTCGCTGACCGATGATCAGTGCGCAGCTCACACTGAATTCGCCTGCCGGAAATTTTTTGGAATAACTGCCCGGAATCACAACCGAACGCGGCGGTACTTCGCCTTTCATTTCGACCGGTTCGCTGCCGGTCACATCTATGATTTTAGTTGAAGCAGTCAGCACCACATTTGCGCCCAATACTGCCTCACTGCCGACTCTTACACCTTCGACCACGATACAGCGCGAACCGATAAATGCATTGTCCTCAATGATGACCGGTGCAGCCTGAAGAGGTTCCAGCACACCGCCGATTCCGACGCCGCCGCTCAGATGGACATTTTTTCCAATCTGTGCACAGCTTCCGACTGTCGCCCAGGTATCGACCATGGTTCCTTCATCCACATAGGCGCCGATATTCACATAAGACGGCATCATAATCACACCTTTTGACACATAGGACCCGTATCGTGCGATGGCGTGCGGAACGACCCGGACACCTTTTTCGGCATAATTTTTTTTGAGCGGAATTTTGTCATGAAATTCAAATATCCCGACTTCGATTGTTTCCATTTTTTGGATCGGAAAATACATCACCACTGCTTTTTTCACCCATTCGTTCACCTGCCATCCGTTGTCAGTTGGCTCTGCGACTCTGAGTTTTCCGTCATCGAGCAGCCGGATGACTTCTCTAATAGATTTTTGGGTGATTTCATCTGCAGGCAGTTCCCTGTTTTGCCATGCATTTTCAATGACTGATTTTAGTTCTTCCATACCGATGTGTCTGTGAGTGCAAAACTACATTATTCTGTCAGAAGTTGGAAATTTTTGGGCTGTCGGGTGTGAATGTCGAATTAATTCAAAATTTAAAGCCAGTGTTCTATTAATTTCAATTCATCTTTTGATCACTTTTCCGTAAAGCTCCTGATCGCCCGCAATCACCTTCAGATAATAAACAGCGGCAGGCAGTCCGCTCAGATTCAACTGATAATTATTGGATTTTTCAGTTTTGTAAAAAATCAGTTTCCCGGTGGTGTCAAAAAGAAAAATACCATCGGCTTCTTTATCTATTTTGACATTGAGAAGATCTCTGACCGGATTTGGTGAATAACTCCATTTGATATTCGAAGAAGGTTTGATCTTATTTTCGAGTTGACTGTTTTCAGGATATTCTTCAGTGTTTTTACAGTTTCTTGTCTCAGTAAATTGAAGAATGATTCTCAGCAGCATATCATTGAACATTTCCACCTGATAACTTTCGGTCGATGGTTCAATGTGCGGATCCCCGATTCCACTGTGGTCGGTCAAAAACAGATAAGTGCCGTTGGTCTGAAGCGCAATGGAACGCATTAGGAATTCGGTGCTTTTGTCAATACCGCTCGCCGCCAGCGGAATGACGCGGATTCCTTTTTGGGCTGCAGTTCTCGCAAGACTGTTGAGTTTTGCCAGATTTTCGGGATTGTGATGCGGTGGCGCATCCAACAAAACAAAAAGCAGCTTGGTTTCTGCATCCTTTTCCCAGGAAAGCTGATTCAGCGATTCTTCAAAGGCTTCCACCACCGCTTCGGGATAATCGCCGCCACCGCCGGCACGCTGTTTTTTGATGAATGAAATAATGTCCCCGGTTCTGGAAGTAAAATCAAAGTTTTTCACTAAATATTCATCCGTTGTATCCCGATAAAAAACACTGCCTATTTTTAAATCCGCATTGTGGAGTTCCTTTTTTGTACGCTCGATGACATCGTACAACTCTGCCTGCAGATAGCCCAACTCATCACCCATTGAACCGGTGGCGTCTATCATAAAAGCAATATTTATTTTTTGTGAATCGTTGCAGCCTTCTTCCAAACTGTAAAAATTGATTCCGTTTTTGAATTCTACCGCATTGGAAAGCAACATATTTTTTTGCTCATCCAGAATCTTCAAATCCCGCGGTGGATTTTGGACCGACAAATCTTCGGGTTGATACCACAATTCTGCACGACCCGTATTGTCGGTTTTGGCGGTCCAGAAGATATAGCCCGAAGATCCGGCAAGATGCAGCGTTCGGTTCACCATTGGATAACCGTCGCGGTTGGTCAGTACAACGGAATAACGGAAAGCCGGATTGATTTCCCAATGTTTTTTCCATTCTTCCAGATCATTTTCAGACAGATCCTGCCAGTATTCAAAATAGCTGAAATCGTTGACTTCACCTGCGGTCAGCTGTCCTGCCGCTATGTCTTTGTCAGAATATACGCTTCTGCCGGATGTTTCGCCTGAAGAAACATCTTTTATTTTATGAGCAGTTTCACCGCTGACACTGATTCCCGAGACTTTGCCTTCCAATGCACCATCCACAGTTATTCCTGAAGCTGCCGAAATAGAGCCTGAACCTCTGATTTTTACCGCGGCAGTTCTTTCTTCAGAGATGATGCCGCCGCTGAAGTCTTCAACTTCAGTTTTTGTTTCATTTATTTTGAGATGGATTTCCAGTCGCCGGGCTTTTTCGGCGACATGATTGTACGACCGGTTATGATATTTGACCAAAATCCGGTCTCCTTTTTTCCCTCTGACAGCAAACGAGCCGTCTTCGGCGCTCAAGGTTGCAAAATTGTTGTTGAGATTGATGACTTCTGCATCTGCAGCCGGCTGACCTTCTGTGTCAAAAATCTTTCCGCTGAGGATTTCGGATTTTGAAATCGAAATAAATGAACTGATCAATACGGCAATAAGAATGGCGAGAATGGCTTTGATAAATGAAGTTGCAGTCATAATTTTTCAGGTTTTGGAATCATTCAATCGGAAACTCAAAAACTAAGCCGTAATAAAATATTGATTCACAGAACAAATTAAACAGAAAATCCAAACGAACAAAAATCTTTCAACCTTCGTTTTATGAAAAAGCCGTAATTTTGCAAAAATTTTTTAGGAATGATATTACCGATTCGGGCTTATGGAGATCCGGTTTTGAGACAGTTGAGTGCTGAGATCGACAAAGATTATAAAAATCTGAACCAGCTGATTAAAAACATGTTTGACACCATGCATGATGCAAACGGCATCGGTCTGGCTGCGCCTCAGATCGGTTTGGCGATCCGTCTGTTTGTGATTGATCTGACTCCGTTTGCGGATGATGAAGATTATGAGGACATTGGTAAAGAGCTGTCAAAATGCAAAAAGGTGTTTATCAATGCCAAAATCACTCATAGAAAAGGTGAAGAACACAAATTCAACGAAGGCTGTCTGAGTATTCCGGGCATACGTGAAGATGTAGAAAGACCCGAAGCCATTGAAATTGAGTATTTTGATGAGAAATGGAATCACCACAAAGAAGAATTTTCAGATATTCGTGCAAGGGTCATTCAGCACGAATACGACCATATTGAAGGCATACTGTTTACAGATTATCTGTCACCATTCAAAAAAAGACTTGTAGAGAACAAATTAAGAAATATATCAAAAGGAAAAGTGAAAACCGATTATCAGATGAAGTTTCCGCTTTAATTATTAAGTAATAACGAATATGGATTTAAGAAAAATTATTTCAATTTCGGGCAAACCCGGACTCTTCAAACTGGTTTCACAAGCCAAAGGCGGGTTTATCGTTGAAGATTTGGACAAAGGAAAAAAGACTTCGATTTCGGCACAAAACAATGTGAGCCTGCTCGAAAATGTAGCGATCTACGGTACTTCCGAAGAATTTCCACTCAAAGATGTATTTACAAAAATCTTTGAAAAGGAAAATGGCGGGCCGACCATCAGTCACAAAGAATCGGGTGCAAAGCTGAGAGCCTACATCGAAGAGGTGTTGCCTGAATATGATGAAGACAGGGTTTATGATTCGGATCTGAAAAAACTTTTTCAATGGTACAATGTTCTTCAGTCAAAAGGTCTGCTGAGCATTGAAGAGGAAAAAACTGAAGATGCCCAGACAGAGGAAAAATAATTCAGATCAATAATATTTGACAAAAACGCTTCGCCCGGTGAAGCGTTTTTTTGTGCTTAATTTACACAAATAACCAAACATCACAACACCGAACATTTCAATCTGAATGATCTCAAATTTCATGAAAGATTGTAATTTTGAAACATGGGAAAAATTATACTCGAAAACATCCGGATCTATTCAAATCACGGTTGTCTGGACGAAGAAGCACTAATCGGATCCGATTATGTGGTCAATCTTGAGATTATAGCAGATTTGACCAAATCGACTAAATCAGACAGCCTGAACGATACGGTTGACTATGTGCATCTGAACCGGATTGTAAAGGAAGAATTATCAGTCCGGTCCAAACTTCTTGAGACAGTGGCGCAAAGAGTACTCGACAGGATCGGCGAAGAACTCAGTCAGGTGGAGAGCGCAGTTATCAAGCTTTCAAAGATGAATCCGCCGATTGGCGGCAATGTCGAAAAAGTGAGTATAGTTTTGGAAAAGAAATTTTAAGTTTGGTTTAAATTTTTATCTTTGCAAACCAAAAGTAAACAAATGGTTCCGTGGCCGAGGGGCTAGGCACCGGTCTGCAAAACCGTTTACAGCGGTTCGAATCCGCTCGGAACCTCAAATTCCGGTCTGTTCTTCAGATCGGAATTTTTATTGTAAAGCAGTTTTTTGAAGTAACGATTCCAATAAAAAAAAGCTCCGGTTTCCCGAAGCTTTCAATTGATATTTATCGTTTTTGATTATGCCTGTCTGTCGGCTTTGATATCGAGCTGGAGAACCACTTCATCCTTGATAACCGCATCGCTCTTTGGTGCAAAATCAACACCGAAATCCTGTCTGTTGATGGTAAATTCCTCTGACTGTATGGTCAGTTTTTCTCCGTCAATTTTTACATTTGCTTTGAATGTAATGTTTTTTGGAACGCCTCTGAAATCCAGATTTCCCGAAATTTCAGTGTTGTAATCGCCGTCTGTCAGCGGTGTTACTTTTGAAATTTCAAAAGTTGCATTCGGAAACTGATCCACATTCAAAAAGTCAGGAGATTTCAAATGACCTTCAAGTTTACCCTTTCCTTCCGGATCGTCTGCCAGGTCATCGCTGACAAGTGTGGACTGGTCAGAAATGATTTTTCCAGACTCAAGAACTCCGTCTTTTGCAGTAAACATTCCGTCTTTGATTTTGATGGTTCCAAAATGACCAACTTCAGGTTTTGTCGCATCATGGAAGAATTTAAACCCTCTCCATGTGGTTGAACTTTCATCTGTGTTTACTACAAATGATTCAGAATCCCGGGATGCAGAAGAAGCTTCCTGAGCGTCACCTGCTGTAATGGTTTCCGCACTTTTTCCGCAGGAAGCAATGAAAATCATCCCCATAACTGTTAATCCTAAAAATACTTTCTTCATTTTTTTAAATTTTGAGCAAACTTATGGCAAAACGCGTGCCTGAAAATTGATTTATGATAAGAAACAGCATTTGATTTTTTAATCTACTGAATTCATTTCAAAAGTAGTATGATCAGTCGAAACAGCTGGTTATTAATTCTTCGGGATCATTCAAAAATTCAATTGAAAACTGTGTCAAAGTCGGCCACATAAATTGTGCAGTTCCGAACTTTCGGTTTATCTTTGAATATGCTCAAATCAAGAAATCTAAATTTTGAATATTCGGCCGGTAATCCTGTGCTGAAACGGATCAATTTTCAGATTGAAGATTCTGAATTTATCAGCATTCTCGGCGAAAGCGGCAGCGGAAAGTCAACTTTGCTGAAATTGATTTACGGAATGGAAGACGCAACCGAAGGTGAGATTCTTTTTAACGGTGAAAAAATCGGCGGACCCAAATTCAATTTGGTGCCAGGCCATTCGAAAATGAAATTTGTTACCCAGGAATTCAGTTTGCTTGAAACCATCAGCGTGGCCGAAAATGTGGGTAAATATTTGAGCAATTTTGATCTTCCGAAAAAGAAGAGAAATATTAAAAGTGCGCTCAAGGCAGTCGGACTGTTGCAGTTCAAAGACGAACTGCCGTCAAAAATGAGCGGCGGACAGCGACAGCGAATTTCGATTGCAGCTGCTCTCGCCGCTCAACCCGAAATCCTTTTGCTCGACGAACCATACGGTCATCTTGATCAGCCTTTGAAATTTGAAATCAGAAAAGGAATCAGAGACTGGGCAAAAGAAAACGGAACGACTGTGCTGATTACCACTCACGATATCAATGACGCGATGGCATATTCGGACCGGATTTTTGTGATCAAAAACGGACGGCTGATCCAGATTGCAAGCCCGGAGGAATTAAAAAGTCAGCCAAAGAATAAATATGTGGCCGGACTTTTGGGCATCTTCAACTGTCTCACGCCAACCGAAATGTGGCGGCTGTTTCGGATCAGAATTGATGAAAACAGATTTGCGGTGATTTACCCCGAAGAAATTTTTCTTGACGACAAAGGATCAGAATTTCTGATCGATGAAATTTGTTTTCAGGGAAATAATTATCTGATCAAAGCAATCAATCAGGAAACCGAAGTTTATTTTTATTCGGATCAGCGACCTGAAAAGCAGCATATTCATCTGAAATTGAAGAATTTCAGAACGGTAAGAAATTAGCAGAATTACATTTTCAGATAAAATTCTTTGGTCAGACCGATATATTCTTGGGTATAAACATTTCTCGACTGCTCGATCGTCAGTTCGTTTATTTCAACCTTTGATTTGGCTTTTGAAAATAAAATCAGACTTCTTTTCATTGACGATTCCGGATTTCCTCTTGCCCTTGTGATCTTTTTTGGAAACAAAAGATTTTTTGAAGCGATTGAAATAAACTCACTCTCAGACAAATAGGGGAGTATCAGACCGAAATTCCCTGTCGTACCCATCAGTCTTTCAACAGATTTGGACAAATCTTCAAAATTGAGTTCGGACTTTTGTCTGGCCAGGCTTCTGTCGGTACCATTGTCGTGATTTGGTTCAAAATAGGGCGGATTGCTGACCACCAGATCATATTTGTTTTCATCTTTAAATTCCTGAATCGGAAGATTCACTGCCTTCATTCTGTCGGCAAAAGGACTGTGATCAAAATTGAATTCAGACTCCTCAAAAGCGGAACGGCTGATTTCAACCGCAGTGATTTCGGCATCTTCAAATCTTTGCGCCAGCATCATCGCGATCAGCCCGGTTCCCGAACCGATGTCAAGAATTCGTTTCGGATTTTCGGCAGAAGCCCATGCGCCGAGCAATACACCGTCCACACCAACTTTCATTGCTGAATCTCGATGTCGGACAGAAAATCGTTTGAATCTAAAAAACGGATCTGACATAAGGTATCCTGATGATGAATTCTGTGCCTCTTCCTTCCTCACTGATGTATCTGATTTCGCCGTTGTAATCTTCGACGATCTTTTTGACCATTGCCAGTCCCAAACCGGTTCCGCCGGTAGTGGTTGTAAATTTGGGTTCAAAAATTTTGTCACCCAGATGAGGCGGGATTCCCATTCCGTTGTCGGTTACACGGATGATGATATAATCTTTGATCTTTTGAAGAAATACGCTGATTTCGGGTTTTCTTTCTTCTGGTATTGCCTGAATTGAATTTTTGACCAGATTGGTGATGATTCTGATCAGATAGATACGGTCGAAATTGATTTTCAGTTCTTTTGCAGACGAGTTGAATTGAACCGAATCTCTCGGAAAAACTTCCAATGCGGTGCGTATGGTTTCTGCCACATCAATCTCTTCATCGTTTCTGACCGGGAGTCTTGCAAAATCAGAAAAGGCTTCTGCAATCGCCGACATGGTATCGATCTGACTGATTAGTGTTTCTGACAAATCGTCCAATTTTTCTTTTGCATTCGGGTCGTCAGGATTGTATTTTCTCACATAATTCTGAATCAGCATCCGCATCGGTGTCAGTGGATTTTTGATTTCATGCGCCACCTGTTTTGCCATTTCGCGCCATGCGTCTTCGCGCTCGGTCAGCGCCAGAAGATTTGACTGATGATTGAGTTTGTCAAGCATTTCATTGTATGAATCAACAATGGGTTTGAACTCATCATTCTGTTCATAACCGATCGGCCGGTTGTGAACGACTACATCTGTTTGTTTGATTTTGGCTGCTATCAGATCGATTCTTTGGGTAATTTTTTTTGCCAGAAACCATGAAATAAAACCGCCGAAAATCAGAATAAAGATCATCACACCTGCATATCGGTTGAGCAGTTTGTGCATATTGTTTTTGATCAGGCTGTCGTCGGATTTGTAGGGAATATTGACAATTGCAATCGGATGTCCCTGAATGTCATTCAGATATCTGTAGGTGGTCAGAATTTGTTTCCCGCCTTTTGTACGAATCGGAATTTTAAGAAATTCAAGATTTCTTGACAGACTGTCCAGCACCTGTTTTGGAATCACTCTTTCCACCGGTTCTTCTGATTCGGTCGAAATGATCAGATTTCCACGGGTATCAAAAACATTGATATCGGTTTTGTGAATATCCGAAATGCCGAGAATCGAATTCTGAAGCAGACTGAATATATTGTCCTGATTTACTTTTACGGGAACTTTGTCGAGTTCGTAATCAATCGATGCCAATACCTCTCTTTCTTTGATCTTCAGATTTTCTTCGGCAAACGACAGACTGTGTTTTCTGTAATTGATCAGTGTTATCATCAAAATCGAAACCGCTGTCAGCAGGATCACCAGAAACAGCGCCAGAAATATTTTTTGTGATAACTTGAGGTGATTGAACATTTTTACGGATTCATTAATTTTTTCACATATTTCCCAATGATGTCAAATTCGAGATTTACACGATCACCCGGTTTCAAATTCTTCAGATTTGTGTGTTCCATGGTATATGGAATGATGGCAACAGAGAATTCACCCGGCGCCGAGTCAACAACCGTCAGACTGATCCCGTTGACACAGACCGAACCTTTTTCAACCGTCACATTTCCGGTCGATTTTTCATCATATTCAAACAAAAAAAGGTTGCTTCCGTCCTGATCGGTAACTGATTTGAGAATTGCTGTCTGATCCACATGACCCTGAACGATATGTCCGTCCAGTCTTTCATTCAAACGCATACATCTTTCAAGATTGACCCGGCTGTTTTCTTTCAGTTCACCCAGATTTGATCTTTTCAGAGTTTCGTCAATTGCAGTTACACAATACTGATTTCCGGAAATTTCGGTTACTGTCAGACAGACGCCGTTGTGCGAAATGCTCTGATCAATCTTCAGTTCATCCGTAAAATCGGATTCGATCCAAATGTTCAGATTTGAACCCATTCTTTCAGTTTTTTTTACAATCCCGGTTGTTTCAATAATTCCTGTAAACAAAGCGAAAAATTAATTGTGTTGAACGATGATTTTATGACTTATGCCGTTGATCTTTAAAATATAAACACCGTTTGGCAGTTGTGAAGTGCTGATTATCAAATCCCGATCCAATTTTTCAGCCGACTGATAAATCGTTCTTCCCGAAAAATCAATCAGACTGATTTGTTTCAACTGATTGGTCGGCTGAGCCTGAATTGTAATCGACTGATCAGCCGGATTCGGATAAACGATGAACTGATTCGGATCAGAATCATTCATACCCATATTCTGAAAAGCTTTTGCAAAATAGGCAAGTGCGCCGGCAGATCCTTTTGCAATTTGATACACATATTCGGGATCCATATTTTCAAGTGTATCGGTCGGTGTGTGCGGATGATCTGATTCGTTGTATTCATACAATCCTGTAATTACATAGCCGGCATCCTGAAACGGAATATAATCCGAGCCGTATGCGATATCGGTCGCGGTATCCAGATTTGAATAAAGCCCGATGCAGTTTGAAAGTTCCTGTGTAATCTGGGCAGATTCAGAATCATTTCCGTGTGGCTGAAATACATCATTTTCGCAAACAACTTTGTTGTTGTTCATTCCTGCAACTCCGCCGACCTGGTCGATATTGAAGACCAGTTTAATGTCCAGATTTTGAGGAATGACAATTTGGTCCACATACTGCTGGCTGCCGATCAGTCCCCATTCTTCTGCCGTGAAATGAATGAATTTGATCGAATATTCGGTTTGAACATTTGCAAATATTCTTGCCAATTCCATCAGTATAGAAGTGCCGCTTCCGTTGTCATTGGTTCCGGGTCCGTAAATCGTATCATAATGAGCATCAATGATGACGTAGGTATCCGGATAGACAGTTCCGGTTTTGGTTACAATCAGATTTGAACCGGTTTCGCCATAAGCGCTGACGGTTTGGGTTTCAATGTCTGTATATCCGTTTGACTGATAAAATGAAATCAGCCAGTTGAGTGCATCATCTTCTTCCTGAGATCCGAAGGTTTTGACTCCAAAATTTTCAAAATCAGTCAGATGCTGTATGATGTTGCTCTGACTGACCTGATTGGCCAAAGTCTGATGAAACGGGTTAAGTGTTTGTGCGAAGTTTTGAATCGTAAAGAGGAAGGTGAACAGAAATCCGATAAAAACTTTCATTTAAATTTTTTAGTAAAATTACGACAAAAAACGAAAAACCCTTTAACTCGGTTGAATTAAAGGGTTTTAAATTTAAGGTTTCAAATCATCAGACATATTCTTCATATGCCTGTCTCAGATTTTCTGCAATTGCTTCTGCGCGATGACCTTCTATGTGATATCTTTCCAGCATGTGTACCAGTTCACCGTCTTTGAAAAGTGCAACTGAAGGCGAGCTTGGTGGGAATGGCAGCATATATTCTCTCATTCTTTCGGTTGAATCATAATCAAAACCAGCAAATACGGTCACCAGATGATCGGGTTTTTTATTTCCGTCAAGCGACAAAACCACACCCGGGCGCGCAGCACCCGCAGCACAGCCGCAAACACTGTTCACCATTACCAGAGTTGTTCCTTTTCTTTTCATTGCCTCGTCCACCATTTCTTTGGTCGTCAGATCTTCAAATCCCTTTGAAGTGAGCTGATTCTTCATTGGGGTTACTATTTCTTCAGGATACATTTTATTTAAATTTAAATTTGTACAAAATTAATGAATCTTTCTTAGATACTCTTATTTCGCAGAATGAATTAACTTTGGAATCCTTTTTCGACAGATGGATTTAAAATTTGGTCAGGACAGAAAATTAAAAAGCAGAAAACGGATTGAGAATTTGTTTGCTGAAGGCAGTCGGTTTTCAAAATTTCCGATTACAGCGGTTTATTTTTTTGACAGACAAAGACCTGATTCTTATAAAGTTGCAGTCAGCGTTCCCAAAAAGAAAATCAGAAAAGCTGCAGAAAGAAATTTGATCAAACGCAGAATCAGAGAAGCATTCCGTCTGAATCAGCACTGTCTGAAACCTGGCTGCGGTCTGGATGTCATGTTTATTTATACCGGAAAGGAACCATTGAGTTTCGCTGTGATTGAGAAATCTATCCTTTCTTTGATTGATTCTCTAAATTTGGTTTCAGCTGATGATACTTCAGCATGACCAGAGCGAGCAGCAGTCCGCAGATGCCTGCACCGATCCCGATTACAAACGGACGGTTCCAATCAGAAAAAATGCTTTCTGAATAATGATATTTCGCCAGATTGTAAATCAGTGAGCCGAGTATAAAAATGATTGCGATGTATATAAAGGTCTTCATAAATTAAAAACTTTGGACAAACAGTGCACCGATATTTGAAACAAACAATTTGACGGCAATTGCCATCAGAATCACACCAAAAACTTTATTAAGCACAGACATAAGTCCTTTGCCCAAAATCCTTTCGAGCTTGCCCGCATTTTTGAGTATGATGTACACAATGATCATATTGAGGATGATGGCGATGATGATGTTGATGTCTGCAAATTCTGCTCTCAGCGTCAGTACGGTGGTCAGCGATCCGGCACCTGCGATCAGCGGAAAAGCAATCGGAACGATGGATGCGGATTCGGCGGTGACTCCTTTCTGAATCTGAACTCCGAGGATCATCTCCAATGCGATGATAAAGATGACAAAAGCGCCGGCAACCGCAAATGATTCAACATCGATTCCGATGATATTCAATATCTTGGTCCCGAAAAACAGAAATGAAATCATAATGATTCCTGCCACAATCGTAGCTTCTTCAGACTGAATGTGACCGACTCTTTTGCGGATGTCAACGATCACCGGGATGCTTCCCAGAGAATCGATCACTGCAAAAAGTACTGCAAAACAGGCTCCGATTTCTTTAAAAGAAAAATTAACAAAAAAATCCTTCATTTAAATTTTTTGCAAAGTTATACCCGATGATTGAATTGACACAATCTGAGCGCGCTTATTTTTGAAATGATTTCCAAAGGTTTTCGGTTTCAGCATAACGGCTGTTCAAATCAATATTTGGAGCGCCGAGCCCGTATTTTGAACTTTTACAGTCCAACAGCAGCATTTTCCAGCGATCTGCTGTGTCGCCAAATTTTTCTTTTAATTTTTGAGCCGCATCATTTTCTGTAAATTCAGAAAGACTGATTCCGCTGTATTGTATTCCAATTTCAGTGAGTATCTTTTCCTGAAGATTTAAGAATTCATCCTTGTTTTGATTGTTTGCAAGCGTATTTAGTTCAGACAATTGTTTACTGATTTCAGATTTGAATTCAGAAAGCAATTGTTTTTCTGATTTATGATCTTTTTCTGCCGATTTTCTTTTTCTGAAAACATAAAATACAGTAAATGCCGAAATTAATCCGCCAATTATCCAGATCCAATTGTTGTCTTTTTCTACCGTTTTGGTCACTCTGTTTTTGACTTCTGTCAGACTTTGGGGCAGATCAGACATAAAACTGTTGGGTGCGGGTTCAGACTGACTTTCGTTTGGAACCAAATCATTTTTTGCTGTTTTTCCGCTGTCTTTCGGCGGTTGCGGGCCGCTGATATTCAACTGATAAGCTTTTGAATTCAGTGTGATGTACTTTTTCTGACCGGGATCAAAATAATTGAATGCAATCGGGCCGACAGTATAATTTCCGCCGTATTGAGGAACCAGCAAATGTGTTTCAACGATTTTTCCTTTCAGTCCGTTCGGTCTCAGATCGTATGCATCTCTTTTTTTGGGCGGATAAGTTTCTATGTTTTCGGGAACACTCACATCGGGTGCTTTCAGCGTATTCAGATTTCCACTCCCGATGATTTCAACTTCCAGATTGATGGTTTCGTTTGATTTTGCTTCGGTTTTTGAAATATTTGTATTGAGCGTGAATTCACCTACTGCACCGCTGAATTTTGCAGGCCTACCGGTTGTCGGCAGATTTTTGACATGCATCATGATCGGTTCGGTCGAAAGCGGAATATTTTCGGCTCCGTAAAAACTTGAAATAAACACATTGACCGAAAACGGATCGATTTCAATGTCACCCGCTTTTTGCGGAAAGAGGACATAACGAGCCAATTCTTTTGAAATAAATGTTCGGCCGTTGACCAGTACCTGTTTTTCACTGTCATCGCTTCGTTCGCTGACAAATTTTGCAATCACATCATTGAAATCCGGTTCTTTGTAATTTCGGAGTCTTTGGAAAAGTCCGTATTCTCTCGAATACATTTTGATGACCAGTATAACGGCCTGATTGATAAACGGGTTTTCGTCAGAAAGTTCTGCACTGATAAATGCTTCGTTCATCCTTTGTCCGGCGGGTTCTTTTGGTTTCAATCCTTTTTTGACTGTGATTTTGATCGGGTCGGTTTTGTATTTTTTTCCGCCCAAACTGATCAGTGCGCTGCCGATATTGTAGGTGCCTTCGTGATCAGCCACCAAAATTGCTTCTATACCGACCTGATTGATGGCAACTCCGTTTGAAAACTGAAAACGGTTGATGGTCGATTCGCCCAACTGCTGCAGACCGCCAAAATCAGGAAGTCGGATCGGATGATCCACAGACACATTTTCCTGTCCGTAGGTCAATACAAACTGAACAGAGAAGCGCTCGTTAACCGAGACTTCAGTTTTGTCCGCAACCGATTTGAAAGAAATCTCCTGACTTCTCAGAAGTGAGGCGGTTCCCAAAATCAATAAAACAAAAAACAGATTTCTTGTCATTACCAGTCTTTTTGATTTTTTGTCCGTTTTCCCTTTGTTTTCTGACTCATGATTTTTCTGAGCGTCTCCCGTTCCTGCTGACCAAGCGCATCCAGCATGTCTTCCTGTCTCTGTTCTTCAATTGACTTTGGCTGCTCATTTGAGTCGTCATCCCCATTCTGAATCTGCTGATTCGGATTGGAATGATCATCTTTTTTGTTTTGGTCGTTATTTCCGTTCTGCTGATTGTCTTTCTGATTTTTGTCCTGCTGATTCTGTTGCTGGTTTTGCTTGTCCTGATCAGAATTTTTATTTTTGTCTTTGTTCTGATTGTCAGATTTACTTTTATTCTTGTTTTTTGAATCCTGATTATTTTTCTGATCTTCTTTCTGCTTTTCTTCCATCTTCTTTTTTGCCAGTGCGTAATTGTACCGGGTCTGGTCGTCGTTCGGATTCAGCTTCAGTGCATCTTTAAAATTCACGACTGCTTTTTCGTAATTCTTTTCATCCAGATAACTTTTCCCGATGTTGTGATAGGCACTTGCCTTGTCAGAATTTGATGCGCTTCGGTTTTGAATGATTTTATCGAAATGAGCTCTTGACTGATCATATTTTTTTTGCTGATAAAGTGCGTTTCCGAGATTGTAATTTGCTTTGACCGAATTTTCTTCTTCAGACAACGCTGTCCTGTATTGCGCTTCAGCCTTTTGATAATTGTCCTGATTGTATTCCTTGTTTCCGCGGATGACATAGTCTTTTGATTTGGTGTTCTGACCAAAGCCGAATTCGCTGAATACAGCGACAGTCACCAAAATGAATATGAGTTTCAGGTTAGGCATAAATGAGGTCAAAATTAGAGTTTTTTGTTGTTAAAAAGTTTATACTCAGTTGTTAAAGTATCTATAAAAATAAACAGAAATGCAATGCCCAAAAAGTATTGAAAAACATGTCTTTTGTCCATACTCAGCGAGCTGTCATTTTCAACTTTATTCTGACCGTTTATAAAATTGTGAAGTTTGTCCAGTGCTGCAATTGTCTGATCCACATGGATATAGATTCCTGATGATGCGTTTGCAAGCGACTTCAGATTTTTTTCTTCGAGTTTTGAAATCACGGTCTCTCCGTACCGGTCCATTTTGTATTCCTTAAATTTTCCGTAATCCATCGGAATCGGTCCGCCTGAAGCAGTGCCGACACCCATTGAAATTATTTTGATATGATTTTTTTTGGCCAGATTTTCTGATTTTGAAATATTCCCGTCGTTGTCTTCACCATCCGAAATCAAAACCAGTAATTTCCCTGCCGGTGACACACCTTTGAACATTTCAACAGCTCTTTCCAATACCGAATTGAAATTTGTTCCCTGGTTGGTGATCAGTTCGGGTGAGGCAGAATCGATGTATGACAATATCGAATTGTAATCGGTTGTCAGCGGTGAAATCATATAGGCATCACCCGCAAAAACAATCAGTCCGACACGGTCACCGCCAAGTCTTTCAATCGATTCTGAGATAATTTTTTTTGCTTTTTCAAGTCGGCTGGGCGCCACATCTTCAGCAAGTATGCTGTTTGACAGATCGAGCGCATAAATGATGTCGGTGCCTTCTCTTTTTGTCTGAACTTCTTCTTCGCCATACAGCGGATCCATCAGCGCGGCAACACCAAAAAAGAATCCGAAACTGATCAGAAGAGTCTTGAGCCAAAAGTTTTTTGAACGGCCCGGAAAAATTCTTGAAATCAGTTCGGGGTCTGCAAATTTTCTTCTGGATCTGATTCGCCATCGATAGATATAGATGCCGAGTCCGATAAACACCGGAATGAACAAAAGCCAGATTATATTTTCAGGATGCCCCCATTCCATCAGTTCAGTTCTTTGTATATTGTTTTTTGAAGAATCAGTTCAATAATCAGCAAAATCAGTGCCCAGACCAAAAATTTTGAAAACAATTCGGTGTAATTGTAATATTTGATTGTATTTACATCTGTTTTCTCAAGCTTGTTGATGTGATCGTAAATTTCTCTTAGTGTCTCATTGTCAGTTGCCCTGAAATACTGCCCGCCTGTGACTTTTGCAATGTATTTCAATGAAACTTCATCGATTTCGACCGGTTCCATCGTATAAATCAATTCGCCGCTAAACATATCTCTGCCGGTTGGAAAAGGTGCTCTTCCATTGGTTCCCAATCCTATGGTATAAACCTTGATTCCTTTGCTGAATGCGATTTTTGCAGCTTCCTTTGGTGAAATATAAAGCAGATTGTTTTCATAATCGATTGATTCCACCCCGTCGGTCAGCAGTATGATGATTTTGCTTTTTGCTTCGCTGTCTTTCAATCGGTTTACAGCAGTTGCCAAACCAACGCCGATTGCTGTTCCGTCTGCCAGGACACCGGTTTGAAGATTTTTGATTTCTTGGATCAGCACATTGTGATCGATGGTCAGCGGAACTTTCATCACTGCCTCACCTGAATAATCAACAAGACCAATCCTGTCCGAAGGTCGTTCTTCCACAAAATCAATTGCCACCCTTTTCAGTGCTTCCAAACGATTGGGTGTCAGGTCTTTTGCGAGCATGCTGAGCGAGGTGTCTACGGTCAGCATGATATCGATTCCCTGATCTGATTTAATGCTTGTGGTCGCTTCAACGATCTGAGGTCTTGCTAGTGCGATGATCATCAGTGCGAGCGCCAATATCCTCAGCAGATAGATAAAGGGTTTGAGTTCGGTCAGAAAACTGTGTGAATTTTCAAACGGTTTCAGTGTTGAAATTTTTACACCCGCTTTTTTGTTTTTTCGTTTGTAATGTTTGTAAACCAACAGTGGAAGCAGCATCAAAAGCAGAAGCGCCCAGGGAAACTGAAATTCAAGATTACCAATCATCTCCTGTTGTTTTTTGAGTTGGTTTGCTGTGTCTCATTCTCAATTTCAACCGGTTTGGTCTTTTCGATTAAGTCTTCGACCCATCTGCGGTACAACTTGTGACGGCTTCCCTCCGGAATTGCTTTTGCATATTTCACCAGATCGGAATCAAACAGAAATTCTTTGAGTTTTCCGACTTCTTCTTTGCTAATTTGCCGTGTTTGATTCAAATGCTCGGTCAGATCGTCAGAAAGCAGTTCCAATGATGAGAAATAAAAAACCCTTCCCAAATATCTTCTCAAAATAAATGACAAATCCGAATAATACGGTTTGATTTGGTGTTTGTCGAGATATTTTTTTTCATCCAGTTTTTTCAATGCTTCTTTTGCTTCTTCGTATGGCGTTTTTGGAATCAATTTTTTTGCAATTCTCTTTTCACGATTTTTCATCCACCACCAGACAGCTGCCAAAACAGCAATCATCAGCAGTACAATCAGCCCTTCAAACCAGTATTTTCTCAAATAATCTTTCCAATTGTAGGTTTCGTCCATAATCGGTTTGATCGGATAGCCGGCGAGATTTGCAGAATCGATTATCACATCATCCACCCGAATCTGAAATGAATGCGAAAGCAGTGTGTCACTGTTGATGATCACCGGCAGCGAACGGATCAGAAATTCGCCGGGATCATAGGAAGTGATCGTCATTTTTCGGATCAGCTTTTTTTCGTTCCCATCTGCAATTGTATCGGTTTGCTGATCCAGAATTTCAATATGGCTGCTGACCGTATCGGTCAATTCGGGCAGTTGGATTTCTGAATTGTTTTTCATCAGTACGCTGAGCGTATAATGAATCGGTTCTCCGATTTTGATGTGTGCGGTATCGATTTTTGTATCGATCTGGGCTGTTGAAATCACCGGAATCAGCAAAATCAACCATTTGAAAAACAGTTTTTGGAAGCTGTAATGAACCATTGATTCAAAAAATTTCAGATTCATCTTGCAGAATGTTTTTTGAAATAATTCAACAAAGGCTTTACAAAATCTTCGCCGGTTCTGATTTCAAGTTTTCCAGCATTTGCATGTTTGAAATTCTGTTCAAACCGATGTCCCATCTGACGGTGATAATCAGTGTAAGCCGCTCTCAGTCGGGGAGAAGAGGTGTTGATCAGTTTTGTTTTTCCGGTTTCGTTGTCGGTCAGTCTGATTATGCCCACATCGGGAAGGATGATTTCTCTTTCGTCGCTGATCCGTATGCCTGCAACATCATGTTTTTTGGCGGTAATTTTCAGATTTTTTTCATAATCGCTGTCGTCAATAAAATCTGAAAGTATAAAAATGTTTGCTTTTCTTTTGAAAGTGTCGATTGTGAATCTGAGCGCATTTGAAAGATTGTTTGATTTGTTTTTTGGTTCAAAATTGATCAGTTCCCGAATGATTCTAAGCACATGTTTTTTTCCTTTTTTTGGCGGAATATAAAATTCGACTTCATCGGTGTACAGAATCAGTCCGACACGGTCATTGAAACGAATGGCGGACATGGCCAGTGTAGCACAAAGCTCTGCTATCAGCTCTGATTTGAACTGTTTCCGTGTTCCAAATCGGTTTGATGCGCTGATGTCAACCATCAGAATCATCGTCAGTTCTCTTTCTTCTTCAAATACTTTGACATAAGGTTCGTTGTATCTCGCAGTCGTGTTCCAATCGATATTTCTGACATCGTCACCATACTGGTAAGGTCTGATTTCAGAGAAGATCATACCTCTTCCTTTGAACGAACTTTTGTATTCGCCCGTAAAGAGGTCGTTCGCATTTCTGCGACTTCTCAGCTCAATCAGCTTAACCTTCTTGATGATTTCTTTGGTATCCAATTCAATCGGAATATTACGGCTTGAAAATACAGTTTAAGGAATCGGAACCGCATTCAGGATCTCGTCGATGATCTGATCCGAACTGATGTTTTCGGCTTCAGCTTCATAACTCAGACCGATTCTGTGTCTCAGCACATCCTTGCTCATCGCTCTCACATCTTCTGGAATCACATAAGCTCTTCTTCTTAGAAAAGCATAAACTCTTGCAGCGAGCGCAAGATTGATCGAACCTCTTGGCGATGCGCCGTAAGAAACCAGAGATGAAAGTTTTGGAAGTCTGAATTCATTCGGGTTTCTTGATGCAGAGATGATGTCGAGTATGTATTTTTCAATTTTTTCGTCCATATAGACTTTTCTCACCAATTCTCTCTGTCTGAGGATTTCGTGTAGATCGATCACCTTTTCGACTTTTGGAAAAGAATCATTGATGCTGTTTTGAATCACCAGCCGTTCAGCTTCGCGATCCGGATAACTGATTACGGTTTTGAGCATAAAACGATCCACCTGAGCTTCGGGCAATGGATAGGTTCCTTCCTGTTCGATCGGGTTTTGGGTGGCGAGCACCAAAAAAGGATTTTCGAGTTTATGGGTTTCGTCACCGATGGTCACCTGTCTTTCCTGCATTGCTTCGAGCAGTGCCGACTGTACTTTTGCGGGTGAACGGTTGATCTCGTCTGCCAACACGAAATTGGCGAAGATCGGCCCCTTTTTTATATCGAACTGGTTTTCTCTGATGTTGTAAATCAGTGTTCCCACTACATCTGCCGGCAGCAGGTCGGGTGTAAATTGAATCCTTGAAAATGAACCGTTGACCGCATCTGAAAGCGTTTTGATGGCAAGCGTCTTGGCCAGTCCGGGTACACCTTCCAAAAGGATATGGCCATTTGCCAAAAGCCCCACCATCAGGCTTTCCACCATTTTTTCCTGTCCTACGATTACTTTGTTGATTTCTTCAGAAAGCCGGTAGATCGACTGGCTTTCTCTTTCTATTTCCTCACTTATCAGTCTGATATCTGTTGAGGTCAATTCATTTTGCATTGGCTAAAATTAAAAAGGCTAAATTGCATAAATTATTAAAAGGCCTGCGCCAATTAATTGATAGAATAATGTTAAAGTTTGTTAATTGATGAAAATCAGGCGCAAAGTTAATAAAATCAACAATAATTTGACATTTTATTTGGCTGATTTTTGGATCAATTCTTCGAATTTCAAATAAAATTGTATTTTGGCTTATACTTTGAAATATTGGTCATAGGTATTTTAAATTACTTTCAATTAAAAACTTAAGAATATGAATAAAATAATTTACTCATTCATTTTTATTCTGATTGCGGGAATTTCGCTGAACTGCTCTTCAGGAAAGAGATCTCTTGAAAAAGGAAAGTATTCAAAAGCGACCCGCGAAGCCGTAAAACAGCTGAAATCAAATCCAAACAACAAAAAAGCGGCTAAAGTACTGGTTCAGTCCTATCCGCTTGCAAAACAGGATGCACTGAGAAAGATTAACGATGCGATTGCTTTTAACAGTCCCGATAAATACAGCATTGCGGCGGACGAATACATTGCGCTCAACGATCTGTCGGTTTTGATTCACGGCAGTCCAAAGGCAATACAGCTGATTGGTCAGCCGACCAGTTTTTCCCGCGAACTCGGTGATATGCTGCCAAAAGCAGCTGAAGAAAAATACAATCAGGCGGAAATGCTGATGAAATCTGGCGATATAATGGATGCCCGCCAAGCCTATTATGCCTATAAAAAAGCAGATGAATATGTAAGAGATTACAGAGGTGTCAGCCAAAAAATTAAAATGGCATTTGATGCGGCAACGCTCAAAGTTGTGGTTGAAAAGCCTCAGACAACTTCTCGCTATCAGCTGACATCCGATTTCTTTTATGACAATCTGATGAGTGAAATGAATAAATTTTCAGAAAACAGATTTGTCAGGTTTTACAATTGGAAGGAAACCGGCGAAGGAAATCTGGTCAAACCGGATCAATACATGGTACTTGATTTTGAAGATTTTTCGGTTGGAAATTTTTATGAAAGCACCGACCGTTATGAAGCGGTCAAAGACAGTGTGGTAATCGGCAGGACTCAGGTGAACGGTCAGACTGTGGATGTGTACGGAAAAGCCAAAGCAAATGTGACGCTTCACAGACAGGAAGTGATTTCACAGGGTCTGCTTTCGGTCAAAGTCATCAATCGGGACAATACAAGGATTTTGGAAAACAAAAGATTTCCCGGTCAGTTTGTCTGGGGAAACCAGTGGCTGACATATAACGGTGACGAGAGGGCGCTGAATGACGAAGAATACAAACAGTCAAAAGGAGGCCCGCTTCCGCCGCCGGCAAGCCAGAATTTATTTATTGAATTCACAAAACCGATCTTTGATCAGACCATGGATTTTGTTAAAAGATATTATTCAAATTATTGAAAAGAATTGAAAGAATATCTTTTAGTAAATTGAATCTCAACATGCTGTAAAATTTCAGAATGGCTGTTGGGGTTGATCCCAAATCTCACAAATCAGTTTGGCCAGGCATGATTAGTGATGAAAAATTTTATCTTTGTAAACTAGAAAAACCACAATGAGCCTGAAAAGTACGGTTACCGTAATTTTTTGCCTAATCACCTGTTTCGTTTATTCCCAGTCTTCAGAGGCTGAGACGTTGCTGAATCAGGCTCAGGAAATCGTTTCCTATAATCCGGTTGAAGCGGCTACCATCACAGAGCATACTTTGAAAAATGCAACCGACGATCTGGTCAAAATCAGATCGCTCTATATCGGCGCGATTTCATCTTATGTGCTTGGCAATTATGATGTTGCGTTGACAAAGGCATTTGAAGGAAAGGAACTGGCAGATGACAACAATAATTCGGAATTCAAATTCAAAAACAGTGAGCTGATCGGCAGAATTTTTGATTTTCTGCAACTGAAAGGAACCGGTACTGTCATTGATGATTCGGGAAAATCAAAAGAATCAATTTTTGAAACCGAGCATCTGATTGAAAAGGGAAACAATTCACTGTTCAACAGTGAGATAGATTCTGCTCAGATTTTTGCTGAAAGAGCCAAAAAGGGCTGGAGCGAATCAAATCCTGGTTATCAGGCGGCACTTTATTACGGTTTGATTGCCGATATTGATTTTGAACAAAAGAATTTTGAATCTTCGGTGCAGAATTACAAAAAGGCGATTCAAATTTCTGATGAACTGAAAAACCCTTTTCTGAATGAAACACTGTATGACAAAATTGCTGCGAATTTTCTGGTTTTGGGAAATTCTCAGGAATTTCAAAAATACAGTGAGCTTTCAAAATCTTTTAATCTTGCCTCATCCAAAATTGAAACCAAGGCTTCGAATGAGGCTCACAAGCTGAGAATCAAAGAATTGGACAGACAGTATTCAAAAAAGACGGCTTTGTACAGAAGTATTATGTGGCTCTTGGTTTCACTGGCAGCAACGGCCTTGGCGCTTAAGATTATTTTTTACATCAGAAATCGGAACCGTCTGAAGATGTTTGGCAGATTGCTGAATTATCTGAAAAGTCAGGAAGAGTTGAAAGAAGTTAAGAAGGCAAAACCGGCTGAAAAAACTGTAATTGAACCCGAATATAAAGCAGTTGTTGAAACTGTTGAAAAAGAAACAGAGCCCCAATCACATCCAAAAACAAGTTCGTTGCTGAAGGAGAGTGAAGAACAGATCCTTGCAGCACTTGAAAAATTTGAAAGCAGCAAAAGATATAATCATAAAGACATGTCTCTCAGTAAATTGTCAACTCAGCTGAATACCAATACAAAATATCTTTCGGAGGTGATCAACCGAAACAAGGGAAAGAATTTCAATGCATATATCAACAAACTGAGAATCGATTATATCACCGAAAAAATGAAAGAAGATCCGGCCTATCTCAATTACAAAGTGAGCTATCTTGCTGAAGAATGCGGCTATTCGTCACACAGTACGTTTACAACCGTATTCAAATCGATTGTTGGTGTTTCGCCAATCATGTTTGTTGATTTCATCAGAGAAGAATCACATCAGGAACATATATCGAATTGATATGGAAAGACTTATAAAATATTTGAAATGCTTTCCGGTTTTCACACTGCTGATGTTCAATCCGCTCAATGCGCAGATTTCTGAAGACAGTCTGATGCAGTCTGCAATGATGTATGTGTATGACGATCCTGACAAAGCGATCGAGATCGGAGAAAGCCTGATCAAATCCAATGAAAACAATCCGGAGAAATTGATTTCAATTTATCTGATGCTTTCGAATTCATATTCGTCAAAAAGAGATTATGAAAGATCGCTTCAGGAAACTCTGAAGGCAAAAGAGATTGCTTCAAAACTGAAAAACCCGACCCAAGAGTTTAAAATTCTGGTCAAAATTGCAGCTCAGTATCATTCGTTGAGTGTAAATGACAAAGCACTTGAAATACTGGAAGAAGCAGACCGAATCTTTGAAAAAACAAAGGACAAAAAGAAGCTTTTGTTTGATATGGGAAGCAATTATGCGATCAAAGGATTTATATACAGCGACCAGCTCAGCTGCGATATTGCAATTGATTATTTTAACAAAGCACTTCGTACCTATTCCGAATCTGATATGGACATTGATAGGATCGGAGTCAATCAGAGTGTTGTTTCATACAACAAAGGCAACTGTTTTATCAACCTGAACCAGCCTGATTCCGCAAAGGCGAGTTTTATGATTGCCAAAGAAAAAGTCAAAGATGTTGAAGCGGTCAGCCTCAGGGCATTTTCGATGAGAGGGCTTGCTGAAATATATACCATTGAAGGAAATTATGATCTGGCGCTCAACGAGTTGATCGAAGCGGACAGTCTTGCAGGAAATGTAGGAGATCTTGAACTGAATTCGGGAATCTACAGAGGTCTGGCAGACAATTATCTGGCAAAAAATGACTGGGATAATTTCAGAAAGTACGACAATTTGTATAACACCACTGTGCGTCAGCTGAGACAATCGGAAAGAAATACAATCAATAATATTCTCAGTGATTACAACCGGGAAATTGCGGAAAAAGAAAAATCTGGAAAATTGAAATATCTGATTCTGATTTCAGTCTTCGGATTGTTGTTTCTGGGTACTCTTTTTTCAATTGTCAGATCCGAAATTTTGTTCAGAAATGAGTTCGGAAAGATAAAATCCCGAATCAAGCTCTAAAATAAAAAAAACGCTCGATTACAAGAATAAATAGCTCAAAATCAGAAAATTGCAACTAAATTTTGACTTTCAAAATTCGTGAATTCCAAAAGCCGTTTCCTTTTATTATTGGATTAAACCCTATACTTTTACATCGAATTTGTTTCAACTGTGAAATGAATGATCATTGGAAGGTATGAAGAATGAAAAGTTCTGATTCTGCCAGTTTTAAAAAAGGAATATAAATAGTTTTTCAGGTAGTTAAGTAGTTTTTCTAAAAGAGGTGTTTTTAAAACGCCTCTTTTCTTTTTATTACTTCTTTTTTACGATTCACCTTTCGCTTACTTCTTTTCTCTTTTAAAATATAGTGACATAGATATATAGGGTGATAATCGGTCTTTAGGATTTCGGTAATTCCAAAAGACAAGTTCTTTTTCTGTAGATATCAAAGGTCTATTTTTACCTAAGAATTTAATTTAACAAAAAAACAATGACAAGAAAATTACAAATTAAAGGATTGCTGGTTGCTGGGATTTTTGCTGCAGGAAGCGGTCTTTTTGCACAGGTACAGTACAATCAGCTGGATGATTTTGGAACAGCAATCATGGATATCAACAACCAGGGACACGGTGTCCTGATGGGCGGTTATTATGATTTTGCTACAAATACGCTGACTCCGCCTGAGACAGGAGTTTATGGTACAGCGGCAATCAATGATAATGATGATGTGATCGGATTAATGGATGACGGAGCGGGAAATATTGTTCCCGGTATGAGAGTCGGAGGTGTATGGACTGCATTTCCTTCTTCTGTTCCTTTGGATGAAGAAGATACGCTTTATGATGTATCTGAAAACGGAATATGGGTTGTCGGTCAGACAGGCTGGGATCCGGGGACCAACACTGCATGGGGATTTATTTACAATACCGATACTCAGGAATTCAGACTGCTTGAAAGCGTTTTGTACGAATACAGTGCTGCCTATGGAGTCAACAATGACGGTTATGCGGTAGGATGGGTTGATGACCTTCCGACTGGAACACTTAGAATGCCGGCGCTCTTTAATCCTGACGGTTCAATCACACTTTTGGGTGAAGATTCAGGTGAGGGAAGCGGCATCAGCAATAACGGAAAAGTTGCTGGAAGATTTACCGGCACACCTTTCATATATGACATTGCAACCGATACCCTGGAAACTTTCAGTCTTCCTGCAGGTTCCAATACAGCTTCTTTTGCTTCAATTTCTGAAACCGGAGTTGCATTTGGATTTGCAGAATACCCGGGATTTGCAAGAAAGCCGATTATCTACCATCCTGACCTTGGGACAGAACCTCAGCTTCTGGCAGATGTACTGACAGGATTTGGAATCGATGCAAGTGAATTGGGAGGTACAGGTTACAAAATTTCTTCGGACGGAAATTATGTTTGCGGATTTACCGACGGTCCTGCATTTATGGCGATGGGCTGGGCTGTGTTTTTTGACGGCCAGCTGATCAGCGGTGGTTCAGGAGATCCGTGTGATGAGAAAACTGTAATGGAATGTAATGTTGAATATACAGCAGAACTGGTTCCGAATGCAGGTGTTTGGACCAACTATCCGGGTGTGCCTTATGACTATCCGGGATCTGAAAAAGTATGGGAATTCACTGCGCCTGTCAGCGGAACTTATACATTTAACCTTGATCAGGGTTCTGAGGATGCAGATTTCTTCCTGATGGATTCATGCGGAAATACCGGTGTAAATATTCTGGACTGGTACTGGACCGGTGAGACCAACGAAACCATTGATCTTGAGGCAGGCGTTACCTACTATCTGATTGCAGACCTTTATGAATCAGCAACTGTTCCTACTACAGTGACTGTAACAGTTGAATGTCCTGAAATGGGTGTAAACGATATGAATTCGTTTGATTTTGCCTACTATCCGAATCCTGTGAAAGATGTGTTGAACATCAAATCTCAGAAAACTGTAAAATCGGTTGAAGCATACAACATGGCAGGTCAGCAGGTGATTGGCACCAAATCAGTTAACGGTCAAATCGATCTGACTTCATTGTCTGCGGGTACTTATGTATTCAAAGCTGTTCTTGAAGGCGGTCAGATTGAAACCTTTAAGATTATCAAAAAATAATACAATGTAATTTCATTGGAAAAAAGCCCTGGATTTCCGGGGCTTTTATTGTTTCAGAATTTCGGCAAGTTTTGAGATTTCCTGCTCAATCTTAATACTTTCAGAATTTGGAAATTCAAACAGTGAAGAATGATGTGTTTTGATCCTTTCAATGATCTCCATACAGATTCCGGCTCTTTCGGCTTCACCCTTTTTGGCAAATACAAAACCCGAACGGGCAAAAAGAAGCAGCTGTGAATTTTTTGAATGTTCATCTAAAAGCAACGCATCTCTTGTAGCATCATCTTTGAGCAATAGATTCAGTTCATCCGGTTTGATTTTGAAATAATCTTTCAGCAGCGAATTGAAATCAGAATAAAAAATTTCGGCTTCGTTTACAAAATCCGAATCAAGCAGTTGGGCAACCATTTTTGCAAACTGTTCGATCAGTTTGAGCATATAATCTCTGCGCAGCATCTTTATTTGTTTTTTCTTGAAAACAGATAGGCAGAAATGATCAGGCCGATAAGCTCAAGCCACATTCCGATGATCAGTGCTTTGTCGCCGGGTTCTTTTCCGTCAATATTGTCATTGATTTTCAGGAATTTGCCAAATGCAATAAAGACTAAACCAAATACAATCAGTGTCAAACAGATAAAAATCAGAGTAGAAGATTTCATTTATTAATTCAATTTGGCCGAAAGGCGTTTAAAGACTTTTTTGGGTGATTTTTCGTTGTAGAGAATTTTGTGAACTGCAGAGAGGATCGGCGCTTTTACTTCGAGTACTTTTTTGAGCTGATAAACACTTTTTGTTGCATAATAACCTTCTGCCACCATGCTCATTTCAAGTATTGCCGATTTGACCGTATATCCCTTTCCAATCATATTTCCAAACATCCGGTTTCTTGAGAAACTCGAATAGCCGGTCACCAGCAAATCTCCCAAATAGGCAGAATCAGTCACATCTCTTTTGATCGGTGAAATATGCTGGGTAATCCGGTTCATCTCTCTTGTTGCATTGCTCATCAGCACCGCCTGATAATTGTCGCCGTAACCCAAACCGTGTGCGATTCCGGCTGCAATGGCATAAATATTTTTCAGTACTGATGCATATTCGGTCCCCAACACATCTTCAGAAAGATTGATTTTAATAAACTGAGATTTCAAACAATCCGCAACCATTTTTGCTTTTTCCCTGTTCTGAGCCGCAATGGTCAGATAGGACAATCGGTCAAGCGCAACTTCCTCGGCATGACAGGGTCCGCTGATCACACCATAGTTTTCATATTCCAGCTGAAACTGTTCTTTCAGATATTCACTCACAATTTTATAATATCCCGGGACAATCCCTTTGATGGCAGAAACGATAAATTTATCATCGATCTGAACGGTCAGATCTTTCAAACAATCCTCGAGATAAATCGAAGGTACAGAAAGAATGATCAGCTCGCTTTCCGAAAATAGCCGGTTGATATCTGTGGTCAGATTCAAAAAATTCTGATTGAATTCCACCGAACTCAGATAATTCGGATTGTGTCTGTTTTTCAGTATATATTCTTTGGTCGACTCGTTCCTTACCCACCAGCAAACCGATTCGTGGTTTCTGCTGAGCATTTTGGCGATTGCTGTTGACCAGCTGCCGCCGCCGACTAATCCTACTTTGGGTTGGGACATAGGCTGTTTCTTTAACAACGCTCCAAAAGTACTAATTTTTAAAAGACAGTGTTCAGTTTTCAATAAACTTTGAGTTTTTGCGTTTTATTTTCAAACATTTTTTTTGTTTCAAAAAGAAAGCAGAATTTTGCGTCAATAAACCTGAAATAGATTGTACAAAAGACTTTTAAGTGAAACCGTCATCTACGGAATCGGATCGATTCTGCCCAGGCTGATTTATTTTGCACTGAATCCTCTGTTTACCAGTCAGATCAATACTGCAGAATTTTCGAAATTCGGCCAGCTCTATGCGTTGGTCGCATTTGTGAATGTGGTGCTGACCATGGGTTTTGAAACTGCCTATTTCAGATATTCGGCCGATAAAAATCTTTCGCATCGGGTTTTTCATACCGCTTTTTGGTTTGTATTTGTCAATGCGCTGACTTTTCTGCTGGCGATGTATCTGCTCAATATACCGATTGCACGGATTTTTGATTACAACGAAAACCCCGAATACATCATCTATTTTGCTTGGATGGCATTTTTTGACGCAATCTGTATGGTGCCTTTCGCCTATCTCAGATTTACAAATCAACCGATTAAATATGCAGCGATCAAGATCATCCAAAACATCTTCCAGGTCGGACTTGTGGTGTTGTTCTTCTTTGTAATTCCAAATGAATTTTTTCAAAACATCGGAATGGAATCAAATGTTTCCTATCCGTTTGTCGCCAATGTGATCGGATCATTCTTCGGAATGTTGCTCTTGTTTCCGATCATCAGACAGGTCAGATGGTTTTTTGACTGGCAATTATTCAAAAAAATGCTCAATTACGGTTATCCGATCATGATTGCCGGTCTTGCATTTGTGACCAACGAAAATCTGGACAAAATTCTTTTGCGCGATATGATCGACGAATCAGAAGCGGGCGCATACAACGGCTGTTACAAAATTGCAACACTGATGATCCTGATGGTGACTGCTTACCGATTGGGTGTAGAACCCTTTTTCTTCAAAAAAGCTATGGACGAAGATGCAAAGAAATCTTATGCAGACGTGATGCTTTATTTTGTTATGTTCTGCGGTTTTGCGTTGGTTGCTTTGCTCGGAAATCTCGACTGGATCAAAAAAATCATTATTCCGAATCCGGATTACTGGATCGCTATGAAAATCGTACCCATCGTGGTAATTGCTAATTTCTTTTTTGGTGTGTATTACAATCTTTCGACCTGGTACAAAGTCACAGACAAAACCTATGTGGGAACCATCGTATCATGGGTCGGCGCTGGTGCAACCATACTTTTCAATATCATTTTTATTCCAAAAATCGGATTTATCGCTTCAGCCTGGGCGACTTTGATCGCTTACGGACTGATGATGCTAATTTCTTATTTTTGGGGTCAGAGCAGTTACAGAATTCCGTACAAAACCAGAAAGATTGTATTTTATATGGCGTTGAGCATCGGTTTTGGATTGTTGGGTTATCATTTTTCTGAAAACAGTTTTATCTTCGGAAATCTGTTTGTGATTGCTTATGTTGCAATTGTCTATTCGATCGAAAAAAAGAGTTTGAAATTAATAAAAGAGCAATCGGTTAAAAATTAAATAAACTTAAAACAATGAAAATCAAAATCATCAATCAATCAAATCATCCGTTGCCCGAATACAAAACTGCGCTGTCTGCAGGTGTTGATCTGACCGCAAATCTTGAAGAGGAGGTGGTATTGAAACCACTGGAAAGGAAACTGATTCCAACCGGACTCTTTATTGAACTGCCGGCGGGTTACGAGGCACAAGTAAGACCGAGAAGCGGACTGGCGCTTAAAAACGGTCTGACGGTTTTGAACACTCCGGGAACCATTGATGCCGATTATAGGGGCGAAATTCGTGTGATTTTAATAAATTTGTCGACCGAAGATTTCAGCATACACGATGGTGAACGGATTGCACAGATGGTGATTGCAAAACACGAAACTGCAGTCTGGGAACAGGTCGATGAACTTGAGGACAGCGAACGCGGTGCTGGAGGATTTGGAAGTACCGGAAAAAATTAAAAAATAAAAGAATGAAGATAATCATACCGATGGCCGGGCGCGGCTCACGACTCAGACCACATACACTGACCGTTCCGAAACCGCTGATTCCGATAGGCGGAAAACCGATTGTACAGCGGCTTGCCGAAGACATCACCAAGCTTTCTGACCAAAAAGTGGATGAAATAGCATTCATCATCGGTGATTTCGGATCTGAAATAGAAAAAAATCTTTTGGAAATTGCCGAAAAACTGGGTGCAAAAGGAACGATCTATCACCAGGACGAACCGCTCGGAACCGCACATGCGGTGTGGATGGCAAAAGATTCGCTGACCGGACCGGTGGTGGTCGCATTTGCAGATACACTGTTTAGAGCAGATTTTGATCTCGACATGAGTTCGGACGGTGTCGTTTGGGTAAAAGCAGTCCAAGACCCGAGTGCGTTTGGGGTGGTCAAACTTGATCAGTACGGCGTGATCACAGATTTTGTTGAAAAACCAAAAGAATTTGTGTCCAATCTTGCGATCATCGGAATTTATTTCTTCAAAGACGGTGACAATTTGAGAGAAGAAATCAGAAACATCATCGAAAACGATATCCGTATCAAAGGCGGTGAATACCAGCTGACTGACGCACTGAAACATATGTATCAGAATGGAAAGAAATTTACTTTGGGACCGGTTGACGAATGGATGGACTGCGGTAACAAAACGGTAACCGTTCAGACCAACGCAAAGATTCTGGAATTTGAAAAACAGGAATTTGAAAATATTCCGTCCAGTTCAAAAATCAGCAGTTCGCTGATTATCCCGCCCTGTTTTATCGGTGAAAATGTGACCATCGAAAATTCAAAAGTTGGACCTTATGTTTCGTTGGGCAATGGCACAAAAGTGATTTCAAGCAATATTCACAACAGTTTGATTCAGGAAAACTGCATCATCGAACACGGTAATCTTGCCGATTCAATGATCGGAAATCATGCAGAATACTATGGTGTGGCACGAAACCTGAGCCTTGGTGACTTTTCGGTACTCGATTTCAAAAACAAAGATTAATGAAGTTTTTATTCAGCAGCTTTTCCGGATTGTCTATCCTTTTGTTCTTTGTTTCCTGCGGTACGGCCAAAAACATACCGGGCGGAAATGAAGCAGCCGGGATGAGCACATCCGCATTTGTAAATAAAATCGGAACACAAAGACCGGTTTTTAAGGATCTGACCATACAGTCGAGAATTGATGCCGATATTGATGACAATCGGGCAAGTCTGAGCGGAAAAATTTATATCAGAAACAAAGAAAAAATCTGGGTCAATGTTTCAAAATTCGGACTGACCGCAGCGCGCGCACTGATTACACCCGACGGATTTCAGGCATATGAGAAATTGAACAAAACATACATAGACGGCGGGTTTCAGTATTTCAACAATCTTCTGAAAGTTGATTTCATTGATTATGAAAAACTTCAGGATCTGATGCTCGGAAGAATTTTCGTCGAACTCAACCCCAGAGATTTTGAACTTGAGATTGAAAACAATCAGTATTTGCTCGCATTTGCAGACAATCAAAAAATAATGAAACATCCCAAAGAAGGAAAATATTTTCAAACTTACCGTTTTGACGACAGTTTCAGACTGGTTGAAGCACTGCTGAAGGACCCGGCATCTGGAATGGAACTGGAAATCAGCTATTCGGGCTGGATGTCGGTTGGTCCGCAGCAGTTTCCAAAATATGTTAAAGTTTTGGTAAAAGACAAGAAAACTCAAAAAATTGAGTTGGAATACAATAATTTTACCTTTGTGGAAAGCCCGACTCCATTTGAGATTCCTTCAGGTTACAAACCCAATGGCATTTTAAAATGAAACAAAAAACCTATCTGATATTTACCATCCTGTTTCTGCTGGTTTCGGGTGTGACTTATTCACAGATTACCGAGCAGGAACTCAAAGAACAGAAGGAAAAACTTCAGAAACAAAACCATGCGCTCAAAAAAGAAATTGCCGATCTGAACAAAGATTTGCAAAAGAATCAGACAGATTCAAAAACTTCATTGCTGTATATCAAAAATCTGGACAGCAAAATTTCTGCACAGACCCAACTGATCAAAGGACTCACAAAAGAAAAAAGATACATAGAAGATGAAATCTATCTGACACAGCTTCAGATCAATAAGCTGAGCAGAGAGCTGGTTGAATTGAGAAAAGAATACAAGGAAATTCTGGTAAAGGCCTACAAAAACAAATCGGTTTCCAACAAACTGCTGTTTGTATTGTCAGCCAAAAGTCTGAAACAGGCTTTTCACAGGGTTAAATATCTTGAGCGTTATTCGGATTATCAGTTGGGAAAAGCCGAAGAAATTCTGGCAAAAACAGAAGCGATCGAAAAAGTTAAGGCGTCACGCGAAAAATCAAAACTTGAAAAAGAGGAGGTATTGGCGCAGCAGTCAATCATCACTGACGATCTTGAAAATCAGAAATCGGCAAAAGAAAAAGTCGTTGAGGAATACAAGAAAAATGCGGGTGTAATCGCTCAGCAGATTTCGGACAAACAAAAAGAACAAAAATCGATCAACAGCGAAATCAATAAGATCATTGAAGAAGAAATAAAACTTGCTAAAATCAGAGCAGAAAATGACAGAAAGGCATGGAATGCAGCTTCAGTTACAAATACGATTTCAGCTTTCCAGACCTATCTGAACGAATGGCCCGACGGTGATTATGCACAATCTGCAAGAAAAAACATTTCACTGCTTGAAGCCGATAACCGCGGATGGCAGACAGCCAGAGGAAATCACACCAAAGCAGCTTATCAGAAATATCTCGCCAATTTCCCTCAGGGACAGTTTGCATCGACTGCAAAACTTGAGATCACAAAATTTGAAGATGCCGAAAAAGAGGCCGCCCGACAGGAACAGTTGGCAAGAGAAAAGGCAGAGCGAGAGGCAGCCGAAAGAAACAAGCCGGTAGAAGAGGTGAAAGTGGCTGTTGTGGAAGTTGAAAAACCAAAAAGGGTAGAAAATCCAAAACCTGATCCGGCACCTGAACCTGCATTCAAAGACAGAAGCGGTGATGCTGCACTGGGTGCTGATTTTGCCGGGACTCGGGGAAAACTTCCCTGGCCGGTGGCAAAAGGTCAGATCGTCGGTAAATTTGGAATCAGCAAACACCCAATTTTGAATATTGAAGTCAACAATGACGGTGTGGACATTGCGACCAACAAAGGCGCATTTGCAAGAGCTGTTTTTGACGGCGAGGTCTCACAGGTCATTTCGGTCCCGGGCGGAAACAGAACCGTTCTTTTGAGACACGGAAGCTATTTTACGGTGTACGGAAATCTATCTTTTGTGTCGGTTAAAAAAGGAGACAAAGTCAAGCGTGGACAGGATTTGGGAAGGATTTACACCGAATCTACCGGAGACACCATACTCAACTTTCAGCTCAGAAACGGCACCTCAAAACAAAACCCCGAACTTTGGCTGAGTGCTAATTAATTTTCCATAACTTTGTAAAAATTCAAAAAAATGGACTTTGGATACATAATATTGGGACAGATTGGTCCGTGGCAGATCGTACTGATCGTTGCCGTTCTTTTGCTTTTGTTTGGCGGTAAAAAAATTCCGGAACTGATGAAAGGACTGGGTTCAGGAATCAAGGAATTCAAAGAGGCGAGCAAAGAGACACCGGACGAAAAGCCAGACAAGAAAGAGGGCGAAAAATAATTTTGGCTATTGAATTGAATACATTGAGGTAGAGGTTATTCTGCCTCTCTTTTTATATTTTAATTATGAAGTTTACAGAAAAAGCCTGGCAGATATTTAATCGTGCAATTGATGATTATCACCTGAAAAACGATGTGAATTCAAACATCAGCAATCCGTATGATGAATCTGATCTGATCGAACATCTTCTTTACAAGAAAAATTGGATCGACACAGTTCAGTGGCATTTGGAAGACATCATCAGAGACCCGGAAATCGATCCGGTTGAAGCCTTGAAAATCAAAAGATGGATCGACAAATCAAATCAGGAAAGAACCGATATGGTCGAATATGTGGACAGCTGGTTTCTTCAAAAATATTCTGATGTGAAAATTCAGCCCGATGCAAAAATCAACACCGAAAGTCCGGCATGGGCAATCGACCGATTTTCAATTCTTTCGCTGAAAGTTTATCATATGAAAGAAGAAGCAAACCGAGCCGAAGCTTCTGCCGAACACAGAGCAAACTGTCAGAAAAAACTCGATGTGCTGAACGAACAGCATGACGATCTTTCAACTGCAATCGAAGACCTGATTCAGGACATTGAAACCGGCAGAAAATATATGAAGGTTTACAAACAGATGAAAATGTACAACGACGATGAACTGAATCCGGTTTTGTACAAAAAGAAATAATCAATTGGCAATAAAAAGGAAATGCTCCGATGATTCGAAGCATTTTTTATTGATTGAAACTATTAATTTAATCAGTTCAAAGACTGATTCCCATATTGTAAAGTGTAAATGCAAATCTGTCAGAAATCTCATTGATCATGGTTTCTGTTGATCTTCCTGCACCGTGGCCTGCATTGGTTTCAATACGAATCATCACCGGATTTTTGCATCCCTGTTTTGACTGCAGTTCCGCCGCAAATTTATAGCTGTGTGCCGGAACCACTCTGTCGTCGTGATCGCCTGTCGTTACCAGTGTTGCCGGATAGCATACACCTTCTTTCACATTGTGAACCGGTGAATAGCCCAGCAGATATTCAAACATTTCTTTGCTGTCGTCTGCTGTTCCGTAATCATAAGCCCAACCCGCACCGGCTGTAAATGTGTGGTATCTCAGCATATCGAGCACACCAACTGCGGGCAATGCAACTTTTGCAACATCAGGTTGCATTGTCATGGTCGCACCGACGAGCAGTCCGCCATTTGAGCCGCCTGAAATTGCCAGATAATCAGTTGAAGTATAATTGTGATCTTTCAGATATTGGGCTGCCGCAATGAAATCTTTGAACACATTCAATTTGTTTGTTTTGATACCTCCGTCGTGCCATTTTTTTCCGTATTCACCGCCGCCTCTCAGATTTGGAACTGCATAGATGCCGCCGCTTTCCATCCAAACCGCATTTGCAACGCTGAATGAAGGTGTCAGACTGATGTTGAATCCGCCGTAACCATAAAGAATCGTTGGATTTTTCCCATCTAATTTTAAACCTTTTTTGTACGAAATCATCATTGGAACTTTGGCGCCGTCGTGTGAAATATAAAAAACCTGTTCCGAAACATAATTTTCGGGGTTGAATTTAACCGAAGGCTTTTTGTACAGATTTGATTCTCCGTTTTCAACATTGTATTCAAAAATGGTGGACGGAGTTACATAATTGCTAAAATTATAATAAATTTTCTTTTGGTTTTTCTTTCCTGAGAAACCGCTTGCTGAACCTTTTCCGGGCAGTTCGATTTCTCTGATTTTATTTCCGGCATGGTCAAATTGAATCACCTGTTCCAATGCATCCTTCATATAAAATCCAAAAAAATATCCACCAGCCGTGGTTGTATTGAGCACATTTTCGGTTTCCGGAATCACATCTACCCAGTTTTCGGGTTTCGGTTTGTTTAAATTCACTTTAACCAAACGATTATTGGGTGCATTCAGATTGGTCTGAAGATAAAACACATCACCGTCGTTGTCTTTAAAATCGGTACTGATTTTAAAATCGAGTATGATCGGTACAATCGGTGAATTTGGTTTGGTCAAATCCTGAATATACAATTCATTGCCGGTGGTTGAAACAGCAGTTGAAATGACCAGAAAACGCTGATCTTCGGTTACTTCTCCGCCTATGTATCTTCTTGGTGTTTCTTCACCTCCAAAAATCAGTTTGTCTTCCTTCTGATCGGTCCCCAATTTGTGAAAGAACAATTTGTGTTTGTCGGTCATTTGAGAAAGCTCGCTTCCTTTGGGTTTGTCATAACTCGAATAATAAAATCCGTCATTGTCTTTCCACGAAAGTCTGCTGAATTTCACATCTTTGAGTGTATCGCCAATCTGTTTTTTATCAAGGGTTCGCATCACGATCACTTTTCTCCAGTCCGAACCGCCTTCAGAAATCTGATAGGCGCAGAGCGAACCGTCTTTTGAAAAATTCACACCCGCCAGTGAAGTGGTTCCGTCTTTTGAGAATTTGTTCGGATCCAGAAACACCTCTTCTTTTGAACTGCCTTTTTGACGATACAGCACCGAATGCTGCTGAAGACCGTCATTTTTATAAAAATAAGTAAAATCACCTTCTTTGAACGGAGCCGAAATTCTTTCATAATTCCAAATCTCTGTCAACTGATTTTTTAATTTTTCCCTGAACGGAATCTGATCGAGATAACCAAACGTCAGTTTGTTTTCGACAACCACCCATTTTTTTGTGTCGGCCGACAAATCATCTTCGAGCCAACGGTACGGATCTTTTACTTCGACACCAAAAAATGTATCCGTCTGGTCTGTCTTTTTTGTATCGGGATAACTTCCCTGAAACTGCTGCGCGTTCATACTCATTGCAAATGCGATGTTAAGTAAAACAAGCGTTTTTCTTTTCATAATAAGGATTTAAATTTTATTAATTGAAACGGGCTTTTCAGGCAGTTTTCAATAAAGGTCAAAAATACAAAATTTAATCATTTCATGTTACTGAAATTGGGTTTCAGACAAAAGATTGATGACGATCGATTTGATAAAAATTGATACCTTAGACTTTTGAAATTACAAACCAATGAAACACTGCTGTTTAATTTTTATGATTTTAATTTTTGGATTCTCATCGGCCCAAAAAGTGTTGGTCGAAATGACCGACGGATCATCCAAAGAAGGTGAAATGGGATTGATTACCACCGAAATGAAATCTTTCAAACTCAAGCCGATTGGCGGAAAGGGGAAATCACAAACGCTTAAAAAAGGAGATGTCAGCTCGATCACTTATTATTATCCGGAACGGATAGTTATATATGAAAGGGTCAAAGCATATAAAAACGCAAAAAACAAAAAGATTGCAAATGACGATGTTTTTCTTGAACTGGTTTACAACGGTAAAAACATCAAGCTGTATCATGCCCTTCAGAATGGAAGTTATATAAAGAATGTTGCAACCGACGAATATTTTTTCTGTCTCAGACCGGGAGAAGAAGCCGCCTATATTGTTTCCTGGATTTTTGGCGGTCAGGTCAATAAAAATGCAATTTTCAGAAAAGTAGGCGGAGATTATTTCAAAGATTATCCGCAACTCCATCAGAAAATTAAAAATAGAGAATACAAATACACAGATATCATTCAGGTTGTTCTTGATTACGACAATTGGAAATCGAGCAGATAATTTTGGGTTTAATTTTAAGTATTCAGAATCAGTGGCACCCGATTATTAAAAATTAATCAATTATTTTTGACAGATGATTTGGGATGAAATTACAGCCAACAAAGAAATTGTTGAAAAGCTCAAAAACTCGGTGGCCGAAAACCGGATCAGCCACGCACAGCTCTTTTCGGGCAAAGCCGGTTGGGGTGTATTGAGCGCTGCGATTGCTTATGCAGCTGAAATAATTTTGGCTGAAAAAGGCGAAATGGCAGCCAAACGGGTTCTGGATCTTCAGCATCCGGATATTCATTTTTCTTTTCCGGTTTTCACCTCGGACAAAGTCGATAAATTCCCGACCAGCAATATGTATTTTAAGGAATGGAGAGAATTCATTCTTGCCCATCCGCTCGCAAATATGTATGACTGGCTCGAATATATGGAAGTTCCCAAAAAGACCGGAATGATCAATGTGCATGAAGCCGGCGACATCAACCGTTTTCTTTCGCTCAACAGTTATGAGGGCGGACATCGGTTCTGCATCATCTGGCTGGCAGAGACAATGAATACTGAAGCCTCAAACAAACTGCTGAAATCAATTGAAGAACCGCCCGAAAAAACGGTTTTCATACTGATTACAGAAAGAGAAGATCTGCTGCTTCCGACCATACTTTCGCGTTGTCAGGCTGTGAAATTCAATCGGTTGACCGATGTTGAAGCAGCTGAATATCTGATGAAAAACAAAGAATTCAGTCAGAAACAGATCAGAAATGCGGTAGCCTCTGCCAATGGTGATTTGAGGGAAGCGCTGCTGGTTGCAAATTCTGCAAATGAAGAATTTGAAGAAAGATTTGTCGATTGGGTCCGGAATGCATTTATGGCAAAAAAGAATGTGACTGCTTTGAAGAATCTGGTCAAATGGTCTGAAGAACTGAGCGGCTGGCCAAGAGAAAAGCAGAAACAGTTTCTGATTTACTGTACGGAAATTTTCAGACAGGCACTGATTCTCAATTATCGGGCAGAAGAATTGGTGTATGCCAGTCTTGAAGCAGATGGATTCAGATGGGACAGTTTTTCAAAATTCATCCATGGTGCAAATATTGAGTCGATTTTGGAAGAAATTAATGAGGCTGCTTTTCATATCGAGAGAAATGCAAATTCAAAAATCGTGATGCTTGATCTTTCGATCAGACTGACCCGGCAGATTCATAAAAGCCCGGCTTAGACCTTGACCCGACAGAATTTTATTCCTATTTTTGTTATGAAAATTGACCGAATCATAAACAAAGAATTTTAACCAGATGACATTTCAGCAACAAATACAGCAGGGAATCCCGGCAGAATTGCCGCAGCCAAAATTAAGAGACAACAGCATCAGTCATGCGCCCAAAAGAAAGGACATTCTGACCGCAGAAGAAAAAAAACTGGCACTCAAAAATGCGCTTCGGTATTTCGATCCGAAATTTCATGCAGAGCTGATTCCCGAATTTAAAAAAGAACTTGAAGATTACGGTCGAATCTATATGTACCGTTTTCAGCCCGATTATGAGATGTACGCCCGTCCGATTGACGAATATCCCGGAAAGTCAAAGCAGTCAAAAGCGATTCAGCTGATGATTCAGAATAATCTTGACAAAGCTGTTGCGCAACATCCGCAGGAACTGATTACTTATGGCGGAAATGGTGCTGTTTTTCAAAACTGGGCCCAATATCTTCTGACCATGAAATATCTGTCCGAAATGACGGAAAAACAAACGCTGGCAATGTATTCCGGCCACCCGATGGGTCTGTTTCCATCGCATCCAGATGCACCGAGAGTGGTGGTAACCAACGGAATGATGATTCCGAATTATTCATCTCAGGATGACTGGGAAAAATTCAATGCGCTCGGTGTGACTCAGTACGGACAGATGACCGCAGGAAGTTATATGTACATCGGGCCTCAGGGAATTGTGCACGGGACAACGATTACGGTTTTGAACGGATGCCGTAAGATCGATGACAAAGGAACCAGAGGGAAACTCTTTGTAACCGCCGGTTTGGGTGGAATGAGCGGCGCACAGCCCAAAGCAGGAAATATCGCCGGTGTGATTTCAGTAACGGCAGAAGTCAATCCCGCAGCGACCTGGAAAAGACACGAACAAGGCTGGGTGGATGAAGTAATTTCAGATTTGGACGAACTGGTGACAAGAGTCAGAAAAGCAAAAGAAAACAGGGAAGTTGTTTCGATTGCGTACGACGGAAATGTGGTGGATGTATGGGAAAAATTTGACGAAGAAAATTTATATATCGATTTGGGTTCCGACCAGACTTCGCTTCACAATCCGTGGGCGGGCGGTTATTATCCGGTGGGATTGACCTATGAAGAATCCAATAAAATGATGGTTGAAAATCCTGAATTATTCAAAGAAAAAGTTCAGGAAAGTTTGAGAAGACAGGCGGCCGCCATTAACAAACACACCGCCAAAGGAACTTATTTCTTTGATTATGGAAATGCATTTTTATTGGAAGCGAGCCGTGCCGGCGCAGATGTGATGGCAGAAAATCCGGCTTATGGCAGAGAGTTTAAATTTCCGTCCTATGTACAGGATATTATGGGACCAATGTGTTTTGATTTCGGTTTCGGGCCTTTCCGTTGGGTTTGTACCAGTGGAAAACCGGAAGATTTACAAAAAACAGATGATCTGGCCTGTGAAGTTCTGGAAGAAATTATGAAACATTCACCAAAAGAAATTCAACAGCAAATGCAGGACAACATCACCTGGATCAAAGGTGCACAGGAAAATAAACTTGTGGTCGGTTCGCAGGCGAGAATTCTTTATGCCGATGCGGAAGGAAGAATGAAAATTGCAAAAGCATTTAACGATGCAATTGCAAAAGGAGAAATCGGGCCGGTTGTTTTGGGTCGTGACCACCACGATGTTTCGGGAACCGATTCACCTTTCAGAGAAACTTCAAATATTTATGACGGTTCGAGATACACTGCCGATATGGCGATTCAAAATGTGATTGGTGATGGTTTCAGAGGCGCCACCTGGGTTTCGATTCACAATGGTGGCGGTGTTGGCTGGGGAGAAGTGATTAACGGCGGTTTCGGAATGTTGTTAGACGGAAGTCAGGATTCCGAACGCAGACTGAAATCAATGCTCCACTGGGATGTCAACAACGGAATTGCACGACGAAGCTGGGCAAGAAACGAAGGCGCGATGTTTGCCATCAAAAGAGCGATGGAAGAAGAACCTTTGCTGAAAATTACGATACCGAATCTGGTGGATGAGGAGTTGTTGTAGATAGTCATTACTGACATGATTATTAATAATTTAAAATAACCGATGAAATGGTCAGCCAAACCATTGATAACATCATCACTCCCGAATTTAAAGAGGGAGAATACTTTGCCGGTATTATGAAAGGGATTGAGGAGTTTATGAGATTATGGGAGTAGTCTCGTTTTTAGGTGCTAAAAAAATAAACTGGGAACCAAACTATCAACCTAAAAACAAAAAAGCCTCAAACTCATCGTTTAAGGCTTCTTTCAGCGATCCGGACGGGACTCGAACCCGCGACCACCTGCGTGACAGGCAGGTATTCTAACCAACTGAACTACCGGATCAGTAATTTTTGGAATGCAAATATACACGAATTTTCATTCTCAGCAAATAATTTTTATACCGCCTCAATATTTTTTGGAGCTTTTCAAAATCATTCGATTGTTTGCCTCGCATCCTGCTGAAATTCAACGATTATATTTGAATGAAATAAGAATTGATCTGCCAATTGAATCACAGCCCAAAATTCAATTCAAAAATTAAAAATCAAAAACATAACTTTGTCAAATGCAGAATCTCATCATTGCAATCGACGGCTATTCGTCAACCGGAAAAAGTACACTGGCAAAGCTGATTGCCGGCAGACTCGGTTATATCCATATCGATTCGGGTGCAATGTACCGGGCCATCACACTTTATGCAATTCGAAATCGGATGATCGATGGTGAAACCGTGGATGAAAAAGCTTTGATTGATGGACTTAAATCAGTTGATATTCATTTTGAAATCAACCCCGAAAACGGACAAAATGAAATTTTTCTGAACGGACAAAATATTGAAAATGAAATTCGAGAAATGGCGGTGTCGTCAAAAGTCAGCCTGATAGCCAAAATTCCCGAAGTGCGGAATCAGGCGGTTGCACAGCAGCGGAAACTCGGCCGGAACAAAAAGATTGTTATGGACGGTCGCGACATAGGAACCACCGTTTTTCCAAATGCGGATTTGAAATTATTTTTAAATACTTCTGCCGAAATCAGAGCGAAAAGAAGATATCTGGAACTGCTCAAAACCGAACACCCGGCGACTTACGAGGAGGTACTCAAAAATATTACCGAAAGAGACCGGATGGACAGCAACCGTGAGGTATCGCCGCTCAGAAAAGCAGAAGATGCAATAGAAGTGGACAACGGAAATCTCAGTCCTGCCGAGACACTTGAAAAGATTCTTGAAATCATCCGTGAGAAATTCGGTGATGATACAGGAACCCAATAAAAAATCAAAAAAAGACCGATCAGCGACCGGAAATTGAAAACCTCATCAAAGTCATCATTTAGAATGACTCTAAATAGTATTTTTAATCGTAACTTTGGACTCCTATAAAACAAAGATTGAATGAAACTTAAAAATACAGAACAAACCCAGGCAGTGCTGATCGGTGCCGGAATCATGAGCGCCACACTTGCAGTGATTCTCAGAAAATTGAATCCAAATATAAAAATCATCATTTATGAAAAACTCGACCGGATTTCGGGCGAAAGTTCAGATGCACTGAACAATGCCGGAACAGGCCATTCGGGTTTTTGCGAATTGAATTATACCCCCGAAAAGGAGGACGGCAGCATTGATATTCAAAAAGCTGTCAATACAGCCACTTCATTTGAACTGTCAAGAGAATTCTGGGCTTTTCTGGCAGAAAAAGGATTTATAAAAGATCCGTCAGAATTTATTCATCCGGTTCCGCACATGAGTCTGGTGACCGGCGAAGATGATGTTGAATTTCTTGAAAAGAGATGGAAAGCGCTGATTGAGCATCCGCTTTTTGAAGGCATGAAATTTTCAAAAGATCATGGACAACTGAAGGAATGGATTCCGCTGATCATGGAAGACAGAGATAAAAACTGGGTAGGCGCTGCGACCAAAATGGATTTGGGAACCGATGTCAACTACGGTGCGCTGACCCGAATACTGATTCGAAATCTGCTGATCAACAATGAGGTGGAACTTCATCTGGCGCACGAAGTCAAAAAACTGAAAAAGAAAGACGGCAAATGGAGAATCAAAACAAAAAACCTGACTACAGGTGAGAAAGTTAAAGTCTATGCCGACTTTGTATTTATTGGTGCAGGCGGTGGTGCTATCCAGTTGCTCGACAAATCAGGAATTCCGGAAGGCGAAGGCTATGGTGGTTTCCCGGTGAGTGGTCAGTGGCTGATTTGCAACAATCCCGACATCATCAAAAGACACCATGCAAAAGTGTACGGCAAAGCAAAAATCGGCGCTCCGCCCATGTCGGTTCCTCATTTGGATTCAAGGGTGATCGGCGGCAAACCGTCACTTCTTTTTGGGCCGTTTGCAGGCTTCTCGACCAAATTTTTGAAAAACGGATCCTATTGGGATCTTCCGCTCTCGATCGAATGGAGCAACATCAAACCGATGCTTTCAGTCGGTCTGCACAATATTCCGCTGACCAAATATCTGATTGAGCAGGTGAGTCAGAACAAGGAAGACAAGATGAATACGCTGAGGGAATTTTTTAACGAAGCAAAAACAGAGGATTGGGATGAAGCAGTTGCCGGACAAAGGGTTCAGATCATCAAAAAAGATGAAACTGAAGGCGGAATTCTTCAGTTCGGAACCGAGATTGTGAGTTCACAGGACGGTACCATTGCGGCATTGCTTGGTGCTTCGCCGGGTGCTTCAACTGCTGTAAAAATCATGCTCGATCTGATTGATCAGTGTTTTCCGGATAATGTAGAGGAATGGAAATCAGGAATTCAGAAAATGATTCCTTCCTACAAAAATCCTGAAGTCGGTGGTGATTATTATAGAAACAGTCGAAAAAGGACTTCCGAACTTTTGAAATTGAATGAATTCTAAAATAATATGAAATCAAATAATGAAGCCGGTCTTTGAAAACCGGCTTTTATTTTTTTTGATAAATTTCTTAAAGTCTGCTGTCCGCATGTTTGCCAAAGAATCCTTTGACATCATACACAAATGCATTTTCCTTTTTGAGTGAATCCAAATCGAGCGATTTAAAATCATCGTGCGCCACACCGAGAATCACCGCATCAAAACGAAGGGTTTTGTCGATTTCGCAGCGGTTTGAAACATTGTATTCTCTTTTCACTTCATCCGGATCAGCCCAGGGATCGTAAGTTGTAACTTTGATGCTGTAATCTTCCAAAGCTCTGATTACATCTACAATCTTGGTGTTTCTCACATCAGGACAATTTTCCTTAAATGTGATTCCGAGCATCAACACTTCAGCGCCGTTGATATGAATTTCCCTTTTGATCATATCCTTTACAATTCTCGAAGCCACATATTCGCCCATCGAGTCATTCATCCTTCGGCCGGCAAGTATGATTTCCGGATGATATCCGACCTGCTGTGCTTTTTGAGCCAGATAATAAGGATCGACACCGATGCAGTGGCCGCCGACCAAACCTGGTTTGAACGGCAGAAAATTCCATTTGGTCGAAGCTGCTTTCAAAACTTCATAAGTATCAATCTCCATCAGGTTGAAGATTTTTGCAAGTTCGTTGACAAATGCAATGTTGATGTCTCTTTGCGAATTTTCAATCACCTTGGCAGCCTCAGCCACCTTGATGTTTGGCGCAAGATAAGTACCTGCCTGAATGACAGATGAATAAAGACTGTTTATTTTTTGTGCCGCTTCGGGTGTTGAACCCGAAGTCACTTTCAGTATCTTTTCGACCGTATGATTTTTATCTCCGGGATTGATTCTTTCGGGTGAATAGCCCGCAAAGAAATCAACATTGAATTTCAGTCCCGAAGTCTTTTCAATCGCGGGTATACATTCTTCTTCGGTCGCACCCGGATAAACAGTTGATTCAAAAATTACGACATCTCCTTTTTCAATCACTTTTCCGACGCTTTCGCTTGCCTTGACCAGCAGTGTGAGATCGGGACGATTGTTTTTGTCAACCGGTGTAGGAACCGTTACGATATATATATTGCAGTCTCGGATATCATCGAGAAGGTCGGTAACATAAAGACCGATTTTGTTGTCTTTTTGTTTTTTCAAAACAGAATTCAGCAATTCGCTGCTGACTTCAAGCGTACTGTCCTGACCGTTCGAAAGATCTTTGATTCTTTTTTGATTGATATCAAATCCGATCGTATTGTATTTGGTTGCAAAGAGCCTTGCCAGTGGAAGCCCCACATAACCGAGACCGATCACTGCTATCTTATTTTCCATTGTTTTTGTTGTTGGAAATGCAAAAATAGCAGTTTTTCAGTGATTCTCAGTTTATAATCCGATTTGATTGATTGCGGTTCATTAAAAAAATGAGCACTGACAATCATCAAAAAAATTAATGACGTCAAATCATTTCCCAAAATTAATTATAACTTTAGAGCTCAATTACAAAAGACAAACAGCACACTTAATCCAATAAAATGAATCATCGGGAAGAACAGCTCAAAGCTTTTAACAGACTGCTTGAAATTATGGACGAACTCAGGGAAAAATGCCCCTGGGACCGAAAACAGACCATAGAATCACTCCGGTATCTGACCATAGAAGAAATGTATGAATTGTCTGATGCGATTTTGGATGAAGACAAACAGGAGATCAAAAAAGAGTTGGGGGATCTTTTTCTTCACCTGGTATTTTATTCAAAAATTGCTTCCGAAACCCAAGATTTTGATGTGGCTGATGTGCTGAACGGAATCAGTGAAAAACTGATTTACAGACATCCTCATATCTATGGTGACACTTCTGTCAATGATGAGGAAGAAGTCAAAAGGAATTGGGAAAAATTAAAATTGAGAGAAGGCAGAAAGTCTGTTCTTGAGGGTGTTCCCAAATCGCTTCCGGCGATGGTCAAAGCATTCAGGATACAGGAAAAAGTAAAAGGAGTCGGATTTGAATTTGATAATTCTGAAGATACCTGGTCAAAAGTTTTGGAGGAAATAGAAGAATTCAAATCTGAATCCGATCCCGAAAAACGTGAACAGGAATTTGGAGATTTGCTTTTTTCGCTTGTGAATTATGCCAGATATACTGGGATCAATCCCGAAGATGCATTGGAACGGACAAATAAAAAATTTATCAGTCGGTTTAAAAAAATTGAGAAGATGGCTGAAGATTCAGGCAGGAATATTTCTCAATTATCACTAAAAGAGCAGGATGAGCTTTGGGAAAAGGTAAAATCAGGAAGTTGATTCTCAGAGCCTTTTTCTTTGTGCCTTTACCATGTATTACACATTTTTTAAAAAATGCGGTCGGGTAAGAAAGTAGGATTAATATTAATTTATATATTTGATTCAATTAACTTACTAAATTCCGTAAAATGTTTAAACGATTTACCAGATTAGTATCCCTGGCGTTATTGCTAACGGGGGTCAGTCTATTTGGCCAGATCTCAAATCGGCCATCCAATGACATGGTTCATCGTGCATTGTCTCAGTCCAATACGGACAAGACACTAACTGCCGATGATCTGAATTTTGAACTCACGGATTTCTATTCAAACCCAAAGAGTGGAATCCGGCACATTTATTTGCGGCAGACCTTAAACGGTCTCGAAATAATTGGCACCGAATCATCAATCCATGTTTCAAAAACTGGAAAAGTTACTTCGGTCAGCAACAAATTTTTAAACAGCATCCAGAAGAAAGGCAGCCAATCGCCCGCTTCTCCACAGATTGATGCTGTTCAGGCAGTGAGCTCCGCAGCCATGCAGCTCGGCTATCACCCGACCAAAGGATTCAGCGTGATTTCCCAAAGTCTTACTGCTGACAAAAAATCAATGATCAGTGACGGAGGTATTTCGCTCAGCGATATTCCGGCGCGTCTGATGTATTTTGCAGACGAGGACGGAAATATCAGTCTGGTTTGGGACATATCAATTGAAGCTGTCAGTCAGACCGAATGGTACAGCGTAAGAGTTGATGCCAAAAACGGAAAGATCATTGACAAGGTGAATTGGACCAATTCATGTGATTTTGGTTTTTCTGTGACCGACAGTTTTACACCCGGTTTTGGAAAAATCAATTACAGTCCGTTCACACCCCAATTTAATTTTAATCCAAATGTGGCCGGAACTTACAACGTGTTTGCAATGCCGACCGAAAGTCCATACTACGGAGGCAGAACAATGGTGTTGGCCGACGATGCGGTGAATTTCAATGCTTCGCCTTACGGATGGCATGACACCAACGGTTCACCCGGTCCCGAATATACCACAACCAGAGGTAACAACGTAAACGCTTATGAAGACGGAGATCATCCGGGATATCAGCCTGATGGCGGCTCCAGTCTGGTCTTTGACTTTCCGTTCAATATGAATTATTCATCCGGAAATCAATATGAAGATGCAGCGATTACCAATCTGTTTTACTGGAATAACATTATACATGATGTGTTTTATGAATACGGCTTTGACGAAGTGGGAGGAAATTTCCAGCAGAACAACTACGGAAAAGGCGGCGCAGGCAATGACTATGTACTTGCTGAGGCACAGGACGGAAGCGGTACCTGTAATGCCAACTTCTCAACACCGGCGGACGGAAGCAATCCGAGAATGCAAATGTACATTTGCGGAAACAAGGACGGTGATTTTGATAATGTTGTAATTGTTCACGAATACGGACACGGAATTTCAAATCGTCTGACCGGCGGTCCAAGCAACGTCAATTGTCTTAACAATCAGGAACAGATGGGTGAAGGATGGAGCGACTATTTTGGTCTGATGCTGACCATGGAACCCGGTGATCAGGGTTCTGATGTCAGAGGAATCGGCACCTACCTTTTTAATCAGGGTGCAGGCGGTCCGGGAATCAGAACTTATCCTTATACAACCAATATGGGTGTAAACCCGCACACCTATAACAGCATCAAGACTGAAGTTGCTCCTCACGGAGTGGGCAGCGTTTGGTGTGCAATGCTTTGGGAAATGACCTGGGGACTGATTGACGAATACGGATTTGACCCTGATATATACAATGGAAACGGTGGAAACAATATTGCACTCCAGCTGGTGGTTGAAGGTCTTGCTTTGCAGCCATGCAGCCCCGGATTTGTTGACGGAAGAGACGCCATCCTTTTGGCTGATCAGATGTTGTATGGAGGCGCCAACCAATGTATCATCTGGGATGCTTTTGCAAAAAGAGGTCTTGGGTACAGTGCAAATCAGGGTTCGTCAGGAAGTAAAAATGACGGTACAGAAGCTTTTGATACACCATCAGCAACAGCAGCGTTTACAGCTCCTGGTGATGTTTGCGAAGACAGAGGGGTTATGACCAATTTGAGCGGTGGAACTCCAATGGGCGGTGTTTACAGCGGACCCGGTGTAACCGATGACGGAAACGGAATGACCTACTCGTTTGATCCTTCAGTTGCCGGAGTTGGCGTTCACACCATCACTTATTCTATGCCCGCAACACAGTGCGCAAATGCTTCTTCAGCCAGTGATGAAATTGAAGTGACTGCTGCCATACAGTTTGATTGCCCTGAAGACATCGAGGTTGAAACTGTAGGAGGCGACTGTTCAGTTGAGGTCAGCTTTGCAACTCCTGATGCAATAAGAAACTGTACGATTTTGAGCGGTGAAAATTTTGATGGTGTAGCAGTTCCAAATCTTCCTTCGGGCTGGACTACCCAAACCGATCAGGGAACTACAAACAACTGGATCACTGTCAACAATCAGTCTTCATCCTCACCAAACTCTGCATTTGCTGCCAATCTCGGTTCAACGAGTTTGTCATCTTTGACATCTCCAGAATTCCAAATCGCAAGCGCAAATGCAAAACTTAAATTTGATATCAGACATATTTGTGAGACCGGTTATGACGGTGCAGTCCTTGAATATACCACCGATAACGGTGCCACTTGGAATGATATACTAAACGGCGGAGGAACTTTTGCTTCGGGCGGTTATACACATACACTGAGCACAAGCTTCGGAAACCCGCTTGGCGGCAGACAGGCTTGGTCAGGAAGTGCAACTACATTTAAAAATGCAGTGGTCAATCTGAATGCTTCAATGAATGGTCAGACTGTTAAATTCAGATGGAGAATGGGGTCTGATGTTTCAGTCGGATCAACAGGTGTATGGATAGATAGTATTGAAGTTGAAGGTGTTCCCGATCCGGCTCCGATTACGGTGTCTCAAACCGAAGGTCTTCCTTCTGGCAGCGCATTCCCTGTGGGTACCAACGTGGTAACTTTCCAGGCGGATGACGGCGACGGCAATGTTACTACCTGTTCATTCAATATAATTGTAACAGATGCGATTGCTCCGGTTATCAACTGTCCGGCAGACATGTCAGTCAGTATCCCGGCAGGAGGTACTTATACATTGCCGGATTATTGGGCAAACGGTGACGTAACAGCGACTGACAACTGTTCATCAATAGCCGGTGAAACCCAAAACCCGGTTGCTGGCACTCAAATGAATCCGGGCGTTCACACCATCCAGTTCACGGCTACAGATTCTTCAGGAAATTCTGCAAACTGCAGCTTCCAGCTGACTGTTTCAGAAGATGGTGGCGGCGGATCTGATGCTTGTTTTGAAGAAGACTTCTCAGACATTGTAAACGGAAACAGCACAGAAACTACTGGCTCGGGTACAGTTTGGAATGGCAACAGCAATTTCCCGACTGTTGAAAAAGCTTACCAGGCGGGTGGTGCGGTCAAACTGGGCACCGGCTCACTAATCGGTTCGATCGAATCAAGAGATTTGACTGAAGTATCTGGCGACATCAGTGTGAACATTATGGTAAAAGGCTGGACAAATGTTGAAGGAGATCTGAAAGTCAGCATTGACGGACAGGAACAGATATTGAGCTATACCGCAAAAATGGCAGATCCGTTTGAATTGGTGACCGCCACCTTCACAGGGGTCGCAGCCGGTTCAAAACTGAAAATAGAGACAACTGCTAAGCGCGCATTCATCGACAATGTTGAGATCATCTGCGACGGTAGCGGCGGCGGTGGCGACGACTGCGATCAGGGTGACGACAGCAATGAATTTGAAAATGCATTCAATATCATTGCAGGAGGAACCTACAGAAACGCAGACGACTTCTTTGTCTCTTCAGGCAATACACTCAACATACAGCAGATCGAACTCAATGTATTTGCATCATCTCCATTTGCAACAAT
>JBAYPM010000002.1:0-139997 GCA_041677705.1 Weeksellaceae bacterium | reverse complement strand
GACAAGGACTCGAACCTGTGTCAGCCTCAGGCGGATAGGAACCCGACTTTGCCTTAAATAAAAAAGAGAACCAACTTCTTGATTCTCTTTAACTCTGTAGCGAGGACAGGACTCGAACCTGTGACCTTCGGGTTATGAGCCCGACGAGCTACCTACTGCTCCACCTCGCGATTTGGACTGCAAATATACAAACTATTTATACATCCGCAAAATTTCATGCTTTTATCGGCGGATTATTTTCTATGAAGTTGACAGCCAGATCGGGATCGTCTGTCAGATACAGCAATTCCTTGTATTTTTTACCGACAGAAAGCTGATGAAGCACCGAATATAGCGCAGTATCCTCGGTATATCTCTTTTTCCCGAGAAAAACCATCGGGCTGTAAAAACCCGAAGTTCCATAATGATTTTGTGCAGCTTCCTGAAAAATTTCCTGAGTCGTTCCGGCACTGCCCGGCGCATAAATAATTCCGTAAAGACAGATCGTCAACAAGGTATCTTCGCGTATGCTGTTTGAAAAATATTTTGCAATGTGACAGGCAAAAGGATTGGACGGTTCGTGTCCGTAAAACCAGGTTGGAATGGCCAAACTTTCCTTTCCATCCGGATATTTCTCGAGGACAGATCTCGCTCGGTCAAAATAATTCGGACAGAGATAATCGAGCTGTCCCTCTTCATCATAACACAGATCCGACAATTCAGTAATCGCATCAATCAAATCTTCCTCACTGTATTTTCCAAAATAAGCACCCAGATTTGCGGCTTCCATAATGCCTGGACCGCCACCGGTCGCTACATAATAACCGAGCTCCGAAAATTGTCTGGCAGCAATTGCGACTTTTATATAAAATTCTGATCCTCTTCTAGCAGAATGGCCGCCCATAAAACCGACTATCTTCTTTTGGGTCATCCCCGATTCGTCATATTCTATTATGTTTCTGAGCGCCACATCGATCGAATAATCATGAATCCGCTGTGCCATTGCCTCATCCATCGGCGGATTGTTTTTGGTCTGCAAAAAATGATTGTAAATTTTCAGGTCAACTGTGTCTCTTGAATTTTCGGCAACCGGCTCAAGCAGTTCCTGCCAAGTGTATAGATCCGACCGATGAGGTTTGTAGGGCAGTTTTGAAAATCTCGGATAAACCACTGCACCACTGCTGATCAGATGGATCGCATCTTCTTTTTTAAATTTACAACCCAGAAAAGTGGCACCTTTTACATTTATATTTGCCCAGTCAATCTCATCATGTTTGAAATCAAGGCCCTGAATGACTTTACCTTTCAGATTGCCGGTCTCAAAAATAACATTGTTCCACAGGGTCTTTGACTGAATCAGATTTGTAATTTTTTTTAATGACATAAAATCAGTTTTTTAAGAAGATTTATTAATTGAGAAATTCAGATTTACAGAAATTTCTTTCTTTTGAACCAGAAGAATATAATAGCAACGATACCCAACATCACCGCCAAAACGATAAAATAAGCCCATTTGTATTCGAGTTCGGGCATATAACTGAAGTTCATTCCGTAAACACCGACGATAAAGGTAAGCGGCAGGAAGAAGGCCGAAAAAATGGTCAGAATCTTCATGATTTCGTTTGAACGAAGATCAGAAATTGAAATCGTCAGTGTAAAAAGATTCTGAAGATCGTTTGAATTCTGGGTATGAAGATGCACAAGTTTTTGATTGAGTTCGACCAGATCGAGAAATGCAGATTTGTGTTTTGCCTGATGTTTGTATTCAATCAGTGTCTCGTGTGTACGCATCATCAGCACTTTGCAGGCATCCGCTTCTCTTTTGATCTGATAAAGCTGTTTGAGTTTTTGTTTGATTTCTCTTTCGTCGTCCAAAAGTGACTTTTCGTATTCTTCAATTTTTTTTGCAATTTTCTCTGCAGGTTCAAGATAAGTGTTCAAAGCTTCTCTCAGAATTTCATGATACAGCCGTCTCGGCGTCCATTGAATTTTCGGGTTTTCAGTCTGAAGTTTTGAAAGGATTTTGTCCCAAAAAGGAATCTCTTTCTGATGAACCGTAATCAGAAAATCGGAACCGAAAAAAATACCGATCTTGTGACTGAATTCACGAATCACAAACGAATATGATCTTTTGTCTCGACTGTAAAAACGGATGAGCACAAAATCAAAATTATCATTGTTTTCGTATTTTGGAAGATGTTCCGCCTCAATGGCATCCTGAATGGTCAGCGAGCTCAGACTGAACCGCTCCATATATTCCTCCATCTCTGCTTTGTCCGGATTTTTTAAATCATACCAGACAAAAGTTTCATCCTTGTATAAGATTATATCCATTTCCTTTTTGAAATTCGAATCCAATATAATAAGATTCTCAATACGATTGTGAATTTCAAAGTCGGTTTCTGATTTTAACGTTTTAATAATCGTTTCAGTGTGCTTATCTTTGCTGCCCAAAACAAATTAAAGATGAGCGGACTGATAGAAGAATTGCAATGGAGAGGTATGATTCACAACATAATGCCCGGAACGGAAGAACAGCTTGAAAAAGAGATGACTTCGGCCTATTGCGGATTTGATCCGACCGCAGATTCTCTTCATGTAGGCAGTCTGGTGCCGATTCTTCTGCTGATGCATATTCAGCGTCACGGTCACAAACCGATCGCGCTGGTCGGCGGCGCAACCGGGATGATCGGTGATCCGACCGGAAAATCTCAGGAAAGAAATCTGCTGGATGTTCAGACTTTGAATCTATATGTGGACGGCATCCGTTCACAGTTGGAAAGATTTCTCGATTTCGACCAGTCAAAACCAAATGCTGCTTTGCTGGTCAATAATTACAACTGGATGAAGGATTTTGCATTTCTTGATTTTGTGAGAAATGTGGGCAAACACATCACCGTCAATTATATGATGGCAAAGGATTCGGTCAAAAAAAGACTGAGTGCCGATTCTGCAGTGGGCATGTCGTTTACAGAATTTACCTATCAGCTGATTCAGGGTTATGATTTTCTGCATTTGTACAATAATATGGGTGTGAAACTTCAGTTTGGCGGCTCTGACCAGTGGGGAAATATCACCACCGGCACCGAACTGATCAGAAGAACGGTTCAGGGTGAGGCATTTGCATTTACCTGTCCGCTGACCACAAAGGCCGATGGAAATAAGTTTGGGAAAAGCGAAGGCGGTGAAAATATCTGGCTCGACAAAAACAGGACTTCGCCTTATAAATTTTATCAGTTCTGGCTGAATCAGTCGGATGAGGATTCAGAGAAATATATCAAAATCTATACTTTTCTTACTCAGAATGAAATCATTGAGCTGGTTGAAAAACACAAAACCGAGCCTCATTTGAGACAATTGCAAAAAAGACTTGCCGAAGAAGTGACCGAAATGGTTCACGGCAAGGAAGAACTTGAAAATGCAATAAAAGCTTCAGAAGTATTGTTTGGAAAATCAACTGCTGAATATCTGAAATCATTGAATTCAGCTACTTTCCTGGCAGTTTTTGAAGGTGTTCCCCAAGCCAATATTTCAGTTTCGGATTTGGAAACCGGAATCAATATTGTGGATGCACTGACAGACCAAAGCGGATTTTTAAGCTCAAAAGGAGAGGCACGAAGAGATTTGAAAGCCAATTCAATTTCTGTCAACAAAGAAAAAATTTCTGAAGATTACACCATTTCAAAATCAGACCTGATTTCGGAAAAATACATACTGCTTCAGAAAGGAAAGAAAAATTATTTCATACTGATTGCGGAATAATTGAAGTTTTCAGCTGCTGATGGTTTCCTGATCGCTGTCTGATTTCATTTTTTTTTCTTCCAGTTTTTGTTTCAGATTGATCTCGTTGTCAGTCATCTTCAGATTGCCCGAATATTTTCCGCCCATTTCCACAGAGAAACGATTGACGGTCAGATTTCCTTCGAGTCTTCCGGATTCCATGATATAGAGATCACGGCATTCGAGATCGCCGATGAGTTTTCCGTAAACAATGATGTCGATGCTTTTCAGTTTGCCGACAATTTCAGCTTTTTCGCCCAGTATGATTCCTTTGCTCAGCTCAACATTTCCTTCAACCCTTCCGTCAATCCGGATGGCGCCGCTGCCAACGATGTCGCCTTTGATTGAAATTCCTTCTGCAATCACGGTATCGATCGGCATATTGTTCAAACTCTTTGAGTTTTTTTCAGATTTGGTTTTGCTAAACATAACTTACAGATTTAAATATTCCTGGGGATTGATTTTTTCATCTCCTCTGATGATTTCATAGTGCACATGAGGTCCGGTGCTCCTTCCGGTACTTCCCAATTTTCCGATGATTTCTCCCGATTTCACTTTTTGACCTTCTTTCACACCGATTTCGGACAAGTGACCGTAAAGTGTTTTGAAATCATTTTTGTGAACAATCACCACACAGTTGCCGTAACCGCCTTTCCGGCCGGCAAATTCAACTGTACCTCCTGCAGTGGATCGAATCGGTTCGCCGATTTCTCCACGCAGATCAACTCCTTTGTGGCCCTCAAATCCTCCTCCTCCAAACGGATTGTGCCTGACGCCAAAATGTGAAGTCTGTTCGCCTTCATGCGGTTTTCCGATCGGTGTGTTTTTGATCAGACTCTCCATCTTTTGAATGTCTTCAGAATAGAGTTCTGCAATTTCATTGATGTCGGTTACCTCAAATTCTACCGGTCCGCCTGCATTTTCAAATTCAAGCGGTGCCAGTCCCCGATCCTCCATAAAGCGGTTGATTCTGTTCATGCTCTGATTGATCGATTCAAACGACTGTTTCGCTTTCTCGATGTCAATTGCATTTTTGATCTGATTTGCTCTTGCAAGTTTCTCTTTGTAGATGGTGGTGTAGTAATTGCTTGTGTTTTCATAGATGAAAAAGGCAATCACCAGTCCGAAACCAAGAAAGACTGTAGCTGCAACCAGCAGATACTTTCTCCAATGAAGCAAAATTGAGGTTGGTATCTGAATGGTCTTCTTTCCCTTTCCCTTTGTATCGGCAAAAAGGACAGAGGTTTTGTGTTTTAGCATAGCCCCAATGTGTTAAAAAAGGACTTAAAGGTACTGTATTCAATCACAGGCAGCAAGTTTTTAACAAAATTTTATCATAAAACAAAACCCTCCAGATCGTGGAGGGTTTGATTGTAATTGATTAATCATCAATTATTTATTTCTTAATAATTTTAAAGGTTTCGACTTTGTTTCCTTCAAGCAATACCCTAAACACGTAAGTACCCGGAGCAAACATTTTCATGCTGATTTTACCGTTATTCAGCTTCAATCCGTCGATCAATTTCTGACCTGCAAGATTGAATACAGAGACAGATTCAATCGGTTTTTTGGAACTGATATTCAATTCATCCTTCACCGGATTTGGCCAATAAGTAAAATCAGAATCATCTATATCATTTGTACCGACATAGGTACAATCACCCGCCACAAAAAAGACGGTATCCAGATTGTTTTCATTCGGACTCCAGCTCGATCCGTTATCATTGCTCAAATGGGCCGCAAATCCCTGAGTATTGGCAGAAGTTGCCAGCCACCAAACCACACTTCCACTCGGAACAGACATCTTAGGTTCAATCCAATAGATGCCTTCAGTCAGTAAAATCTGAAGATTCGGATCCACATCATAAACCAGATGATAGATCGGATCTCCAAATGCAGATGCGTAAGCAATAGCTTCGGTCGGAACTGCATTCTCAATCGTGTGAAGCACCTCGCCCGGCATTCCATTGTTGTCCTTGCGGATATTGATGGTTGCATTGTCAGGAATTTCAGGCTGATTTACATCAATCGTAATCTGTCTCACAAACAATGTCATATTCGAATCGATTGCGAAATCATCTGCAACTCTGTACACAGCAGACTCGGTAATATTATACGCATCGTCAAATGAAGAGGTTATACCGTCGCCAAATACACAGCTAAAATCGGGTTCTTCAATGATGATTTGTTCGCCGCACTGAATCAGTCGGTCTCTGAAAGTTGTGTCTGTGTTGCACTGATCATCCAAATGGGTATAGAATCTGTAAGCACCATTCTGGTCAGGTGTCCAGACCAACGGACTTTGTCCGAAAGCAAGGCTCACGGTTCCGTCTTCATCCGAAATTGTGATAAAGTCGGTTGAGACAGAACTTGAGAATGTATATTCAACACCGGCAGTCAGATGGACAATCGAATATTCACCAGGCCAGGCAATTTCAGCCACCACCTCAGGCTGACCAAAACAAACCGGCGTATAGTCTCCCCACTGTCCATAAGGAGCATCCAGACAACCGCTTTCTTCATGCACATCTTCACAGTCACCGGCTACAAAAAATACCATATTGATTTCGGAATCATATACATCCCAATTCGAACCGCTGTCAAATGACCAAACTGCAGGTGCGCCGGTCGAACCGTCAGAAGATGCCACCCACCAGACATCATCACCGTCCGGAACGGTCATCTCAGGCTGTATCCAATAGGTTCCTTCACCCAAAACGATCGGCGTAACCAAATCAAAGGTCAGATGGTAAACAGGGTCACCAAACGCAACCGAATAAAGAATTGATGAAGTCGGTGCCATTTCTGCGGTTTCAACTATGTTTCCGGGGACACCTCCATTATCTTCACGAATATTGAACACCGCATTGTTCGGTACTTCAGGCTGATTTACATCCATCGTAATTTGTCTGATTGTAAATTCAATTCCTTCGGCAACCGTAAAATCATCTGCAACCATTACAAATTCAGAATCGCTGATCAGGATTGCATCATCGGGTGACTGTGTGATTCCGTCACCCTGAAAACAGTCATAATCCGGTTCTTCAATAATCACCGGACTGCCGCATTGTATCAGTCTTTCTCTGACCGAACTGTCAACATTGCATTCATCGTCGAGATGGGTATAGAATCTGTAGGCACCGTCAGCATCGGGTGTGAAAACAATCGGACTCTGACCGTAAGCCAATGAGCCGGTTCCGTCTTGATCCGAAATTGTAATAAAATCTGTTGAAACCGAACTTGAGAAAGTATATTCAACACCTGTTGTCAGATGAACAATCGAATACTCACCTGTCCACGCCAGATCAGCAACCACTTCGGGTAACCCGATGCAGAAAGGCGTATAATCACCCCATTGACCATTTGGCGCATCAAGACAGCCCGGATCTTCAGGCGCAAGTTCGGCGTCCACAGTTACATCGTCAACCACTGTACCGTAACCCCAGTTGTTCAAACCTTCGAAGGCGATATAATAATCAGATTTTCCCGCAGATTCGGGCAAGTCAAGCGTCACTTCGGTCCACGTATTTACATTTGAGGTATAAACTGCGCCTGGAATCAATGTCCAACTGCCGTTTACAGAATTTTTGTAATAAACTCTCAGTTCATTCTGATCGCCTACCCAATCCTGGTTTGCATACCAGAAATTCAGTGTCGCATTCTGCATTAACGAAAAATCAAATCTCGGTGAAGTCAGTTTTGTAGCAAACTGAGCATAGCTTTCTGCGGAAAAGTTTGCGTTTTTTACACCTCCGTGTGCCGATTGAACAGTGCCGCCGTTTCCGGCACCGGCTCTGTATGTCCAATTGATCGCGCCGTTTACATATTCGTTCAGCCAACAATCTCTTAAAGGACTGTCGTCCTCAAATGTTTCGGTAAAAGGAAAGCTGTCGATCACCGCAGTTTCACAGGTCTGGCCTGTTGGCTCTGATTCACATTCCAAATCTGTATAGGTTGCCTGGGTTCCGCCGTTCAGTCTGCCAGATACCAAAATTCCGTTTTCGTTTGAAACTTCATAAAATGGTTTGTTATCGTTTGCTGTTCCCATTGATTCGATATAAAAAGTCAGCGGACCTTCTGAAATCACCGCCTTTGTCTCATCATAACCCAAACTGTAATTTCCGCCCGAAATCAAAGTATTGTTCGAACTGTCTTTTAAGGTCCAGCTTACTTCATCTCCAAAGAAATCATCCCAGACATGCACCGTCCAGGTACAGCCATCATTTCCGGCAGGATCTGCATCGTCGCATTCGCCCGAAACCGTCATAAGTCCTTCAACATATTCACCGCCGCCATCTTCATATACCTCCCAAAGCGATCCGTTGAGCGATTGCCAAGTAGGATAGGTGTCGGATGGTGTCTCATAAAGTGAAGACACCCAATATCCATAATCGGAAGTAGTAGTCAAAGCAGTCGAAATTCCTACCCAAAAATGTTCGTCCTCGGTATCGGGATTGTTAAATTCAATCGGAGTCGGCATTGTAATTTCAACTGTCCACTGCGGATAACTTGTCTGGCCAAATACGCCGTTTGCAGTTATATTTGCGCTCAGTCCAAAATAGGCAGTGCCAATCTGTGCGCCAACTCCCTGCAAATTATCCTTGTAAAATGAAACATCAAAAGTAGTCGGCATTCCGCTCAGTGTGACAACTTCAAGTTTTATCGTTTGAAGCGAGAATTTTATTCCGCCCGGAACGATAAAATCGTTGGCAGCCTTCAGATGATTGGATCCCGCTTCCAGAAAACCGACACCATTGTATGTGTCACCCGTAAAAATCTGGGAACAGCTTCCTAAAGTCAAAACCGAAAAATCTTCAAGAAAATAAGTTTTATCAGCTGAATTGAAAAGATTAATGGATGAATCCGCTTTTTGGGTTTCTCCTACAAAATAAAAACCTCCGGTAAAAACCTTTTGATCAAGATTCAAAGACCGGAGCTGAAAATCTTCTGATTGTGATTGAATACCGTCTGACTGCCAAGGTGCGGCATTCAATTGGGCCGTCAAAATCAGAAATGCAGAAAGCTTAAATAAAAGCGAACTAACTGAAAATAAATTATCCCTCATTTTTTCTTAATTAAATTTTGGACTAAATTATAAAAAATATAGTTGCTGACTTGCTCATTTTAAACCTTATTTTTGCAGTTAATGGAACTGAAATATCAATCTTACTGTCTCAGACTCAAAATTCCGGGCGGCACTTCAAGAGGTGTGCTGACCGAAAAAGAAACTTTTTTGGTGAATCTGAGGTTAAATGATTCAAAAGAAACCGAGTTTTACGGAGAAGTCGGAATTTTCAGAGGTTTGAGCGCGGATGACAAACCCGGATATGAACAAAAACTGAAATCAGCTTGTGAGAATTTTGATTTCAATCATACCGGCTGGTGGGAAGATTTGAGAGAATATCCGTCCATACAGTTCGGACTTGAACAGGTGCTGAAAGGAAAAGAATGCTACGAGGGAAAGGAATTTACCGACGAATTCAATCCTATACTTTTTCCTTCCGAATTTACTGACGGAAAAAAAGGAATCCGGATCAACGGTCTGATTTGGATGGGTGATGCTGAATCTATGAAATCTCAAATCAAAGAAAAACTCGACCGGAACTTCAAATGCATCAAATTCAAAATCGGAACAGACTGGGAAACTGAGAAAGAAATCATTAAAAATCTTAGAAAAGAATTCAAAAAACAGGATTTGGAACTCAGAGCGGATGCAAACGGCGCATTTGGTTTTGAACAGTCAAAAACGGTTTTGAAAGAATTGGCCGAACTCGATATCCATTCCGTAGAGCAGCCGATCAAAGCCGGACAGATTCAGGAAATGGCAGCACTTTGCGAATCAACACCGACTCCGATTGCACTGGATGAAGAACTGATCGGTGTATTTTATCAATCCGAAAAACAAAAACTGATTGAAACGATTAAACCCCAATACATTATTCTGAAACCGAGTCTGGTGGGCGGATGGAAAGGAAGTGAGGAATGGATTGAAATTGCCGAAAAACAAAATTCGGGCTGGTGGATTACATCAGCATTGGAAAGCAATATCGGTCTGAATGCAATCGCGCAGTGGGCCTACACGCTGAACAATCCTATGCCGCAGGGATTGGGCACCGGTTCACTGTTCAGAAATAATTTTCATTCGAGACTGAAAGTCATCGGTGAAGAACTGTATTTTGTTTAATTTTGAATCATGAACAAAAGTTTATTACTTTTTGGGCTTTCAGCATTTTTTTTGTGGTCATGTTCGATGAGCAGTCTGCCAAAAAATGAAAAAGAAAAAATTCTGGCTTTGACTGAAATTGCTGATTTTCAGCAGGAATTGATGGATGAATGGAACGATCCGGAGACAACGCCTTTGTACGAAGAAGAAAAAGCAGATTTCAAAGGCATCACATTTTTTCCGGTGGATTTGAAATACAGAATCAATGCTGATTTCAAACCGATCAAAAACGGAAAAACACTCCCCTTCCCGACTTCTGCCAACAAAATCAAATATTTCAAAGAATACGGAAAAGCAACCTTCACATTGGATTCAAAACAGTTTGAACTTACTTTGTATCAGTCAGAACCACTTCATACTGAAGATGATGAATCATTGTTTTTGCCTTTTATGGACGAAACCGGCGGTGAAACTTCTTATGGCGGAGGAAGATATATGGATCTGAACATTTCAGATATCAAAAACGGAAAAATTCTGATTGATTTCAATCAGGCTTACAATCCGTATTGTGCATACAGCAATCATTACAACTGTCCGATTCCGCCGGCAAACAATTATCTGGAAACCGAAATAAAAGCGGGCGTCAGCTATCGGCAATGAAAATACTTGATTTTTCAAAAAACAAACTTGACCTTTTGAATTCCGAAATTCAGTGGCAAAAATCGATACTTGATTTTTTGGACGAATGGAATTCAAAAAATGATTTTGTCATTGCGCATACTTCGGGTTCGACCGGAAAGCCAAAAGAAATCCGGTTGCCAAAATCAGCAATGCGTTTGAGTGCACAGCTGACCGGCGAATTTTTTGATCTGAAGACCGGAAACACGGCTTTGCTTTGTATGCCTGTAAATTTTATTGCGGGTAAAATGATGATTGTCAGATCGATTGAGCTCGGTTTGAAACTGTATTGTACAGAAGCCAAAGGCAGTATCGATCTGACTGAATATCCGCAATTGGATTTTGTACCGATGACACCAATGCAGGTTGAAAAATCATTTGATTCGATTCACAAAATCAAAACGCTGCTGATCGGCGGTGCGCCATTGTCGGATGAATTGAGAAATCAATTACTTCAGACAAAAACCGAAGCATACGAATCCTACGGAATGACCGAAACCATCACCCATATCGGGCTGAAGAAAATTTCCGAAAAATCTTTTCAATGTCTGAATCGGGTCGAAATCAGAAAAGACGAAAGAAACTGTCTGGTGATTAAGACACCTTATTTTGATGATGAAATCGTGACCAACGATCTGGTTGAAATCATCGACCGGAAGCATTTCAAATGGTTGGGCCGTTTTGACCATGTGATCAATTCCGGCGGCATCAAACTGATTCCGGAACAGATCGAAGAAAAATTAAAACCCTATGTCCAACAGGAATTTATCATCAGTTCGCTTCCCGACAAAACTTTGGGTGAAAAACTGATTTTGATTATTGAAGGTGAAAAATTTGATTTTTCAATTCCGGAAGGAATCCTGAATAAATTTGAAAATCCGAAAGGAATTTATTTTATCAAAGAATTTCCAAGAACCGAAAGCGGAAAAGTTAAGAGACAGATATTAAAAGGCATTTGTCAAAAACAGATTTGAATCATTCTTTTTTTGAAGCCAAAATCACATAATCAACAACACGACATTTCGGTTCATTGTCGCTATCGATATTTACGTTGATATATCTTATAATCACTTTGATTCGATAATGCCCCAAATCGGTCAGAATAGAAAAATCGTCAACTTGTTTGTCATTTATTAAATCTGAATTTTCATTGACAATCTTTTTAATTTCAGGCATCAGGTCTTTTTCAAATTTATCATTCAGCGCCATTTTAAATTGATTTGAGTTTCTGTCAATTTTCAAAGTATCTTCTCCGATATTTATTTCATTATTTCTTTCATCAGCAAAAGGAATCAGATAATCATAATCTTCTGTTTCGTAAGAGGTTTTTAAGTTTTCAATCGTATAATACTGATAATTTGAGTATTCCGAATCTTTATCATAAATAATATTGCTGAATTTATTTCTGAGATTCCAAGTTCTGTATCCCTGTGCTTTATTTTTCGACGGATTGTCATCAACCAATGTCAGCAGATAATCCAACTGGCCGCGTTCATCCAGAAATCTAAACTTATCCGAAATTTCATTGACCACTTCGATTTTTACTTCACGGCTGAAATCAATTTTGCCGTCTTTCAGCAGTTTGTTTTCGGTCAGCACCTTCATCAGATTATTTTTCTGACTGTTTTTTGCAACCGAAAATGCATTTGCAAACGGCATCAGCAGACTGAAAATTCCAAATACAAAAAGTGATATCGGAATAAATTTTATACCTGGATTTTTCTTGAGCGCAAAATAACCGACAACCAAGGTCAGCCACAATGCAAGCAGCACCACATAATATCTGGCTTCTGTGAATCCGTATTCGAGCAGTCGGGTGAAAATTGCAACAAAAAGAAGCACAAGAAGCGGAATCAAAGTATAATAAAACATTTTGCCGAATATCCTCACCCATGATTTTGCATCATCTCCCCTGAGCGGATGGACCAGCAGCAGAGCGAGAATTCCGAGCATCGAATAAACCAGCACCAAATAGGAAACCCAGCCTCTGGGCAGTTCCCAGTTGATCAGGATTTTGATCGAGTACAGATAAAGAATCAACACATAAATAATCAGCAGCGGAATCAGAACAAACTGTGTGAAAAATTTGAGTACGTTCGGATAATCTGATTTTTCTTCAAGTTTTTTCAGACCGTTACCCGTAAACAGCAGAAAAATCAGCGTGCTGCCAAAAATCAGAAAAATCATAAAGGTATCCGGATATATATTTTCGTCAAAATCCATATTGAACAGATTGTCCACAGCAGTAATCGCCAATTCGACACCCCCGCAAAGAACACCTGTAAAAACCACGGTCAGAAAGAAATTGACAAAAAGTTTTTTGTTGTATTCCCAAAAATCGGTTTCTGAATTTTCGGATTTCAAAAAAGGCACAAACGCAACCAGCAGATGCGAAATCACATAGGCGGGCGCAAAAAGAAAAAAGTATTTGACCGTAAAATCATCCTCGTCAGCAGGCAGTAAAAAATAAAGACCAATCACAAACGGAATGGCCAGATAAGCCAAAAAACCGTGTTTTCCAATCCGCTGAGTCAGCATGATCAGACCAAATGAAAGTGAAATTCCGAGTGCGGAAACAAGCAGGATTTTGAGTGCGATAAAGTTCTGAATTTCGTTGTCATAATCACTTTCAATCAAAAAGATTGCAGCAACTGTCATTGTCAGCGACATCAAAATCGTAACCGGATATTTGATTGCGGCTGATTTTATTCTGTCGAGTGTTTCATTGATTTTTTGGTTCATTTTCAGGCTAATTTTAGTTTTTTATCAATTCATTCAGATCAAACCGTTTCTTCTTTTGGCCGGATCTCATAAACACCCAACTGTTCGGGCAAAATCGTATTTTCAAAAACCGGTTTTGCTTCATCCAAAAAGACTGAAAGATCTTCGTATCGGTTTGAAAAATGACCCAAAATCAACTGTCCGACTTCCGCATCTCTGGCGATCATCGCAGCTTCTCTTGCTGTGGAATGAGCAGTTCTGTCGGCCATTTCCTGAAGATCGCTCAAAAAAGTGGATTCGTGATAAAGCAGATCGGCTCCTTTTATGATCGGTACAATTTCCGGCCAGTAACGGGTGTCCGAACAAAATGCATAAGACTGTGTCTTTGGCGGATCAAATGTCAGATCTGAATTTGGTATCAGTTTTCCGTTTTCGAGTTTGAAATCCCTGCCTCTTCTCAAATTTTCATAATCGCAGATTTCAATTTCGGGAAAACTGTGAATCGCATCTATATTCAGTTTTCTGAGTTTTGGTTTTTCACGAAACAGATAACCGTTGGTATAAATTCTGTGCTGAAGCGGAATGGTGAAAACCTCCACTTTTTCATCCTCATAAATTTTTACAGATTCGGTTTGGTCCAATTCTGTAAAAAACAATTCATAAGTACATCTCGATTCAGTATGTCTGAGCTGATTCATGATAAAATCCTGAATCCCTTTAGGACCGAAAATATGAAGCGGTGTTTCCCTTCCCAGCAGCTGAAAAGAACTGATCAGACCAATCAGCCCAAAAACATGATCGCCGTGAAGATGTGAAATAAAAATATGATTGATTCTTGAAAATCTTGCTTTTGCCTTCCTCAGCTGAACCTGGGTTCCTTCTCCGCAATCAATCAGAAACATTCTGCTTTCAACTTCCAAAAGCTGTGCGGTCGGTGCCACTTTCCGTTTTGGAACTGCAGAATTATAACCCAGTATGGTTAATTTTAAACTCATTTCGGATAAATATTTTTAATCTAAAATCAAAAAACCGTTTCCGGCTTTTTGCTGTTCATGACTGAAAAATCAGTTGTTTTCCACAAAGTTAATCAATTTCTGAACTGCCCGTGCTCTGTGGCTGATCCGATTTTTCTCTGCCAGATCCATTTCTGCAAATGTCAGTTCAAAGCCTTCGGGCACAAAAACCGGATCATAACCAAAACCTGCTAAACCACGGTTTTCATCAAAGATTTCGCCCTGAATTTCACCGGTGAGAAAAATGATTTCATCCTTCCAAAAAAGACAGATCACGGTTTTGAAACAAGCTTTTCGATTTGATTTGTTTTTTAATTCTTTGAGTAATTTTTCAATATTGTCAGCCGAATTTCCTGTTCCTGCATATCGAGCCGAATAAACACCCGGCGCACCGTCAAGCGATTCGACAAACAATCCGGTATCGTCTGCAAAAACATTTTTACCGTAAATTTTATAAATCGTTTCAGCTTTGATTCTTGAATTTTCTTCAAGCGTTTTTCCGTTTTCTTCAATTTCGTCATCAAAACCAACATCATTCAGTGACAGCAGATGAATATCTTTTGGCAGAACCGCCCTGATTTCATTGGCTTTATTTTCGTTGTGAGATGCAAAGATCAGCTCCATTCGGTTTTGTTTTTTGTTAATTTATAAATTATCCAGCCGCAAATGATCGCAAGAAAAAAGAAAATTGTCACACTTATAAAATTATTCGGATTGCTGACACTGCCCTCAAGCGTCCCTTCTTTGATCATAAACACAAACGAAATGGTATTGTTCAGCGCATGAAGAAACATACACAGCCAGAGCGATCGGGTCCGGTAATAGACAAAACCGAAGATCGCACCCAGAAAACCGGCGGCTATAAACTGCCACGGATTCAGATGCGCAGCGCCAAACAGCAGCGAACTGACGATGATTGCAACAATGGGTGAAGTTCCGTTTTGAAGCAGTCCGCGCAGCAAAATTCCGCGAAACAGGATTTCTTCGATGATCGGCGCCAATATGCAGACGGTGATGAATCCTGCAATTTTGTAATCCAGCATCATTTCAAAATTGGATCTGAACATTTCGTACAATTTTTCCAAAAAATCATTTCCGCCGGTCGGGACGATCGAACCGATCATTTCTGTAAACGGTAACAGAAAAATATACAGCATAGTGCTCAAGAGAATCATCGCCATGCTGGTCGGATTCATGATGTGTTTTCTGATCACATCCCAACTGATGTTCAGCATCGGAAGAACCAGCAGTATCGCCAAAATTCCACCTGCCAGATAAGACAGAGGAATCGTAATATCAAGCAGCGACGGCCAGTATTTGCCCGGCAAACCGACGATTGCTGCGACAAACTGCATACTGATGACGATATAAATCGCAACCGGAACAGATTTCAGAACCGAAATTTTAAAATTCGGATCTCCGCCGGTTTGGATTATTTTGAAAAAATTTTTCAAATCACTCATGATGATAAGATTTGCCCTGCAATATACTAAAAGCGCGGTACAGCTGTTCGGTCAGAAAAAGACGAACCATCTGATGGGTAAATGTCATTTCTGAAAGCGAAAGTTTTCGGTCGGCACGTCTGTAAAGACTTTCCGAGAAACCATACGGACCGCCGATTACAAAAATCAGCTGTCTGACCGAACGGTTCATCAGATCCTGAATTTCTTCCGCAAAACGCACCGAATTCAGCTGTTTCCCTTTCTCATCAAGCAGAATTACATAATCAGATGCAGAAATTTTTGACAGCAGCAGTTCAGCTTCCTTTTCTTTTTGTTGCGATTCCGAAAGGTTTTTCCGATTTTTGAGGTCGGGAATTTCAATCCGCTGATAATTCCAATGCGCAGGCAGTCTTTTTTCATATTTCAGAATCAGCTCCTCCATCGGTTTCTCGTCGGTTTTCCCAATACAAATTGTGATGATATTCATATTTTGAATGATCGGACTGATTGCAAAAGTATGGCTAAAGCTTCAAAAACGAAAAAAAAACAGACTGACAATCTGTTGATGAGAACCGCAAAGAAAATCAGGTTCAGATCAATCAACGACACTTCACTGTACGAGTTGATGGGTATACTTTTCAAAGGAATCAGCAACCGCACCTTCGGACTGCGGGTCGGCGCAGTCGCGTGGGCGTTCTTTTTCAGCCTGTTTCCTTTTCTGCTGTTTTTGTTCAGCATGCTGCCGTACGCACCGCTTTATGATGAAATCAGACAGCTTCTTTTTTCAGAATTTATCCCCAGGATCCTGCCTGAAAGGATTACAAATGAAGTGGTTGAATATATTTCACAGACGGCCGGCGGAAGAAACGGAAAAACCATCGGCTGGCTTTTTATTTTCCTGACCATACTGCTTTCTTCAAACGGAATCACAGTTCTGATCAACGGTTTCAACGCATCATATCACGGATATGCAAAACAGCGAAAAGGAATCCAAAACCGTTTTTTATCTGTGGTACTGACTTTGTTTTTTGTGATTTTTATTATCGCACAACTGATTCTGACCTATTACACAAATTTCGCCTGGCGGTATATTGAAGAATTCGGCTATTTTCAGGAAGTTCCGAAGATGATACAGGTCTTTAATTTTGCGTCGGCATCACTCTTTTATTTCACTTCGCTGACCATGCTCTATTATTATGGCACCAACATCAAACAAAGATTGAGAAGTGTAGCACCCGGCGCACTGATGGCGACTGTTCTCTTTTTTGTGACACTGATGGGATTTCAGTTTTATGTGAAACGGCTGAATTATTATGATGTACTCTACGGATCGGTCGGTTTGGTGATGATCATGATGGTGTTTGTTTACATCAACGTACTTCTGATCATGATCGGTTACGAACTGAATGCAGCCATCCATTATGCCAAATTCAGAAAGAAGAAAAATTAATCAGTACAATCGGCAATCATTTTGTGATTTCCTGCCTTTTCATATAAAAATCGGCTGACTTCATCGCTGTGATTTTCAGGAAACAGCACATGAACATTTGCGCCCGCATCCAATGTGAAAAATACCGGAACTGAAGTCTGTTTTCTGAATTCCCAAACATCTTCAATCAGTTTCATGGTATCGGGTTTCATCAGTAAATAATAAGGGTGTGAGGTCATCATCATCGCATGAAGACTCAGAGCTTCGTGTTCAACGATGGTTCCGAAAGTTTCCAAATCTCCATTTTTCAAAACCGGAATCAGTTTTTTCAAATTTTCATCTGCCGATTTAAAACGTTTTTCTGCATAAGGATGATCATTCATCAGATCGTGGCCTGCTGTACTCGAAACCGATTTCTGTCCTTCTTCGATCAACACCACAGTGTCTCTGAAATTTTTAAAAACCGGGTGAATCTCATACGGATAAGGAATCGCATACAAATCAGAACTTTCAATAACCGAATCGGTTTTACCCCAAACGGTAATGCCAGGATAAACAGAACGACAGGCACTGCCCGAACCGAGTCTTGCCAAAAAAGAAGCTTTTTTCAGACTTTGTTCAGCATTTAGATCTGCGCCCAATAGATTTTCAATTTCGGTCATACAAAGCGCAAGCGCACCCATACCCGAAGCAGAAGACGCAATGCCGCTGCTGTGCGGAAATGTATTTGAAGTATGGATTTCAAATTCAAAATCTTTTAAAAACGGAACAAATTCTTCAATCCGTTTGAAAAACAAATAAATCTTGGGTTCAAAATCCGGCTGATGATTTCCGTCAAAAAATACTTTCAGACCAAAATCATTTGTCTCATTGGGTTTGAATTTCAATTCGGTTTGAGTTCTGCTTTTGTTGAGTGTAAAACTCAAGGACGGATTCATCGGAATCTGAATTTCTCTTTTTCCCCAATATTTGATCAAAGCAATATTGGAAGGACATACTGCCGAAACGCTTCCTCGCTCTTCAAATTTCTTATTGTCCAATTTTGATTTGAATTCATTCATGTTTTCGGAATAACGGATCAAAACTAAGCTATTTTGATCAATTTGATTTTTTTGATTTCAGTCTCAGAAATCTTTCGGAATGAAATTCAATCGAATCTTTGACTGAAATGAATTTAAAATCCAATGCGTCCGATATTTTCTGATTTGAATAATTAGATTTTCCGGTCAGCGCCGAATATGCAGCATTGGTAATACCGGGTCCGCCAAACATCAGACTGATTTTTGAAAGATTTTTAAGCAATTTCAATTGAGGATTTGAAAAGACTGTCATCTTTTTCAGATGGTGATTTTTTCTGATCAGATCAAATACTTCAGAAAATTTCAAATCCTCAGCATTCAGTATAAACTTCTGATTCCAAATTTTTCTTTCGGCCAGTTCAGCCAAACAAAAAGCAACATCGCGCACATCTACAAAGCCGGTGATTCCGTCTGTGGTCAGACCGGATTTTCTGAAAGCTCTTTCAAAAAGACTTTCACTCGACCGTTTTGAATTCAGACTGCCGATGATTACCGACGGGTTGATGATACAAATATTCATGCCTGTTTCTTCAGAAGTGCGATAGACTTCCATTTCGGCTCTTCTTTTTGAAATTGAATAATCAGAATGTGGCAGTTCGGGATTCCATTTTGAGTTTTCATCAATTGTCTGACTTCCGGTTTCCGGATCCAAAGTGGAAATTGAGCTGACGAACAGGAAGTTGGAGACCGACATTTGGGCCGCGGTATTGATCAGATTTTCAGTTCCGTAAACATTCGTCCGATAAATTTTCTTTCTGTATCTCGGATCAAAACCGACCTTAGCGGCGGTGTGATAAATCGTATCTACACCTTCCACCGCATTTGAAAGAGAGGGAAGATCGAGCAGATTTGCATCTGTCCATTCGATTTTTTCAAAATGCTCAAGATCAAGAAATTCGAGAAACAGATTTTTGACCGGCTCCACTGATGAACCGATTCTTTTCATTGCACGAACCGGCTTCTCTCTTTTTGAAAGTTCGAGCAGCAGCCAGCTGCCGACCAAACCAGTTGCTCCGGTCACCAAATTCATAGTTGAAAGATATGGTTTTTGAAAATCATATTTGGATTTGAATCTGAGCGGTTTCCAGAAATCAGTTATTTTGATTTGAGCTTTTGAAGCGTCTGTTTTGTAAAATCCGACAACACCAGGCGGCCGCTCATCTCTGCTCTTTTTGGCATGATGTCTTTCCAGTCATCGGTTCCGGTCCAAAAAACTGATTTCAAATCGCGCATTGCTTCCGGGCTGTACACCGTCAGGTCTTTTGCAAATTTGAGTGTCGCTAATTCACAAGTTTCCGAATTTGGAAATACCGAATTGTACATCCCTTTTTCTCTGATCCATTCAGAAGATTTCCATTCGGTCGGATTCATTGTCATTTCGGAAAAAGCTGTCATTCCGATTTTTCTGGTGATGGCAGGTTCAACCACAAACGGGCCAATGCCGATCGACAATTCGCTCAAACGAACCGATGCGCTTTCGGTGGCATACGCATAATCACAGGCAGCTGCCAAACCGACGCCGCCGCCGACGACCCTGCCAACGATGCAGCCCACAATAAATTTCGGGCAACGGCGCATTGACATAATCACATTAGCAAAACCCATAAAAAATTTCTTTCCTTTGTCGAAATCGCTGATGGTCAGCAGTTCGTCAAACGAAGCACCCGCGCTGAACACCCGATCGCCCGTACTTTTCAGAACGATCACCCTTACTTCTTCATTTTTTCCCAGCACATCAAAAACCCGAGCAAGTTCTGCCAGCTGTGTACTCGGAAACGAATTGCTTTTGGGATGATAAAATTCAACAGTTGCGATTTTGTCCGTAATATCGCTTTTGATGTAATATGAGTCCATTTTTTATATGATTTAATTTGAAATCTAAATTTACAGAATTTTGACGATTAATTCTCGGCATCGTAATATAATTTGTAATATTTCTTGCCCTGATCATCCACACCCTGCTCGATCATACTTCGGTTTCCGTGAACATAAATATGAAAGTTCTTATCGAGTTTGATGATACTTTTGAAAAATCTCGCATGTTTTTTCACAGCATTTTTCGAAATGTCAAAATGATCGTTCAGCTCGATGTCATAGACTTCTTCAAATTTGTTTTTGTAATTGCTGAAACTTTGTTTCAATTCTTCCTGTGCAAGCACCTTGTCAGCAAAATCTTCGATTTCAAAAGTATCCGATTCTTTGAAAAAATTGACAGATCGATTGAGCAGATCAGCCTGATCGGCGCGGTTGACCTCAAACTCTTCGGGCATCTGATCCATTACAAAACTTTTGCAGAGACTGAGCGTATTTTCGGTATCAAAAAATTCGTCTTCTCTTTGTTTGATTCCTAGGAATTCATCTGCCCATATCCCAAAATCGTCTCCTTTTCCCTTATCGATCGAACAAATCACAAAACCCTCATCTGTTTCGATGTTGAAAATCAGACAGCCTTTGTCCATCTTTGAAAGCGGAATTCCGGCATCAAGGCTCAAATCAAAATTGTTCTGATTCGGAATTGCTTTCAGTATTCTTTCTTTGGATTCCGATTTAAATATTCCGACCGCTGCGGCATTTTGACCTTCGACCAGCGAATCCGGAAAATAAACCACAAAGAGTTCACCGCCTACTGTCTTTGAATTTCCGCTCACCGAATACAGTTTCTGTGCAATTTTCACCGAATTTGGAAGCAGCTGTGCCGGATCTTCAAATATGATTTTTACAGCTGAATAAACTTCATTTTCATCCAGATTCTCTTCATCGAAAAAATGAAAATATTCTTCGGTTCTAAAGGGTTTTTGAAAATAATCATAAAGCGTCTCTGCCATTTCGGGCGGATAAAAAGTCAGTGTTTTTGACAGATGTGTTCCTTCGTCAGCAGTGCTGTTTCCGACACGATGAATGATCAGGTCAAAAGTTTCGTCTGTATTTAAAGTGTGCATAATTCCAATTTGGATGGCGAATTTAATCAGGATTTGTCAGAAAATAAAACTGAATCAGATCATTTTGGCCAATTGGTTTTTTCATATATTTCATATACTTTTGGAATATCTTCATCATCCAATAGAAACTGATACTGATTGATATTCAGTTTATTAAAAACATCTTTGTATTCAAAAATAACAAAAAAGTGTTTGCCGCCAGGTACAACTTTTATGATTTTATAAACTGCCAAAACTAAGCCGAGAAGCTTTATATCTTTTGGGTTCCAATAAAAAATAAGAGGCTGAAAACCAACCTTGAATTTCCTGAAATAAAAAATACTGGGCAACACGAAAATCTGTCCGTCACAAAATATCAAATCACAAATTTGATTGAGTGGATTTCTACCTTCCCTTGAAACATATGCAACATCATTCAACATCATATACTCTTTGCCCTGAATCCATTTCAGAATTTTTCTTTTTTCATTTTTGACAAAAATTAAAAACAAAAAAATGATTACGAAAAAACCGGCAAGCAGAAAAATCAGAACTGTCATTTAATTTATTTAAAAACTGAAATAAAATTATTCAAAAGACAGGGGTTAAAAAAATTTAGAAATCAAAACTTTCTGAAAGAGCTTAGACTTAAAACTTCCGGATTTGGTTTCAATTTAATTTCAGAAAATTTGTATCCTTTTGTCTTTCAGACAATCAGCTGCTTCGTATATTCATTAATTCTCTCCAAAGCAAGATTTACAAAGTCGCTATTTGAGAATAATTCAGTTTTTCGATTGCTCCAGCTATTCAGTTTAGAGATAATTATTTCAGAATTTCTGGTATTTTCTTTTTCAGAGATAAAATCAATCGTGGAAAGTAATTCCAACCCAAAAGGCGAATAAAATCCGTCCAAAAAGTTTTTGGTCTTTTCGGTTATTTCCAAATATTCCTGATTCGGTATGTTTTTCAGGTAATCCAAAACCTCTTCTTCGGTATCCATTACCAAACCAATTTCTTCAAACGGTTTTTTATCTTTAGAACTATATTCCAAAATATAGCTTCCGTTTAAGTAATACAATAAATGCTTAACTTTTCCCGAGTATGGACCATAAAAATTCGGTCTATATTCCAAATTAAAAGCGTCTTTTAGCCCCAAAGTGTTGTAGGAAGTAAGCAATTTTTTCAGCCGAAAATTCTGATACAAATTCTCCGTTTCAAATCCAAATCATCTTCATTATTCCAAAATGGATTCTTTACAGCTTCAAAATCTACTATATCTTCCAATGAATCAATTTCTTCTTTTCCAAAGAATTTAGATAACTTACTCACGGCATGACCATTTGTAAAAACAAACGAAAGTTGGGACTGGATTATTTTCTCAACATTCGTTACACAATATACGATATTTTCAGGGTTCTGAACAGGAACTCCATTATAACCGCTCTGAACAACATACAACATCGGCATCCGATACCAAAATAAAAAGGCAGGAATTCATTCAGATTTTTACCGTTAGGAACGGTTACAGAACTTCGCCTATCAATCAAACTATTATCTCCAATGGGAACGTAATTTTCATTCGCATTCTCTGAAGTAGCCAAAGTCAAACCGTTCGCCAAGATATGCGATACATTTTCAATATGCACCATCCGAAACAGCCGTATTTTATTTAACTCCGTCATTCAAAACAAAAGTAAAGAAATGAAGAATAGGAAAGGCTGTTTTGGAGAAAAAGAAAACCGCAATTTATATTGCGGTTTTTGTGACCTCGACAGGATTCAAACCTGTAACCTTCTGAGCCGTAATCAGATGCGCTATTCAGTTGCGCCACGAGGCCTGATTTTTGGACTGCAAAGATAAAGATTCTTTCTGTTTTATCAAAAATATGTTTTGAGGATAAACCAAACTACATCTGGCAGGCGTCAAACATCAGCCAAGTATCAATTCGACCGGACAGTGATCCGAACCATAATATTCACCCAGAATATTGCTTTCTTTCACTTTGTCAATCAAACTTTCGCTGACGATGAAATAATCGATTCTCCAGCCGGTGTTTTTTGCTCTCGAATTGAAACGGTAACTCCAGTAAGAATAAACTTCCTTATCAGGATAAAAATGACGAAAAGAATCCACAAAACCGGAATCGAGTAATCTTGACATTCCGTCGATTTCGATTTGGGTATAACCTGCGGTTTTGTTGTAATTTGATTTATCATTTTTCAAATCGATGGCTTGATGCGCCACATTCAAATCACCACATAGAATTACCGGTTTGGTTTGAGCTAAATTTTTCAAGTAATTTCGGAAATCTTCATCCCATTTTTCACGGTAATCCAAACGAACCAAACCATTTCCCGAATTGGGCACATAAGTGTTGACCAGATAGAAAACTTCGAACTCGGCACAAATCACCCGACCTTCGGTGTCGTGCTCCGAAATTCCGATGTCGTTGGTAACCGAAACAGGTTTGATTTTAGATAAAATGGCAGTTCCAGAATAACCTTTTCTTTCAGCCGAATTGTAATAATGGTAAGGATAATCTTGTAGATCTTTCAGCGCTTCTTCGACTTCATCGGGTTGTGCCTTGGTTTCCTGAAGACAAAGAATATCGGGATTCATTTTTGCCACATCATCAAAAAAATCTTTTTTTGTTACGGCTCGGATGCCGTTTACATTCCAGGATATGATATTCATTCTTTTTTGGGTTAAAGATGAGGAAATTTTGGAGAAAAACAGAGGTTTGATTCGATTTTGTCATGGTTTTTGTTCCAAAAACACACGCCAAAATCTCCTGGTTGAATGTTGTTCCCCGGGTTACGGCTGCGCCTTAGCCGGGGCTATTATTGTTAAACGCCTACGGCGTTTTATAAGGTAATAAGGTTGATGGGAATTGGGAATTCAATAGCTACTACTAAGGTAATAAGGTTTCTATTGTGATTCAAAAAACTTTATTACCTTATTATCAAATATTCGAAATCACGTATCAAAGGAACCTTATTACCTTAATAGAAAAATTATTCGTTTACAAAACCAACCTTATTACCTTATTTAATTTCGAATTTTACAATTCAATCCGCTGATACCACAGTGTGTCATTGTTTTCTTTGATTTTCAGAACCAAACGGGTGGGGTAATCATCAATCTTTTTATAAGTCTCTATCGAATAAAATTCAGGATATTTAAAATTCAGAACCTCACCGGTTGAACCTGATGAATTCCTTGTTGAATCATTTTGGATTTCTTCACTGGTGGCATAAGATTTAAAATTATCTGAATTTTTGATTTTTTCAATGATTATTTCCCTGTCTTCATTATTGATTATCAGTGTCGTATGTTGCAATCTTTCTGACATTCCGGAGACGTCGTTTTTAATGATTTTAAAATCATCTTTCAATTCTATATTTACATTTGACAAATCGGAAAGAACATCTTTTTTAGAAATCGTCCATTGGTCGAAAAAATTCGTCATAAAAATATAGCCAATCAAAAGAATAAGAAGAATTGAAATCCCCATTCCGGTTTTTGATTTGTATTTTTTTGAAATAACGAACAAACCAACCGTTACAAGAACAATAACGGCTAAGATAATCAGACTGTAAATTAATTTCATTCCCATGATTTATCTTTCTTGTTTCAATTTCTTAACCCCGAATAAATAAGTAACACCAAAATTGTTTTTATTGATTCCCTCAAAGTTTTTATTGGTGAGCGCTACATTATAACCATAAAAAATCTTGACTTTTCCAAAGGCTAATCCTGCTTCCGGTCTGAATCTTAACGAAGATTCATCAAAATCCGTATAATAAATTAAATTTAGACCAATGCCCAGTATGCCCGTGCTCCCACCTCCGGCCCAAACTCCGATTTTTGGCCCTAAAATAAAATTTTCGTCAAATTTCATTTCACTTGATATAAAATAGGCAACACTAAATGGGTGGTGTCCGTTCTGACCAAACTTATTAACTGCAATCCCTAATTCACCATACCAGTAGTTTTGGAAATTGACTCCGGTCAGAATGGATAGATTCTTTTCTGAATACGATTTGAGTTCCATTTCAGTTGTAGTACTTTTTCTACTTGCCCCGGACAGAATATTCCAAAGATTAAGAAGAAAATTATTAAAAACTGTTTCATATTCATTGATAAATTCCAAATCTATAATAATCAATCAAAATCGAATCGTTTTCTTTCCATCTCGTCCAACCGGTTTGATTGCTATTCAGGATAAATTTTGCCCAATCACCGATAATCGTGTCAAAAACCGCAGAATTTGATTTTAATTCTTTTCCGTTTTCCGGTTGATCAAAAAACTTCAAATCTCTACCGGGAATCATCGAATTCCTTAAATGAATTGTCCAGGATTCATATAAATGCCAATCAGACAGTGAATCAGGCACAAAATTAGGGTCAAAGTTTACCTGACTTAAATAATCGGATTTCGTTAAATCGAGCCTGTTATCCGTTCTTATGTAGCAATAGTCTTTTGTTTGGTTATTCAGCACTATTTTAAAAGAATTGTTTTTATGTTCGAGGACATTAAAAGCGATTTTTGGCTTAAATTCTATCAATCCTTTATTTTCATTACTGGTTGCCTTTTGTTCAGAATCACCCAAATAGAGTTCATACGGATTTAAAACCTTTTTTATTGAATGACTTTTTATTGTGTAACTTCCTTTATCAAAGACCTTGTTTTTCGCAAAAACAATCGAATCAAATGGAACTTTGTCGTTTTCATTTTTGAACAATTCTATCGGGGAATTGGGGTCTAAATAAATAATTCCTTTCCCTGTTTTTTCATCTGATTTCTTTAATTCCACAGAGTTGTTGCAGGAAACAAATAAAATTGTCAGTATAAATACAAGCTTTCTCATTTATTTAATTTTTTTCTTTAAAACCTGTATTAATATAAAAATCGACGCAATTAAAATCGCAATATGCGTTGTATAAGTAGGCCAGCCTCCCTTCAACATTAAAACGATTATGCAAATAGAAAATCCATTTAATAATAAAATCAAAAGCGAAAGAAAAAGGTTTAAAAATCCGGGGCTTTTGATTGTTATTTTGAAAGACCAGATGATTTCAATTATTGCAATAATTAAAGGCAAAAAACCATATAAAACGGCTTTTAAATCTGTAATTTGAGATATAAATTCATTCATTTTCTCTCTTTTATTTATATAAAACCGGATTTTTTATCATTTTAATCATACGTCCATCCTTCTTCAATTCTTATTATTTTTCCGATAGAATCGAAATAAATGATTGAACGATACCACGCAAAATCATTAATCGGATATTTTCTTCCTTTTTCTCTTACCAAAAGGCCGTCATTAGTATAACTAAATTCAATTTCATTTCTTATTGAATCTTTCCATATAAATAAAGGTTGTCCGATGGTGTTAATGACCTCTTCTTTTGAAAAATCTTTGTTAATCGAATTAAATTTTTGAGGTGTGTAGTTTTCCGCAAACTCTGTATCTATATAGGGGTTAAAAAGATTATAACCTTCCATTAATTGTATAGAACCTAAAATAAACAAAAAATAAATCGTCGGTAACAATAAGATGATTGTCAATATTTTATAAAACACTTTCATTACAGAATAACAGGATAAAGTGCGGTATACAAATAACCGATAATAAAAATCAAGGCGCTCAAACCGAATGAAATTTCAAAACTTTTATTGAAAACTTCCTTTTTGTTTGTTTTAGACCAGACTGCTATTGTAAGTGAGATCACAAATCCACCAAAAGCAATAGAAATAAGTACAAAAATAAATATAGGAAAATCCGGTCTATGGGAAATTCTTGAAAGAATAAAAGCAAAAATGATTGCAATAATGCTAAATCCAATTCTTTTTTTAGATTTCATCGATTACAAAAGCTAAGTTACTGTTATTTAAAACGGTATAATTATAATAAAAGTATTTTCTAAACTCTTTTAATTTGTGCCATCAGAGTTCAGATTACATTCTCTAAGCCTTTTTAATTTTATAATCTGTTTCTAACATATACTTTCTTTCTTATTGTATTTAAGTCGAAATAACAATTTGTCATCCTTCTAATTTTCTCTACTTATTTTTTTCTCTTTGGGTTATGCAAAACCGGGTTTCTCATCATTTTCACCAGTGTTTCCAACTCTTGTTCGCTCAAATTATCTAAATGTTTTTCAAAGTAATATTGAGCCGCATTTTCAATTCCTCTTGCTCCATAAACAAAATTAAAATTCTGTGCCAATTGATTCAAACATTGTTTTTGAGAAGCCATCTTTTCAATTTTTCGGGTTAGAAAATATTCAAAAGTTAAGTGTTCAAATCGATTCCTCAAACTCGCACTTTTGACGAACGGCTGAATGTTTCTTGCTAAATTACGACACTGACACTCAGTTCCGTTAGTAACTGAAGAAAAAAAATTATTTTCTAAACTCTTAGGATTTACTTTTTCATAAATCTCATAAAAATTCTCTGTCAAATTCTTTGTGTTTTGAATTTCATTCATGTATTCATTAAATTCCTTGTCATTCAGATTTTGATTGAAACGGTAATTGTAATATCCATAAAATCCGAGAAAAACAATCATCAGAAAACCTAAAATGAAAATTAATATTTTTAGGAAGACTCTCATTAATTAGATTTTACGTTCTTTCGGGTTCTGTCTGTTAGAGAAAAAAGATAAAATTTCGACATTATCATTTTCAATTCTATAATACATGGTGTTGAATTTTAAAATGACAACACGCCGGATATTTTTTATTTCTGACTTTTGAAATAGTTCAGGGTTTTGAGAAATTAACTGTAAAGTTTCTTCTATTTTTAAAGCCAACCTGGTTATTTCCTTATCCGTAAAATTCCTTTGTAAGTATTCAATTGTATCGCTTAACTCTTCAAGCGCATTTCGGGTCCAGTGAATTTTATAACCATTTTTCATAAAGTTTTTGAGCTTTAGAGTGTGGTTCTAATTCCCCGTTGTCCGCCTGGTTGATACCTTTTTCAATGGATGACTTTTCTGCGTCAGAGATTTCGTTCCACCAATCTTTGGTCTCTCTTTTTCGAAATTCAATAAGCTTTTTGATGACAGCCTTATCTTCAATAGAGGAAAGCCATTGAATTAAATCTAATTTATCGTTTAAAATTTGAGAATCCATTTCTTTATTTCTTATTTCAAATTTACGAAGAATAAAACTAAGTTTAGTAATCAAATTAAAATCACACACTGATATGATTATTTTAATTTGCTAACAACTTCAAATTCCTGCAACTCACAAAGACTTCTGTCGTATTATCAAAATAAAACTTTAATTCACCAGCTCAATTTTTTTCGTTAGAATAGTATTTTCAAATTTTTCCAAAGATTTTATGTAGTGATTTGAATTGTATTCAATTTTATAATGAATAAATGATGGTGAATCAATTGTTTTATAGGATTGAATAAGTTCAACGGGCTGGTTTTGTGTATCATATTTAATTTCAACCTGATAAGGTAATTGACTGCAAACAAAACAACCGGAATATTCGTATTTAATTACTCTTGAAAATTCGTCATAAGTGTAAGAGTGAGTCCAGTTTTTATGATAATCCTTTTCAAAATCATCGCTGTTCCATTTAACCACTGTTTCATTTTCATGGTTGGAATCAATTAATTTTTCAGAAAAAAAATAAGGGATTTGAAAGTGCTTCCGATAAAAGAAAAGATCAATCTTTTGACTAACGGCAATCGTGTCAAATTTTGTGTTTGCTGAATTGTTATTGAATGTTTCAATCTTAAAAATCTGCTGAGAATTTGATTTACCTGAAATTAAAACCAAAAGAAACAGAAGTAAAATCTTTGTAGATATTTTAAATGTAATTTTCACTAAACTAAATTGTTATTCAAATTTAAAAAAATATTTTATTCCCGTCTGCTTTAGCTGACGGCCTTAAATTCCCTCAACTCAAAAGGCTTCAGCCACATTTTCTTAATTTCCTATTAACATCTGTTCCTCAGGATTTGTTTTCCTGATTGTATATCGTTTCAAACCATTGTTTTCCATATAATTCAAAATTTCAAACATTATATTTCCTTCGATGGTGTCTTTTTGAAATGCAAAACTTATCGCCGGTAAACCCCATTCTTTTTGTCGGATTTCATTTTTGTTTTTAGAGAGAATAGGAATAATACTGTCTGTAAAAATTGGTTGTAGTTTCTGGATTGTTTTAATATTTTCACTGACAAAAACATTCGAATCCTCTTTTACTGTATTCTCATTATCAAATAATAAAAACGGATAATTAGAATTCAAAACATAGTAGGATTTCTGATTATCAACAATTACAAAATGAATTTTACCTATATCATAATCAGGATTTATTCCTTTGCGCCTTAGTTCAGGTTCTAATCCTTCTTTTTCCCAAATTTGTTTTAGACTGTCTAAATTTTGATTGAATTCAGTCAGACTAAAATATTCTTTTTGAGCAGCAGGATTTTCTGATAAATTCAAATCTTGCTTTTGACTGCAACCCAAAAGAAAAATCAGACTTAAAAAAGCGAGGCAACTTTTCATTATAAATGAATTGAGAATACCAATATATGAAATCCAATCATTGAAACCGGGAATTTATAAATTGATATTTCACAAAACTTGTTTTAATTTGCACTGATGAAACCCATCCATCTTTTTATTTCTTTTTTTGTTTTCTTATTTTCGTGTAATATCAAACCAAACGAAAATACAATTCCTAAAAATCAAAAGCTTTTAAAATACACTTCTCAAATTCAGATGACTGAGAATAAGGATTCTGTATTCATACAATCCGGAAGTGAAAAACTCGGATTTTCAAAATCAGAACTTCCGCTCAAAACTGCGATGGTCGTTCCGACTTCAGCGATTTCATATCTTGATGAACTCGGTTTGCTTTCTGTAATTAAAGGAATCAGCCAACCCGATTTTGTGTACAATCCTGAAATTCTGGAATTGTACAATCAGAAAAAAATTGAGCAAATCGGTTCGTTCGATGAGATTTTTACCGAAAAAATCATTCTTTCAAAACCCGATATTTTTATTACTTCTTCAGGCCCTACCCTTGCCCGTTTTCATCAGCAAATTAAAAATTCGGGAATCAAAATTCTTTATATCGATGAATACGATGAAAAAGAACCGCTGGCAAGAGCCGAATATGTGAAAATCTTCGGAAAACTGTTTGGCAAAGAAAAAGAGGCGGATCTGATTTTTGAGGAAATCGAAAACAATTACAATGAAATTCTGAAAACAGTCGGTGAATCAAACAAAAAAAAACCAACTGTTTTTGCCAATCAGATTTATGGCGATGTCTGGTACATGCCCGGCGGAAAAAGTTTTCAGTCAAGATTGTTTAGCGATGCAGGTGGCGATTATCTCTGGAAAAACGATGATTCGGAAGGAAGTCTGAAACTGTCTTTTGAATCGGTTTTTGAAAAAGCCAGAAATGCGGATATCTGGCTGAACGCAGGTGATTATCCAAATATAAAATCTTTGACCGGAGCTTATAAAAACTACGAATGGTTCGATGCAGTAAAAAACAAAGAAGTTTACAACTGGAACAAAAAATCGAATTCAAAAGGAGCAAATGATTATTTTGAAACCGGAACGGTTCGGCCGGATTTGGTTTTGAAGGATTTGTCAGCTGTTTTTTATCCTGACTTATTCCCGGGATATGAATTGATTTTTTATAAAAAATTGGATTGATTTTTCAATCTGGTTTTGTCATAGTTTTTGTACCAAAAACATACGCCAAAACCTGTTTTATTCAATTTATTATTTGAATCAGTTCTATGAACTCATTTACAAAAATGATGGTTTTATAATTGATTTAATTTTATCTCTATTCTAAAATTTAGGTGTAATTTTTAGAATACAATTTAAATATTAGGCGTATTTTTTCGATTATAATCTAAATATTGGGCGTAATTTTCCGATTAGGAAATATTATTCAGAAATATTCCAATAAAATTAATGTCTGAAAGAACAGAAATATTCTACTGATTTAAAACAATTCAGATTTGAATTGTTCCAGAAAACGAATGTCATTTTCGGTATATAATCTGATATCACCGATCTGATACAACAGCAATGCAATCCGCTCGATCCCCATTCCAAAGGCATAACCACTGTATTCTTCGGAATCGATATTTACATTTTCGAGTACATTCGGATCCACCATACCGCAACCCATAATTTCAAGCCAGCCGGTTCCCTTTGTAATTCTGTAATCGGTTTCGGTTTCAAGTCCCCAGTACACATCCACTTCAGCACTCGGTTCCGTAAAAGGAAAATAAGAAGGTCTGAGTCTGATTTTTGATTTTCCGAACAATGCTTCAGTAAAATAACTTAAAGTTTGTTTTAAATCGGCAAACGAAACTCCTTTGTCGATATACAATCCTTCAATCTGATGGAACATCATGTGAGAGCGCGCAGAAATCGCTTCGTTTCTGTACACTCTTCCCGGAGAAAGAATTCTGATGGGTGGTTCGTGATTTTCCATATATCTGATCTGAACCGAAGAAGTATGGGTTCTCAAAACCACATCAGGATCTTTTTCGATAAAAAAAGTATCCTGCATATCTCTTGCCGGATGGTGTTGCGGCAGGTTCAGTGCTGTAAAATTGTGCCAGTCGTCTTCAATTTCGGGTCCGTCTGAAAGTGTAAAACCGGTTCTTGAAAAAATCTCAATGATTCTGTTTTTCACACTGTTGATCGGATGTCTCGAACCGATTTCGAAATTCTCACCCGGCCGGGTTAAATCCAGACCTGAAGAAGTTTCTGAAGAAGATTCAAAAACTTCTTTCTGGCTTGTGATCTTTTCGTTGACTGTATTTTTGAGTTCATTGACAATCTGTCCAAACTCTTTTTTCTGTTCGCCTGGAACGGTTTTGAAATGAGCAAACAAATCATTCAGAATTCCTTTTTTTCCAAGATATTTGATTCTGAATTCTTCAACTTCCGTCAAATTTTGTGCATTAAAAGCTTTGGCTTCTTCAATGTGTTTTCTGATTTGATCAATCATTTCAAAATGAATTTGACTGCAAAAATACTTAATTAAACCAATATAGAAATTGAATCTCAGTGAGAATTTAGGATAATTGAGATTCGATCATAAAGACACCGCAGCTCCAAATCGGAACTGCTGTATCCTAAAATTTTAATTTCTGATTAATCAGATGGTGGTCAGTCTGACGGTATTGGTCATTCCTCTTTGGAAAACCGGCATCGCATTCAGATTGATCACATAATCTCCCCAATCGACCAGCCCGTTGTCAACCGCCATCCTGTTGACCTGGATTACAGTTGCGTCTGTGCTCTGTTCACCCGGATCAAAAAACATCGCTTTCACACCCCAAAGCAAATTCAGTTCGCGAACGATTCTTTTGTTCGGCGTATAAACCAGTATGTGGGCAAGCGGCCGGTATGACGAAATCTGAAAAGCGGTATAACCCGAATAAGTCAGAAGTGAAATTGCTTTTGCGCCAGCTGTGGCTACCATCTTAGCAGCATCATAACAAACTACTTTGGTGATAAAACGATCGTTTTTGTCTTTTGGTTTTGGTGAAGGAACTTTGATCAGATCAGAATCTTCAACACCCTGAAGAATTCTGGTCATGGTTTCGATCACCTCCAGTGGATGTTTCCCCACCGAAGTTTCGCCACTGAGCATCACCGCATCTGCACCGTCATAAACTGCATTTGCCACATCGTTTACTTCTGCACGGGTAGGTGTCAGACTTTCGATCATGCTTTCCATCATCTGAGTCGCAACGATCACCGGAATCCTATTCAGTTTTGCTTTTCTGATCAGCATTTTCTGATGTTTCGGCACCTGCTCGATCGGCATTTCAACACCAAGGTCTCCCCTGGCGACCATCAGTCCGTCAACTTCTTTGATGATTTCATCGATATTTCCCAATGCTTCGGGCTTTTCAATTTTTGCAATCACCGGGATTTTGAAATCAGCATTTTCTTCTATAATTTTTTTTAGCTCAATTACGTCTTTTGGCTTTCTGACAAATGAAAGTGCGATCCAGTCCACCTGTTGTGAAATTGCGAATTTCGCATCCTTAATGTCTTTTTCGGTCATTGAAGGAAGTGAAATTTGTGTATTTGGCAGGTTCACTCCTTTTTTTGAACGCAGCGGTCCGCCCTGGATGACTTCAGCTTCAACCTCATCTTTTTTATTGGTTTTGAGAACCTTGAGAATTATCTTTCCGTCATCAACCATGATGATTTCATCTTTTTCAACATCTGACGGAAACTGGGTATAATTCATATAAACCCTTTCTTTGTTTCCGATAATTTTCTGGGTAGTAAAGGTCAGCACATCTCCGGGTGCAATCTCAACATCGTCTTCCATCTCTCCGATTCTGAGTTTTGGCCCCTGAAGATCAGCAATGATTGCGGTGTTGTAACCGTATTTTTCATTCAGCGAATGAACCAATTTGATTTTTCGCTCCACATCTTCATAATTGGCATGCGAAAAATTGATTCTGAAAACATCTGCTCCCCTGTCCATCATCAGTCTCAAAATTTCTTCGTCGTCTGTTGCCGGGCCAAGCGTGGCGACAATCTTTGTTTTTTTCAAATATTTTGGATTGTAATACATCATAATCTTATTCTATTAATTAAAATTAAAAAATCAATCTTTCTATTGATTTTACTTTTTCAGTTTTCAGTCTGCTGATTTTTTGAATAAACTGATTTTCTGAAATCGGAAGTTCTGAATATCCGTCTCCGGTTACTTTCATCAGAAAATTGTACTCCTTGAATCGGCTGATCAGCGCAGGTGTCAGATCAAACAGGGCGGACAGGCTGCTACCTTTGTTTTTCCGGTTTACGGTATAGGCCACATTTTTAATGATATTGTAATATTCTCCGGTCTCGGCATTTTCCCATTCAAAAACGGGAAAGTAGGTCAAATGACCGTCAATTACAACATCCAGATCGTTGCATCTTTCAAACCGGGTTTCAAAAGACCTGTTCAAATGATAAATCAACTGGGGTGAATCGTTGTAAGATGTGATCAATCCGAAAAGTTCGAAATCGATCAGATCTTCAGAATCAAACAGTATTGTTTTCACTGTCTATAAAATTGTGTTCTCTATTTCCCGATGCAGCGAAATATAAGCCCTTCTTGCTGCATTTTCTTCTGCCCTTTTCTTTGAAGTTCCTCTGCCTTTTGAAATCACATCTTCATTTAGTCTCACCACCGATATAAAAAGTGTCAGGTCTTCTCCGCTATCTTCTTCTTCAAAGGTATTAAAACTAATTTTATTTTTTGTTTTTTGAGCCCATTCAAGAATCAGGCTTTTGTAACTCGCAATCGATCTTTCAAGTTTTTCGAGGTTGATATTTTTTTCGATAAAATTTTTGAAAATAAAATCAGCCGTAAAATCAAAACCTTTGTCGAGATAGAGCGCACCGATCAGTGCTTCGATTAGATTTCCGTTGATGTCCTCGCCCAGATTGGGATTTCCCGCCGGATGCAGTCTTTTTGCAAGCCCAAGCTGTTTGCCCAAAACATTCAGCTGGTGTCTTGAAACCAGTTTTGATCTCATTTTGGTCAGATAGCCTTCCTGTTTGTTGGGTGCTTCTCTGAAAATAAATACGGCAACGATCAGTCCGAGAACGGCATCTCCCAAAAATTCGAGCCTTTCAAAATTCACATCGTTTCCTTCATCGTCTTTTACCTGAGCCGATCGATGGATAAATGCCCTTTCATAATATTTCATATTTCCGGGTCTGATTCCAAAAATTTCGGTCAGATAACTTTTAAGATCAGGAAATTCTTCCGTCGGTTTTTTGCGGGTATTCTTATAAAGTTTTTTTTTAATTTTCTGCCAAATGGACATATTATGGCATTTTCCTGAATACAACACAGGCATTATGTCCTCCAAAACCAAAGGTGTTGCTCATTGCAACATTGATCTGGCGTTCGACAGCCTTGTTGAAGGTGTAGTCAATACGCGGATCAAGATTTTCATCATCTGTAAAATGATTGATGGTAGGCGGTACTGTATTGTGAATAATTGAACCAATGACTGCGACCGATTCTATAGCTCCCGCAGCACCCAGCAAATGTCCTGTCATTGATTTGGTGGAATTGATCTGAATATTGTAGGTATGTTCACCAAACAATTTCAGTATTGCCTTTGATTCCGCAATATCGCCAAGCGGTGTGGAAGTTCCGTGCATATTGACATGGTTGACTTCTTCCAGTCCGATTCCGGCATCAGAAATACAGTTTCTCATCACATTGAATGCGCCCAGGCCTTCCGGATGGGGTGCGGTCAGATGATAAGCATCGGCAGAAAGGCCGCCACCGATAAATTCGGCATAAATTTTTGCACCTCTGGCTTTTGCATGCTCATACTCCTCAAGTATGATTGAAGCTGCGCCTTCACCCATCACAAAACCATCACGGTCTTTGTCAAAAGGTCGTGATGCTGTTTTGGGGTCGTCATTTCTGACCGATAGTGCGTGCATTGCATTGAATCCGCCGATGCTTGCAGAAGTAACTGCTGCTTCGGAGCCGCCCGTGACGATCGCATCAGCTTTTCCCAGACGGATCAGCATCAGTGAGTCGATCAGCGCATTGGTCGAAGATGCACAGGCTGAGACAGTGGTGTAATTGGGCCCCATAAATCCGAATTCCATTGAAATGAGTCCCGGCGTGATGTCGGCGATCATTTTAGGAATAAAGAAAGGATTGAATCTTGGCGTACCGTTTCCAGTCGCAAAGTTGGATACTTCTTCTTCAAATGTTTTGATGCCGCCGATACCGGATCCCCAAATCACGCCGACTCTTTCTTTGTTGACGTTTGATTCGATCAATCCGCTGTGTGCAACGGCCTCACGAGCTGCAACGATACCGAGCTGTCCGCATCTGTCCATTTTTCTGGCCTCTTTACGGTCATAATAATCTTCAGGGTTGAAGTTTTTCACTTCACATGCGAACTGGGTTTTGAACTGACCGGCATCAAACAGGGTAATGGGTGCAGCTCCGCTGACTCCATTAACCAAAGCATCCCAGTACTCCGGGAAGCTGTTGCCGATGGGCGTAATTGCACCTATTCCTGTTACTACAACTCTTTTTAATTCCATAGACTGGAAAACAATTGAAAAGAATTATTTATTCAAATCCTCAATGTACTGAACTGCTTGTCCTACGGTTGAGATTTTCTCTGCCTGGTCATCCGGAATCTGAATATCAAATTCTTTTTCGAATTCCATAATTAATTCAACTGTATCCAAAGAATCAGCTCCCAAATCATTGGTAAAGCTTGCTTCCAAAGTTACTTCACTTTCGTCAACGCCCAATTTGTCAACGATAATTGCTTTTACTCTCGATGTAATGTCAGACATAATAATTATTTTAATTGTTTTTGATTTGGCAAAAGTAAAAACTTTTGTTTAATCTTTCATATAAAACGCAAGATAAACATAATTTCGGTTCGAGTTTGAAGTTTTTAAAATAATTAATTTTAATTCAAAATGATTTAAATCAAAGGCTTTAACCATAAATTTATATTAACTTTGTGTCCTTATTTTTTAAAAATTCACAGACAACAATAAACTGAAATGGATTCTAAACTTATCAATTACGGGATTTCGACAGAAGATGTTAAATGGAATTTGTCACCCGAAGAACTCACAAAAATTTCTCTTGAAAAGAAACAGGTTGAACTCACATCTTCAGGTGCGATCAACGTACTGACCGGAAAATTTACCGGAAGATCACCAAAAGACAGATTCATCGTAAAAGACGGAATCACAGAAAACACGGTTTGGTGGGGAGACATCAACATCCCATTTGAACCCGAAAAATTTGACAAACTTTATGACAAAGTCTGTCAGCATTTGAACGGAAAAGAATTGTTCGTCAGAGATGTATATGCATGTGCAGACAGCAGACACCAGCTCAAAATCAGGGCAATCAACGAAAAGCCATGGGCAAACCTGTTTGTTTACAATATGTTTATCAGACCGACCCAAGAACAGCTCAACCACTTCGGAGAACCCGACTGGCTGATCATCAATGCACCTACATTCCTTGCCGATCCCGAAACCGACGGAACCCGCCAGGGAAACTTTGCCATCCTGAATTTCACCAGAAAAATCGCGTTGATCGGCGGAACCGGTTATACCGGAGAAATTAAGAAAGGTATTTTCTCAGCTCTGAATTTCCTGCTGCCGACTTTCCAAAACACAATGCCGATGCACTGTTCTGCCAACATTGGCGAAAAAGGAGATACTGCACTGTTCTTCGGGCTTTCTGGAACCGGAAAAACTACGCTGTCGGCAGACAAACACAGAAAACTGATCGGCGACGACGAACACGGATGGACTGCAGACAATATGGTTTTCAACTTTGAAGGCGGCTGTTATGCAAAAGTGATCAATCTTTCTGCAGAAGGTGAACCCGAAATCTTTAATGCAATCAAAGAAGGATCTCTGCTTGAAAACTGCATATTCAAACCGGGAACCAACGAAGTTGATTTTGAAGCAAAATCGATTACCGAAAATACCCGGGTGAGCTATCCGATCGATTATATTGAAAATATTGCGGTTCCGTCATTGGGTGGAAATCCGAGAAATATATTTTTCCTTTCATTTGACGCATTTGGTGTACTGCCGCCGATTTCAAAACTGAATCCGGCACAGGCGGCTTATCTGTTTACTTCGGGTTACACCTCTAAAGTTGCAGGTACAGAAGCCGGAGTTACCGAACCGCAGACAACTTTCTCATGCTGTTTCGGTGCGCCGTTTATGCCGCTTCACCCAACCAAATATGCAGAAATGCTCAGTCATAAGGTAGCTGAAACCGGTGTAAATGTCTGGATGCTCAACACCGGATGGAACGGAAAAGGAAAACGAATCAGTCTGAAGGATACCCGAACCATCATCCATGCTGCGCTTGACGGAGAACTCGACAATGTAGAATACAGCCAGGATCCTTATTTCGGATTTATGGTTCCGCAAACTTGTCCGGGCATTTCTTCAAACGACGTACTGAAAGTTGAATCTTCCTGGGATGATCTGGCTGCTTATGACGCAAAGGCAAGACTTTTGGCTGACAAATTCAAAGAGAATTTCAGGAAATACGAAACACTGGCCGACAGCGATATTTTGGCGGGCGGACCAATCGTTTAAAATTTTAACATTCTTATAAAACACAGGCCGGATAAGCGCTTCAGTTGATCCGGCTTTAATTTCAACAGCCTGTTGAAAACTAAATTTGCACAGTTGTGTCGCGCACTATAGCTTTGCCCCAATTTATGCAAACCTTAAAAATCACAAAATTATGTACGATTCAGTAATTCCGCAGGGCGCGGTTGCCCGAGCTAATGATTTGGCATTGACACCAATCATTGATCCCAAAAAGTTCTCTTTTGTAGTAAACAAGATGAGAACTTTTTTTTTGCAAAAAGGTTTCGTTGAGGTGCACACCCAAAACCGTCTGAGCATTCTCGCAGCCTGTGAAAATCCACATTCAATCGCAACTTACAATTATTGCGGAAACGTTTGGCCACTGCCCCAGACCGGACAGATGTGGCTCGAATACGAACTGCTGACAAAACCGGATGTGCCCGGCTATTTCTGTGTCTCGACCAGCTACAGAAATGAAGAGACACCGATCGTCGGAAGACATCAGAGAATCTTCCCGATGTTTGAATTTGAAATGCACGGTGATCTGAATGATCTGATCATGCTCGAAATGGAACTGTCAGAATATCTCGGCTTTGGAGATCCTGCCAACTATGTTCACAAAAAGTATGAGCAGATTGCTGCCGAGTACGGCGTTTCACTTCTTGAAGCTGAAGACGAAATGAAACTGTATGAAGATTACGGTCCGATGGTGTTTTTGAAAGATTTCCCCGAAAGAACCAATCCTTTCTGGAATATGAAGAGAACAGGAGGTCTTGCACACAAAGTGGATCTGATCATGCACGGTTACGAAACCATCGGTTCAGCAGAAAGAAGCAGCAGCCCTGATGAACAGAGACATGCATTCTACACCATCGAAAACGGAAAATATGCAGAAAAACTTTTCTATCTCTTCGGCAAAGACAGAGTTGAGGAAGAACTGGAAGATTTCCTTTCACACGATTTCTTCACACGTTCCGGAGGCGGAATGGGTGTTCCGAGAATGATCAGAGCTTTTGAACTCTCAGGTTTGATATAAAAAACAATTCAAATATCACACACAAACTTTTGGACGGCCTTCGGGCCGTTCAATTTTTTTATTATCTTTGAGAAACAGTTTTCACCTATTTATATATATCATTCTCTAAAAAACGTCTTATGAACAAAACCAATATCATCACAGCTGTCGTCGTTTCACTCGGATTTGTGATTGGAATCGCGATCTTTGCCAACGCATTCAAAAACAGAAATTCATCTGACAATACAATTTCTGTTACCGGTCTGGGCAGCAAAACCTTTACTTCTGATCTGATTACCTGGAGCGGCAGTTTTTCACAAACCGATTTTGAACTGAAAAAAGCTTACGAACTGCTGAAAAGCGATCGGGAGACCATACAGGATTATTTGATTTCAAAAGGAATTCCGAAAGAACAAATTATTTTTTCGGCGGTCAGTACTTATAAAAAAACAGATTATATCACAGACGAATACGGTCGAAGAAGAGATGTTTTTGGAGGTTATGAACTTTCGCAGTCTGTATCAATCGAAAGCAAGGAAGTTGAAAAAATTGAGGCTTTGTCCAGAAATATCACCGAAATCATCAATCGCGGAATTGAATTTACATCTTCCTCACCCAGTTATTTCTACACCAAACTGTCCGAGGTCAAACACGAAATGATCGCTGAGGCAACCAAAGACGCAAAACTGAGAGCTCAAAAGATTGCTGATAATTCGGGTGCAAAACTTGGTAAACTCAAAAGCGCAAGAACAGGTGTAATCCAGATTACAGCACCAAATTCTGACGAAGACTATTCCTACGGCGGAACCTTCAATACTTATTCAAAAGAAAAAGAAGCAAGCATCACCATCCGGCTCGAATATATGGTCGATTAAAAAATTCAAAGCCGCTTCATCAGTGATAAAACGGCTTTTTAATTTTCCGGAATTTAGGATTATTCCTGATCGATCAATCCTGCTTTGAATGCAAAGTTTTCTGCAAATTCAATGATGAAAGTCGCAACTTCCTCATCGTTTGTTGCACGCTGATAGGAATCTGCCATCGAAATAAAAATCTGATGGAAAAATTGTTTCATATCATCCATCGGCATGTCCTTGGTCCATAGATCAAGTCGAAGCGCTTCCTTGGTTTTATCGTCCCAAACCGACATCAAAGCCGCCTTGGTTTCCTGATTCTCAACTCCGCCGTCCGCAGCATTCCACAGCAGTTTTTCTGGAATGTGATTTTCGTCCAGCTCTACATCTATTGTGATTTGTGTTTTTCTCATTTGTTTTGATTGTTAATTTCTGATTATTTATTCGGTTTGTATTTAGAGTCTTTAAAAATCGTCTGGTTGTCAAGATTGATAAAATCATTCAAAGAAATTTCAGGATGTTCGTCCAGATATTTTCTGCAAATCTGCCAGCCAACCCAAATCCCGATTCTACCGGGCGAATCGGTTTCTATCTCATTTCCAAATTTTGAATAAGGAGCCGGTTGAAGAAATTTTTCACGCGCATCTTTTCCGGTATCAAAAATTAAATTCTGTTCAACAAAAAAATTCCATATTTCTTCTTCGTTTGATTTTGACCAATCGATCTGTTCTTTTGTAAAACCGATCTTTAATTCATCAGAAGTTTCGGGAAGCAGCGCATCTGATATGATCAGCATTTTGCCCTCGTCCACCATCAAATCGACAAAAGCCTGCTGTTTCGGATTGAATGGCACGATTTGCTCAGCCACCGAATGAACGACCGCCGGAACCAGATTTTCGGGATTCATTTTTTCAGCCATATACGGATAAACCTTTTCCAACTTGTACCAACTGTTGTCTTTTCCCAAAAAACCGTCGAGCGCAATAAAAAGAAGCCCGCTTTTTCGGTCATAAAGCACCGCTCGTTCGTATATATTTTGAAGTCCGGACGAATAAGTAAATACATCTGGAACCGGATCGTTTGGAAAATATTTTCTGAAATAAGCAAACATTTGAGACAGTTCCTTTTTGTAATTCCGGTTTTCAAAAACTTTGTTCACCGTATCATAAACTGCAATTTCGGCCGAATCTCTTCGCTGTCTTTCCCAGACTTCGGGTTCGACGCCAAACTGAAAAAAGAAAGGGTATTTTGATTCAAGCACACTGAGCGGAATTTCGGTGTCAAAAAATTCTTTGCTGATGTCCGTAAATTTCAGTTCAACCGGCGTTTCAGGCTCCTGCTGCAACCAGCGGTTTTCTTCTTTTTTGCACGAAAGCAGTGTAAAAATTATCAGGCATCCGATCCAATGAGCTGTTTTCATTATCTTTGATAAAGTTTTTTAAACCGCAAATTTACACATATAATGCAGACTGAAAAAATCATAAATCATATCGTCGGCTGGCTTGAAGATTATCTGAAATCATCCAAACAAAAGGGTTTTGTGATTGGGATTTCAGGAGGAATCGATTCGGCTGTGGTTTCGACGCTGTGCGCAAAAACAGGTTTTCCGCTGCTGTGTCTTGAAATGCCGATCCATCAGGAAGAAAGTCAGGTTTCAAGATCCGGAAAACACATTGATTGGCTGAAATCAAAATTTGAAAAAGTTGAAAATCAAGTCGTTGACCTCAGTCCGGTTTATGATCAGTTTGAAAATTCGGTTGAGAAATCAGAAAATAATTATGCGCTGCAGCTTTCACTTGCCAATACCCGGTCAAGACTCAGAATGACGACACTGTATTATTATGCAGGAATCAATGGACACATCGTTGCCGGAACCGGAAACAAAGTGGAAGATTTTGGTGTCGGATTTTTTACAAAATACGGCGACGGAGGTGTTGATATCAGTCCGATCGGAGATCTGTTGAAATCTGAAGTTTATGAAATTGCAAAACAATTGAAAATCATTCCTGAAATTCAAAATGCGATTCCAACCGACGGTCTGTTTGGCGACAACAGAAGCGATGAAGACCAGATTGGTGCGACTTATGACGAATTGGAATGGGCGATGAAACTGTATGAACTCGGACACCGTTCGGATGAATTTGAAGGAAGAAAAAAAGAGGTTTTTGAGATTTTCACCAAAAGACATCTGGACAATCTGCACAAAATCAATCCGATACCGATTTGTGAAATTCCAAAAGAATTGAAAAATTAATCTTTGGATTTCAGAAAAATATCCAAATCCGAAATATCCGCTCCTTTTTCGATGGCTGTTTTTGCTTCTTCGACCGAAAAATCATTCATTTGGTCATAAGACAGATCAAACAGTCCCTGGAGCTGAACTTTGTGAACCGCCTCAAACTCATCCACCCGATTGTCACTGTATATCCGGAACAACTGTTTGAGAATGATTTGTTTGATTTCGTCAAATCTGAATTTGTAAAAATCGCCTTCTTTGATTCTGAAAATCTTTTTCAGCAGAGTCGCATTGGTGTATTCCTTTTCTTCGATCACACCGTCTTCAAGCACCCGGTTCAGATAATCAAAAACCAGATCCTGATAGCCGTCTTTTGAACCTTCATAGCCGCCCGTATGAAATTCATTCAGCACCCGATCAATTTCGGACCGATAAAGTTTTGAATTTTTTGAGAGTTCGATGAGTCTGTCCAGACAGGCTGCATTTGATTCATTTTTTAATGATTCGAGCAGGCCGCTAATCTTTTTGCCGGTTTCCATAAGCAGTTATTTCCTAACTTTCAAAATTATAAAATCTCAGCCTCAATTCAAACCAAAAACCGTTATCTCATTTTTTTAATACCTTCTCGGTTTTCAAAACTTTTCCGTTTTGTTCAAAATTAACGACATACAATCCCTGGGGCAGACCGGTGAAATCAATTTCGTCCGAACTGTTCAAAATCTTTTGTCTGATCACCAATTTTCCCGACGAATTGATTACTTTGATAAAATTGAACTGCAAACCGGGATTTTCAAACCGCAATTTATCTTTTACAGGATTGGGATAAACACTGATCATTAAACTTTCTGTATCACCAACTGACAAAAATTGACTGTTGTATATCGCCTGATTTCCTGACTGATCGATCAGAGTCAATTGAAAATTATCATTTCCAATATCTTCAACCAAATATCCAAAATCTTGATAATAATTGTTCCAGAAAAAACCAAGATACAATGATTCGTATGCAGGATTATTACCGTAGCCGCAGCTTTCTGCGGTTGCTTCCATATTCAGAATAAAAAATTGGTTTTCTGTGAAAAAATCAGCCTGTCCGTTCAAGCTGCCGCAAACTGTGGTATAAATCATGTTGTCATTTTCTGTAAAATCCAAATCAATATACGGAACCTCTTCATTGGACGGAGGCGGATTGCTGACGCCGTCAATGATCAAATCGGTAAGATGCCATGTATTTGAAAGAACAGTCTCGGGCGGCAGATTCAACTGGTTGAAGAAGGTCAGAACATTTCCGTTGTTTGAGAAAGTCAGTATTTTCACTCCATTGCTGTCTGTGTTTACCGAATACGAGACAGGGGTCTGAATGTCATCAAAAAACAGAAAAAACTTGTCTTTGAATTGAGTGCTCTCACCCGGGTTGCAATCACCGTCAAAAAAACTGATGTTCGTAAAATTAATTTCCTGATTGACAGTGTCAACCGCAACAACAGCCATCAAACCGCCTGATTCACAAATCGAAGAAAACATCATGGCTGAAGAGACGGCAGTGTCTGAAAACGAATCATGATGATTGGGTTTGTCATAACTGACGCCATTGATCCGGATCTGATTCAAATACCATGAATTGTCAAAGATCTCGGTGGATTGAGCGAAAATTGTCAGGAAAATACAATTGATCAATAGGGTAAATATCGTTTTCATAATTTATTTTTTTTTAATTATCAATTACGTTCTTCAAAAGCAAAGCTTTAGGCAAAATCAACCTGGTATTTTTTAATATTAATCAGATTCAGAATTAAAATTGACTAAAATTAGTTAAATTTGGTGACTAAAATCATATCAACATGTCCGACATCTTAGAGAACGCAATCAATATTTGTAATTTATTCCAAAATCCCGACATACTTAAGCATTTCAGCAGTGAAGAATTGGCAGAACTGAGTCATGAAAAGAAAAGTATTTCCTACAAAAAAGGAGAGCTGATTATCGAAGAAGGCGCAACACCGAGAGGAATTTATTTTATAGAAAAAGGCACCGCCAAATTATTCAAACTGGGTTTTAACGGGAAAGAACAGATCATCCGTTTTACAAAAGAGGGGGACATCATCGGTTACCGTTCGATTCTGTCGCATCAGCCGTTTGGCGCATCTGCAACCGCAATGGACGATACCGAGGTTTGCTTTATTCCCGAGAAATTTTTTCTGAAAATCCTTGAGTTTCATCCCAAATTTGCATTTGATGTGCTCAGGAGAATTGCAGAAGATTTGGGCGAATCCGCTGAGACCATCACATTTCTTGCACAAAAAACAGTTCGCGAAAGACTGGCAGAAGTACTGATACTGCTCGAACAAAAACTGGGAACAGATGCCGACGGATTTATCAACATCATACTGACACGCGAGGAAATGGCGAATCTGATCGGTACCGCAACCGAATCTGCAATCCGTCTGATTTCGGAATTCAGAACCGACAAACTGATTGAAGTGGACGGCAGAAGAATGAAGATACTCGATCATCAGAAACTGATCAAACTGGGTCATGTGAATTGATTTTAGGTAGAAGTTAGACTGCAGGCGAAAAGACTTCAGACTTTTTTGAGAAATCAAAAAGCATTATTGACAGTTTCCATTAATTAACAATTATAAAACTCCGGCTGAATCAGGATTTTGGCCCAAAGATTTATTTTTTAAAATCATTGAATTAACTCTCCTCCTCGTAATACTGAAAAAGAAAATTGTTGTAAGGAAATCTGGTTTTATGAATTTTCTCTACCTCATCATAGAGCGAACGCCTGAGGGTTTCAATTCCTTTTTTGTCAAATGCCGAAATAAAAATCGAAGGATAATTTCCGGCAGCCATCCAGGTTCTTTTCAACACTTCTTCCGGAACGGCTCCCTTCAGATTCTCATTGTCTTCGTCAGGAAGTGAATATTTGTCAAGTTTGTTGTAAACCATCAGCCCGGGTTTGTCAATACAGCCGATCTCGCTCAAAATCTGATTGACCGAATTGATATGATCCTCAAATCCGGGATGTGAAATATCGACCACATGTACCAGAAAATCTGATTCCCTGACTTCGTCCAAAGTCGATTTGAAAGATTCAACCAGCTGTGTTGGCAGTTTCCTGATGAAACCAACCGTGTCGGTCAGCAGAAAAGGAAGATTCCCGATCACTACCTTTCTGACCGTAGTGTCCAAGGTTGCAAACAGCTTGTCTTCTGCAAACACTTCAGATTTGCTCAAAGCATTCATCAGCGTTGACTTTCCTACATTTGTATAACCGACCAGTGCAACCCTGACCAGCTGACCACGGTTTCCTCTCTGGGTCGCCATCTGTTTGTCAATTGCTTTCAGTTTATCTTTCAGCAGGCTGATTCTGTCACGAATGATTCGCCGGTCGGTTTCGATCTCGGTTTCACCCGGACCTCTCATTCCAATCCCACCTCTCTGTCTCTCCAGGTGTGTCCACATTCCGGTCAGTCTTGGCAGCAAATATTCATATTGAGCCAGCTCCACCTGGGTTCTTGCATACGAAGTCTGTGCGCGCTGGGCAAAAATATCGAGAATCAGCTGGGTGCGGTCAATGACTTTCCGATTGAGCACTTTCTCAATATTTTTTAATTGTGAAGGTGTCAACTCATCATCAAATATGACGGTATCGATTTCATTTTCTTCGGTAAAAGAACCGATTTCATTCAGCTTGCCGCTGCCTACAAAGAATCTCGGATCGGGGTGATCCAGTTTTTGAGAAAATCTCCGAATGACTTCTGCGCCGGCCGTAAATGCCAGAAAACTAAGTTCTTCCAGGTATTCTTCCAATTTTTCTTCTGACTGATCTCTTGTAATCAGACCGATCAAAATTACTCTTTCGTATTGTGTCTCTTTATTTTCTATCATATCGAACTGCAAAGATAAGTCAAGTCGATTAATAATACTTTATTCCTTTGGCTGTCCGGTTGAATCGGTTGAACATGACAATTTTTGTTTCTGAAATGATCAGTCGTTGTCTTTTATAATCAAAGTTGAAGGAATCGATGAGAGCCAAAGACTTTTTGAATCGACCAGTTTTTTCCAGCTGTCAATGCTGATGATCATCAGATTCTGCTCATTCAGAAATTCCTTGTCAATCTTTTTTCCATTCAGCACATTGATATGGTTGGGCACTTTTTGTTCGATCGACCGCAGCTTTTCCTTTATCTCCGAATTGTTTTTGATTTGATCCGCCACATCGAGTATGGTGATTTGAGAATCCGAATTGTTGATGAGTTTCTGTGCAAATTGAATCAAAAACACATCGTTTTCGGAGAATACGGGGATGAATACGGTGTCTGCAGTCCTGTGGTGATTTCATCAAATGAAAAAACCTGTACCGCCTTGATCGAAATGATTTCCTTTTTGTTGATTCTGCAGAAATCAGATGCCGGAAGCAGTTTGAGCAGTTTCGGAAAACTGATATTTTTGAGTACGAATTCCTCACCGTCAAACAGTCTTGCCACCTTATCGCGGCTGTCGGTTGCAGAGGTTCTTATGTATGCGATTTTGTCAAAAAACAGGACAGCCTTTCCTTTGTCGGTATTCAACTGTATGAATGTTCTGAGGTTTTGGTGGGAAGAATTTCGGATAAATATTTTTGCCTTTTCGACCGCTTTTTGAAGCCGTTCCGTTTTTATCGGCTTGGTCAGATAGTCCAACGCGTTCAGATCAAAAGCTTCCACAGCATATTCTTTGTAGGCGGTTGCAAAAATCACCGGTTTGCCGTTCAGCAGATTTGCGATCTGCAGACCATTCATTTCGGGCATTTCAATATCGAGAATACAAAAATCAAAATCCAGATTTTTGACTTCTTCCAAAAACTTCACCGGATTGTCAAATGCCCTGACCACCTCCAGATCGGGTATCTGTTCGCAGAGCATTTTCAGATAAGTCAGACCGGGCAATTCATCATCTAACAGCAAGCATTTTAGCTTTGTGTTCAAGTAAATCTATTTTTAAATGGGTTATGTAAACATTTCCTTCTGTGAATCTGTCCAATTTGAAACTGTCCGAATAAATGATTTTCAGCCTTTGTTCCAGCGTTTCGACACCGATGCCTCCTTTTTCCTTTTTCATCGGTTTTTTGTCAGAGATTTTATTGGCGACTGTGATCGAAAAAATATTGTCTTTGAATTCAAATACAACCGAAATAAATGCATCTGCACTCTGCAGGTCAGCGTGTTTAAATGCATTTTCAATCAAATCAACAGAAATCAAAGGTGCGAGCAGCCGCTGTTCAAACAGCGGTTCCGATTCTCTGATTTTGGATTTCACCTTTAATTCAAACAACGGACTTACCTTGATTTTGTTGATCTCGATCAGATTCAGCGCAAAATTGATTTCTTCTTTTGGGGTCACAAATTTATTTCTGCTTTCATAAAGAATGTAATCCAGTACATTGGCCAGTTTGTCAAGTGCAAAATAGGTCTGGTAGGCATACGACTGAATTGAATTCAGTATGTTTTTGAACAGATGCGGATTGAGTTTGATTCGAGTGTCTGCAGTTCCAGCTGATTGATTTTCCCTTCCAACTGTCTGAATTTCTCATCCGAATCTATCCTTTTTTTCTCCGATTGATTCAGTTTGTAGATCAACCATACGATTGTCAGCAGCAAAATCAGTCCAATAACGGATGCCACAATCAGAAATTCAGTTGATATGTTGGTTAAAACTGCCATGATTTACAAAGTTAGTCTTTTCTGTGCTGTGTTGAAACCGAATGAAAAAAAACCAAATTAGATTCATTCACAAAAAAACCCCACAAAATCTGTGAGGTTTCTATTTTCAATTTTTTTCTGATTAAAAGACATCAAATTTAACACCCTGAGCCAACGGCACTTTTGTACTGAAGTTCACAGTATTGGTCTGTCTTCTCATATATGCTTTCCATGCATCGGAGCCTGATTCTCTGCCGCCGCCGGTTTCTTTTTCACCACCGAAAGCACCACCGATTTCTGCACCCGAAGTACCGATGTTTACGTTTGCAATGCCGCAGTCTGATCCGGCAAATGAAAGAAAAGTTTCGGCTTCTCTCAGATTGTTGGTCATAATTGCAGATGACAATCCCTGTGCGACCCCGTTCTGAAGTTCGATTGCATTTTCAACTCCGCCCGAATATTTGATCAGATAAAGAATCGGTGCAAAAGTTTCTTTCTGTACGATTTCAAAATCATTTCTGACTTCTGCAATTGCAGGTTTCACATAGCAGCCGCTTTCATAGCCTTCACCGCTCAATACGCCGCCTTCAACCGCAAATGTTCCGCCTTCTCTTTCGATTTCAATCAATGCATTTTCATACATTTTCACTGCATCTTTGTCAATCAGCGGGCCCACATGATTGTTTTCGTTCAGCGGATCGCCGATGTTCAGTTGTGAATAGGCTTTGACCAGCGCTTCTTTTACTTTGTCATAAATCGATTCGTGAATGATCAGTCGTCTGGTGGTGGTACATCTCTGACCGGCTGTTCCGACTGCTCCGAATACTGCACCGATGACGGTGGTTTTCAAATCTGCATCAGGTGTCACAATGATCGCGTTGTTACCGCCCAGTTCCAAAATTGATTTGCCGAGTCTTGCCGCAACGGTCTGTGCAACGATTTTTCCCATACGGGTAGATCCGGTTGCAGAAATCAATGCGACTCTCGGATCCTGGGTCATCAGTTCTCCAATTTTGTAATCACCGTTGATCAGACAAGAAATTCCGTCGGGCAGATCATTTTCTTTCAAAACTTCCTGAAAAATCTTTTGGCTGGCTACACTGCACAAAGGAACTTTTTCGCTCGGTTTCCAAACCACAACATTTCCGCAGACCCATGCCATTGCAGCATTCCATGACCATACAGCAACCGGGAAGTTAAAAGCTGAAATCACACCAACGATTCCCAACGGATGGTACTGATCATACATTCTGTGTCCGGGTCTTTCAGACTGCATGGTGAATCCGTACAGCTGTCTTGACTGACCGACTGCCAAATCACAAATATCAATCATTTCCTGAACTTCACCCAAACCTTCCTGATAGGATTTCCCCATCTCATAAGAAACGAGTTTACCCAAAGCAGTTTTATATTCTCTTAATTTATTTCCAAATTGTCTGACAATCTCACCACGTTTCGGTGCAGGAACAGTTCTCCACACTTTGAACGCTTCTTCAGCTTTTGAGATTACTTTTTGGTAGTCCTCGGCTGATGAGGCCCTGACCTTTCCGATCAGTCTTGCATCTGCAGGTGAATAGGATTCAAGGATTTCACCGTTTGAGAACCATTCGGATCCTGTTGAGGTGCCATCATTGATTTCGTTCAGCCCCAATTTTTCAAGCAATTCTACTTTTTCAAATTCTTCTACTATCATTTTATTTATCAATTTTTTAAACATCCAAAGTTACGAATTTCCGCTCAAAAATTGAAATTATCGCAAGGTTGGTTTGAAATGTTTTTGAACAATTTTGACTTTGATTCATAAAGAAGAAATCCCGATTTCAGAGATTGTTTTTATACACTGTATTCGGTTGAATATTTTTAATTCGGCCAACTATTCTGCTGGACAATCCACATGAAAAACGAATGTTTTTTCGCCCCAGGTCATACAGACATCACCGGTCGGATCAAGGCTGATCGTAAACTGCTCGGCCGGATAATCGGTTTCAATCGTTGGAATGGTCACTCTCAAAGCATCACGATCTTCATTGTAAATTGTTCCCCACTGATTCCAGTCACGGTTAAAAATTACTACGGTTTCAGTTTCATTAGGAATGGTGTACAAACTGTATTTCCCTTTTTCAAGTTTTTTGCCTTCGATCAACACATCCCGGCTGATTTCAAAAACGGTTGCTTCATTTGCGCCCGTTCTCCATACCTTTCCAAAAGGAACGATGTCTTTGCCGAATTCTCTTCCCTTCAAATAAGGGCGGCTGTATATGACCTCCATATCGAGATCGTTAAGATGAATCTGAACCGAATCCAAAGGACTTACACGATTGGAAGTCGAAATCTGTGCGTTTGAAAAAACAAAGCCTGCAAACAACACTGAAAGAAACAATAATCTGGTTTTCATTTTTATAATTTTATCTTCTGATTCTGTTAAATTTTATCGTTTTTGATTTTGTCAATTTCTGTACCTAAAGTGTTAAAATTTGAATGATTTTTTTCAACCCAGCATACGGATTGACAATTTCACTGCATCAATCAGTCGGTCAACTTCTTCTGTCGTGTTGAAAACAGTGAAAGATGCCCTCACCGTTCCTTTGACGCCAAGCTTTCTCATGATCGGCTGGGTGCAGTGGTGACCGGTTCTGACCGCAATTCCTTTTTTGTCCAAAATCATTCCCACATCGGACGGATGCACACCCGGCAGATTCAGATTGAATGAAACCGCACCCGAAAGTTCTGCATCTTTTGCATATACGATCACTTCATCCAGTTCAAGCAGACGGTGGCGTGTGTATTCCAAAATTTCAAATTCATGCTGATGGATTGCGTCCATACCGATCGAATCGATAAAATCAATCGCAGTTCCCAAAACGATATTTGCTTCGATGTTTGGCGTGCCTGCTTCAAATTTGAACGGCAGCCTTTCATAAGTCGAATGATCCATCCAGACTTCTTTGATCATTTCGCCGCCACCGTGAAAAGGTGCAAGCTGATTCAGTATTTCCTGTTTTCCGTACAGCACGCCCACTCCGGTAGGTGCATACATTTTGTGCCCCGAAAAAGCCAGAAAATCACAATCCATTTTCTGAACATCGATTGCAATATGAGGCACAGACTGGGCAGCATCGATCAAGACCCACGCACCTGCTTTGTGCGCTTTTTCAATGATGACATCGATCGGATTGACCACTCCCAATGCATTTGAAACCTGATTGACAGCAACCAGTTTTGTGTTTTCGTTCAAAAGTTCATCCAGTTTTTCGATGTCAAGTGTACAATCGTCTTTGAGCGGAATGTATTTGAGTTTTGCACCCGAACGTTTGCAGACAATCTGCCAGGGAACGATATTTGAATGATGCTCGATTTCAGTAATGATGATTTCATCTTCGGGTTTCAGCAATGGCTCAATCGAATAGGCAACCAGATTGATGCTTTCGGTGGTTCCTCTTGTAAAAATCACTTCGCATGCATCTTTTGCATGGATGAAATTTCTGATTTTTTCTCTTGAATTTTCCATCATCACTGTTGCCTCCTGACTCAGTGTGTGTATTCCGCGATGGACATTTGCATTGTGATTTTTATAATATTCATCAATTGCATCCAACACAACTTTCGGTTTTTGCGAAGATGCGGCATTGTCAAAATAAACCAGCGGATTTCCGTTGATCTCACGGTTGAGAATCGGAAATTCAGCTCTGATTTTCTGTATATCTATTAAGGTTTGTTCTTTATTTGGATTCATTCTACAAAAGTAAGGATTTATCTTACCATTATGAAGAATTCGGTTTGGTTTCAATCAGAACTCAAAACCTTTTTTCAGATAAGGCTTCAGATTTTCATAAGGAACAAATAATTCAAAAAACCCGTAAACATAAGGCGTCATATCGTACAAACCGTAATAAAAAGTAATTCCGGCTTTTGAAATGCTGAAATTTTCTGACAGACTGAGATCATTATTGATAAAGATGGTTCCTTCAGCATCAGAATATTTGACGCCGGGCGGAATATTGTATTCTTGTCGAAGCTGTTTGTCGAGCACTTTCAAAATTTCATTTTTTCGGTTCAAATCAAGCACATCATTGATTTCAATCCATTTTCCGTTTTTTTTACTGTAATTGAAAAACTGCTGATAAGACATTCCGTGCGCGCCGCCCGAATAATTATAGCCAAAAAGTTGCATGATCAGAAAATCGGGTGAATTGAAATACGGAGTCAGTTTGCTGAAATATTCATAATTCCAGGTCGCCGTCATCGGATCATCTCCCAACCCTTCATCGATAAAGCCTTGAATTTCTTCTTTGTATTCTTTTTCAAAAACATCAAGCTCAGAGTTGGCATAGGAAACAAAATCATCATAATCAGTAGAAATGATTTGATGGAACATCTCTTTTTTGAAATTTTTGTCATTGGGAAGAAAATATTCAAATTCATAAGTTCCTTCGATTCTTGAACCGTCTTTCAGGGTTGCAGCATGCACGATTTTTTTGCTTTTGTTCAGACCAAAAGCAGTATAAGTGGAAGGGTCAGCGGGTTTCAGCTCAAAAGAAAGTGTCCTTTTTCCTTTCTGCCATTCGCCTTTGTAATTTCCTCTGTCAAATTTTCCTTTGAAAACTTCAGGTTCTTCTTCAGAATCATATTTTACAAAAGTTGTCAGCTCCAACTGACTGCCTTTTAATGAAGACTGTGAAATTTCGATCGGAATCTGCTGGGATTTGTAATAATAAACTCCGCTGTATATAATTTCCGAATTTCCTTCCTCCAAATTTGTTCCCACAGTGAGTTCCATTCGGATCGGATATTTATCGACGGTTCCGTCCATCACATAATATTTTGGTGCCTGTGAAAATCCGAAGGATATAAAAATGACAAAGACAAAAAAACTGCTGATGTTTTTCATTTTAATAAGTTTTAGTTTTTAATAAGCAAATATTATTCTTTTGTGCCGAAAAACTCAAAAAATATTTTGCCCCTCTGCTCAGTCGAAGAGTTTATTTTTCTTTTAAATAATCAATATTTGAAAGCGTGACCGAGTCGGACATATGATTCTCAGAAATAGAAAGTATTTTTTCAATAAATTTTTGCTGCGCAATTGTGGGACTGTTTGTATGAATTGAAATTACAGAATCATTCTCAATCATCAATATTTCAATTTGGACTCCATCCATAACTTCAGCAGAAACACTCTTGTAATTTTCACGCTTTAAATCTTTAATCCGATCAAGAATTTCGTCAATTTCATTTTTATTTATCTGACTGATAAAATTTTTGGATGAATGAAGTTTTTGCATCTCCAGATTATATTCGTCCGGATCAACTGTTGAAACCGAAGATTCTACAGGTCTGTATCTCATCCGATTTGAGGTTTGAGCAAATAAAATATAACGATCTTCAGGATGAATAATAATACCATGACTTTCTGCAAACGAAGGATAGAAATTAAGACTCACCAATCTGATTTTCCCCAATTCAACCGGCGTAATTGAATCATACTCAGCAGTCCGTTCAGCAAATTCATTATCAATAGCCTTGGCAGCCTCGACAGCCAAATTAATGATCGATTCGTCTTTTTCAGTCAAATTTTGATTTTCCTTTTCGGCTTTGGTGCAATTCAATAAATTGAATAAAACAAAAATAAAAACTGCATATTTTAATTCTGAAAGCATTGATTATCTTTTTATTTAAACGATTTCAGAGCTGATTTAGTGTCTTTTGCAAATTTTAATTAACTGTTTTTTTGGTCCTTGAAAAACTCAACAATTTTTTCTGCTCTTGATTTTCCGACAACTTCTGTCAATTCCTCCAAACCGGCAGATTTGATTCTTTTCACAGATTTGAATTTTCTTAAAAGCTGCTGTATCGTCTTGTCGCCAACACCCCGAATTCCTTCCAGTTCTGAATGATAACTCGCCCTGCTCCTTTTGTTTCTGTGTCTTGTAATCCCGAAACGGTGCGACTCATCTCTGACATGCTGCAGCACTTTTAAAGTTTCTGAAGTTTTGTCCAGATAAAGCGGAATCGAATCGCCCGGAAAATAAATTTCTTCCAGTTTTTTTGCAATTCCGATAACCGTAATCTTACCCCTCAAACCCAATTCGTCAATGCTTTTGAGTGCAGAACTCAGCTGACCCTTTCCGCCGTCGATCAGTATCAACTGCGGCAGTTCGGTTTCGTCTTCCAACGCTCTTCTGTAACGTCTGAAAATCACTTCTTCCATCGTTGCAAAATCATTTGGTCCCTCGACAGTTTTCGGATTAAAAATCCTGTATTCTTTCTTGCTCGGCTTTCCGTCTCTGAAAACCACACAGGCAGAAACCGGATTGGTTCCCTGAATGTTTGAATTGTCAAATCCTTCGATCAGCCTTGGTTCAACCGGCATTCTCAGATCTTTTTTCATCTGAGCCATGATCCTTTTGGTGTGTCGGTCGGGATCAACGATTTTGATTTGTTTCAGCTGTTCAATTCTGTAAAATTTTGCATTTCGTTCAGACAGTTCCACCAGTTTTTTCTTGTCACCTATTTTTGGAACCGTGATTTTGATTTCTGGAATTTCAAGTTCAAGCTCAAACGGCAAAAGGATTTCTTTTGAAGCCGACCCAAAACGGTTCAGCAGTTCTATGATTGCTTCTTCAAGAATTTCATCGTCCGGCTCGTCCAATTTCTTTTTGATTTCCTGAGTAATCGACTGAACAATCGATCCGTTGTTGACCCTGAAAAAATTAACATAAGCATACGATTCATCTGAAATGATACTGAACACATCCACATTTCCGACCGCCGGATTCGCAACCAGAGATTTTGACTGATAATTTTTGATCGATTCAATTTTTTCCTTCATCCGCTGGGCAGATTCAAAATCGAGCGTATTTGAATAAGCCTTCATATCGTCGGTCATATACTGAATCACTTCACCGTAATTCCCTTTCAAAATCTGACGGATCGACTGAATGTTTTTATCGTAATCTTCGGACCTCTGATATCCCACACAGGGTGCCAGACAGTTTCCGAGATGATATTCGAGACAGACTTTGAATTTTCCGGCTTTGATGTTTTTTTGGTTCAGATCATAATTGCAGGTCCTCAGCGGATAGACTTCTCTGATAAAATCGAGCAACGCATTCAGAATTCCGACCGATGCATACGGACCAAAATATTCGGAACCGTCATTGATGACTTTTCTGGTTTTGAAAATTCTTGGAAAAGGTTCATTTTTGATACAAATCCAAGGATAGGTTTTGTCATCCCTGAGCATCACATTGTATTTCGGCTGATATTTTTTGATCAGCGTATTTTCGAGCAGCAGCGCTTCATACTGATTGTCCACCACTATGGTTTTGACGTCTGCAATCTTGCTGACCAGCATTCTTGTTTTTCCGGAATCAACCGTTTTTCTGAAATAGGATGAAACCCGTTTCTTCAGACTTTTTGCCTTACCGACATAAATTACTTTTCCGTTTTTGTCGTAATAGCGGTAAACACCCGGTTTGTCGGGCAATGATTTGATAATGGGTTCTAAACTCTCGCGCATTGTTTAAATTCCAATTAACATTTATTCAAATCCATGATTGATTTCCATGATTTGTAATTTCAGCAGAGGTAAATCGGAGGTTACAATCTCCCAAACGAAAGTCAACACCAAAATATTCGTGTACTGAAATATTTCGAAAACCTCTGATCAATTTCCACGGAATTTCTGAATGTTTTTCTTTCAATTCATCGATCAACGCAATAGAAGCTTTCCCAATAATTTCGATTTGTTTAATGGTTGCAAAACGTTTTTCTAAATTCTCTAAATACAACTGATAATCAACTCCCTTCAGATAATCTTCAATTTCGGTAATTGCATCCAGGATATGAAGAATCCTGATTTTATCTCCCAATTCACTTTTCATAAATCAAGATTTTGTCCTTTTCAATAAATGGACGGACATATTTTGAAAGTCCCTCTTCGGTAATCAAATCCACTTCTTTTCCCAGCAATTCTTTTAATTCTTCCTGAAATTCAAAAAAGCGAAGCCCAATAGGTTCTGTATGATCCAATTCAACCAAAATATCAATATCACTGTACTCATTGGCTTTGTTTCGTGAAAACGAACCAAAAAAATAAGCTTTATTTATCGGTTTCGACAAAAACCAATGTTTTAATACAGCAAATTGTTTATCTGATAAAATCATACTTCAAAGTTAAGGAATTTAGTTCAATACCCTTATAAAGTCAGATGAAATTGCATTATTCGGAATTTGAATATTCAATTTTTCGGATCAACTTTCGGGTTCTGAAGAATTCGATTTTCTGAACCATCATTTGGTTATGTCCAATTTGGATTTTCAAGAAATTATAATTTCCCGAAAATAATTTTTAAATGATTTTCACAACGCCAATCGGATTTCGAAAAAAATTCCTGACTTGGAATTAAATTTGCTAAGATTTAAATTCCGTAATTTTACAGAATCAAATAATGAAATTGAATTATGTTTTTTGAACACGTTTATGAAAAAGGTCTTGCGATGGGCAGTTACGTCATCGGTTGTCAGGCCACAGGAGAAGCCATAGTAATCGATGCAAAAAGAGATATCGACACCTATTTGGAAATCGCCGAAAAGAACAATCTGAAAATCACTCATATTACCGAAACCCACATCCACGCAGACTTTCTGTGCGGATCCCGCGAACTGGCTGCAGTGACAGGCGCCAAAATGTATCTGTCGGATGAAGGCGGTCCGGACTGGCAGTATGAATTCGAGCATGTAGGGCTGAAAGACGGTGATGAAATCAAAGTTGGAAATTTGAGTTTCAAAGTGATGCACACACCCGGACATACGCCTGAAAGCATCAGTTTTCTGCTGACCGATCATCCGGCGAGCAATGAACCGGTGATGATTTTTACCGGTGATTTTGTATTTGTAGGAGATGTCGGCCGTCCCGATCTGCTCGAAAAAGCAGCAGGTGTTGCGGGAACCAAGGAAGAAGGTGCAAAACAGATGTACGAAGCACTCAAAAAATTTGAAGCGCTGCCCGATTATGTTCAGGTTTGGCCGGCCCACGGAGCGGGTTCTGCTTGCGGAAAGGCATTGGGAGCGGTTGCAAGTTCTACGGTCGGATACGAAAAAATCAGAAACTGGGCGCTACAGTTCGGAAATGATGAAAAAGGATTTATCCATTCACTGCTCGACGGTCAGCCCGAACCGCCCAAGTATTTTGCAATGATGAAAAAATTCAACAAAATCGACCGTCTGCTGGTAACCAGTGTTCCAAAACACCCAAAACTGACCAAAGATGAATTTCTCGGATATTACAATAAAGGTGTGAAAATCATTGATACACGCGAAAAAACAATTTTTGCAAAAGGGTTTCTGCCGGGCAGCCTCAACATACAGGCAAACAATTCATTTTCGACCTGGATGGGATGGTTTGTACAACTCGATGAAGATTTTGTGCTGATAGCAGATGGTGAAAAAATGGACGAGCTGACCCGAAAATTGATGCGAATTGGTTTGGATCATCTGAAAGGATTCATTTCTGATGTTTCAGATTTGGGAATTGAATTGGAAAAAGAAGAAATCATCGGAATCGACGAATTCAAAAACTGTCTTCACAAACCTGAAATTCAGGTGATCGATGTGAGAAGCGAATCAGAATATAAAAATTGCTGTATCGACGGATCAGAAAATCTTTTCGTCGGCACGCTGCCCGATCACATCGACCGGATCAGCAGAGACAAACAACTAATAATCCACTGTCAGTCAGGAGATCGGTCAGCCATTGCATTTTCAATTTTGAGAAAAAACGGATTTATAAACATCAAAAATTATCTGGGCGGAATGAAAGAATGGAACCAAACCAACAGCCCTGTGATTTCAAAATCAGTGCCGGTCTGCAATTAATTTAATTAAAACCTATAGGAAAAGACGGATCAGACAATCCGTCTTTTTTTATATCTCTATGAATCAGAATTCTAATATTTGAAAAAGAACATTTCCGGATAAAATTTCAGAAAAATCATTTTCAGTTCAAAAACAAATTGTTAGATTTGCCTAACAATTAGATTAGCCAAATGAAAGACGATGCTTCATTGTCGGAGGTTCACCAAAGCATAGATACTTCAAACAAGACTTCCAAATGGAGGAAACTGTTTGCATTTTTTGGTCCTGCCTATCTGGTAAGTGTCGGTTATATGGACCCGGGCAACTGGGCAACCGGCATTGCGGGCGGCAGCAGATACGGTTATGCACTGCTTTGGGTATTGCTGATGAGCAACATCATTGCGATCTTTCTTCAGAGCCTGAGTGCAAGACTTGGCGTTGTCAGGCGAAAAGATTTGGCTCAATGTAATCGTGAGGCTTATCCGAGAGGAACCAACTTTGTTTTGTATCTGCTGGCAGAAATTGCGATTGCTGCCACCGACCTGGCCGAGATCCTGGGAATGGCAATCGGTCTTCAGCTTCTTTTTGACATTCCGCTGCTTTGGGGTGTAATCATCGGTTTTTTTGATACTTTGCTTTTGCTCTGGCTTCAGAAACTGGGAATGAGAAAAACCGAAGTTTTCATACTCGGAATCATCGCACTGATCAGCGGCTGTTTTCTGGTCGAAATCTTTTTGGCAAAACCCAATGTGGCAGAAATCGCAACCGGATTCATTCCGTCACTGCCAGATGCAACCGCATTGTATATAGCAATCGGAATTATCGGCGCAACTGTGATGCCTCACAATCTGTATCTGCATTCTGCATTGGTTCAAACCCGAAAAATAAAAGACAATCCTGAATCGATCAGAGCTGCGATCAAATACAATTTCTGGGATTCGGCCATTGCGCTCAATCTTGCGCTTTTGGTCAATGCCGCGATATTGATTTTGGCGGCGACCGTATTTTTCAAAACCGGAAATACACAGATTGCAGAACTTGAAGATGCACACCGAATGCTCGAACCACTATTGGGAACCAAATGGGCATCTGTTCTTTTTGCAGTCGCACTGATTGCGGCCGGTCAAAGTTCGACTGTGACCGGTACATTGTCGGGTCAGATTGTAATGGAAGGTTATCTGAGGCTTAGAATCAGCCCTGTATTGAGAAGACTGATTACCAGAATGCTTGCGATCATTCCGGCGGTCATCGTCATATTGATCAGCGGCGAAGGAAAAGTCGGTCAGCTGTTGATTTTCAGTCAGGTGATACTGAGTATGCAATTGGCTTTTGCAATTATACCGCTGATACATTTTGTCAGCAACAAAAAGAAAATGGGTCAGTTTGCACTCAAAACCAAAGCGAAGATTGCCGCCTGGCTGATTGCCGGTCTGGTGGTTATTCTTAATTTCAAGCTGGCTTATGATGAGGCAAGCGATTGGATTGCAGGCACAGACAACTGGTGGGTAATCGGAATCATCCTGCTCGGTGTCGCTGGTCTGATCTGGCTGCTGTTTGAAACACTGATCTATCCGCTGACCGAAAGAGGAAAAGAAATTTCTACCGACCTGCACGATCCGATCGATAAATTGCCGGATTTGCCCGCACCCGATTTTAAAACCATTGCGTTGGCGCTCGATTTTTCACCTTTTGACCTCAAAATTTTTCAATACGGTTTGAAGTTCGCCGACAAAAACACAAAATTCATACTGATTCATATTACTGAAAGTGCATCGCCGCAACTGATGGATGAAGTGGCGGATGACTACGAAACCAGAAAAGACAGAAAGAAACTTGAACAGTACATTGAAATGCTAAATGCCAAAGGGTTTGAAGCCGAAGCTGTCACCGGTTTCAGAAACAGAAATTCTGAAATTGCAAGGATTGTAAAAGAAAGCAATTCGAATCTTTTGATTTTGGGCAGTCACGGACACAGAGGATTTAAGGATTTCATATTCGGAGAAACAGTCAACCGCGTCAGACATTTGGTGAAAATTCCGGTTTTTGTGGCTCAGTAAAATTATAACAAAGTCCCTTTACCTAATTTCTTAATTTTTAAATCATTTGGTTTTGAAAATTTCAAATTCACCTTTGCTCAGCTGCTACTATTTTTATTCATTTCAATTTTTTAACTTCGTGAAACAAATGGACTAAATTACTGATATACAATTGTTTAAAACTCTCAGGAAGAAATTGGGAGAAAATGAAGCTGAGGAATTAGTTCCTTTTGTGCGTTCTGCTATTGATGCAAAGTTAAACGAACAGATTCCTCATTTGGCCACAAAAAAAGATTTGGCAGAAGTCTAAAAGCAATTTTTCAATTGTTTGTTCGAGAAATAAATGCCTTTCCGATAAGTTAAAATTAAAGCCACAAGGTCTTTTAAATTTATTCCAAAAATCATTTCTGTTTCAATTAATTTTTCGTAATTTTGATTCATTCTAAATAAAGAACTCTTCTCTGACTATTTTGAAAGAAAACTTCACTGAAATTGATCAGAATATTAATTTAAAATTTTTATAGGATTATGAAAAAACATAATGCAAATGCCGTTTGGAACGGTTCAGTAAAAGAAGGTGAAGGTAAAATCTCCACAAGAAGCAAAGTTTTGGACAATGCAAAATATTCATTCAACACCCGTTTTGGTGATGCATCCGGAACCAACCCCGATGAATTGCTTGCTGCTTCACACGCGGGCTGTTTTGCAATGGCGACCAGTCTGATGCTCGGCCAGGAGGGTTTCACACCCGAATCGCTTGAAGCTAACGCTGAGGTGTCAATGGATGCTTCACAGCTTAAAATCTTAAGCTCTCATCTGACACTGAAAGCAAAAGTTCCAAACATCTCTGAGGAGAAATTTATGGAAATCGTAAACAACGCAAAAGAAAACTGTCCGATCAGCAAAGTGATGAATTGCGAAATCACTCTGGATGCAACTCTGGAACAGTAAAAAATCAATGAGATTGTCTCAAAATCCCAATTTCTGAACGAAACAAAGGGTAGTAAGAATAAGGGAATTAAGATTTGAGTTTTGAGACAATCTCTTTTTTGCCGTCAAATCTTCAATCCATCTGCCATCATGTATGAAAAACTGACCCGGATATTTCTCAGGATTGCAATTGCTGCAGGATTTTTGTCGGCGGTTGCAGACCGTTTCGGATGGTGGAATTATCATATTGCATGGGGCAGTTGGAATAAATTTGAGGAATATGTCCAAATTCTCATCCCATGGGCTCCGGATGTGTTGGTCAACCCATTGGCGATGTTGGCAACCGCAGCCGAAATCATATTTGCAGTTTTTTTGCTGATTGGATTCAAAGTGAATCTGTTTGCAAAACTCAGCGGTTTGCTGCTTTTGGTTTTTGGATTGTCAATGTGGACCTCAACCGGAATCAAAACCGTGTTTGACGCATCTGTACTGGCAGCGGCCGGTGCAGCATTTGGACTGGGCACAATGAAACCTGGATGGTTTGAATTTGGAAACAAAATCTATAAAAATTAAAACAAATTGAAAATCAGCAGTTATAAAGAATTATAAAAAAATAAAAATCATGAGTGATCAAAACGAATTATTTGCAGTTCCCACAAGAGAGGAAGCGAGAGAAAGAGCAGAATTGGCTCCAAAACAGATAGACGCCTGGAGAACCTTCAGCAGAACCGTATTCAAAGAAGGTGTACTGGATGAAAAAACAAAACAGCTGATTGCAGTTGCAGTTGCACACGTAACACAATGTCCGTACTGCATCAGATCCCATTCTCCGTTGGCTTTAAGAGCAGGAGCAACCGAACAGGAAGTGATGGAAGCCATTTGGGTGGCAGCAGAAATGAGAGCCGGAGCGGCTTATGCACACAGTGCAATTGCTTTTGACGCAATGAAAAAATACGAAAACAAATAAATTAAAAATGTCAGTCAGAATCGATTACAAAAAGATTGGCGCTGAAGCAGTTCGCGGGCTGAGAGAGTTAGAAGTTTATTTGTCTAATTCAGGTTTGAATCCGATGCTCAGAGAATTAATTAAAATGAGGGTTTCTCAAATCAATCATTGTGCATTCTGTCTGGATATGCATTCAAAAGATGCAATGAAAATAGGCGAAACCGTACAGAGAATCGTTGGTTTGGATGCCTGGCGCGAGGCACCCTATTATTCTGAAAAAGAAAGAGCCGCACTCGAATGGACAGAAGCGGTTACACTGATTTCTGAAAATGATATACCGGATGAGCTTTATCATGCGGTCAGAAAGCATTTTGATGAACAGGAATTATTAAATTTAAATCTTGCTGTAATTGCAATCAACGCATGGAACAGAATGGCAATCCCATTTCGTTCGGAAGTTGGCAGTTATCAGCCCAAAAAAACAAATAAAAATTAATCATTATGGAGGAAAGATTGGATTATTTCAAAATCGATCCGGAGGCACCGAAAGGACTGATGGAAATGGAGAAATACATGATCAAATCAGGGTTTGACAAAAAACTTTATCACCTGATCAAACTGAGAGCTTCTCAATTGAACGGCTGTGCCTATTGTCTGGATATGCACACCAAGGACGCAATGAAAATGGGTGATACCGTTCAGCGCCTGGTCGGTTTGGACGCATGGCGCGAATCACCGTACTATACCGACAAAGAGAGGGCGGCGCTTGAATGGACTGAAGCCATTACACTGATTTCACAGGATCATATCTCTGATGAAATTTATGAAAATGTCAGAAAACATTTCAGCGAACAGGAATTGCTGCAGCTGACCATCGGAATCATTGCCATCAACGGATGGAATCGTTTGGCAATCCCATTCAGGACACCTGCCGGAAATTATGAACCCAGATAACTAACATCGTTGATCTTTCAATTCGGCAAAACGTCAGAAACCGTTTTACCGAATTGGAAGATCTTTTTTTATCGGCACGAAAAAACAGCCGATGTTTAAATTGTAAGAAATTGGAACTGAAAGACAAAATAGCGGTAGTAACAGGTGTGAGCAGCGGTTTGGGTTCGGCCATCACAGATGCTTTGATCAAAAACGGAGCTGAAGTGTACGGATTGGCAAGAAATGAAAAAAAACTGAAACAGCTGAAAGAAAAGTTTGGCGAGAAATTTCATGTCTGCAAAGTCGATATTTCCCAGCTTAACCAAATCACCGAATGGATCAACAAAAATTTTTCGGACTGTCACAGCCCGGATATACTGATCAACAATGCGGGCATCGGATCATTTGGCGCTATTGATGAAAAACCGGTTGAAGACTGGTTGGAGATGGTCAACACCAATCTGAACGGAACCTATTATATTACTTCTCAAATCGTTCCGTTTTTGAAAAAGAAAAAACATCACACCCATATCATCAACATCGGTTCGATCCTCGGAACTGTGGCAAGAGAAAACGGTTCGGCATACAGTGCGACCAAATTCGGACTTTGCGGGTTTTCGGAAGCTCTGTTCAAAGAATTGAGACATTTCAATATCAAAGTCTCGGTCATCAATCCGGGTTCAATTGATACCGATTTTTTTCACAGCTCCGGAATTGAAAAACATCACAATATGCTTCAGCCAAAAGATTTGGCGGACACAGCGATTTATCTGCTGAAAACGCCCGACAATATGCTGATCGACAGTTTGACCGTCAGACCGCTGAATCCGAAAAAACCTTAAATTATAAAAACCTTCAAAGGTTTCATTAAAATATTACCAAAATGAAAGGATTTATCATCAAACGAATTTATGAAGAACCGTCTGACAGCGACGGTTATCGAATTTTGGTCGACCGTCTCTGGCCGAGAGGCATCAGCAAAGAAAAAGCAGATGTAAAAGAATGGCTCAAAGAACTGGGGCCGTCAAACGAGCTCAGAAAATGGTTTGGACATATTCCGGAAAAATATCCCGAATTCAGGAAGAAATACAAAGAAGAGCTGAAATCTCAAGCCGAAGATCTGAAACGAATTTATGAAATCGCACAAAAACAGCAGGTTTGTCTCTGTTACAGCGCAAAAGACACCGAACACAATCAGGCCTGCGTGATCAAAGAGGTTTTGGATGAGATGAAATAATCAGCTCAACAGATTTTTTAGGGGAACCAGATTGATTTCGGAACCGTCAACACCAAAACTGTCTTCCTGACTGAAAGTGACGATCGAGCCTTTTTTCAGCCCAAAGAAGTCCATTGCCTCTTTTAAACCGTCGATTTCTTTTTTCAGATTGTCCTGATTGATTTCATAACAAACCTGAACGACTTCTTCGATTTTTCCGTTATTGAATATCACAAAATCACATTCTCTTTTTTCGCTGAAATGATAGATTTCACGACCGATTCTGCGATAATGCAGATACACCAGATTTTCAAGCCGCCAGCCTGAATTTTCGGTAAAATTAGTGGTGTTGTGGCTGAATAACCCCAAATCTATCGAATAAACCTTTTTTGGATTTCTGATTTGGACTTTTTGTGAATAACTGAATTTTGAAACAAACTGGACCAAATAGGCATCTTCGAGAAACGAAAAATATTCGAGCAGCGTGCTGGTTGCCTTGACCTGAAACAGTTTGCTCAGATTATTGGCAGAAACCGGTCTCCCAATATTTGAGATCAGATAGACAGCAAGTCTCTGAAGCGAGACAGAATCGCGAACACCGTAACGAACAGCTATATCGCGCATCAGTATGTCGTTGAGCAAATGATGCAATATGGATGCATCTTTAAATTTCAGAAAATCGGGAAATCCGCCTTCTTCCATATAATCAGTCATCGCCTGCTGACTGATTTTCTTTTTTTTAAATGTAAGATATTCGGTCATTGAAAACGGAAACAATTCAAACGACTGATGACGACCGGTCAGTTTTGTCCCCAATTCACGGCTGAGCAATGATGCATTTGAACCGGTTACGACCACCCTAAAATCTTCATCCAATTTTTGACGGACATACAGTTCCCAATTGTCGAGCATCTGAACTTCATCCAAAAACAAATTTTTTATTTTTCTTGAATTTAACTCATTGTCGAGCCTTCTGAAATCATCATTTTCAAAAGCGGCCAGCCTCGGATCTTCAAAATTCAAAAACAGTGAATTTTCCGAAACCTTTGACAGCAGCTGTCTCATCAGCGTACTCTTACCGCATCTTCTGACGCCGGTTATGATGCATGCAAAACCGGGATGAATCTTTATTTCATCCAGTTTTTCACGTATCACACCCAGATCTTTGTTCAGCCAGTTTTCATTCTGACTGTCAAGAACCTCGGCTAACAGCTGTTGGGTTACCATCTTTAAAAGATTTATTACAAAATTACATTTTTATTTGATAATATCAAACATTATTTTTTGTTATTACTAAACAATATTTTTTTATAGTATCGAATAATATCTTTTTATAGTATCAAATAATTAAATCAATGTAGAAAATTAATTTAAAATTAAATCAGATTGAATCGCTGAAAATTCAATCTCAAAACCTCATTGGTCAATTTCACAAAAAACAAATTCTAATTTTTAGTACATTGCATAAAAATTAAGAAAACACATTATGGACAGAGAATTGACAAGCTGGTACAGTCCTGCATTGAATCAGGACATGCCGATTGCGGTGTACGGGAATTACGGATTTGCATTGCTGCTGATTCCGACGGCTCAGGCAGATTATCTTGAATACGAAAGATTTCAGCTGATCGATGCGATCAAACCCCATATAGATGCGGGCAAAGTAAAAGTTTTTTCGATCAACAGCATCAACAGCGAAAGCTGGCTGAACGACAAAATGCTGCCCGAACACAAAGCAATCAGACAGAATCAGTTCAACCAATATGTATTGCACGAAGTGGTTCCGTTTATCAGAAACAACACTTCTGAAGAAACCCAGATCATCACCTGCGGCGCAAGTTTTGGCGCTTTGCACAGCATGAATCTGTTTTTGAAGAGACCAGATTTGATCAACGGTGTGATCGCGATGAGCGGTGTTTATGATTTGCACGAATACACAGACGGTTACAACGATACCCAGGTTTATTTCAATTCGCCGATGGACTATATGCCCAATCTGGAAGATGAATGGTATCTGGACAACATCAGAAAAAGCAAACACATCCATATACTGACCGGAAGTGGAGATTATGAAGACCCGGACGCATCAAAAGCGTTTGCCGGCGTTTTATACAGCAAAGGAATCAATTATGAACTCGATGTGTGGGGGCCTGATATGAAACACGACTGGCCAACCTGGAGACAGATGTTGCCATATTATTTGGAAACCAGATTTTAATCAATATCAAAAAGCCCATTATGAGTTTGAAACTTATGAAGGTCTTTTTTAAAATTATGATGCAGGTCATATAATCTTAGCAAACTTTGAGTTACTGACCTAAATCCTTTGATTTTTAGCCTTATTTTTTAACTTTGCCGGTTTATTGGGCGAAGTGAAAATCATTTTGCTGTGAATTGAGAATCAATTCTCTAAAATTATAAACTCGTAAATAAAAGAAATTTATGATCGTTGGAATTCCGGTTGAGCTGACACATGACGAACTCAGGGTAGCAGCAACGCCAAAAACAGTCAAAAGACTTCAAAAGCAGGGGTTTGAAGTCCACATTCAAAAAGGTGCAGGTACCCGTGCAAATTTTTCGGACAAATCATTTGAAGAAGCAGGTGCAAAAATCGTATCCACATCACAGGAAATCTATTCCGGCTCGGATATCGTGCTCAAGGTTCAGCAGCCGACAGAAGCCGAGATTTCTGAAATGAAAGAAGGTCTGGTTTTGCTGAGTTATTTATGGCCCGGACAAAATCCTGATCTGCTCAAAAAACTGGCAGACAAAAAAGTGAATGCAGTCGCAATGGACGCGATTCCGAGAATTTCAAGAGCCCAGAAGATGGACGTTCGTTCATCGATGGCGAATATCGACGGATATCGTGCTGTGATCGAAGCTGCATTTCACTTCGGAAGATTTCTGAACGGACAAATTACAGCTGCGGGAAAGGTTGAACCCGCAAAAGTGTTAGTAGTTGGAGCCGGTGTTGCAGGTCTTGCCTCCATCGGTACTGCGAATTCGCTGGGTGCTATCGTTCGCGCATTTGACACACGAAAAGAAGTTGCCGAACAGATCGAATCGATGGGAGCACAATTCCTGACTGTCGAAATTGACGAGGACGGTTCCACTTCATCCGGTTATTCAAAAGAGATGAGCGATGAATTCATCAAAGCTGAAATGGAACTTTTTCTCGAACAGGCAAAAGAAGTTGACATCATCATCACAACCGCACTGATTCCGGGAAGAGAAGCACCAAAACTGATACTTGATTATCATGTGGCTGCCATGAAACCCGGATCGGTTATCGTCGATCTGGCTGCGCCAAACGGCGGAAACTGTGTTTTGACCAAACCGGGTGAAATTTATACGACTGAAAATGGTGTCACCATTGTCGGAAAATTGGATCAGCTACCCAATCAGGCATCACAGCTTTATGGAAACAACCTTTGTCATCTGCTTGATGACATGGGCAAAGCCGAGAATTTCAAAATCGATATGGAAGACGATGTGGTTTCGAGAGCGATGGTTACCTACAACGGTGAAATCCATTGGCCGCCGGCTCCGCTTCCGGTCAGTCCTCAAAAACCAAAACCGGTTGTAAAAGAACTGACAGAAGAAGAAATCAAAGCTGCAGAGGCTTCAAAAATCAAGAAAGAAGCCATGTCAATGTTCATCAAACTGGCGGTCATCGGGGCACTACTGTTCCTGATCGGACAGTTTGCACCGGCCGATTTCATGCAGCACCTGACCGTTTTTGTACTGGCAGTATTTGTCGGCTGGCAGGTAATCTGGAATGTAACCCACGCATTGCACACTCCACTGATGGCTGTGACCAATGCGATCAGCGGTATCATCATCGTGGGCGGTCTTCTTCAGATTGGAGACGATATCTCGAGCCCGTTGAGCATACTGGCGTTCTTTGCGATACTGGTTGCAAGTATAAATATAGTGGGTGGTTTCTATGTGACCCGCCGAATGTTGAAAATGTTTAAAAAATAAGAGAAGATGATTACAGAGCATATACAAACAGCAGCCTACTTATTTGCAAGTATCTTATTTATTTTGAGCCTTGGCGGACTGTCATCACAGGAATCAGCCAAAAGAGGCGTGATATACGGGATCGTCGGAATGATTATCGCAATCCTGGCAACAGTATTGGGTGGTGAAGTCCACGGGATTACCTATATCATCATCGCTATTGCCATCGCATCGGTTATCGGCGTGATCGTAGCGAGAAAAGTTGAAATGACCGCAATGCCACAGCTGGTCGCAATTCTTCACAGTTTTGTGGGACTGGCGGCAGTTCTGGTCGGATTTGGCTCATACATAGATCCACATTCTCAGGCATTGGGAGGCGTTGAGAAGAACATACATCTGGTCGAAGTCTTTGCAGGCGTGTTCATCGGTGCAATTACTTTTACCGGTTCTATTATCGCTTGGGGAAAATTAGACGGAAAAATCATGAGTCGTCCGTTGTTATATCCGGGAAGACATATCGTCAATATCGTTTTGGTTATCATCTCAATCGTTTTGGGTGTATTCTTTGTAAATGCGCCGGGAACCGAAGGAATGATTTATCTGATCATCATGACCGTAATTGCATTGTATATCGGTGTAATGCTGGTAATGGCGATCGGCGGTGCAGATATGCCGGTTGTCATTTCAATGCTGAACTCATATTCGGGTTGGGCAGCAGCGGCAGCCGGATTTATGCTGGGCAATGACCTGCTGATCGTTACCGGTGCATTGGTCGGAAGCTCGGGTGCGATTCTTTCTATCATCATGTGTGAAGCGATGAACCGTTCTTTCTGGTCAGTAATTTTCGGAGGTTTCGGAAATACGACTTCGTCAGGTTCGGGTCAGGTGATTGTGGGCGAAGTTACTTCGATCACCCACGAAGAAGCAGCCGAATTGCTCAGAGAAGCCAACTCAGTGGTAATCGTTCCCGGATACGGCATGGCGGTTGCAAAAGCACAGTATCCGCTGTATGAAATGGTCGATTTCCTGAGAAAAGAAGGAAAAGAAGTGAGATTTGCAATCCATCCGGTGGCAGGACGTCTGCCCGGACACATGAACGTATTGTTGGCTGAGGCAAAGGTTCCTTACGACATCGTTCTTGAAATGGATGAAATCAATGATGAATTGGCAGACACTGATGTGGTAATGGTCATCGGTGCAAATGATGTGGTCAATCCGGGCGCTCTGGATGACGAGACCAGTCCGATTTACGGAATGCCGGTCATCAGAGCATGGGACGCAGCAACTGTGATCGTCATGAAAAGATCGATGGCAACCGGATATTCGGGTGCGGAAAATCCGCTGTTCTACAAACAAAACACAGAAATGCTGTATGGAGATGCAAAAGACAGCGTCAACAAAATACTGACCGATCTGAGAAAATAATTAACTCAAATCAGTTTAAAAATTAAAACCGGGAGACAATCGTTTTCCGGTTTTTTTAATTCTGATTGTGCAATCCGTGCACCCTGTCCATCAGTTTTGATGTGAACGGATCGCAATGGATCAGATGGAATTCATACAATTCAGGAATCTCATGTGATTTCTCAAGAATTTCTCTCAGCAGATGTTTTGTACGGTTGAGTCTGACTTTTACATTTGATTCCGAAATATTGAGCAGTTCAGAAGTTTCTGCCACACTGAAACCGCTGATTTCTCTCAACGAAAAAACCATTCTAAATTCTTCCGGAATTTCACTCAATGCCTCTTCAATGATCAGTTTCAATTCATCCTTTCTCACCTGTTTTCCGGTATCAAAATCAGAATTTGAAAAAAGAGGCGCCTGTTTTTCATCAATTCGATCATCGGGCATTTCATTTTTAAATGATAATTTCTCTCTTTTCCGATAGCAATTGTTTAGCATAATCCTGGTGATCCAGGTCTTAAAAACCGATTTGCCTTCAAAATTCTTCAGATTTTTAAACGCATCGATATAAGTTTCCTGCATCAGATCCTGGGTATCCTCATGATTGTAATTGTACGATCTGCCCACCTTGTACAGATAGGGATTGTATCTTCTCACAATGATTTCATACAGAGACTTTTCACCCGCTTTTATTCTGCTGATGATTTCATCTTCAGTCAAATGATCTGTCCCCTTGTGATGCATGATTTTATCGGATTATTTCTATGAAAAAGTTGAATTAACAGCTTATTTCATACAATATTAATGAAAAACCGCAACAAAACAGATGTCATCAGCTTTTATTTTCAGGATTGATTTTGGTTATCAATTTATCTTATGATTTTGTGTAAATTTGGAAATTATACAAAATCATTAAAATTCAGAATCAATGAAGAAAATTGTTACAGCATTATTCGTATCCGGTCTCATCTGCATGACCGATGCACAGGTCAAAACTCCACAGGCGAGTCTTTCGGCCGAAACAGAACAGACTGTCGGTCTGACAAAGATTGAAATCGAATATTCAAGACCCAATAAAAGCAACCGTGATATTTTCGGCAACCTGGTTCCTTACGGAAAGGTGTGGAGGACAGGCGCAAATAAAAATACAACCATCGAATTTTCAGACGATGTGGTTGTAGGCGGCCAGAAACTTGCAAAAGGAAAATATGCAATCTATACCGAGCCCCAGCCGGAAAGCTGGACAATTTATTTTTATTCCGACAATGAAAACTGGGGAAATCCCAAAAACTGGGACACTTCAAAAATCGCTGCAAAATCGGTTGTAAAAACCCAGACACTCAGTCAGCCGGTTGAAACTTTCACCATTTCGCTCGACGATCTGAATCCGAATTCGGCTATGCTTAATTTCAGCTGGGACAAAACAAGGGCAGGTGTAAAAATCGAGGTTCCCACAAAAGACAAAGTGATGGCAACCATCAAATCCACGATGAACGGAGAACCTACGGCACAGGATTATATAGCAGCAGCAAATTATTATTTCGCTTCGGGTGAGGATATCCAGCAGGCAAAAAAATGGATTGACAAAGGAATCGGGATGAATCCGAATCCAGCATACTACCAGCTGTATTCACAGGCTCAAATCCACATGGAGGCAGGAGAATTCAAAAGCGCAAAAAGAATCGGTGAAAACGCACTTGCAGCGGCTCAGGCCGCCGGCGACGATCATTATGTAAAACTGATCAGCGAACTGAATCAGAAACTTTCAAAAGCAAAATAACGAGAGATTTCAGAGAAACACAAAAGCCATCCTCAACAGATGGCTTTTTTAAAAAGGAAATGGAATTGGATTTGGTATACTTTAAAACTGCTCGATTGTATCCATCACTCTTTTTGTAAACGGATCACAATAAATTGCATTGTAATTGTACAATTGTTCAGGCTCATAAGATTTTGAAATAATTTTTTTGAGCATTGATTTTGCTCTGTTCAGCCTCACTTTTACATTTGATTCGCTGATTTCCAACAGCTCAGATGTCTCACTCACATTCAAACCGTTAATTTCCCTCAATGTGAAGACCATCCGGTAATAATAGGGCAGTTCCAACAAGGCTGATTCAATGATCTGGCCGAGTTCACTTTTTTCCACCAGCTGCTGTGTCGCCTGATCCGGCTGATGGAACAAGGGTTCAGAATTGTCAAAAATCTCTTTCATAATCTCATTCTTATAACTCAATTTTTCCTTTTTGTGGTAGCAATTGTTCAGCATGATCCTGCTGATCCAAGTCTTAAATTTCGATCTTCCCTCAAACAATGCAAGGTTTTTAAACGCATCCACAAATGTGTCCTGCATCAGATCCTCGGTATCTTCTCGACCAAAATTATAGGAACGACCGATCTTGTACAAATACGGATTGTATCTTCTGACGATGATTTCATAAAGTGATTTCTCACCCGCCAGTATTCTTTCAATGATTTCTTCTTCAGTATATTGAATTGATTTTAACATGACAGTTTTATTTTGTAACCATTGACAGTTTTGCCATTGAAAAAGCTGCAATGGCCATTACCAGATCACGAACCGCAACATCTGTAAAATGAAATCCGATCAGCAGACTCAATGCGATCAGAACCAGCCAGGCTGCTACGATCATACCACCCAATTCGGGTTTCTTCAAAACGATCAGACCGGCTGCAATCTCGATCACGCCGATAATCATCATCAATACACCGGCCGAAACCGGAAGCACATCAGTCAGCCACGGACTGAGATACTGAGGCCAGTCAGTGAGCAGGTTGAGAAATTTATCCGCACCTGCAACGATGGGAACAATGACAAAAGTGTATTTCAAAAGATTTGAAATTTGAAATAGCTGTTGGGTTGAAGCTGTGTTTTCCATTCTTATTGTTTATTAATTTGTTTCTGCCTATTTAGAGTCGGCTAACTCAAAAAAGGTTACAGATTCGTAATTACCTACATCATTTTTCAGAGATCAGGGTTTGAACAAAAAAAGCTGCCTATTTTAAGACAGCTTACACATCAAAATAAAACCAATAGGAATTCTTAAAATTTTAATAATTCTAAATATTTAATAATTCTTCTAATCTTTATAATAGAGTCAATATAATTCCGAAAGGTTACAAATGATTTTATAAATCTCACAGTTTGTTGATGACGTGAGCCTTACAGTTTATTGAAAAAGAACATTTTTCGATTCAATCCATCTTGAATTTGACAAGGAAAATTACTGAAACCGGCATGAACCATCGAATTTTAGATATCAAAACCCGACAGATCCGAATTTACCGGTGACACGGTTGTAATCAGGAGTTGATCAAAAAAAATTATTTAAAGGAATCAGACAGTTTTGAAAAAGGTTTACTGATGTCAAAAAACAGTTTTGAAATCCCAAATTCATCTTCGTCTATCCGCTGAAGATCACAACTCCCCATCAGCGACTGACCGAGAGCGCGAATTCCGGCAACACCCATTATTGCGTATTCGTCATGAGGCGAAATCACATGATAAGCTGTCGGACAGGTCTTTCCATCACCCGATTCAATAATGGCCTCAAGCAGACCCAACATATTGACAGCAATCTTATGTGCCTCGTCCGACTGTCCGTTGTAATCTTTGAAAATTGAAAGCAGATTCATCATTTCAAAATCAAACGGATTCTGAACCAGCGCTTCTTCTGTCATTGAAATCACTTTGGCGTAATCTTCTTTTGCCAAATCCTGTTTTCCAAGCAGCTCGTTTAACTCCTTTCTTTTTGAGAAACTGCCGTAAGGCGAATAATTCTTATTGAACACATAACCGTAATACAGATGATGATACTGCTCTGCCGTAATCAGGGTGTCGTGCTTCTCAAGTCTCTCCATCAAAGCCGGATAATAAAATTCAGATTTGCTGTCATTTATATTTTTCTCAATCTGGCTGTAATCGGGTTTTTTAAATTTATTTTCCTGTGCAAACGAAAAGGAAAACGCAAAAAACAGTAGTGTTGAAATTATGGGTTTCATATTCGAATTTTTTTTAAATCTAATGATTCTTTCTAAACTTCATCCTGTCATTCATTCTGACCTCTCGCCCATTCCATTCCCATTGCCATGATCATCACCAGCGCACAGCCAAACAGATTCAGCCACAGATAAGGCATCCAGTCAAACCACCAGCCGGCAATCACAATGATCTGTGTATTGATCGCAGCGGTAAAGACTGATTTTGAGCTGACAAATTTTACAAAAAATGCAAGCAGAAAAATTCCAAGGACATTTCCGTAAAAAATTGAACCGATGATGTTGACCAGCTGAATCAGATTGTCAAACAGATTGGCAAAACAGGCAAAAAGTATGGCGAGAATTCCCCACAACAGTGTGAACCATTTTGACATATTCAGATAATGTTTTTCGGTTTTTCCGGCAACATTTCTTTTGTACAAATCAATCGCCGAGGTGGTGCCGAGAGCATTGAGTTCGGAGGCTGTTGACGACATAGCTGCGCTCAGTGCCATTGCCAAAATCAAACCGATGATTCCCCTTGGCAGATGATGAAGCACAAAATGGATAAACACATAGTCTTTGTCGTTGGTTTCGACCGAAGAATCTGCCTGTTTGATTACTTCCTGCGCCTGATTTCTCAATTCCCTGTCGGTTTGATCAGCTGATATAATCTGATTTTTTAATTCTGATTTGTTCGAATTAGAGCCGAATGAAAACTCACTGATCAAATTCTTTTTGGATTCAAAATTTTGATTGAGTTTGTTTTCGATGGACTGATATTCGGCTGCATACTCAGAATTCATCACACTTTCGGTTGCAACCGGATTAAAATTCAATGGCGAAGGATTGAATTGATAAAAAACAAAAACCATCACACCGACCAGAAGAATAAAGAACTGCATCGGTACTTTCAGAAATCCGTTCATGATCATTCCCATCTGACTTTCACGCATCGATTTTCCGGACAGATATCGCTGAACCTGGCTCTGATCGGTTCCAAAATAGGATAAGGCAAGAAAAGTTCCGCCGATGATTCCGCTCCAAAAAGTGTAACGGTTGTCCATATTAAAGGAAAAATTCAATACTTCGAGTTTTCCGCCCGCACCTGCAATTTCCATTGCATTTGAAAAATTAATTCCGGTCGGAAGTTCATAGAGCAATATGACAAAAGCAACTGCCATACCGCCCATCATTACTGCCATCTGCTGTTTCTGGGTCACATTCACAGCTTTGGTTCCGCCCGAAACGGTATAAATAATGACAAGCGAACCGATCAGTATATTCATCCAAACCAGATCCCAGCCCAAAACTGCAGACAAGATAATCGCCGGCGCAAAAATGGTGATTCCGGCTGAAAGTCCGCGCTGAACCAAAAAAAGCAAAGCAGTCAGCGTTCTGGTTCTCAGATCAAAGCGACTTTCGAGATATTCGTATGCGGTATAGACATTCAGCTTTCTGTAAATCGGAATAAACACCAGACAGATGATGACCATTGCGATGGGCAGACCAAAATAAAATTGGACAAATCCCATTCCGTCGTGAAAAGCCTGACCGGGTGTGGAAAGAAAAGTAATGGCGCTTGCCTGGGTTGCCATTACCGAAAGGCCCACACCAAACCAGCTGGCATCGTCTCCTTTCAGAAAATCTTTGATGCTGCTCTGATTTCGGGTTTTCCAGGTGCCATAAATCACAATAAAAAGAAGTGAACCTACAAGGATGAGCCAGTCAATCTGATGCATTATTCAAATATTTTCATGATTAAAAGAAAAATCAGTATGTAGACTGCATTTGCGACCAGTACCCAAGTATAGGCAGGCAGCCAGTTTTTGGTCAGCTGATGGATTGAGGTCTCGTCCTCGGTTTGAAAATCTTTTTCGTTCAACATCTTTTCAAAAATAATGCAAAAATCAGAACAGCTTCCTGACTTCTGACTTTTTTATTTTTCCCATTGCATTTCTGGGAAGACTGTCAACAAAAATGTATTTTCTCGGTTGTTTGTAGCCAGACAGTTTGTCTCTCAGCCTGCCAATGATTTCAACTTCCGAAATATTGCCGACAATCGCAGCTGCAATCAGTTCACCCCAACGATCATCTGGCAGCGCAACTACCGCACATTCAATGACTTCAGAAAAAGACAGCAGTACGTTTTCAATTTCAAGCGCTGAAATTTTATAACCACCCGATTTGATGATATCACTCGACATTCTGCCAAGGATTTTATAATATCCGTCTGCACTGAATTCAACCACATCTCCGGTTTTGAACCAGCCGTCCGAAAATGATTTATTGGTTTCTTCTTCCTTGTTCCAATATCTTTTGAAAACCGTTTCGCCTTTTACATACAATTCACCGGCAGTCTCAGGTTGCAGAATTTCAGTCCCGTTATCATCCACTACCCTGACCGAAACAAACGGAAGCGGCTGACCGACCGTCCCCGGTCTTCTTTCGCCATTCAGCGGATTTGAAAGCGCCATTCCGATTTCAGTCATTCCGTATCTTTCCAAAAGTGTACACCCGCTGAACGATTTCCATTTTTCAAGCACCGGAATCGGCAAAGCAGCAGAACCGCTGACCATCAGCCTCATCTTTTTCATTCCCGTTTGCCAATTCAATTTTTCATCTTCATCAATCGATTCAAAATGTTCGATCAGTTTGTGATAAATTGTAGGAACCGCCATAAACAGAGTCAGTTCACCGCTGCTCATTCGTTTTCTGACTTCTGCCGGATCAAATTTTCTGTGCATTTCCAAAATTGCACCATTATACAATGCGCAACAGCTAATATTGACCATTCCGTGTATATGGTGCATGGGCAACACATTCAGGATCCGGTCGGCAGATGACCATTCCCAGGCAGCAGAAAGCGATCTGATCTGGGCATCGAGCTGACGATGACCGATTACCACTCCCTTCGGACGACCGGTGGTGCCTGAAGTATAAATCATCAGTGCATCTTTTTGAAAATCGATTTCATTCAAATTCAATTCAATCTCAGTTTCAATTTTCTGAAGTTCTGAAATTGAGATTTTATTGATTTTCAGTTGATCAAAATCAGTGATATGACCGATAATTGAATCATCATAAATTAAAAGGTCAGAGCCGGTGTCTTCGATCAGATAATCGATTTCCTCTTTCGGATGAGCAACATGAACCGGAACTGCAATTCTTCCGCACAGCCAAATCGCCCATTGTACCTTCAGATAATCAAAACCCGACGGCAGCATATAAAGCAGCGGAGAATCACTGTCGGTTTGACTTATAATTCGTTTCGCAGTTAAAATTGAAGACCTGTACAATTCGCTGTATGTGTAAGTTCCTTTCGAACCGATAATTGCAACCCTTTCTCCGTACTTCAGACTGTTTTGAATCAAAGGAATCATATTTTTGTTTCAAATTATTTTCCGAGCGAAAGTATATTTGCCAAAAGCCGGTAAGCACCCGGAACACCCGCAGGCAGCTCTCTGAAGAAACTCAAACCGGTGTAGATATAGTAACCTTTTCCATATTTTGCAACCAGCAGACTGCCGTCCATCGGCAATTCGCCTTTGTCGTTCATCGACAGCAGGGGCGTAAACGCAGCATCCCATTGATTTGGAAAATACAGACCTCTCTCCTGTACCCAGCCTTCAAAATCTTTTTGGGTAATTTTATTGGGTGAATTCAAAACCCGATGGCCAGCTGCCAAAAATCTGACTTCAGAAAACTCATCGGTCACCCGGTCTCTCGACAATTTCAGAGGAATTGGTGAAATTTCATCTGTGACCAGCGGCTGATTGGTGTTGTACTGAACCATCAGATTGCCTCCGTTTTTGACAAAATCAAACAATATTTTGTTTTTGAATTTCAATTCGGGCACCACATTAAATGCCCTTACACCCAAGACCACCGCATCAAATGATTTCAGATTATCAGCTGTGATTTCGTTTGGTAAAAGAATCTGAACTTCATAACCGATTTGTTTCAGATTTTCGGGCAGCGAATCACCAGCACCTTCTATATAAGCAATCCGTTCGCCCTTTTTCTTCAGATCAATGTGTACAATTTTTGATTCAGCCGGCAGCACAATTTTTTGATCGGGTATATGGCTGTAAGATATCTCAATCAGTTCTTTGTCAAATTTTTGGTTTCCGATTTCAAATTCGGGTTTCAGCAACGATTCGCTCTGATGCTTGGGCGGATAAAGCCTGAATTCAATCGTTTTAATTTCTCCCTTTTTTGAAAGTTTCACTTCTTCAAATTCTGGACTGACCTCCCATCCGTCATTGACTTTCAGACTGAGTCTGCCCTGTGTATCATCCAAAAAAGCTTTGACATCAATTTTGACTGTTTTTGGATTTTCATCTCCAAAAACCATTACTTTTTCATCTGTTTTTAATGAGATACGGGGAACGATTGCAAACGGTTTGTAAACTTCACCTTTGGTCGGATCTTTAAACTTATACAGCAGCGGACGGTCAATGGTCATTTCTTTCCCTTCAATTTTCAGATGAAATGAAGCCTCAAACGGATTTGGATTTTCAGCCAGACCGATCAGCTTCGGATCATCGACCCGATACATGCCCACACTTCCTTTTTCATCCAGCCAATAAGGCGAAGTCGGCTTCTGATCTTTTGGAATTTGAACATTTTGAGTCAGTTTCAGACTTTTTCCTTTTTCAAGTTTCCGATTAACTGTCAGAAGTTTTCCGCAGATATCGACTGAACTCAGAAAAACATCTCGATTGCTTCGATTGAGCACTTCGATTTCCAGTTTCAAATCTTCACCTGCAACAGCTGTCTGAGAAGGTGTGATTACTTCGAGCACCAGACCGGTTGCAGCTGCTACAATCTTTTTGATTTCATTCGATTTGATTGGTTTCCAATGATTTTCATCCAGATTCTGAATCATTTCATAAGCCATCATCAGATCGGGCACAGAGGCGGCAGGATTTCTGAAATCATATTCATTTTCAACCTTAGAAAGCAGTTCACCGATCGGTTTCCCATTTTTCACACGGGTCCAACCGGTATTGATTCCTTCAAAAATATCGGCTTTTGGCATTCCGCCTTTCAGCGGTTCCAGATATTCGACTGTTCCGCCCAAATCAGGAATCGAACCAAAACCCTGTGAACTGTGCTGGCTTCGGCTGCTTGCTGCAATCTCAGAATTGCTCACACCCAGCGACGGAAAGTATTTTCCGATTTCCATTTCAAAAAACCTGGTCCGATCAGCTTTTTTAAATGCCTCAATGCTGCCGTACATAAACCATGAATCATTAAAAAACAGTCTTTTGGGCTGCCAGACTTCAGTTCTTTTCAGCTGATCCGGAAACCGGTTTGGATCGCCCGCCAAATCAAAAGCTTCAACACTCAACATGGCCGACGCTGTATGATGGCCGTGTGTGGCGCCGGGTGTACGATGATCAAAACGGTCGATGATGATATCGGGCTGAAAATTTCTGATGATGTACACCAGATCGCTCAATACCTGATTTCTGTCCCAAAATTGAAAAGTCTCATCAGGGTTTTTTGAATAACCAAAATCATTTGCTCTGGTGAAAAACTGAACGCCTCCGTCAATGCTTCTCGCTTTGAGTAGTTCTCGTGTTCTGATTACGCCAAGCAGTTCCCTGAGTTCGGGGCCAATCAGATTCTGACCGCCGTCTCCTCGGGTCATCGATACATAACCGGTCCGTGCGTGAACCGAGTTTGAAAAATAAGATATCAGATTTGTGTTTTCGTCGTCCGGGTGGGCGGCTACATACAAAACCGAACCCAAAAAGTTTAGCTTTTGAATGGATTCATAAATTTCTGACGAATTCATTTCCATTTTATTTTGACCGTAATTAAAACTGAATAAGCTGATTAAAAGAATGAAAGAAAGCTGCTTCCGCATTGTTTTTTATTTTCAGCTTATAAAGTTAGGGATTTTGAAAAGAAAAAAGGATTTCAGCCGATTCAATTATTTTGAAGATTGGATTTCAAAGATGAGATGTTCGTATTTTCCGCCCATCAGATTTTTAAAACCGTTGTGACAAAAACCGATTTTTTGATATAATTTATTGGCGGAAGGATTTTCAACATCAACCAGCAATCCAACTTTTTCATAACCTTCAGCCTTTGCTTTTTCAATTATCGCTTCAATCAGTTTTCTTCCGATTCCTTTTCTCTGATGATCTGCCGAAACGCTGACCGTATCAATATACAATTCTCCTGCCTCGGTTTCGTCTTCGGGTGTTTTGGTATAATTGTATTTTTCTCTGATATGGTCCAGAAAAGGTTTTCTGAGATGATTCAGTTTTGAACCGTCATAAGCTGTGATTGAACCTGTAATTTCATTCGATTCAATTGCGACCAGACAATTTTCAAAACTGTATTGATTCGATTTTTGTGCAACAATCCATTTGAATAATTCCAAAGCTTCATTCAAATCATTTCTGCCGACAAACTGAAACGCCATATCCTCCATTGCCTGAACGGTCAATGAAGCAATTCTGCTGCTGTCTTCGGGTTTTGCTTTTCTAATTTTCATCTGATTAATCTGCAGTCAGCTGATGGAATGCATCTTCAAGACTTTTGTACTGTCCTTTGAAATTTTCAATCCGACTGTCAGAAATGATTTTTCCTTTGTTGAGCAGAATCACACGGCTGCACAATGCTTCGACTTCCTGCATAATGTGAGTGGAAAGAATCACAGTTTTGCTTTTTCCGATTTCTCTGATCAGATCTCTGATTTCCAAAATCTGATTTGGATCCAGGCCGTTGGTCGGTTCATCAAGAATCAGTATGTCGGGATTTGAAAGGATCGCCTGAGCCAGTCCTACTCTTTGTTTGTAACCTTTTGAAAGCTGACCGATTTTTTTGTGACTCTCGGGTGACAGGCCTACCTTTTCGATTACTTCCTCAATCCGCTTTTTACTTTCGTTTCTGATGTTAGAAACAAACTTCAGATATTCACTGACATACATTTCATAATACAGCGGATTGTTTTCGGCCAAAAAACCGATTCTCTTTTTGGTTTCAACCGGTTGATTGAGAACAGAAAACTCATCCACTTTGATTTCACCCTGGTCCGGAAGTATGGCGCCGGTCACACATTTCATCAGCGTAGATTTCCCAGCACCGTTTGGGCCGAGCAAACCGACAACTTCACCGTTCTGAATCGAAAACGAAACATTGTCCAGCGCTTTTTGAGCGCCGTATTTTTTGGTCAGTCCGCTGATGATGATTCCCATAATCTGAATTTATGCTGCAAAAATAGGAATTTTAAATACAAAGAATTGAAACTTTCACACAGCTGTCATGTCTTAATTTTTGGTGTTAATTCAAAATCAGTAATAAGAATTAACAAAGCTTTTAGAATGTTTAGAAAGATTTTAAAGGAAGTATTTTCTAATTTCGCCCAAGGTTTTAGTGTAAAATAATTTTGATGCACAAATTTGGGTTTTTGTATGTTTTCATGATTTTTCTGTTGTTTTCATCATTCGTTTCAGACCCCGGAATCAATGATGTTTACGAATTGAAAATCGAGGCGGGCGGCTGTCATTATCAGGTTCAGGTCAACGATCAGACCATATTGGACGGAAAATCTTATCAGACTGTCGAAAAGAAAATTAAAATCAACGACAAACTCAAAGACAACGGCGAACAGCTGATCAATGTCCATATGTACAGGATTTCGAGAGAGATGCCCCTAAAAACCACAAAAGGTTTTGTCAATCTGAGACTTCAGAAAACGGTGAAAGATTCGGTCATTCTGATCAAAGAAATCAAACTGCCGACTTTTGCATACGACAACGACGAAGACCAGCCGCAAAGCATCAGCGGATCGATTGAATTTAAAATCGAAAAGAAAGAATTGAAAACTGATGAGAAAGAAAAACCGGTCAAAAAAGATTCGATTCAGTCAAAATAATCAATAACCCTTCACATTTTTCAATATCACACTGTCCTTTTGCGGGGGTGAAAGTTTTGAATTGTAATTAGGCATAAAAGATTCCCATTCGCCATAACCCGAATTGGGCAGTACAATAAATCTTTTCCCAAATTCAGCAGAATGTTCATCGGTCAGCCGGTTTCTTTCGGCTTGTGGTTTGTGATAAAAAATTTCTGAAAAATCACTCAGATTGTCGCCCAACAGCAAAAAGATTTCATACTGATCCAGCACCTGTTTTCTTCTTTCCTCTTTGTTTGAAGTATCTTTCATCAGCAGTACATGATCATCATCCGCAAAAGGAAATCCAAGATTTTTCAGATTCTTGATCGTACCCGGCCGGTCGTTTTCATTTCGGTTGCTGATATAAAAAACCGCAATATTTTTTGAAGCCGCATAATTAAAAAATTCAACCGAACCCGGAAATGCAACCGCCTCACCTTTTGAGGTCCATTCGAGCCAGCTCTGCTGGTCAAACTCATTGCCTTTCAACGCCTGAGTGACGGCATAAGGCGAATTGTCCAAAAAAGTTTCGTCTATGTCTGTCACAATCGCAATAGGTCTGAAATGCTGCATACTCGATTTTTCATTTACAATTTCGGTTGCAATATTGTATGCCTGATAACACAAAGCTCTGAATTCGGCGGCGTTTTGCTGCCACAGCGCTGAATAAACTTTTCCGTTAAGCGAAATATCTTCGAGATGTCTTTGACCGTCATTTGCGGGCACAATGATTCCGGCACTGCTGTCGGCAATGGTTACAACTGTTTTGCAGGAAACCGAAATCATCAGGATTGAGAACCCGATGATCAATTGATTTGAAAATTTCATGTTTGTGTTTCTTTGAATTACAAATGTAATTTTAATTTGGAAATTCGATTTTTAAATCATAAAATTTGAAAATTAAAATCAAAAAATTTGGAGTACAAGGTTCTCACCGAAGATGATATTCAATTCTTTCAAAATACGATTAATCCTGAAAATGTACTAATTACAAATTTGGAAAAATACAGCCGTGACACTACCGAACACCTTGAATTCTTTCCTGATATCGTTCTGAAACCGGGCAGTGCCGGAGAGATTTCAAAAATAGTTGCATACTGCAATCAGAAACTGCTTCCGATCACACCGCGCGGTGCCGGAACAGGATTGGCAGGCGGTGCACTTGCTGTGAAAGGCGGTGTGATGATTTCGGTCGAAAGGCTCAACCGAATCATTGAAATCGATGAAAAGAACTTTCTGGTTACCGTTGAAGCGGGCGTTATCAATTATGAACTTCAAAAAGCTTTGGCCGAAAAAAATTTATTTTATCCGCCCGACCCGAGCAGTTGGCAGAGTTCTTTTATCGGCGGAAATGTTGCAACCAACGCAGGCGGTTCGAGAGCTGTCAAATACGGCGTGACCCGAAGTTATGTGCTGAATCTTGAAGTCGTGCTGCCAAACGGAGATCTGATCTGGACCGGCGCAAACACGATTAAATTCAGTACCGGATTGGATATGACCGAGCTTTTTGTGGGCAGTGAAGGCATCCTGGGAATCATTACAAAAGCAGTTTTAAAAGTCTTGACAAAACCGAAAAAAGAAATTTCGCTGCTGATTCCTTTTAGAAATATGTTTGAAGCCTGCGATGCGGTTTCAGCGATTTTTCATTCGGGAATCAAACCTTCGGCGCTTGAATTTATCGAAAAAAGAGCGATCAACTGTACCATTGATTATCTGAAAGAAGTCAGCATTCCGATCGAAGACGAAATCGAAGCGCATCTGCTGGTTTCGATTGATGAAAACATTGAAGAACAGCTTTCTGAATGTGTTGAAATTGCTTCGAAATTTGATATTGGTGAAATTCTTTTTGCTGAAACCGATGTTGAGAAAAACAGATTGTGGCAGGTCAGAAGAAAGATTGCAGAAGCGGCTCGCAATTTCGGTTATACCATCGAAGAAGATACTGTGGTGCCGAGAGCCAATCTCGCAAAACTGGTTGAATCTGCACACAAACTTGCGGACAGTAATGGTTTCAAATTGGTTTGTTACGGTCATGCCGGAGACGGAAATCTGCATATAAGAATCAATCATCCGATATACAAAAGTTCATACAATCAGCCCGAAATCAGGGGGATTCTGAAACAACTCTTTGAGATTGTGAAATCTTTGGACGGGACGGTTTCGGGCGAACACGGAATCGGTTTGGTTCAAAAGGATTTTTTGCCGATTGTGTTTTCCGAAGCCAATCTGAATCTTCAGAAAACCATCAAAAATGCAATCGACCCGAAAAACATAATGAATCCGGGAAAGATTATTGTTTAAATGATCCAATACAGAAGCTGTTCTGGGGTTTGAAGCCTGTGAAGGATTTCTAAGTTAAAATCATCAGCAGTTCGTCAAAATCAACTAACTTTACCATCCAAATTTTCAAAACTGATAATGAGCTTTTTTTTCAATTTTAATGAAGATATTCCCAAAGAATTTTATTCTTCAGAGACCGGTCAGCCGCACAGCGAATGTTCGATTTGTGGAAATTCACTTGACCGCGGAATTTATTTTATCGAAAAAGCATACCTTCGGACACACGACAAAAGTGAATTTCAGATGACTTTTGAATATGCGATTTGTGAAGACTGCAAGAAGGATATGATGGTCAGCATTTCAAAAGAATCATTTCAAAACATTCAGAAATTTGCAATGGAAATGGGAGATGTTTTTGATTTGGGCGGGATTGATAATGACGAAATCAACAAGGATTATCTGATGAGCCACTGCATGGCAACCGGAAAATCAATCGACGAACTCGATGAATATCATCTGCTTGGGATTTTCTCAGGCGACAAAATGATGCAGTTCCCTATGCTGTACGGCGACAGTTTTATTGAGGAATATTCAGAACTGCTTTCTGAAGAAACAAAAGGATTTTTTGACGATTTGTTCAACGATATCACCATCATACCGCCGGCACTTGCAAAAATTTTGGATGACGAAAAACCAAAAAGACCGATGCTGATTTGATCAGGAATCGAGATCCTTATTATAAAACGCTCCCCGATTTTCTTTTTGGGCAATGCTTTGACGGATGATCAGCCTTGCCACCGAAGCCAAATTTCTCAATTCAGACAATTGGGGAGAGAGCAGATTCATTTTATAAATCTCTTTGACCGATTTATGGATTTCCTCTTCTTTTTCATTTGCCAGCGCAAGTCTTTCATTTGACCTGACGATGCTGACCAAATCGCTCATCATAATCTGCAATTGTTTTTTCAGATAATTGAGCAAAACCATTTCGAGCGGCACCTCCAGACCTTCATCATTCCATTCGGGTACGCTTTCAATTTTTTGGATGTCAAAATCATTCCGATGAAGCAGTTCGACTGTTCTGAGCGCCGCACGATGGCCAAAAACCATCGCCTCCAAAAGTGAATTTGAAGCAAGACGGTTGGCACCGTGCAAACCTGTATTACTGCATTCGCCGACTGCAAAGAGGTTTCTGATGCTGGTCTGACCGAAAAGATCCACATCGATTCCGCCGCAGAGATAATGTGATGCCGGCACAACCGGAATCAGATCTTTGAACATATCAAGACCTTCTTCTTTGCATTTTTCATAGATATTCGGAAAATGCTCCATAAATTTTTCTTTGTTCAAATGACGACAGTCCAGACAGACATAGTCATCACCGGTCAGTTTCATTTCATTGTCAATTGCACGTGCAACGATGTCACGGGATGCAAGTTCTTCACGATCGTCATATTTATGCATAAAAGTTTTCCCGTCTTTGGTCCTGAGTTTTGCACCAAATCCGCGTACCGCTTCTGAAATCAGAAAAAGCTGACCCGAACGGTTGCTGTACAAAGCGGTCGGATGAAATTGTATAAACTGCATATTTGAAATATGTGCTTTGGCGCGAAAAGCCAGTCCGATTCCATCACCGGTTGCAATCACCGGATTGGTGGTGTTTTTATATACATGACCACAGCCACCGGTAGCCATCAGGGTTACTTTAGATGTAAATCTTTTGACTTTTCCGGCTTCGAGATCCAGCACATAGGCGCCAAAACAGTTGATGTCTTCGGGATCAAATTCGGTTTTGGGAACATGGTGTTCTGTGATCAGATCGATCACATAATGATGCGAAAGCAGTTTGATGTTGGGTGTTTTTTCAATCACCGCAAGCAAAGCTCTTTCGATTTCATAACCGGTAATGTCCTTGTGATGAACCACCCGATTTTCGGTATGACCGCCTTCCCTGCCGAGATCATAAGTGCCGAGATCGTCCTTGTCGAACTGCGCACCCCAATTCACGATTTCCTTAAATCTTTGAGGTCCTTCTTTTACAACGATTTCGACTGTTTCAGGTTTGCAAAGTCCGTCGCCGGCACGAAGCGTGTCTTCTATATGTTTCTCAAAACTGTCATTTTCCAAATCGGTCACCACCGCTACGCCACCCTGGGCATATTTTGTATTTGATTCTTCCTCGTCTGCTTTGGTAACGATTGTGATTTTTGCTTCGGGAAATCTCTGCGCCACTTTGATGGCATAAGAAAGCCCCGAAATCCCTGAGCCAATGACCAGTACATCTGTTGTTTGCATCGTGTTGCAGAATAAAGCTGCAATATAGTTGTTTTTGAAAATTAATAGGAAATTTTGTACATCTGATGGAGAAAATACAATTAATTTTCATAAAAATGCTATATTAAGGTTCAATTCCTAAAATTAATAGGGGAACGGGAGGATTATTTCGCCCATGTCTTAATACATTATAGACTTCTCCTTCAAAATATGCAACTCCACTACTCATTTGCGATTGCATTTTCTTTGTTGGTAAAACTTCAATCCCAAGATTAATTACGCCACCAGAATAAAAAAGAAGATGTTTTACAAATAAGTCAAAGGCTACAAAGGCGTATTTCCCAAATTGAATTTCAACTGCAATTTGATCTTTAACAAAATCAGTTTGTTTGTAGGATGAAATTGGGTCTGAAATACCTTTTGATATTAAAAATTCTTTTTGTTTTTCATAAGGAAGGGTAATAAGTTCAGGTATTAATTTTTGTTCTGTTGTTATAAAATATTGATACCTTGTTTCGTGCCAGCCATACTTATTGAATTTTTCGTTAAAAGTTTTATTTAGTTCAATAGGGCTGTATAGCATTTTACCAGCCATTGTCTTCTCCTTACTTTCTTTGGTCATAAACCTTGATCCGTCAATGCTTTCAATTACTTCAATAATTTCTTTATAGAGTTTTTTGTGATGAACAATAAGGTATTCTTCTCCGTTTAGGTGTGAATATTTTTGTGTTACTTTCATTATTGTTTTTTTGAATCATTATCATCGACAAATTCAAGTTCTATCCATTCTTTCGGAATCTGAGCAATCTTTTCCTTACCTGTCGGTTTGTGGATAGGTTTGTTTATTGGTCTTATTTTTAATCTGCCTTCGATGAGACATTTAATTCTTTGATTTGCAATTTCACAATAATCTATCTCTTTTTCGATTCCCAATCCGTTACGTTTGTGTTTAATTGCACCGATTACTGTTGATCCAACACCTGAAAATGGATCAAGAACCCAACTACTTTCATTTGTTAAAGCTAAAACGCAACGCTCTACTAATTCAATTGGAAACTGGCAAGGATGTTCTGTTTTTTCAGGATGATTAGATTTAACATTAGGAATATCCCATAAGCCTCTGTCCCAGTCTTGTTCAATTATTTCCCAAATATCACTCGGATTTTTGCCAAGTGGATTTCCAGAAAGTTTTCCTTTATTTGGGCCTTTAAAATGTCTTTTTCCCGGGTACTTAGAAGGTACCCTTACATTATCCAGGTTGAAAATATAGTTGTCTGTTTTACTAAACCAAAGTATAGTTTCATATCTCCCACTAAAACGATTCTTAGCATGAAGACCATGTCCGAAATGCCAAACTATACGATTTCGAAGTTTTAGTCCATACTTTTTAAATATTTGATAATAAAATATGTCGAGCGGAAAAATCTCTCCTTTGTCAACATAATTTCCAACTTGCCAACAAAGGTTACCATTTTCGGAGAGGGTTCTTACGAGCTCAGTTATTATTTCTTCTTGTGTTTCAAGGTATTTTTCAATACTTGTTTTTGTTTCGTATGATTTACCAATATTATATGGAGGTGAAGTTAAAATAAGGTCAAACTTTCCATCTTCAATTTTCTTTAGAATGGTTAAACAATCACCATTTTTAATTGAATAATCAATATCTTGTTTAATGTAATCAAATAGAGGTTCTCTAGCTTCCATTTACTTTGGTTGAGTTATTTAATAAATTCATCATTGCCTTTTAAATTCCATAGGCGTCTCTTCAATTTAAATTTCTAATTCATTTTCTCCCCTTCTACTATAATGAAAATAGATAAAACTTAGTTAGGTTAGCATCTAGAAAAAGAAACCTAATTTTATTAAAAGTATTACTAATTTCCAATCGCAGCTTTGATTTTTTCTTCCAATTCTTCAGCCAGTTCGGGATTGTCTTTGAGCAAATCTTTTACCGCATCACGACCCTGACCGAGTTTGGTATCGCCGTAACTGTACCAGGAGCCGCTTTTCTGTACGATTCCTTTTTCAACGCCGATATCGAGTATCTCGCCTACTTTTGAAATTCCTTCGCCAAACATAATGTCGAACTCTGCCATTCTGAAAGGCGGTGCCACCTTGTTTTTCACCACTTTCACTCTGACATGATTCCCTGTAGCTTCATCACCTGTTTTGATTTGTGAAACACGACGGATATCCAGTCGGACCGAAGAATAAAATTTTAGTGCATTACCGCCGGTGGTGGTTTCCGGGTTTCCGAACATGATACCGATTTTCTCTCTCAATTGGTTGATAAAGATTGCAGTACATTTGGTTTTGCTGATGGTTGCAGTCAGTTTTCTCAACGCCTGAGACATCAGTCTTGCCTGCAATCCCATTTTCGAATCACCCATTTCACCTTCGATTTCGGCCTTTGGCGTCAATGCTGCCACCGAGTCGATCACGATGATGTCAATCGCACCCGAACGGATCAGATTGTCAGCAATTTCAAGTGCCTGTTCACCATTGTCGGGCTGAGAAATGATCAGATTTTCAACGTCAATACCCAATTTCTCTGCATAAAATCTGTCGAAAGCATGTTCCGCATCTATAAATGCTGCAATTCCGCCTGCTTTTTGAGCTTCTGCAATCGCATGCAGTGTCAGCGTGGTTTTTCCTGATGATTCGGGTCCGTATATTTCAATCACACGACCGCGCGGATAACCGCCGATGCCCAATGCGATATCCAGACCGAGAGATCCCGACGGAATCACACCGATACCTTCATCCACCGCATGATCACCCATTCTCATCACGGTTCCTTTTCCATAGGTCTTGTCCATCTTGTCCAAAACCAGTTGCAGTGCTTTCTTTTTATTGTCCAAATCACTCATTTTTGTCGTTTTTATGATTAAAAATCCTGTTTTTAAAGTTATTTTTCAAAATTAGTGCTTAATGATGACAAAATACGTCGTTGAACATAAATTTATTCACAAAATTGACTTTTCAAGACCAAGCCGGTATTTCAATCGATTTTTAATTTGTTATATTAAAAGAAAGTTCGATATTTTACTTTTCAATCAAAATTTGAATTCTACCTATTCATAATTATAGAAATCGGCAAAAAAACTACAATTCCAGAATCTGTTTGGCGTGTTCTTTTGTTTTGACTTTTTCAATTACATTTTCGATCACACCCTTTTCATTGATTATAAAGGTCGTTCGAAGAATCCCTTCATATTCCCTACCCATAAATTTCTTTGGCCCCCAGACGCCAAAAGCATTGATGATTTTTTTGTCTTCATCAGCAATCAGCGGAAAAGGAAGTTCATATTTGACCGCAAAATTCTTTTGTCGCTGAACCGAATCTGCACTCACTCCGATGATCTGATACCCTTTTGCTTTCAGCTCATTTTCATTGTCACGCAAATCACAGGCTTCGGCAGTACAGCCCGGTGTGCTTGCTTTCGGATAAAAATAAACCACATATTTTTTTCCTTTGTAATCTTTTGATCGGATGATATTTCCATCCTGATCGACACCTTCAAATTCAGGTGCTTTGTCGCCTTGTTTGAGCATTTCTTAAAATTGATTTAATTACTAAATATAGCTTAAATTTAAGGACTTTTTTAGAACAAACTAACGTATGAGCTTTTTTAATTTCTGTCCGAACTGTGCATCCAAAAATTTCATTTTTGAAAACAACCGTCGGTTTGAATGCTTTGACTGCGGGATGGTTTACTTTCAAAATGTGGCGGCAGCGGTGGCGGTGATCATCGAACAGGACGAAAAAATCATGTTTACGGTCAGAAATCGGGAGCCCAAATTAGGAATGCTCGATTTGCCCGGTGGTTTTACAGATCCGGACGAATCCGCTGAACAAACCTGTGCGCGCGAACTGAAAGAAGAATTGGGCATTGATTTTCAAACTTCGGATTTCACCTATTTCAAATCCTTGCCGAACGATTATAACTACAAAGGAATTCCCTACAAAACCGAAGATTTGGTTTTTACCGCAAAATTCCCTGAAAATGTGGAAATGAAATTGGAAGAAAGTGAAATTTTGGAAGTCAGGTGGGTTAAAAAAAGTGAAATCAATTTGGAAGAAATTGGGTTTAAGTCTTTGCGGAAGGCAGTGGAAAGTTACTTGAGGTTTGAAGTTAATTGAGTGTAGAAATAATATTTACAAATACTTAAAAAAAATTTAAATGAATAAACTATTTACACTTCGCTCCTTAACCATTTTTTCATTTGTGATTTTTCTTCTGCCGTTTATGAGGACTTGTTCTGATGAAAGCATTAGATTCTCAGTAAAGGAACAAGTAGAAATAAATGAATCGACACCTTACGAGAATAATGATTTTATTAAAAATGAAAATGCACAAAAACTAATTTCGGATAAGAAAGAAATTTACACATTTAACTTTTATACATTGGCAGTCGTGGTTTTTGATGGATTTAGTTGGAATGATGCTTCATCTGTAAACGACTTCTATGCATTTCTTGGATTTACAATTATTTTATTTCTCTCAATTTTCATTCTGTTTTTTGCATTCAAAAATAATTTCAAAATCATCAGTTTAATAAGTTCCGCTAATCTCTTGATTTTATTTATTTCAACTTTGATTCTATGGCTGAATAAAACAATTGAAAGCTTCAGTCAATTCAAAATCGGTTATTTTTTATTCGTTTTAAACACATTTCTCATTGTATATCTTTCACGAAAACTTCAAAATGAGAAAGACGATTTAAAAATTTAAATTAATTTTCAGTAACTTCAAGCCATGAAAAATTTAGTTTTTATCTTAATTGGATTTTTGTTGTCTTCCTGCGCAACCCAAACCGTGTCAGTTGATTATGACAGAACGCAGGATTTTTCAAAAATCGGTAATTACAAAATTGAGATGGCTGAAAATTCGATGAGCGAACTCGACATCAGCCGGATTCAAACCGCGATTCAAAATGAATTATCCGGAAAATCAATTCAACTGAACTCAAATTCGGAAAATAAAATCATCATCAAACCCGAAGAATATATGAGCGAATCTCAAAATTCGAGTGTCGGCATTGGCGTTGGCGGAGGCAGCGGAAATTTCGGAACTTCAATAGGTGTTGGAATTCCGATTACAAAGAAAAAACTGAATCAGAAATATCTGGTTTCACTCTACAATCAGAATGGAAATCTGGTTTGGGACGGAAAACTCGAAATTCAGATGCCTGCCGACGGAAGCAGTAATATGCTTGAATCTGCAGTTGAAAAAGGAGTTCGGAAACTTTTTAAAAATTATCCGCCAAAGAAAAAATAACCAATCATTTTGAGATAATTTCAACCGGATCGGAAACATAGGTCGTTCCGATTTTTATATAATGGATACCAAAAGCAGCTTTGAAATTTCCGACTTCAGAAATATTTTCAAATCCGACTTCCATTTCTTTTTCTTCGCCCGGCTTCAGCCTAAGCTTTTCAATTTTGATTTCGGTCGAATAAACCACATCATACTGTTTGCGGCTGTAATAACTGATGTTCAGTCTCAGCTCTGAATCACCACCGATGATCAGCGGATGCCGATGGCCGTTTGACAGGTTTATTTTCAGACGGATACTGTCACCAGCAGCCGATTCAAATTGATTTTCAGCTTGAATCTTCAATTTGTAAAAAGTGATATAATCCGGAATTTCTTTGATATAATATTCTTTGTCTTTGTATGCTTTGATTGAATCTTCTGAACGAATCCAGGGCGAAATATAATTCACGGTTTGACCATAAAATTCATCTTCCCAATCCCAAAGCGTAAATTGATTTTCACGATTGCCCAAAGTTCGGTGGACACTCGCTTTTTTGTCCGGATTGTAAAAAAGAAAAACTGAAGCTTCCTGGTATTTTTCAAAAAGCGCATGGTCGATATTTCTGCTTTTCAGTTCGTCTGCAAAATTAAGATTGATTGAAAACGGCGAAGTTGACGGTAAAATCAGGCCGATGCGAACAATCAGAATCAGAAAGATTCCGGCAAATCCAAGTTTGAACAGCCAATTGCTGAATTCATTTTCTGAATAATATTCATAACAGATGATCATCATTGCAACAAAGGTGATCAGCAGCCATTGGGGTTGTACATTTTCTTTGTAAAGCGTAAAAAGGAAAAAAATTCCGGTCAGCACCACCAGCCATTTGAGGCTTTTCCCAAAATCATCTTTCGGTTTGAAACCAAAAAGAGATTTGATCGAAAACCATGAAATCAAAGGCGACATGCCCAAAAAGAAAACCAACGGATAATTCAGCAGCCGCTCCGGTTTAAACTGTTTGTCACCGCTTCTATCCTGAAAATGATAATGAACCGGAACAAAATCATGATTGTAAATCCAGATCAGATGAGGCAGATATAAAATCAGACTGATCAGAACCACCAGAAAAAATTTCGGATTCCTGATCAGCCGTCCGATGATCGGAAGCATCGTAAACAGGATCAAAAGCAGACCGTGGTATTTGCTGTACATCAGTCCGGCCATTGAAACAGCCAAAAAAATTAAATTGAATACCGAATCTTTTTGAAGAAATTTTTTGAATGCAAACAGATAAAGCAGACTAAAAAATAAAAGTGGTGAATCGGGTGTACTGATAAATCCGAAAATCTGAAAAACAACAGTGGAGCCAGATAAAATCACAAACAGCCAAAATTGTCTGATGGTCTTCGGTTTCAGGATTTTCCAGAGAAGAATCAAAGCAAAACCATTCATCAGTACAGCGACAAAGCGGATTCCGATTGTTCCGCCAAAAATGCTGTAACCCAACGCATCCCACAATGCGGTCATTGGCGGATGATCAAAATATCCCCAATCCAAATGCTGTGACCAGACCCAATAATAGGCTTCATCCACACTGATCGGCGTCAGCACAGACTGAATCAGATTGACCAGAACAAAAATTCCGGTCAGCAGATACAATTTACTATTCAGCTTCAATTCTTTCAATCCGTTGACAAAACTATAAAAAACATTGGTTCGGTGTCCGCTTTGGAAAACTATGACGAATATAGTTTAAAATGTGGTTCTGAATTCTTACTTTTGCATACCAAAATTTTTAGCAAATGAATCTTCACGAATATCAGGGAAAAGAAATCTTAAGCAGATACGGAGTAAAAGTTCAGAGAGGAATTGTGGCATCAACTCCTGACGAAGCGGTTGAAGCAGCAAAAAAACTGACTGAAGAAACCGGAACCGGATGGCATGTGGTAAAAGCACAGGTACACGCCGGCGGACGCGGAAAAGGAGGCGGTGTAAAACTGGCGAAAAGTCTTGATGAGGTCAGAGAAAAAGCTTCTGAAATCATCGGAATGCGACTGATTACTCCTCAGACCGGAGCTGCCGGAAAAATTGTTCATCAGGTGATGATCGCTGAGGATGTTTATTATCCGGGTGAATCTGAAACTTCAGAATTTTATGTTTCCGTGCTGATGAATCGTGCGAGAGGAAGAGATATGATCATGTATTCGACCGAAGGCGGTATGGACATCGAATCGGTTGCAGAACATACACCCGAAAAAATATTTACAGAAGAAATCGATCCGATGGTTGGTCTTCAGGGATTTCAGGCGAGAAAAATCGCTTTCAATCTGGGACTGAGCGGAGCTGCTTTCAAGGATTTTGTAAAATTCATCAGTTCGCTTTACAAAGCATTTGAAGGTGTTGACGCTTCACTGTTTGAAATCAATCCTGTTTTGAAAACTTCTGACAATCAGATTTTGGCAGTGGATGCAAAAGTAACCATCGACAACAATTCACTGTTCCGTCATCCGGATATTGCAGAAATGAGAGACATCAGAGAAGAAGATCCGACAGAAGTTGAAGCAGGCGAAGCTGGTCTGAACTTTGTAAAACTCGATGGAAATGTAGGCTGTATGGTGAACGGAGCCGGTCTGGCTATGGCGACCATGGACATCATCAAACTTTCGGGCGGAAATCCGGCAAACTTCCTTGACGTGGGCGGTACTGCAGATGCGGAAAGAGTTGAAAAAGCTTTCAGAATCATTTTGAGAGACGAAAACGTTGAAGCGATCCTGGTCAATATCTTTGGCGGAATCGTGAGATGTGACCGTGTGGCTCAGGGAATTCTGGATGCCTACAAAAATATGGGCGATGCCATCAAAGTTCCGATTATCGTGAGACTTCAGGGAACCAATGCAGAGATTGCAAAGAAAATGATCGACGATTCAGGTTTGAAAGTGCTTTCTGCCATTACACTGGAGGAAGCTGCAGACAAAGTGAAAGAAGTGGTTTCATAAATTGAAAATCAAAAATTGACAGACAAAGGAATCCGGAAGGGTTCCTTTTTTTGTGCTTTTAACTGAAAATAAATTGAATCATTTTTAACTTTGTATATAACCCTTCAAGGGTTTGAAACCCTTGAAGGGTTTAAAAAAACGGAAAGAACAAACTATTTATTTACTTTTGCAAGATGCCGAAATTAATTACTGTCAAACGCAAAGATCTCGATCTCAAAAAATATTCAAATGCAATTCAAACTGCTTTGAATTATCGGATTTATGCGGAATACTGGTATTTGGATGCACAAACCGATGAGAAATGGGAATGCCTGATTTATGACGATTATGAGGTGGTGATGCCAATTCCGCTGCAATATAAATTGGGATTTAAATTCGTATTGCAACCATTTTACAGTCAGCAGTTGGGTGTATTTTACAAACAGGAAATTTCAAAAGAATTATTCAAAGATTTTGAAAACCGGCTTCACAAATACAGAGTCAGAGCATACAGTTTTAACGAAGAAAACACCGAAAGGTTTCAGCCAAAAGGAGAAAAAAAAGTAAATCAGATTTTAAATCTGAACAGACCATACGAATTGATTCAAAACCAATTTTCCAAAGACCGGATAAAAGACATCAGGAGGAATTCAAAATTGAATCTGATTTTAAAAGAGGAATTTGATTTCGACTTGTTTTTTGAATTGAGGAAAGAAGCTTACTCAGAATTAGAAAGTATGCTTGATGTAAATTTGACAAAGAAATTTATAAAATCAATAATTGACAGCAAAAAATACAAAGCGTTTATGCTCTGCAATTCAAATCAGGAAGTGTTGTCGATGATTCTTTTTGGCGCTTCCAAATCAAGATTGATACAACTTTTCTCGGTTCGCAACAAATCAATTGAACCAAAAGGAGCTTTTCCTTTTTTGCTGAATCAGGTCATTGAAAAATTTGCTGAAAGTGAATTAATTTTGGATTTTGAAGGATCAATGGTTCCGGGAATAGCCAGGAGGAATGAAAGTTTTGGGGCAGAAATAAGATATTACACAAATTATAGAAATATAATGATTTAATTCTCCTAAAACTTTTCTCTCTTTCTTTTTTAATTAAGGTAGTTAAATCCCTTATAAGACTAAATATACTTTATTCTTAAAAATTAAATGAACGAATAAAAAAACGCAATTATTCTTCAATCTTTAATACTTTATTTAATTTTTTTTTAAATTTCTTTCGACAATAAGATAATTATCAGTAAATTAGACACTGCAAACGAACTAATTTTAATTCTAGTCAATTACAATGATTTAATTAATTCATTCTCAATTAATATTTGTAAAAGACTTGTAAACTCAAATTTTATCTTTCTAACTTTAAATTTAATTAAAATGAAAACATTATTCTTTCTGCTTCTTGCAAACTTATCAATTTTGGCTTTAGGTCAAGAGTACTTTCAAACAACAACTAATTCTGCCTATTTAAACAAGGTTATTAGAAACAATGGCAGAATTATTTTAGGATCTGATATAGAAAACACAACAAAATTTCAGATTTATCAAAACGACAATAATATTGTTGGCAGTTTATTAGGAAACAATTCAGGTCGTTTGAGATTTAACATTGTTTCTGCAAATGGGCAAGTTAGTCCTTGGACAAAGGTTGGTGATGCGATCATAATAAATTACAACGGTAGTAAAAATTTACACTTTCACATGCCAAATAACAATTCTGTGGATCCAAACTCCGATACCAGCACTCCTAATTCTCCAGGTATTACAAGGATTCGATTTTCAGATGTAGCCAATAAAAATATTTTATTACTTTTTAATACCGGAAAAGTTACAATGGGAACTGATCTCTATGATGATTCAGATTATCGATTGTTTGTAAAAGATGGTATAAAAACTGAAAAAGTTAAAGTAGAACTTGCGTCAGAAAACGGCTGGGCTGATTACGTGTTCGAGAATAATTATAATTTACTTTCGATTAAAGAATTAGAAAGTTTTATAACAGAAAATAAACACCTGCCCAATATTCCTTCAGCTAAACAAGTAATTGATGAGGGAGGGTTTGAGTTAAAGGAAATGAATATTAAGTTATTAGAAAAGGTTGAAGAACAATCTCTCTATATTATTCAATTGCACAATGATTTGGAAGAATTAAAATCTGAAATAAAAGAACTGAGAGATGAAATCAATGGCAATAAATAAAATTAAAAATTTGAAAATATTTTTAACTATTTTCTCTTTCATTCTATATGAATATTCTATATGTCAAAATATTTTTTCCTCAGAAGAATGTGTTTTTGAAACTCAGCTTGAAGAACAAAACATTGAATTTGGAATAAATGGGTTTGACTGTGGCAATACAAATATTTTGGGTGGTCCACTATCTCAAAACACAGAATATTATTTACCTTCCTATAATCAGAATAGCATTTATGTAAGATTAAATATTGTAATAATTCAAAGAGATGATGGGTCTGGAAACTTTAATCAAACCAATATAGAACATCAATATGTTTTACAAAATAATGTAATTAACAGAATGAATAATTTAATGGGTAATTTTACACAAAATTATGAAGAATACCCTGAATGTGGAAGAATAAAATTTTTTGATTCGAAAATCAGGTTTATACCCAAGTTCTTTTATATAAGAGATAGTTACTTATGGGATTATTCTGATAAAGTAGTATTTCCAAACTATTCTAATTTTTACTTAAATGATTTGGATGATTACATTAATGATTTAACAAAAAATGAAAGAGGAATTAACGTCTATTTAGCCCTTCATGGCCCTGCTTATATTGATTGGGTTGATAACGGAAATTGCCAAGGCTTCATAGATGTAGTAAATGGTGATGCCCCTAAACCGTATTTGTGGGGCAATTCAGCTAGTCAGCTTCCGACCGCAGGAGATTTAGAAAGATCTTCCAGAATTGTTATGTTAAACCTATATACTGATTATATGGTTAAAAAAAATTGTGTTGCAGATAATCCTGAATTCGGATCGCCTTCATGGGAACAGGTTAGAAATGGATGGTTACTTGCTAATCATGGAAACTTTTTACATGAAATAGGTCATAGCCTAAATTTAGATCATAATTCTTGCCAAGGGCATTTTAATTATGGAGATAATATAATGAATCAACACAATCTAGGCAGAACGCATTTTAATAGCACTCAATTAGGATTAATGTTTAAGGCATTGTCTCTATCAAATGTCCGCCAATTTGTGACAGAAGAGTCATTTAATAATACTTGTTTGACAATATCTAATGAACAAAAGTTCGACATAAACACTAGGATTTACTCCAACATCATTATAAGGAATGGTGGAACCCTAAGGCTAACTTGCAAATTAATAATGCCCCCAAATTCATATATTATTGTGGAAGATGGAGGTGAACTGATAATAGAAGGGGGTGAAATTCTTTCAGCAAATGGATTAGAATGGAATGGTATACGAAATGAAATTACCGGTAGCACTCTAATTGACATCGGGACTGAATTTATCGCTTCTGAAGAATACGATTATTTTGTAAGTTATTCTGATGATTATTCAATGGGTTGTCCTATAAGTCAACCACTCTACTTTAACGAAAATAATTTTAATTCCGAATCATTTACTGATAATAAATCAGCAGGGAAAGAAGATAATAATCCATTAGATTTTTTTCCAAATCCAGCAACTAAAGAAATTAATATCAGAGTAAATGATAAGTCTTGGTTGAATAGTTCAATTATTATTCTTGATAATGATAAAAAAATAGTCTTGAGTTCCGACATAGATAATGATTTAAAATTATTAAATATTAATCATCTTTCAAAAGGGCTCTATTTCGTAATTGTTAAAAATAAAAACGGAAAAGAAAAGAAAGTTAAAATCATCAAAAAATAGCAAATCTTTTTCACCGTTGTTTTATCAGAATAAATAATAAGAGTTTGGTCGACTAATCAAGCTCTTATTATTTTCTTTGCCAGAAATATAATTCCTCTTTGCGGATTGTACAACCGAAATCGCTCAACCTGGGCTTTGTCCAACCGATCTGTATAATCAAATGCTTCAACCTCAAATCCGGCTGCTTCGATTCTCTCTTTAAAGTCATTGCCATGCAACCGCAGCAAATCGCTTTCTCCATAATTCATGAGTCTTTCTTCAGGTGTGTCAATGTCCGGATTTTCAAAAGTCGGTTGATCTTTTTGATTCAAAAGTGTGAGAATGATTGCAATACCGCCCGGTTTGAGAACTCTGTACATTTCTGTCATTGCCCTGGCTTCGTTGGGTACATGCCCAAGAACATGAGAACAAATAACAAAATCAAAACAGTTGTCTTCAAACTGAATATTTGTAATATCAATCAATAAATCAGCAAAATTCGGATTGATATCTCCATTTTTATAATCATTGGGATTTTTCAATTGTTTGAATATTTTTTTCAATCCTTCTTCGGGGGCAAAATGCAAAACCTTTACACCGGAATCAAACACATTGGTTTCATTTTTAAGATAAAAAAGCAACATTCTGGTTCGTTCAAGCGAACCGCAGTTGGGACACCATGCATTTTCTCTGCGCTCACTGTTTCCAAAAGGCAAAAACGATTTGTAAGTCTTTCCGCAGCAATTGCATTCAACATTATTTCCTTTTAAAAAAAGGCCTTTCAATTTGATTTGCTGTCTTTTAATCTGAATTCGGGTGCTTTCATTGAAAAGAAAATGATATGTTTTTTTTAGAAATGATTTCATTTTTGCTTTATTGACGAATGTTTTGCAAAGTATAAAAATTATAATTTACTTTACTTAATAATTGACACATAAGTTGCAGGTCAGAGACATTAATTTATCAATAAATCACAGTTGAACAAATTGTTGAAGTTATTCATTACAAAAATACTCGGGAATAAAGTAATCTTTCCTTTTTACCATTTGGTTTCCGATCAGGAATGTCCGCATATTCGTCATTTGTATCCGGTCAAGCGCATTTCGACCTTTGAAAATGAACTTGATTTTTTTCAAAGAAATTTTCAACCCATAGCTTGGGATGAAATTCTGAAGCATGTATTCAATAATACCCAACCCGAAAAACCATCATTTTTTTTGAGTTTTGACGATGGGCTTAGTGAATGTTCCTCAATTATTGCACCCATACTTAAACAAAGAAATCTTGAAGCTGCGTTTTTTGTCAATACTGACTTTGTTGACAATCAGGCATTGTTTTTCAGGTATAAAGTCAGTTTGCTGATAGACAAAACAGAAAAATCAAAATTCAATGCTCATTATTCCAAAAACGAATTACTCAAACTGAGGTATTGCGATACAGAAAAAATTAATCTGATAGCTGAACGGCTCGAAGTTGATTTCAATGATTTTTTGAAATCGCAGCAACCCTATATGACCTGGTCAGAAATAAAAAATTTAAGAAATGAAGGCTTTGTGATCGGATCCCATTCTTCAGATCATCCTCTGTATTCAGATATTTCCTTGCAGCAACAAATTCATCAGACAAAAACCAGTATGGATAAACTGGCAGAAAATCTGGATTTGAAACAGCGTATTTTTTCGTTTCCTTTTACTGATGACGGTGTCGGGAATTCTTTTTTTGACTTTGTATTCGACACCAATTTGATCGATTTGAGTTTCGGCACTGCAGGCATAAAGGACGATGTTTATTCGAGAAATATTCAAAGACTGCCAATGGATCTCTACTCAGGCAGACCGGAATATTTTGTCTTAAAAAATATTTTATTTTACAGATTCAAACGAATTCTGAAGAAAAATAAAGTTGCCCATCCCTCAGTATAACTAAATAAAAGATTTGAACTTTTCGGGAATTTTTCAGAAAACAGGCTGTAAATCTTTTTCTTTTTGGAATCAGGTTAAGAAATATATACCAAATCCAATGTCGTATAAAATGTTGAAATCCTGATTTTTTAAAGTTTTTCGCTAAATTAGACACTCCAAAACAGGTCTTATGAAACAGAAATTCATCTTTTCTTTACTGATTTGTTCGATATTGCTGACCGCACAGGATCAAAGACAGAAAACTCAGCCCGAACATTATTCGTATCCGCTCGAAAATTATTATCAGCCGCTTCATGTGCGTGTAAACATCGTTTTGCTTGAAAGAGCTGACGGCAGCGGGAATTTCAATCTGAAAAACAAAGAAGAAAGAGATCTGCTCAATGATTATCTCGACAACATCAACAAATCATTCACCACGCTTGTAAAACCACCGGTCGGCGATATGTCGAAATGCGGCAATGTGACCGAATTTTTGCCCGACACAAAAATCCGTCTTGATTTCAATATCATGGAAGTCAGAAATTCATATTACTGGAATTATCTCAACAGCGGTTCGATTCCCGAGAAAAAACAGTTTGCCGGCTTCTCGCCTACCCAGGGCTGGTACATCAAACCGCTTGATGATTCGATTTCGGCGCTGAAAATACCAAGAGCGATCAATGCCTATTTCACCACCAATGGCGACCGTTTTGACGATTTGTACAAAAAGAAAGGTGAAGGTTATGATCTGGCGGGAAACAATGCGGGTGAATTTCCGGATCAGGTCAAACTTAGCCGTTCGTCTCAGGTCCATATTCCAAATGTTTATCTGAGCTATCTGATGCAGCGGTATCAGTCGCCAAAAAATTACAATACCACCTGGGAAAAGACCAAAGGCTGGTGGCTGGGCGGTGGCGGTGCGGCTCACGAATTTGGTCATGATTTCGGGCTTTCTCATTCGAGCGAATATTACAGGGCAAACGAATGCACCTATTCGCTGATGTCGCAAAAACACACGCATCAGAGAAACTGGCTTCCGCCCAATGAAATCAGAAGAATGCACTGGAATCTGACCCGAACCAATCTGATGCAGTTTGTTACACCCGAATCGGCTTACGGCGCGGTTTGGAAACTCGATCAGGATACAGAATGGAAAAAACCGAGAAGATTTTATCACAATTTTGAACTTGCACCCGGCGTCACACTGACGATTCACAACAAGGTGATTCTGCCGCCTCAGTCTTATGTGAAATTGAACAAAAATTCAAAAATCATTTTTAAGGAAAACGGCGAACTGGTGGATGCTTACGGAAAACCTTACAAGAATTTTGAAAAACACAGAACTGCAAAGATTATTCATGAATAATCCTGTTTTCAATTATTAAGATTCAAAAAACGATTTGAATTTTTCGGGAATTTTTCGGTTGAATTCTTTTGGATCAAATTTTCCGGCATAAGCTTCTTTTTCTTTGATCACTTTGCACGGATTGCCGACTGCAATTGAGTTGGACGGAATATCTCCGGTCACCACCGAACCGGCGCCGATCACCACATTGTCACCGATCTGAACACCCGGCAGCACCACAGAATTGGCGTAAATAAACACATGATTTCCGATTCGGATTGGCGGCGCATCATCGTGTTTCCAATGATCGTCGTTGTTGTGATTGGACGAGACAATCTTGCAGCCCGGACTGATGCCCACATTGCTGCCCATGATGATTCCGTTCATCGCCTGTATGTAAACCCCAATGTTGTCACCCGGATCACAGATGATTCCTTTCTGAATTCTTTCTGCTCCTCTGACCTTTGATGTAAAATGAACCGGCCAGGGAGCACTTCGGTTGATGCCCAATATCTTTTGCGGAATCACAAACTGGAAAAACATTTTGTTGTATTTGGTGTAACCGTATTTGGGTCTGTAATACTGAGGATAGGCCCAATTGATGATCCAGCCGAAAAGGAAGTAATCCAGTTTTTCTTTGAATGATATTTTATTTTCTTTTTGCATTCTTTTTCAATTCGGTTAAAACCATTGCAAGCAGCGCCAGATAACCGGCACCCGACAGAAATGAGAAAACCCAGATACAATACAGGAAATCTCCTTTCAGCACACCCAAATATAAAGCGACAAAATTAACAAGCAGCAAATAAATATTAAAAATCAGCGAATAATGATTTTTGTTGATCACCATCACAACAGGTGCAATCGGATTCATCGCGCTTCTCGCCATGATCCAAAACGACAGTGCAAGTATATATGAACCCAGTCCTGTCCACTTTTCATCCAGAAATATTCCGAGCAGCCAAACGCCAATCGTATTGAGTAAAATTACAAAAACCAACATGATCAATACATTCGGATAAATCACTTTGAGTGTCAGATCGTACAATCTCTTTTTATCGGAATAATTTACGCTGACCGCTTTTTGAAAATAAACCCTTGAAACCGAACCTGCGAGCAGCATCAGCGGAACAGACAAAATTTTAAATGCCATCGAATAAATCCCGACATCGGTCTGACTGAAATAAATCAAAACCAATATCGGCATGATGTTGTTCGCCACCACATTGATCGCGTCCGACGGATAAGAATACTGAACAATCCGTTTGTTTTCCCTCACACTTTGTTTGAAAAGCGGTATGTCGATTTTTCTCAATCTTCCTTTTGAAACCCTTACATTGTATATAAACGAAGCGGTCAAACCGATCAACCAGCCGTAGATCAGACCGGTTTCCTTCCAGCCCATAAAATAAAAAACTGCCTGAAAAGCAACCGCAAACAGAGATGAAATCACAAGTGAAGTTGAAATTTGCTGAAAGAGTCTGTATTTTGTAAACAGATTGTTTTGGGTCAAATTCCAAACGCTCAGCACGCCGCCGATTCCGGTCAGCACCAATATTGAATACGGCAGTCTGAATGACATGATTCCAAAACCTTTCAACAGCAGCATCACCGTCATAATCAGTAGGGTCAGCACAAATGAAATCACCAGTATTCCGCTGAAAAGATTTCGGATTTCTTTGCTGCCGCGCTGCATGATCATCACATTGTCAAGTCGCAAACCGGTCAGCACAGGAAGAATATAGATATAACTGAGAAACACATTGTAAACTCCGTAATTGTCGGGACCGTAAAAATTGGCAAGAAACAAACCGCCGATGGTCGCAATGATTTTTGAAATGGTGTTTCCGGCCAACAAAGAAAGTACTCCTTTGAAGTTTTTGGTCTTGAATTGCTTCGAATTGATATGAAATCGTTTCAAATCCATGGAAATCCATACAAAACTAAACTATTCACAAATATTTGGTGTCAGAAGTTGGAATTTAAAACTCAAATTTCGCAAAAACATTGTCCGCTAATTCATCCGACACTCAAAAATCAGTTGATTTCATTGCGATTTGCACTAACTTTGCCGACTTATGAAAAATATAAAACACATCTTTTTTGATCTGGACAATACACTTTGGGATTACAGAAGAAATGCAGAAATCGCGGTCAGAAAAGTTTATCGGGAATTTGGAATTGAAAAAGAATACGGTTACGGTTTTGATGAATTTTATGATCATTACTACAAAGTGAACGAATCGCTTTGGGAAAAATACCGAAATGCTGAAATCACACGACCCGAACTTCAGTCGAGAAGATTTCCGGAATCATTCAAAAGTCTCGGCATTCAAAATCCGGATTTTGCGGTCGAATTTGAACTTCGGTTTATGGCGGAAGTTTCTGACGGCAAACATCTGGTTCCAAATGCAATCGAAATCCTTGAATATCTGAAGGGAAAATATCACATCCACATCATCACCAACGGTTTTCCAAAAACGACCGATTATAAAATCAACAATTCAATATTGAAAGATTTTGTAGAAACCGTGGTTACTGCCGAAAGTGCAGGTGCGCCAAAACCGAATCCAAAAGCTTTCAGTGCGGGATTGAAAGAATCGGGTGCGAAACTTTCGGAATCGGTTTATATCGGTGATGACTGGGAAGCGGACATTGTCGGTGCGACAGAATTTGGAATGAAAGCCATCTTTTTTAATCCGCTGGCAGAAAATCATCTTTGGATCGAAGGTGTGCCGGTTGTCGATCATTTAACTGAAATTAAGAATTATTTATAAAAACTGATTTTCAAAAATCCTAACTTTGCAAAAGTTTTGGAAACGAAGACCATTCACGATGTACTGAAAAAACACGAATCATCCGATTTCGTGCGAAAATCTATTGACCAGATTCAAAAAAACAGGCTTTCAAAAATCAATGCGAGAGGGCTTTCGGGTTCTTCAATTTCATTTTTGTCTGCTCAGATTCTTCAGCTTTCGGGTGATCCGGTGCTGGTACTGCTCGACGACAAAGAGGAAGCCGCCTATCTGGTGAACGAACTCGAAAATATGTTTTCAAAAGATGAAGTTCTTTTTCTGCCCGATTCTTATCGAAGACCTTATGAAATCGAGAAAACCGACAATGCAAATGTGGTGCTGAGAACCGAAGTGCTCAATACTTTGAATGGTGCAAAAAAACCAAGAATCACGGTCACTTATTCACAGGGAATTTTTGAAAAAGTAGTAACCCGAAAATCACTGACTACCAATACACTCAGGATTTCTGAAGGAGATTCGGTCGATATCGAGTTTTTGAATGAACTGTTGTTTTCGTACGAATTCAAAAGAGTTGATTTTGTAACCGAGCCGGGTGAATTTTCAATCCGCGGCGGGATCGTGGATATTTTTTCATTTTCTGAAGAAAAGCCTTGCAGGATTTCGCTTTTTGGTGACGAAGTGGAATCGGTCAGAAGATTTGATATTGACAGTCAGCTTTCGGTCGAAAAAGTAAAGACATTTACGATCGTCCCAAATCTTGAAAATAAATTCATTGCCGAAAAAAGAGAAAGCTTTTTTGAATACATATCTGACAAAACCATCATTGTTTCAAAGAATCTGAGCATCGTACAGTCATCAATTCATCGGAATTTTGGTCTGGCCGAAGAAGCTTTTGAAAAACTTTCGGGCGAAATCAGTCATGCGACACCCAATGAACTTTTTCTGGATGAAAATGAATTCAAAGAAAGTCTTGAAAAATTTCCGGTGATTGAATTTTCATTGAATTCTTATTTTAAAAATTCAACTGAAATTGAACTGCATCAGAAACCGCAGCCGTCTTTTAACAAACAGTTTGATCTGCTGGCCGAAGAGCTGAACCGGCTGAAAGAAGAAGGTTTTACAAATTATCTTTTCTGTTCGGGCGAAAAACAGGTGCAGCGTTTCAACGACATTTTTGAAGATCTTGGAAAAGAAGTGAATTTTGTTCCGGTCATCGGTTCGATTCATTGCGGATTTATCGATGAAGATCTGAAAATCAGCTGTTTTACCGATCATGAGATTTTTGAAAGATATCACAAATATCATCTCAGAAATTCATTTGCAAAAAAAGAAGCGATCACACTCAAAGAACTGACTTCGCTTCAGATTGGCGATTATGTGACCCATATCGATCACGGTGTCGGAAAATTCGGCGGTCTGGTCAAGATCGATGTGATGGGCAAAAAACAGGAAGCGATCAAATTGGTTTATCAGAACAACGATATATTATATGTAAGCATTCATTCGCTTCATAAAATTGCAAAATTCAGCGGAAAAGACGGTAAAGAACCAAAAATCAGCAGATTGGGTTCGAATGCCTGGAAAAATCTGAAAGAAAAAACAAAACGAAAAGTCAAGGAAGTCGCATTCGATCTGATCAAACTTTATGCAAAACGAAAAACCCAAAGAGGTTTTCAGTTCGGGCCGGACGGTTATCTTCAACACGAACTCGAGGCTTCATTCCTATATGAGGACACACCGGATCAGCTGAAAGCAACCAACGATGTCAAGGCAGATATGGAAAGCGAAAGATCGATGGACCGTTTGGTTTGCGGCGATGTCGGATTCGGGAAAACCGAAGTTGCGATTCGTGCAGCATTCAAAGCGGCTGTCAACGGAAAACAGACTGCGGTGCTGGTTCCGACCACCATACTTGCATTTCAGCATTTTCAGACTTTTTCGGAAAGATTAAAAGATTTACCGGTCAAAGTTGAATACCTCAACCGTTTCAGATCGACAAAAAAGAGAAATGAAATCATTGAGAATCTGAAAACCGGAAAAATCGATATCGTCATCGGAACCCATCAACTGGTCAGCAAAAACGTGAATTACAAAGACCTCGGTCTGCTGATTGTCGATGAGGAACACAAATTCGGTGTCAGTGTAAAAGACAAACTCAAAACACTTCGATCAAATGTGGACACTCTGACGCTGACAGCAACTCCGATTCCGAGAACCTTGCAGTTTTCTCTGATGGCGGCAAGAGATCTATCGGTCATCAAAACACCGCCGCCCAACCGTCAGCCGATAGAAACAAGGCTGATCGGGTTCAACGAAGAACAAATTAGAGACGCCATATTTTATGAATTGCATAGAGGCGGTCAGGTTTTCTTTATCCACAATCGGATCGATACCCTCAAAGAAGTTTCGGGTTTGCTCCAGCGGCTGATTCCGGATGCAAGAATCGCTATCGGTCACGGTCAGATGAACGGTGACGATCTGGAAAGAAACATCCTCGATTTTATGGAAGGCAAGTATGACATCCTGGTTTCGACCACCATTGTTGAAAACGGTCTGGATGTGCCGAATGCAAATACGATCATCATCGATCAGGCCCAGAATTTCGGGCTCGCCGATCTACACCAGATGCGCGGAAGGGTCGGAAGAAGCAACCGAAAAGCTTTCTGTCTGCTGATTGCTCCGCCGGTGTCTGCACTGACCAATGAAGCCAGAAAAAGACTGCAGGCGATCGAACAGTTTTCGGATTTGGGTTCGGGTTTCAATATTGCGATGAAGGATTTGGAAATCAGAGGCGCCGGAAATCTCCTGGGTGCAGAACAGTCCGGATTTATTGCAGAAATCGGATTTGATACCTATCAGAAAATTCTGAATGAGGCCATCGAAGAGCTCAAAGAAACCGATTTCAAAGATTTGTTTCAGGGTCAGAATCCTGATGACAAAATTTATGTTTCGGATGTTCAGATCGATACCGATATCCAACTGCTGATTCCCGATGACTATGTCAACAATGTGGAAGAAAGACTTGCACTTTATACCGATCTGACACAGATTGAAAACAATGAAGAGCTCAAAATATTTGATGAAAATCTGATCGACCGTTTTGGAGAATATCCCGAAGAAGTTGCCAATCTCCTTGAAAGCATGAAACTGAAATGGATGGCAAAAGAACTTGGTTTTGAACGAATTGTGCTCAAAAATTCAAAGATGACCGCTTACTTCATTGCCAGACCGCAATCGGGATACTACCAGACCGGACAGTTTCAGCATATCCTGGAAGTTCTTCAGGAAAATCCGAGGCTGGCTTCATTCAAACAAAAAGAAGCCAAATCAAAAGACGAATCAGAAACGCTGATGCTCAAATTTGAAGATGTGAAAACGGTTCAGACCGCAATTTCAAAACTCAAAATGCTCGAAGTTGAAAAAGCCGAAGATCTGACCAAAACACAGTCTATCTGATTCCTCTGCTTTCCAGCCATTTTCTGTATTTTGCAGCATTTTTCTGATGCTCGGCATAGCTGTTAGTAAAGCTGTGATAGCCCGGCCGGTCGGGATCGGCACAAAAATACACGAACGGATGATCATCCGGATTGAGTACCGCATCCACCGCCGAAAGATTGGGCAGACAAATCGGCGCAGGCGGCAATCCTTTCACCTTATAAGTATTGTAGTCAGAAGGCGTTGCCAGATGGGTTCCGACTACTCTCTGAATTTTCTGATTGAAACCGTTTTGCAATTTGTATGCATAAATCGAAGTCGGGTCTGCCTGAAGCTTCATTCCTTTTTCAAGCCGGTTCAGATAAGCTTTTGCAACTTTTGGCTGTTCATCCGGTTTTGAAGATTCCATCTGTACGATCGAAGCCAGCGTAAAAACCTGAAGTGTGCTCAATCCCATTTTCTCTGCTTTTTGCTGACGCTCGTGTGTCCAAACTTTTTGAAATTCGGCCAGCATTCTTTCCACAAATTGTTCGCCGTTGGTCGGCCAGAAAAAATTATAGGTATTGGGAATGAAATAAATTTTAACGGTTTCGGCATCGAGCTGAGGATTTTGTTTCAGGCCGTAAACAATGATTGAATTAACAATCTGTGCTGAATCTGCTTCAATTTTTTTTGAAACTTTTCCGGCCAAATGAAAGATGGTTGGCTCATTTCCGATCATCAGCGGAACCTCAGCCTGACTGCCCAGAATCAGTCGATTCAAGATTTCTTTATTGGTGTCGCCGGTCGAAAGTTTGTATTTTCCGGCTTTGATTTTGGAAGGATAATCCTTTGAAACCGCATATTTTTCAAAATCTTCCGGCCGGTTCAATTTGTCGGAAAGTGAATCCATCACCTCTTCAAAACCTGCGCCTGTGCGGATGTACAGAAATCCATCCTGTTTCACTTCTTTTTTTCCGCCTCTGAAATAATTGCATGAAACCGTCGTCAGCAGGCTGCACACCAGAATCAATCCGACAAACTTTCTCATTTGATTTCAATTTCACCTTTAAACTCAAATTCGGCAGGACCGCTTAGCCAAATTTCACGATAACCTCCATTTTTATCTTTTGAAAAACTCACTTTCAAATCACCACCGACCGCCTTGACATTGATATCGTCAACCGCAATTCGATTTGATTCATACGCAGCAATTGCAGCCGCGGTCACTCCTGTTCCGCAGGCCAGCGTCTCATCCTCCACTCCTCTTTCGTAGGTTCTGATTTTGATGGTGTCCTCATTCAGAATTTGAACAAAATTCACATTTGAACCTTTTTCAAAATAAGGCGAACCGTATCTGATCCCCGCCCCTTTTGTCCTGACATCAACGCTTTGAGTATCATTTACAAATTCAATATGATGAGGCGAACCTGTATCCAGAAACCAGTGATTCGGGTGTTTTTCAATTTTTTCAACATTTTGCATGCTGAGTCTGATCATCTGCTTTTCGGAAAAAGCGGTATGCAATCCGTCAGAGGCCATAAACTCTGCTTTTTCACTGATTAATCCCAAATCTTCCGCAAATCGGACGATGCATCTGCCTCCGTTTCCGCACATGCTCCCAATTTTTCCGTCTGCATTGTAATAGACCATTCCAAAATCTTTTGAGGGATCATTCTGAAGCAAAATCAGACCGTCGGCACCAATGCCAAAATGTCGGTCGCACATCTTTTTGATGATTTCGGTTTCGGCCGGAAAATTTCCGTCTCTGTCATCGATCATCACAAAGTCGTTTCCTGCACCCTGATATTTATAAAAACTGATTTTCAAGTTTCAAATTTTTAAACAAAATTAAGAATTTCGGCAGAAGCACAGCTATTTTCAGACCGCATTTGACCAATTCAATTAAAGTTGTGATAATTTTTGTTAAAATGCAGTTAAACCACTTGTCAGACAGCTTTTATTGGTATTAAATTTGATTTCGAAATGAACAAAAAAATAAAACTTGAACTTTAAAAGATGAACTATATGAAAAAGTATTTTGGTTATCTGATGGTTGGACTTTTCAGTGCAACTTTCGCTGTTTTGGGAATGAAGTTTTTCTCTTCAAACAATTCTTCAGACAATCCGCTGATAACGCATGCTGACCGAAACAACGGCGCATTCTCATTTGTGGATTACAACGGCAATTACACGGCAACAGTACCTGATTTTGTATCAGCATCTCAAAAGACGGTCAATGCGGTTGTGAGCATCAATAACTTTTCAACCAAAAGAAGTAACAACCGACAATATATGGATCCGTTCGAATTCTTTTTTGGCTATCCGGACCAGCAGAGACAGGAAATCGACCCGGACAAACCGACCGGAATGGGTTCGGGCGTAATCATTTCGCCTGATGGTTATATCGTGACCAACAACCACGTAATCAAGGGATCTGACAAAATTGAAGTGGTTCTCAACAATCAGAAATCATATATCGCAGAATTGGTCGGAACCGATCCGAATACCGATATCGCACTGATCAAAGTCGATGCTAAAGATCTTCCGTTTGTGAAATTTGTAGATTCTGACGGAATCAATGTAGGCGACTGGGTTTTGGCGGTCGGAAACCCGTTTGGTTTGAATTCGACAGTAACCGCCGGAATTGTTTCCGCAAAAGGAAGAAGTATTGATATTTTGAGAAGAAACGCAAACAATCCGATTGAATCATTTATCCAAACCGACGCTGCAATCAATCCCGGAAACAGCGGTGGCGCACTGGTCAATCCAAACGGCGATCTGGTCGGAATCAACACCGCCATTTCATCGCCAACAGGAACTTTCTCAGGTTACGGTTTTGCAATTCCGTCCAATCTGGTGAAAAAAGTAGTCGAAGACATCAAAAAATACGGTATTGTTCAGAGGGGATATCTCGGCGTTCAGGGATTGGATTTGAATGATGAATTCATGTTGAAAGATTACAACAAACAAAACGGAACCAATTACAAAAACCAACAGGGTGTTTTGGTTCAGAAACTGGTTGAAAACGGGGGCGCATTGGCTGCAGGCATAGAAAAAGGAGATATCATCACCGAGATTGACGGTCAGAAAATCAGCAGTTTCGGAAAACTTTCATTTGCGGTCGGCAGCAAATATCCGGGCGACAAAGTGGAGGTGAAATTATTGAGAGACGGAAAAGAGAAAGTTTATACCGTAACACTGAGAGACCAAAACGGAAATACAAAAAGACGTTCGATTTCTGATTTGACAGTAGCTGAAAAATTGGGTGCTGAATTTGAACCGCTGACCGAAAGACAGAAAGTAAGTTTTGGAATCGATTATGGCGTGATGGTCAAAAACATCCAACCGGGAAGCAAACTCAACGGAATCGGAATTGATAATAATTTTATCATCCTCAAAGTAAACGACAAAGAAGTAAACGATCAGAAAGATATTGAGAAAATTCTGAAATCTCACAAAGGAAAAGTTTCAATCAGTTATGTGGATCCATACGGCAGAATCTACACCAGAGGATTTACGATTGATTAACGATTAGGTGTTTTCATAGTTTTAGGTTTGACGCAGCTCTTTTGGGCTGCGTCTTTTTTTATCAAATTTAATGACCAAAAGCAGTCCGCTCGCTTGGCGGGCTTCGGTCAGAAAAATGTATCTTTGAGCAGAAAAAATTTTTATTTTTAATGAGTCTCAGCACTGAAAATATTTTACTGATCGGTTCGATACTTTTGTTTATCAGCCTGATTGCCGGAAAGACATCCTATCGATTCGGCGTTCCCACCCTCCTTTTCTTCCTCGCAGTGGGCATGCTTGCGGGTTCGGAAGGTTTGGGCGGGATTCAGTTTGACGACTCCAAAATCGCACAGTTCATCGGCATTGTCGCGCTTAATTTCATATTGTTTTCGGGCGGACTCGACACCACCTGGAAGGCAGTCAAGCCGATTGCAGCACAGGGGTTGATCCTGTCCACCATCGGAGTGATGCTGACTGCCGGAATATTGGGAATGTTCGTGTATTGGCTGACCGATCTTACCATTTTCGAAAGTCTGCTGCTTGGCTCTATCGTTTCATCGACTGACGCTGCTGCGGTGTTCTCAATTCTGCGTTCAAAAAGCATGGCTTTGAAAGAAAATCTGAGACCATTGCTCGAATTTGAAAGCGGTAGCAACGACCCGACTGCCTATGTTTTGGTCATCATCTTTTTATCGCTGGTCGTCAATCAGGATCTGAGCGTGGCTTCAATGATTCCGGTATTCTTCAAACAGATGATATTGGGTGGAATCCTCGGTTTGGGATTCGGGAAATTGGGGAAAATTATAATCAACAGAATCAGACTTGATTTTGAAGGACTTTATCCGGTTCTCGCCATCACACTGATGTTTTTTGTTTTCTCGGCTACTGATTTTGTCGGCGGGAACGGATTCCTGGCGGTATATGTGTCGGCAATTTATCTGGGAAATCAGGAACTGATTCATAAAAATACAATCTTAAAGATGTTTGACGGTCTTGCGTGGCTGATGCAGATAATACTGTTTCTCACACTCGGACTTCTTGTTTTTCCGTCAGAAATTATCCCGATCATGGGTGTCGGACTTCTGATCTCTATGTTCCTGATTCTGGTTGCACGTCCGGCCAGTGTTTTTCTCAGTCTGATTCCGTTCAAAATGAGATTGAGAAGACGATTTTATATTTCATGGGTTGGTTTGAGAGGTGCGGTTCCGATCGTGTTTGCAACCTATCCGCTGCTTGCAGGGATTGAAAAAGCAGATATGATTTTCAGTATCGTATTTTTTATTTCACTGACCTCGATACTGATTCAGGGTACCAGTCTGTCGTTGGTCGCCAAGTGGCTGAAAGTTGCAATTCCGGCAGAAGAAAAAAACATCACCGAAAAGGACAAATTGCTTTTGAATCTCCCGAAATCATTTAAAAATGAAGTGGTAATTTCTCAAAACTCAGCAATTGCGGGCAAGAAAATTGTTGATCTTGAATTCCCTGATTCAATCACAATCGCACTGATTGAGCGAAACAGCAATTTTATTAATCCTGACGGTTTTACCAAACTGGAAGCCAATGACAAACTCACGATTTTGTCTGACAGTTCAGATGACTTTTCGGAAATAAATGATTATCTTAGTCAATCGAAAAATTAAAAAATACCAATATGAGAAAACGCTTTATCCTTTTAATTGATTTTTCAGAAACCTCCAAAAATCTGATTGAATACGGTTGCGACTGGGCAAGCCACGTTTACGGTGAAGTGCTTTTACTCCACCAGACTCCGGTTCAGATTCCTGCATTTACAGATGACAAAGAAAGAAATGCGCTCATCAAAAAAGCAAATCAGGAAGCAGAAGATCAGTTGAGAGAAATTGCAAACGGAATCATCCCACCGATGATTGAAGTTTCGTATCTCGCATCTGAAAAAGATCTGCAGCATACACTCGGCGAACTGATGGAACAGTCGTTTGAAAATCTGATTCTGGCAGGGCTGAAAAAATACGGTTTTATCAAAAAATTCTTTTTGAGAAACACCATCATTCACACCATTGAAAACACCGACAATATACTGGTGGCAATTCCAAATACACTGTCTGATTATTCGCATAAAAACATCTATGTTGGAATTTCGGACAAGTATCAGCTGAATCTTTTTGAATTCAACCGGCTGCTGAATTTCATTGACAACAAAGAAACCCGGATTGTATTTTTCAATCTGTCCAAACCCGAAGAAGACACTTCTGAAGTGGAAAAACTGCTCAAAGAGCATGCGGATATGTTTGCAAACAGATACCGGACTTTTTATGAAATTTATGTAACCGACAGCCCGTCCAGAAATATTCAGAATGTGATTACCGGTAAAACAAATGAATTGCTGGTTGTCCAGAAAGGTGAAAGACTGCTGACCGATTATCTGTTCAGAAAATTCCTGATCAATGATCTGGTGTATGACGCTGAAACCCCTTTGATCGTATTGCCGTAAGATGAAGGTTTTTCGGATGAAAAATTTGATGAAGTTATTTTTTCTGCTGCTTTTTGCATTTTCAAGTGCACAGCAAAGAGGCGGAACAATGAGTCATTTGCTGATCAATCTGGGTTATTCAAATCTGAACGGAAATTATTTCAAAATCGGACCTGAAGTCTATTTGGTTCAGACGAACAACAATCTGATTGATCTGAGTGCAACTGCAAATATGGCTTATTTCAAGGATCAGTTTGTAGTTGTCCCAGAACTGGGCATAGGCTATCAGTTCAATGCACAAAAGACAATAAACAGGATTGATCCTTATCGCGAATATATCCACGGAACTTTTTATTCGGTCAGGGTCAATGTTTCTCCCTGGAATGTGACTCCCGAAGCCGGGATCGCCATCCTCGGACTGCTTGAAGCCAATGTGGGCTATTCGTTTGAATTTGCAAAACACAATTATACTTCATTTGACGGAATCAAATTCGGACTGACCATCCACATTCCGACCATTGCGCTAATCAGCTCACCCGGAATGTATTGAATCAAAACTGTGACTGGCTTTTCTTTTTCTGAAAATTTACACCACGATAATTCAGAGTGGCACTTCGATTGCAGATATGGGCTGACCATTGATCCATCTGGGTACACTGACACTTTTTTATACGATTTTATTCATCATCATACTAAAATTTCTGTATAAAAAACAAAACCGGGAAACAATTGAAGCGGAGGTTTGAATAAATTCAAAATAAGACAGTTGCGATTCCAAATAATGAGTTAAAGTTCAATCAATAACTGATAAATATTAGCCCGAAAATCAAAACGATTTTGTACATTTGGCACTTCAAAAAACATTTAGAAAAAATGAAAAATTAAGTTATTTCTTATTGGGAATCGGAGCTTTTACATTTGTAGCTTGCGGCGGAAACACTGAATCAACAACTACAGATGAACCTGTTGCAACTGAAGACACTGCAACTGAAGAGGTTGCTCCTGCAACTGACGAAACTGCTGATGCAAACACCATTGTGATTGAAGGCAACGACCAGATGCAGTATAACAAAACTGAATTTACAGTGAAAGCAGGTGAAGTAACCATCACCATCAAAAACGTAGGAAGTCTTCCTGCTGAAGCAATGTCACACGACGTAGTTGTTCTGAAACCGGGTACTGATGTTAAAGCAGTTGGAATGGCTTCTGTTCAGGACGGTGGTATTGAGAAAGTTGAAGGAGATTTGAAAGCTTCTATCATCGGGTACACTGAAATGGCAGGTCCAGGCGAAGAAAAAACTGCAACTTTCAACTTGACAGAACCGGGTGTTTATCCTTTCTTCTGCTCATTCCCCGGCCACTTTGCTGCTATGCAGGGAACCATCACTGTTGAATAATTTCAACATTAAAAATTCAAAAAATCAGTTCTTCGTTTGAAGAGCTGATTTTTTTTGTCCATTCCAAACCGATCAAACAAAAATCAACTTTGTACTTTGATGAATTGTACTTAATTTTAGACCGATGATAGCCGCAAAAAATATTTTCAAAAGTTTTGACAGTCTTGAAGTCTTAAAGGGCGTTTCAATCGATGTGAGCGAAGGAGAAATCGTTTCGATTGTCGGTGCATCCGGCGCAGGGAAAACCACACTGCTCCAGATTCTGAGCAGTCTTGAAAAAAGTACCGAACCCGAAAAACATTATACCGAAATCCTGATCAAAAAAGTCGATATCACCAAACTGTCAGATATTGCGCTCTCAAAATTCAGAAATGAAAACATCGGTTTTATCTTTCAGTTTCATCAGCTGCTGCCCGAATTCACAGCTTTTGAAAATGTCTGCATTCCCGGTTATATTGGAAATATGAAACGAAGCAAAGTCCACGACAAAGCAAAAGAACTGCTCGATTTTCTGGGTCTTGCCCAACGGCTCGAACACAAACCTTCACAACTGTCAGGCGGCGAACAGCAACGTGTGGCGGTTGCCAGAGCACTGATCAATCAGCCGAGTGTCGTCTTTGCAGATGAACCTTCCGGAAATTTGGATTCAAAAAATGCGGAAGAACTCCATCAGCTGTTTTTCAGACTGAGAGAAGAATTCGGCCAGACCTTTGTCATCGTGACCCACAACGAGGAACTGGCGGATATGGCAGACCGTAAACTTCAGATGACAGACGGCCGTTTCGAACTCTGAATCCATGTTATTTATACTGATTTCATGGTTCTATATATTGTTCATCACAATTGGGATGGGCAGTCTGATTTTGAATTTCACAAAAATCAAAAATCCGGTCCTTCTGATTGTTTCAGGTTTGTTCTTTCAATTGATTTTGATTCATTTTTGGTCAATTTTCCTTGCGGTCGATCTGACTTTTTATTGTATCAATTCAGTGTTTGCAGTCATTTTGATTTATTGCCAAAGAACAAAAATCAAATCAATTCTGATTCAATCAGCCGATGATTTCAAAAAATGGAATTCTTTTCTGAAATTTCTTTTCATCTTTATCGGAATCGCCGCACTGATGCAGTCTTCGGTTTCACCCTATTTGCCCGACAACGAATCATATTACATACAAACCATCAAATGGCTGAACAATTACGGTCTGGTCAAAGGTCTGGCAAATCTTCATCTGTTTTTTGGCCAGATGTCAGGCTGGCACATGCTTCAAAGCAGTTTCAATTTTGGTTTTCTAATTAATTTCCTGAATGATCTGAACGGATTTCTGCTGGTTGTCATTTCATTCTTCAGCTTTGACCGGTTCAATCATTTTACAAAAGAAAAAAATCTTCAGGATCTGTTTATCGGACTGGTCTTTACCGCTGCTGTCTTTTTGTTCAGATTTCTGGATGCACCTTCACCCGATCTGCCCGTATTTTTGATTTTCACTGTAATGGTCTGGATTTTTATGAATCAGTTCGAAAAACCAGACAAAGACCATATATGGCTGCTGTTTATTTTTGGACTACTGCTCACACTTTCAAAAATCACTTCATTTCCGGTACTGATGCTGCCGGTCGTACTTTTGATCAAATCATCGGCTTTCAGAAAAACGGTCCCGGCTGCATTTCTGCTTTGTCTGACCGCGTTGATTGCATTTTTGTCAAAAAATTATATCATCACCGGCTATCTGCTCAATCCGACCGATCTGTTCGGGAATCTACTGAATCCGGATTGGAAAATGCCCAATCATCTTCAGCATCTTTTTTATGCCTATCCGCAGTTTCATGCCTACAATTCATCGCCCGAAGAATTTGAAAATTTCAAAAACTGGTCACAGCTCACAAAGTTCACAAAATGGTTTTTCAGCCCGAAACTTCACGGAATTTTTAACAAAATGATTTTGGTTCTGTTGATTGTATTTCCGTTTTGGATCAGAAAAAGCAAAGCGCTGTTCTGGATATATATCACCGGTCTGTTTCAGTTTCTGATTCTGTATTTCACTTCGCCGCAATACCGGTTTTTCTTTCATATCATTTTGGTTTTGGGACTGATTATCATTGCGACAATGCTTATTAAAATCAGTTCCGGGAAATTAAGAATCCTATTGCTTCTGACCATTGTCCCGATATTAATTCCGTTGGTTTTCAATCTGAATTTCAAAGCATTGACCAACAATCATTTTATGAGGACACAGACCAAAACCTTCAGAGCCCCTTATCTGTTCAAACCAAAAAAAAATTCGCAGTACATTTATCATTACGAAAAAATCATCGATGGGAATCTGGAATACAACTCACCGATCAACACCTATATGTGGCTGACTGGCGATGGTGAACTGCCGGTTGCAAACAAGATCATGATCAATTATATCAAAAAAAGAGAAGGGTTCAGACCACAGCTGAGAACCGGCCATCTGAAAGACGGATTTAAAAGCGGGGAAATCAAAAAATGAATCGGGCTGAACTCAAAGAATTTCTGAATCAGAAAGTGATTCAATACCAGCGGGCTGAATTTATCGAGACCGATCCGATTCAGATTCCGCATCGGTTTTCATTGAAGGAAGACATTGAAATATCGGGTTTTTTGACTGCAACCATGTCTTGGGGAAACCGAAAAATGATCATCGGGAAAGCAAATGAACTGATGAACCGTATCGGAAATTCACCTTTAGATTTTGTAATGAATTATAATGAAAATCAATTTGAAAAAATAGAGAATTTCAAACATCGAACGATCAATTCAACCGATCTTGATTATTATTTCCGATCGCTCAACAATATTTATCTGAATCACGGCGGTCTGGAAAACGTATTTCATTTTTCAAAAAAAGACACCGACAGTTTCAATGCGATTGAAAATTTCCGCAATAAATTTCTTGAAATTCAGCATCTGACAAGATCCGAAAAACATCTGTCGAGTCCGGCAAAAGGATCTGCTGCCAAACGGCTGAATATGTTTTTGAGATGGATGGTCAGAACAGACAGCAGACAGGTTGATTTTGGAATTTGGGAAAATATTTCAACTTCTCAGTTGGTCTGTCCGCTCGATCTCCATTCCGGAAATGTTGCCCGAAAACTCGGTCTGCTCAACAGAAAACAAAACGACTGGAAAGCCGCAATCGAATTGAATTCAAATCTGAAAAAGATGGATGCCGAAGATCCTGTCAAATACGATTTTGCATTGTTTGGTCTTGGAATTTTTGAAGGATTCTCTAAACTTTAGTTAAATTTGCGCGATGTCGCTTTTTCAGCTTTTCAAATATCTCAGACCATTTGTAAGACCTTATCGCCTGCTTGTCATCGGAACTTTGGTGCTGACACTGATCGGATCTTTCACCGCTCAGGTCAATGCTTTCATACTGAAATACACGGTGGATGCGGTCAACGAACTGGTTGAAGCCGGAAAAGGTTTCAAGGACGGAGCCACCATACTGCTGACGATTTCGATCATACTGCTCAGCAAAGAAATCGTGAATGTGTTTATCACTTTCGGTCAGAAATTTTACGGCGAAAAGCTCAGAATCTATATTTCAAGAGATTTGGCGAATTCGGTCGTCGAAAAAATACTGACCTATCGGATGGCATTTTTCACTTCGAGTGACAATGAATCCGGAAAATTACAGACCCGGATCGATTCCGGAATTTCAAGTCTGACCCGACTGGTACAGAATTTCTTTATCAATATACTGCCACTTTTCGCCAACTCGCTGATCGCTTTGATCCTGATGTTCAATGCCAATTTTTGGGTCGGTCTGGTCGGATTGGGAATTGTTCCGATCTATATTTTCATCATCATCAAACAGGCAAAACAGCTGGGCGGATGGCGAAGAAATATGCGTCATTTCAGAGAATCAAAAAGTCAGGGAATTGTCAATATCATCGAGTCGATTACGGTCATCAAGTCGTTTAACCGAGAAAAAATCGAAGCCGACAAACAAAATGACATTCAGTATGAAATGACCGAAAATCAGCTGCAGACACAAAAAACCGGTTTTCTTTTTAACGGAATCAAAACTTTTGTGGAACAGATCGGCGTAGTTATCATTATCATACTGACTGCCTATCTGGTGCTGATCGGTCAGATGAGCATCGGAATGATCATGTTTCATATTCTGCTTTTTAACAACGTGACTGCACCGATCGGTCAGCTGCACAGGATTTTTGACGATATGAATGATGCTGTGATTTATTCAGAAAGCTTTTTCAATGTCCTCAATGCGGATGATGAAATAGAAAGTTCAGGAAATTACAGACCCGAAAAAATCAGCGGAAAATTTGAACTCAAAAATGTTGATTTCATTTATCCGAACGGCACTCAGGCGCTCTTTGATGTCAGCATGGAAATACTGCCCAACAAAATTACAGCCTTTGTCGGTTTGAGCGGTGCCGGAAAAAGCACGGTGATCAATCTTCTCGATAAATTTTATCAGCCGATCGACGGTAAAATCCTTTTGGACGGCGTTCCGCTAGAAAATTATGATACCCGATTTTTAAGAAACAACATCGGTCTGGTGCTTCAGAAAAATCATATTTTCAGCGGAACCATCGAAGAAAATATACGTTACGGAAATCCGAAAGCAAGCAGGCAGGAAGTAATTGAAGCAGCCAAAAAAGCTTACATCTACGATCAGATAACAGAACTTCCAAATCAGTTTGACAGCAATGCGCTCTTGTTGTCAGGCGGCCAGCAGCAAAGGATTGCTATAGCAAGAATGTTTTTGAAAAATCCGCCGATTATCTTTTTGGATGAACCCACAGCAAGTCTGGATGCGATTGCAACCGAACAGATTAAAAACAGTCTGGACGCGATCAAAAAAGACAGAACGGTCATCATCATTTCACACAGCATTTCACAGATCATCGATGCAGATCGGATCTATGCAATGGAAAAAGGAAAAGTGATGGAATCGGGTTCTCATCAGGAAATATATGGCCAACACGGAACCTACAAAGAAATCTTTGATGCGATGGCAAGAAGTCTGAACATTGAGAAAATCGCAAAAACCTTTGACGACGACGACAATTAATTCGGATTATTTCTGTCTGAAATAAATATCGATCGGAACACCTTTAAAATCAAAATTCTTTCTCAGCTGATTCTCGATAAATCTTCGATAAGGCTCTTTCACATATTGCGGAAGATTTGCAAAAAACGCAAACTGAGGCGTCCTTGTAGGTAACTGGGTCACATATTTGATCTTGACGTATTTCCCCTTGATCGCAGGCGGCGGCGTTGCTTCAATGATCGGCAGCATCAGCTCGTTCAACCTGCTGGTCTTGATCCTGCGGCTTCTGTTTTCATTGACCTTCATAATGGTTTCCACCGTTTTGTGTACCCTTTGTTTGGTCAACGCAGAAATAAACAATATCGGGACATCCGAAAAAGGAGCGATTTTCCTTCTGATTTCGGTCTCATATTCCTTCATCGTATTGGTTTCCTTATCGACCAAATCCCATTTGTTGACCAGAATCACGATTCCTTTTCGGTTTCTTTCGGCCAGAAAAAGCAGATTCATATCCTGAGCTTCCAGGCCGCGCGTCCCATCGACCATCAGCACACAGACATCGCAGTCTTCAACAGAACGAATGGCACGCATCACCGAATAAAATTCAAGGTCTTCGCTCACCTTTCCTTTTTTTCTGATTCCGGCGGTATCGATCAGCACAAATTCCTGACCGTATTTATTATATAGTGTTTCTATGGTGTCACGTGTGGTTCCCGCAATATCGGTCACTATGTTTCTTTCTTCGTCCAGCAGTGCATTGGTCAAAGTCGATTTGCCTGCATTCGGCCGGCCGACGATGGTCACTCTTGGCAGCCCTTCAAACGGATCCTGAAATTCGGTTTCGTCAAAATGAGTAACCACTTCATCGAGCAGTTCGCCGGTTCCGCTGCCGGTCATTGATGAAACCGTAAAGAATTTCTCAAAACCAAGATTATAAAACTCATAGGTATCATCCAGATTTTTGTTTGAATCCACCTTGTTGACTACCAGCAGTATTGGTTTTTCGGATCTTCTGAGCAGTTGTGCGACTTCTTTGTCCATATCGGTCAGACCAACCTGATTATCAACCATCATCAAAATCACATTCGCCTCATCTACGGCGAGTTCTACCTGCTTTCTGATTTCGGTTTCAAAGGTATCGTCAGATCCGACGATGTAACCGCCGGTGTCGATTACCGTAAATTCCTTTCCGTTCCAGTCGCTTTTTCCGTAATGACGGTCGCGGGTCACACCCGAAACATCATCTACGATCGCCTGGCGTTTCTGGAGCAGACGATTGAACAGTGTGGATTTGCCGACATTCGGGCGGCCGACGATGGCTACTATATTTGACATTTTGCAAATGTACGATAAGCGCTGAAATCAGAAAAATAGGAGTCTGTTTTAATTTTATTTCAATTATTTTTATAGGAATTTTGAGAATGGATTTTTTGATTTTTATTAGAAGATTTATCGGAATAAATCAAGAATGAAAAGTGGAAAATACGCTCAAAAGAACATAAAAATAAGGCAAAGATGAATTTGCGCATCTCAAATATTATTATCCAGTCGTGTCCGACAAAGATTTAAGACCGCTTCGCTTTTAGACAAAAGACATGAGATAGTTTTCTAAAACCTTATTAATCATACTAATTTAAGGAATGAGTAAATTTTTTTTCATTTAAAACGACAATTACTCCATCTCAAGATATGATTATCGGGTTTAAAACATAACTTATTGATTTTTATTAATATGTTCAATATTTCTTAATTTTTAATCGGACAATAGTGATTATTATCGTTAAAATTTAAACAGCTTCTATGATTTAATCGGCTGGAAAAATGATTTTGGAAGAATTTCATTTCTTTTTTCGGTACAAAAAAGATTTCAAAAGCCAGTATAGAATCAGCAGCAGCGCAATCGCCCAGAGCGCCCACTGATAATTCACGATGGTGTTGTCGATGATCTGATTTGCTTCTTCGTTCATGTCCCAAAATTAAAAATAATGATTGGCTTCGAATCTCTATCTTTGAAAATCGAATCCGAAAATATGAAAATTCACTTCAAACTGCTCATTCTTTTTTGTCTGCTGCTTTTTCTGATTCATCTGAATTATCTGTTTGCAGATATCATGGAAGCCCGAAATTTTGTGAGTGCACGCGAAATGATCGAAGACGGAAATTGGATTTTCACAACCATGAACGGTGAAGCACGCTATCAGAAACCGCCATTGCCCACCTGGCTGAGCGCAATCATGGCTGAGATTTTCGGGACCCGGACACTATGGGCATTGAGATTTCCGGCTGCACTTTCAAGTGTGGTTCTGATCGGATTTCTTTACAAATTCATCAAAAAAGAAACCGGCAGCCAAAGACAGTCGGCATTGATTTCACTGATTTTCGCCACCGGATTTTTGGTTTTATTTATCGGGAAAAGAGCAGAATGGGACATTTACTGTTATAATTTTGCGCTGATCGGAACTTACTATTTCTGGCTCACATTTAAAACCGACAAAAAGAATTTTCTTTATTTCAGTCTGTCCGGAATTTTTCTCGGTCTGTCGATTCTCAGCAAAGGACCGACCGGTCTGTATGTGATCAGTATGCCATTCTTTCTTGCCCATTGGATCACTTACGGTTTCCCCAAAATCAAATGGGGCGGCTGGATCTGGCTCGGATTTCTGATGTTGCTGATCGGTCTTTCGTGGTATGCATACATCTATGCGTTTGACAAAGAAAATCTGATGCGGATTATTGAAATTGAAACAAATGCAAGAACCAATCACGAAGTCAAACCGGTGACAAGATATCTGAGTTTCCCGGTTCAGATGGGTGTCTGGACGGTATTTGCGGCAATTTCGCTCGCCTATCCGTTTGTAAAAAAGAAAAGTCATCATCCTGATTCCTACAAATTCTTTTTCTGGTGGACGATCATCTGTCTGGTGCTGTTGTCGCTGGTTCCGTCAAAGAAAGAAAGATATCTTTTTCCGCTGATGATTCCGCTGGCAGCCACTACCGGTGTTTATCTTTATACTTTGATCAAATCAAATTCGGGTCAGAAATGGGAAAATATAATTGCACGGATTTCATTTGGTTTGGTCGGTGTGATCGGTGTTCTCAGTCCGGTTTTGGTTTTTGGAATTTTTAAATCTGAGGTCGGATTTTATTCAATTTCATTGTCGGCGGTATTGTTTGTCATCGGATTACTTCTGATTTTTCAGTCATTCGGAAAATTAAATTTCAAAACTGCCGTCCGGCTGAATATTGGGTTTACTGCATTTGCACTGATTTTGGGTACGCCTGTGATTGACTGTGTTTTTAACAGCAATCCGGATTATCATTCGATCATGACCGAAAAAAATATGATCACGAATTCAGATTTGAAATTATACGGTTTCAATACCAATATGCCCGAAATCTGGTTCAAATATGGTGAAGTCATTCCCGAAATCTTTCCGGATAATCCCCAAACCTTCCCGGTCGAAAATGAATTTTATCTGCTGTCAATGCGGAATTTGAGTCTTGAGGAAACCGAAGATCAATTGGCCGAAATCGGAATTAAAGTTGAGCTGATCGGTGAATTTGACGACAATGAACAAAAACCCGGAACCAAAAACAATGTAAACCGAAAGAAACTTTATCTTTTCAAAGCCGTAAAAAATTAATCCAAAGCCAAAAACCACAGAATAATTACAAAAACCGACTGTAAAATTCTGTTCCAGTCCGTATCTTTGCAACCCAAAAATGAATCAGATGAACAACCCGAAACGATATACGGTGACCACCGCCCTTCCCTATGCCAACGGCCCGATCCACATCGGTCATCTCGCAGGTGTTTATGTGCCTGCCGATATTTATGTGAGATATTTGCGCAGAAAAGGAATGGATGTCGCTTTTATCGGCGGATCTGACGAACACGGTATTCCGATTACGATTCGCGCCAGAAAAGAAGGCACGACACCTCAGGCGATTGTTGACCGTTATCACGGTCTGATCAAGGAAACCATGAAAAAACTCGGAATTTCTTATGACCATTATTCGAGAACTTCCAATTTGATTCATCATAAAAATTCGGCTGATTTCTTTTTGAATCTTTACAACAAAGGAAAATTTATAGAAGAAGTTTCTGAACAGTTTTATGATCCCGAGGCAAAAGAATTTCTGGCAGACAGATACATCATCGGCGAATGTCCGGTTTGTCATTTTATGAATGCGTACGGTGATCAGTGCGAAAATTGCGGCAGCACGCTGAGTCCGAGTGAGCTGATCAATCCGCATTCTGCATTGAGCGGAAGCACACCGATACTGAAAGAGACCAAAAACTGGTATCTGCCTTTGAATGAATATGAGGATTTTCTGAAAGAATGGATTTTGGAAGGTCATAAAAACGATTGGAAACCAAACGTTTACGGCCAGGTGAAATCTTGGATCGACGACGGACTGAAACCAAGAGCGATGACCCGTGATCTGAATTGGGGTGTGAAAGTTCCGCTTCCTGATGCGGAAGGGAAAGTGCTCTATGTTTGGTTTGATGCGCCGATCGGTTATATTTCGGCCACCCGGGAATGGGCGCAGGAAGTTGGGAAAGACTGGAAACCTTACTGGCAGGACGAAGGGACCAAACTGGTTCATTTCATCGGAAAGGACAATATTGTTTTTCACTGCATTATTTTTCCGTGTATGCTCAGGGCGCACGGCGATTATATACTGCCCGATAATGTGCCCGCCAATGAATTCATGAATCTTGAAAACGATAAAATTTCGACTTCAAGAAACTGGGCGGTTTGGGCGCATGAATATCTGGATGATTTCCCGGGTCAGCAGGATGTGCTGAGATATGTGCTGGCTGCGAATCTGCCCGAAAACAAGGACAACAATTTCACCTGGAAAGATTTTCAAACCAAGAACAATTCTGAGCTGGTTGGGATATTTGGAAATTTCATCAATCGGGTGATGGTGCTGACTCAAAAATATTATAACGGAATCGTTCCTGAGAAAGCGGTTGAATTTGATGAACTGAATCAGCTTAAAGATTTCGCAAAAAAAATCGGCGTCTATCTTGAAAAATATGAATTCAGAAATGCGCTTCACGAATATATGAATCTTGCCAGATTAGGCAATCAGTTTTTGCAGATTCAGGAACCCTGGAAAAAACAGGACAAACCCGAAGAAGTAAAAGGAATCATGTATGCTGCGGTTCAGATTGCTGCAATGCTGGCTCAGCTGAGCGAACCATTTCTTCCGTTCACTGCAGAAAAACTGAACAAAATGTTCAATATGGAACTCAAAGACTGGAATGAACTTGAAAATACAAACGAGATTCTTGCAGCCGGACACCAATTGAATGATGCTGAACTGATTTTCTCAAAAATCGAAGATGAGACCATTGACGCCCAAATTCAAAAATTACAAAATACAAAAACAAAAAATCAAATGACCAATCCGAATGCCGAAGCACAGAGAGAAGAAATCACTTTTGACGACTTCACAAAGATCGATATGCGAACCGGCACCATTTTAGAGGCCGAAAAAGTTGAAAATGCAGACAAACTGATTAAGATGAAAGTCGATACCGGTCTGGATGTGAGAACCATCGTTTCGGGCATTGCACAGAGTTTTTCAACAGAAGAACTGATCGGAAAACAAGTGACCGTACTGGTGAATCTGGCTCCGAGAAAGATCAAAGGAATCCTGAGTCAGGGAATGCTTTTGCTCGCAGACAAAGAAGACGGAAAACTCACCTTTGTGGTGCCGGAGGAAAAAACCGCAAACGGGCAGGGAATCAGATAATTTCCGGATGGCCTTCAAATAATTTAATTAAGTTCACCAAAATTTTAAAATGGAATTCATCAATTTTCTGATCGATCTGCTGACCAATACCAAAGAAACGCTGATGTGGCTTTTTGCCGAATACGGCACACTGATTTATGCATTTCTGTTTCTGATCATCTTTGTTGAAACCGGTCTGGTCATCATGCCTTTTCTTCCGGGCGATTCACTGCTGTTCACTGCCGGAATGCTTTGTGCAGCAGAGGGCGGACTGAATATCTGGCTGTTGATTCCACTGCTGATTCTGGCTGCGGTGTTGGGCGATAATACAAATTATTTTGTGGGCAGATTTTTTCATGAAAAGGTGCTTTCCTGGAAATTCAGAGGAAAACAATTGGTCAAACAGGAATGGCTGGATCAGACCCATAAATTCTTTGAAAAAAACGGAACCAAAACGATTATCATCGCACGTTTTGTACCCATTGTCAGAACGATTACACCTTTTGTTTCGGGGGTCGGACGTATGAATTACAAAATATTTCTTCCGTACGACATACTCGGCGGAGTGCTCTGGGTGGGCGGTGTAACCACCATCGGTTATCTGCTCGGACAGATTCCGTTTGTAGAAAAACATCTTGAAAAATTTATCATCGGAATCGTAATTCTGTCTGTAATGCCGATTGTTTTTGAAACACTGAAAGCGAGATCTGCAAAAAAGAATGCAGCAAAATAAAGTTCTGCTTCAAAAATCATTTTTATATTGCCGCTCATTTTCAATACAAATCAAATGAGGATTTACGGCTTCTTATTTTTCTTACTGCTCACAGGGCTGCTGTCGGCGCAGATTTCAGATTATACGGCAAGACAGGTTTACGGAATGGCGGTTTATCCGGGCTGCGAGGAATTTCAGGTCGAACAGAAAGCGGAACTTTCGCAGTGTCTTTCAAAAAATCTTACTTTAAAACTGACTGATCTGATGAATGATTTTTGGATGGTATTGGAAGATTTCAATACCGAAAAAGCTGTTTGCAGAATTCAGTTTGTGATTGATAAAGACGGAAAAATGGTTGACATCAGACCAATGGAAACCAATAATTATCTCAATCAGCTTCTCGGCCTGGTTTCCGCAAGCTCAATGCGGAAGATTGCAGAACAGATTCCGCCGATACAGCCTGCAACTCTCGATGACGGCTCACCAGTCAGTATGATTTTTGTATTGCCGGTCAATTATCAAATCGAAGAGATAAAAAATCCAAATCCGCTCAGTGATTATGACTTTACCGAAATGGTTAATTATACGCTGAAATCCGATTTGGAGACCTTTGAAATCAGAATTGAAGGCAAGACAGGAAAATTTAAAGCTTATGAGATATCGGGAGACAAAGCCGTTTTTCTGGGTCAGTTCAATTCTTTTGGCGATGTCCTTCAGCTCGAACCTTACCGAAGTCTTTATTTTTCATCGGGAGACAAACATCTGGTGACCGAAAAAAATACAGACGGAACGGTTTACAGAATTTATATGAAAGACAGCGAACCGGATAGGGTTTTTGTGTACCGTCTGGAGAACAATACCGAAGAACTTGAGGCTGAATTCAGTGGCAGGGCGTTCAGCTGGAGTAAATATTCGGCATGGATTCTCAGATAATTTGAAAAAAAATCATCAGTTTCGCCGCGAATCAGTTATCTTTAAAATCGATTATGAAACACTATTCTTTATTCCTGCTTTTTCTGATGATTTCAGAACCTGCATTTTCGCAGCAGCAGCCGCTGTACACCGCTTCTGAGGTCAAAGAAATGCCGGTCTTTCCAGGGTGTGAACACATCAAAGCCAGTCGAAAAAAGGTGATGAACGAGTGTATGGCCGAAAAGATTTCTGATCTGCTGAATCAGAAAATGGAGGGAATGCACGATGTGATGGCGCAGTACGGAATCAGTCGTGCAAGCGCTTTGATTATGTTTGTGATTACAAAGGAAGGTGTGATGCTGAATTTTTCTGAAGTCAAAGGCAGCAATCCGGTTCTGGCCCAGTATTCGATTGATGCGCTCAACCGAATTTCAATGGAAATCAAACCGATTCGACCGGCAATGGTCAAAAAAGAACAAAAGGTCAATCTGCTTTATCAGATGCCGATCACTTATGAAAATAATGAAGAAGATATCGAAACCCAAAATTATCAGTTTCCGGTCGATGAAATTGTGCTGTTCACACTCAAAGACGCTGACACCGATTATGAAGTCAGACTGTTTCAGGACAGAGACATCCGGGTTTTTGAAATCAAAGACAAAACACCCACATTTCTCGGCCGATTTTTGAGCATGGGCGAAGTGGAACGTTCCGAACCCTACAAATCGCTGATCGAAAAAGAAAGACAGTCGGACAGAACACTGGTTTCAGGCGGTCAGCTCGATGGTGAATATTATGAAATTTATATCCATAATCTTTTTCAAAAGGACAAAAAATCAAAACCGATTTTTGTTGAAGTCGAAAAACTGGAAGACGGAAAAATGATTCCGGTTCAGACTTTTGAAAAGGAAATTGAATTCAATCAATCGAGGTATGCGCCTTTGATTTACAGGGAATAGATTGGGTGTCTGGTGCGGGGTGTTGGGTGTCAAAGAAACTTCTAACCTCTAATTTCTAACTTTTTAAAATTTCTCACAGATGACACAGATTTTCACAAATAAATAAGAAAAAGACATTATCGTCTGGCTGATTTCACAACCCATAGGAAACAGGAACAGGCAACCGGCATCCTACACCCAACCATTCTCACATCTCAAAGTCTCACATCTCCATCAAACACAATAATTTTTTTGCCACCAAAATTCTGACTATTTTTGCCGCTCAAAAATCAGAAAAAATGGCAGGTAAAATTACACTTACAATGATCAAACCCGATGCAGTCAAAAACGGACACATCGGCAATATTCTGGCAGACATCAACAATGCCGGTTTCAAAATCAAAGCGATGAAACTCACTCAGCTGTCGACCGCAGATGCAGAATCTTTTTATTCGGTTCACAGAGAAAGACCTTTTTTCAGAGACCTGGTCGATTTTATGACCTCAGGCCCCATCGTGGCAGCAGTTCTTGAAAAAGACAATGCAATCGAAGATTTCAGAAAACTGATCGGCGCGACCAATCCGCAGGAAGCTGCAGAAGGCACCATCAGAAAAAAATATGCGGTATCCATCGATGCCAATGCAATTCACGGTTCGGACAGCGATGAGAATGCACAGATCGAAGCTGCTTTCCACTTTGCGGGAAGAGATTTTTACAATTATTAATTCAAAAAATCATCAGACGATATTTCAAACCGCTGACAATCCTCAGCGGTTTTTTTGTGTACAAAATTCTTTTGACCGCCGTCTGATTTTCACTAAATTCGACCCGAATTATGGAAAAAACAAGATGCGCCTGGGCAGGCAAAGAAGAAATTTATATCCGTTACCATGACCGTGAATGGGGCGTGCCGGTCAGAGACGACCAAAAACAATTTGAATTCCTGACCTTGGAAGGCTTTCAGGCGGGGCTCAGTTGGATTACCATCCTCAGAAAAAGAGAGAATTTCAGAAAGGCATTTGATAATTTTGACTATAAAAAGATCGCTTCATACAATGAAGACAAGATTCAGTCGTTATTAATGGACGAGGGAATCATTCGCAACCAGTTGAAAATTAGGGCAGCGGTCAGCAATGCCAATGCTTTTATGGAGGTTCAAAAAGAATTTGGTTCTTTCTGCAATTACATTTGGGGTTTTGTAAACGGCAAAACGGTGGACGAAAAAAGAAAACGAATGGAAGAAATTCCCGCCAACACCGAGTTGTCTGACAGGATCAGCAAAGATTTGAAAAAAAGAGGATTCAAATTTGTCGGCACCACAGTGGTTTATTCGCATCTGCAGGCAACCGGAATCATAAACGACCATCTGACAGACTGTTTCAGACACGATGAGGTCAAAAAAACGCAACCATAAAAAAAATTATGCGTCATTATAAATGAAAAAATTTGGAAATTATATGAAAAAGATGAAATCAATTGCCCTAACTGCCGCATTCTCTATCGGCGTTCTCGGCTTTTATCAGTGTACAAATGACGAAAGTCTGTTTGAAGGGTTTGAAAACGAAGCCGACTTTGAAACATTGCAGGAAGTACACGATCTGATCACACAAAGCGACACTGTTTATTTTACTGTGGTTGACATTGAAATCCCTCAGGACTTCAACACACCGGGCGGAATGAGAATCCATTTTCCGGTTTCTTCATTCGGAACCAACGGCGGAGAAGTGATCACACCAATCAAAATCAAACTGGTCGAACTCTACAAAAGAGGCGATATCGTGCGTCACAATATGCAGACTTACACCAATCAGAATCCGCTGGTTTCTGCCGGCATCTTCTGGATATCGGGAACCGATGTAAACGGCACCGAAGTGATTTTCAGCGGCGTAACTGCCTATATTCCGCGTCAAACCGATGCGTCCGGATATGAGAACAATATGAACTATCTGACCGGTATGACACAGACCAAGCCTTCGGGCACTGTCAATTCTTGGACTGCTTCTTCGGGCACGGTTGTGTTTGACGAAACAGCCGGACTGAACGGCGAATACACGCTTGACCAGGTCAACTCGGGCTGGAACTCTGCACAAGCGCTTTATGATTTTGATCTGAACGCTCAGGAGCCGACCCAGTTCAAGGTGCAGGTGACCAATTCACCCGGATTTGACCAGACAGAAGTATTTTTCACCGACAACGATTTCACCATTGTTTCTGCGTTGACCCAGGCAGACGCAGACGGCATTTCAACCTTTACCGGCAGCATTCCGAAAGGAGTAAGCGGCAAGCTGATTGCAATTTCGCTGATCGACGGAGCGCTCAACTTCGGCACACAGGATGTGACCGTAAACGGCGACGACACCTTTACAATGACGGTTTCACCCGGCGAGCCTGCCGAACTTCAGGCGCTGCTGACTGCTATCCCGTAAAAGCATACAACACTTTTTCACAATAAAAAATCCCGGACTTTGGTTTGGGATTTTTTATTGGGGGGGCTTTAAATTTTAATTTCAAAGGTTTGATTAGAAATTATTGTCGACTTTTATTGAGAATTAAATCTAAGTTATAAATGATTGATGTAAGCTGTGCCATCATTTTAAATCAGAATAAAGTTTTGATTGCCCAAAGAAATAAGAATGGAAAATTACCTCTGAAATGGGAATTTCCTGGTGGAAAAGTTGAGAAATTTGAGACTATCAAGAAAAGTCTGATTAGAGAAATTAAAGAAGAATTGAATATCGAAATTGAAATTATTGAAAGGCTAAGTCCTGTGGAACATCATTATTCTGATTTTAGCATTAGACTTCATCCGTTTTTGTGTAATTTCAAATCTGGAAATTTGATGGTGAAAGAACATGAAGAAATTCAATGGGCTGAAAAAAGTGATTTATTAAACTTTGATTGGGCAGAAGCTGACCTACCAATTGTGAATGAATTTTTGAATTTTTTATAGAATATAACATGCTAAACTACTTTTACTCAGATTCAGTTTCCGAATTTTTAAACAAATCAACTGAAACAATCATCGGCGAGATTTCGGTAAACGGGAGATTAGAATACTAACAAACTCAGCTCTTAGCTTGGGAGTATCAAATTGATATTCTTAAATATACACTAAAAGATTTTTCTGGAAATTTATATTTCGAATTTTCAATTCCCAGGATGGGAAAGCGTGTTGATTGTTTATTAATTATCAAGAATATTGTTTTTGTAATTGAATTTAAAGTTGGAGAAAAGGAGTTTATCAATCAAAATATTGAACAGGTTTGGGATTATGCTTTGGATTTAAAGAATTTTCACAAACCAAGTCATGAATTAATTTTGGTTCCGATTCTCATTGCTACAGATGCTGAAAATTCATTCATAGAAATCTCAACAACAAGTCATAATGACAACTTAATCAATCCAATTAAAACAAATCAGAAAGATTTAAAAAAGACTTTAGACACTGTAATTAATTTCCTTGAAGATGTTTATTCAATCGACGCATTAGAATATGTAACTGGTAGCTATTCGCCAACACCAACGATTATTGAAGCCGCTACTAAATTATATAATAACCATAATGTTGAGGAAATTACAAGAAGCGATGCAGATGCAATCAATCTGAAAGCAACGACTCATTATATTTCAAAAACAATTGATTACGCAAAAGAAAACAATAAAAAAGTTATTTGTTTTGTAACTGGTGTTCCAGGTGCAGGAAAAACGCTTGTCGGATTAAAAGTAGCCACTGAGCATCTGGACAAAGAGAAAGGTAGTACAAGCGTATTTCTTTCTGGAAATAAGCCATTGGTAGATATTCTTCAGGAAGCTTTGGCCAGAGATCGAGTAACCCAAATCAGAGAAGAAGGCGGAAAAATCACAAAGGCAAAAGCAAAGGAAAGTGTAAAAGCATTTATCCAAATCATTCATCATTATCGAGATGAATATTTAAGAGACCCAAAAGCGCCCTACGATCATGTTGCAATTTTTGATGAAGCACAAAGGGCGTGGACAAAAGAGCAAACTATAAAATTCATGAAACAAAAAAAAGGAATTCCAGATTTTCAGCATTCTGAACCTGAGTTTCTAATTTCTTGTTTGGACAGACATGAAGATTGGGCAGTTGTTATTTGTCTGGTTGGCGGTGGTCAAGAAATTAATACAGGTGAAGCCGGAATCTCAGAATGGTTAGATGCTATAAAATTTCATTTTCCATATTGGGAAACCAGAATTTCACCCAATTTATTTGATTCAGAATATGCAGCTCAAAATGCAATTAATGAGCTCTCAAAAACATCAAAAGTCGAGTTCAATGAAGATTTACATCTTTCAGTTTCAATGCGCTCATTCAGAGCTGAATATTTATCAAAATTGATAAAGGAAATTCTTGATATTGACAAAAGTGCGAAAGAAACATTTTCTGAATTAAAGGACAAATATCCAATCGTTTTAACTCGAGATTTAGCAAAAGCTAAAAACTGGCTAAAAGAAAAAGCAAGAGGTAGTGAGAGATATGGAATTGTCGTTTCTTCACAAGCCTATAGGTTAAAGCCATTAGCAATAGATGTAAGACCGCAAATCGATCATGTACATTGGTTTCTGGATGGAAAAGATGATGTTCGATCTTCCTATTTTTTAGAAGATGTTGCTACTGAATTTCAAGTTCAAGGATTAGAGTTGGATTGGGTTTGTGTCGCTTGGGATGGTGATTTGAGATTTTCTGAAAATGAGTGGAAAACCTTTTCATTCAAAGGAAATAAATGGCAAAATATCAATAAAGAAGTTCGAAAAAAATATTTGATAAATGCTTATCGAGTGTTATTGACCAGAGCGCGACAAGGTATGATAATCGTAATTCCAGAAGGGAACAAAGAAGATAATACAAGACTTCCTGAGTTTTATGACTCAACCTTTAACTATTTAAAAGAGGTGGGGTTTGAGGTTATATAATTTACTGGAATAGATTTCATATTCCACACAAAGAGAAACAAATTTTTTATATTTGAATCGGTTGGATTATTCAAAATTTTTGATTTTCCTTTTATATTAATTTTAAAATCAATAAAATGGCTAAATTTTTAAAAGATGATATCCTTAATTCTGAATTGCAAAAAATTATTGAAGATTCAAAAGATACCCTAATCTTAATTTCACCATATATTAAATTACATGAAAAATTAAAATTTTACTTAAAAAATAAAATTGAAGAACATTATCTAAATATTTTTGTTGTATTTGGAAAGAATGAAGATGATATTTCGAAAAGTTTAAGTAAAGAAGATTTTGATTTTCTCAAGATTTTTCCAAATATTGAAATTCGATATCAAAAGAGACTACACGCTAAGTATTATGCGAACGAATCAAAAGGAATTTTAACCTCGATGAATCTATATAGTTATTCTCATGACAATAATATTGAATTTGGAATCCTCACAGAAAAAGGAAACATATTAAAAAAAGATAATGTAGATGCTGATGCATGGAATTTTTTCAAAAATGTAATTCAACAATCAAAAATATATTTCAAAAGGAGCCCACAATATAAATCAAAATTAATTGGAGAAAAATATACTGGCTCTATAACCGAGGACGATCTTTTAACTGAATTATATGAAAATCAACATAGTAAGGCTCCTTTTCAAACAAAAGCTAAAGTAACTTCAATTAACGAAAGATCGAAGTATGGCTTCTGCATAAGAACTGGAGAAAAAATTCCTTTTGATCCAAAACATCCTTTTTGTAGAAAAGCTTATGAAAGCTGGGCAAAATATAAGGATGAAAATTACAAAGAAAAATATTGTCATTTCTCAGGCGAACCTTCAAATGGAGAAACTTCATATTCAAAACCTATATTAAAGAAAAATTGGAAAAAGGCAAAAGAAATATTTGATTTATAAATCTCATCAACCCAAATGCAAAACAAATCCATCTACCAATCCGCGCCTGGCTATTGTGCAGCCTATTTTGATCTGGTCGAAACGGCTGATCTGATCGCTGAACTCGAAAATTCAAAACAGCTGACATTGGAGGTCTTTGATCTGGTGACTGCCGAAAATGAAAATTATGCCTATCAGCCCGGGAAGTGGAGCGTCAAAGAGGTGCTCAAACATATCATTGACTGCGAAAGGATTTATGACTACAGAGCGCTTCGGTTTTCGAGATTTGATCCTGCCGAACTGACCGGTTTTGATGAGGACAAATATGCGGAACATATACGGCCGATCCGTCAGACCGTGGATGAACTGAAACAGGAATATCTGTCGGTCAGGGAATCAACAGTGCAGTTGTATAAATTTATGACCGATGAAATGCTTGATTTCAAAGGAACTGCAAACCATGCCAATTTCACCGCAAGGGCAATCGGTTTTATGACCGTCGGACACAATATCCATCACTGCAATTTTCTGAAGAAAAATTATTTTAAGATTTAATTCGAAAGGGCAAATCATTCGCCTCTCTCCCACTTTCTCAATACGCCGTGCTGTCTGATATTTCTTTTCAGCAGATTGAGTCTGATTCTGATCTGGTCATAGAACAGACCGAAGACCAGAAGGCCTGAAGAGAAATAAAGGATGCGGAGTTCAAAACGGAAATAGAACAATCCGCTGACCACACCGCCGAGCAGAAAGAAGACGATGATAAAGAATCTGAGCCTGATCGATGACAGCAGTTTCTTTTTGTGTGCCGCCGATTTGTAGAAAAACAGCTGTGAAAATTCAATTCCGAGGTCGGTAAACAGTCCGGTCAGGTGGGTGGTGCGGACCACCGAATTTGAAATCAGGGTGACCAGCGAGTTTTGAAGACCCATTGCAAAAAGCAGCAGATAGGCGATCAGATTGGCATTGCCGGCGAGCAGTGTTTCGCCGTAAAAAGCGACAAAAGCAAGGATCAGCGTTTCGATCAGCACCGGAATCACATAGACATAGCGTTCGTTTTTTCTTGAAATCCATTCGATCAGCACACCTGAAAAGAACGAACCCAGCAAAAAGAAAAATACAAACAGAAAATAAACCAGACCGCGCCAGACGTCAATGTGATAAATTTCACCGATAAAAAACGCAAAATGTCCGGTCACATTGGTCGTCAGCTGACGGACGCCCAGAAAACCTGCCACATTGACCATACCGGCCACAAATGACAGCAGAGTCGCAATCCTGAGATTGTCCTTCAGTGAACGATTTTTGATTCTGTATCTGAACACTTTTTACTTCTTCTGCTCTTTTGCCCAGGTGTCTCTCAGACCGACGGTTCGATTAAAGATAAAGCGGTCTGGCGTAGAATCTTTGTCAGGCGTAAAATAGCCGATTCGCTGAAACTGGAATTTCTCTTCGGGTTTTGAATCTTTGAGCGAAGGTTCGCCAAAACCGTGTACGATTTTCATCGAATCGGGATTGATGAACTGAAGGAAATTGCCGTCCTCTGCCTCATCCGGACTTTCGACCGTAAACAATCGGTCATACAGTCTGACTTCGATCGGCAGATTTTCAGTAGCCGAGACCCAGTGCAGCGTTCCTTTCACTTTGCGCATACTTGCCTCAGAACCCGAACCCGATTTTGAATCCGGATCGTATTCTGCAAAAATCGTTTTGATATTTCCGTCGGCATCTTTTTCAACCCCTGTGGCTTTGATGATGTATGCGCCTTTCAGACGAACCTCATTTCCGATCGAAAGTCTGAAGAATTTTTTTGGTGCTTCTTCCATAAAATCCTCTCTCTCGATATAGAGTTCTCTTGTAAACGGAACTTCGCGTTCACCCGCATTTTCATCTTCGGGGTTGTTTTCAAGAATCAGTTTTTCTGATTTTTCTATGGGATAATTTTCAATCACCAGTCTCACCGGATCAATCACTGCCATCACACGGGGTGCAATTTTGTTCAGATGATCTCGGACAGAAAATTCCAAAAGTGAAATATCAATCAGATTGTCTCTTTTTGCAACACCCGCTTTTTCCCAAAATTCACGAATCGATTCGGGTGTATAACCTCTTCTTCTCAGACCCGAAATCGTCGGCATCCTCGGATCGTCCCAACCGCTGACCACACCTTCGTCCACCAAAGTTTTCAATTTTCTTTTGCTGGTGATCATATAACTGACATTGCCGCGTGCAAATTCTCTCTGTTTGGGTTTCAGATCGTGGCCTGGCACCTGAACATGATCGAGATACCACTCATAAAGCGGTCTGTGATTTTCAAACTCCAATGAGCATAATGAATGTGAAATCCCTTCTATGTAATCAGATTCGCCGTGCGCCCAGTCATACATCGGATAGATTTTCCATTTGTCGCCGGTTCGGTGGTGTTCCTTGTGCAGCACCCGATACATCACCGGATCGCGCATATTCATATTGGGCGAACTCATATCTCCCTTTGCACGAAGCACATGACTGCCTTCGGGAAATTCACCGTTTTTCATTTTTTCAAACAGTTCAAGACTTTCTTCTACCGGACGATTTCTGTACGGGCTTTCAATGCCGGGCTCAAACGGAGTTTTCCGCTGTTCGTTGATTTCCTCGGAGCTCTGATCGTCCACATACGCATTTCCGTCTTTGATCATTTGTATGGCCCATTCATACAGCTGCTGAAAATAGTCAGATGCAAATCTTTCCTCTGCCCACTGAAAGCCTAACCATTTCACATCTTCTCGTATCGAATCCACAAACTCCTGTTCTTCTTTGGCGGGATTGGTATCGTCAAAACGAAGATTGACCGGTGCATTGTAACGCTGTCCCAGACCGAAGTTGATGCAGATCGCTTTTGCATGGCCGATATGCAGGTAACCGTTTGGTTCGGGCGGAAAACGAAATCTGAGCTGGCTTTTTTTATAGCCGTTTTCAAGATCATCCTCTACGATTTGTTCGATAAAATTCAGCGATTTTTTTTCTTCTTCCATCATTTTCCGGATAAGATTGCAAATTTAAGATTTTTGAAATGAATTGTATAATTAAACTGTACGGATTATATTTGTTCTACAAGCTTTGACCATGAAAAAACTAATTATCATTATTCTCACTCTGTTTCCGTTTACAATTCAGGCTCAGGAAAGTATCAAAGTCACTTATGAAGCAACCTACTCTTATGACGAGAACCAATCGGGCATACCCTTTCCGGGTATTTTTCTTTCGACTATATACGAATTAACTGTCTCGGGTAATTTATCTGAATTCAGATACATCGAAAAACCTCTCCCGCCAAAACCGGAAGGTGGTAATTCTTTGGTTCTGCTGGTTTCAAATGATTATCTGATTGATTTAAACACCAAAAAATATTTTACAGAAATGGAAACCTTCGATAAATCCTATCTTGTATCGGATGATCTTCCAAAAGCAGACTGGATTTTGACCGGAGAAGAAAAAGAAATTGCGGGAGAGCCGGTTAAAAAGGCTGTGTTTAAAATGGAAAACGGTAATGAAATAACCGCCTGGTATGCACCCGGACTTATCTATCGGGTCGGACCGGATTTGTATTCCGGTTTGCCGGGTGTAATTTTACAACTGGATATCAGAAGTGAAATTCATGGAGGTGCAATCATGGGAACACATTTCAAAGCAAAAAAAATTGATTTTTTAAAAGATAAAGTTGAAATCAAATTACCGGAAGGTAAAACCATCAAAAAAGAAGAAGCATCTCAAATCAGAAATCAAAACAATTCATAAAAGAATGAAAAAACATTTTTGATAATCTCTTTGTTAATTTTCGGATTAGCAATGGCTCAGGACCAAATCAAAGTAACTTATGAAGTTCAACCCTATTACAATCCGGCTGACAATAAGTTTTCAGGTTTTGATATGTCTTTCAAAAGTTCAAATTTTGAATTGATTTCCGACAGCAAAGAATCTCAATTTGATTACATTGAAAAGATCAGTAATGAACAACCCAAAGAAAGCGGAATTTCAATGTCGATTGAAGTACGTTCAGATGGTACATTATATAAGAATTTAGACGAAAGTTTAATCCTTGAAGAAACAGATTTTGAAGGGAAACATTATTTGGTTAAAGACACTTTCTCCGAAATTGACTGGAAAATCAGCAAGGAAACTAAAAATATAGCCGGTTTTGATTGTTATAAAGCCACCGCAACGCTCGATGACAATTACAAAGCAGAAGTGACCGCTTGGTATTCACCAAAACTGACTTTTAAAAACGGGCCGGATGAGTTTTGGGGTTTACCCGGTTTGATTCTTGAAGTTGAAACCAATATCAAACACGAATCCGGTGCAACAGATGGAGCAATCTACACCGCTCAAAAAGTTGAAACACTGACAAAAACAAAGAAAATCAGCCGGCCAACCAAAGGAAAAGAAATCAGCAGAGAAGAGTTTTCAAAAATGCAGAAAGCTCATTTTGAAAAAATGATGGAAATGTATAGCGAGGGCGTGGATAAAGATTAAACTTTGGAAAAGTTTTAAAACTTTTCCAAAGTTCCGGATAAACGCTTTCAGTCTTTCAGTTCATGTTCCTGACAGTCAATCCGCAAATCGGATGTATTCAATTTTTGATTGAGCAGTTTGCAAAAATGCTCTCCCTTTTTGTCGGTCCGATAGTGGCTGCAGGACATACACATCCTTTGCACCGTGATGATTTGTGTTTGGTTCAGATGCCGGATGATACTGAGCAGACTCAGCAGCAGATTTTCTTTGTCATCCGGATTTAACTGATCGACCGGCACCCTTATTTCCCTGGTAAATCCCGATGTTTTCTCAGCAAGATCTCTTCCTTTTTCGGTCAGATGAATGGTATAACTTCTGGTGTCCGCCGGGTCATGGGCTTTGACAATCAGCTCTTTCTGTTCCATTGTTTTTACAGTTTCGCTGATGGTGGCTTTTGACATATTGAATTCATTGGCCAGATAGCTGACCTTTCTTTTTTCTTCGCTGTGAAAATGCAAAAAAATCAAAAGCTGTATCTGTATCGGACTGAGCGCATATTCCTTGCTTTCCTGCCAGAGAAGCACCCGAAAGGCCTGTGCAATCCGTTCGAGCGAAGCCACGATTTTGCTTTCTGTACTTTGGTTTTGCCGATTCAAATCAAAATCTGATTTCATTTTTTAAAATTAATTCATTTTCTCAAAATTCTGAATATAAAAACTGCTCCGCAAATCGTTTTGTCTTTTTGAATTGCGGAGCAATTTGTTTACCCCTTTACATCGGCCATCGATGCGCCAAAATTAAGATGGAGCACATTCCCTTTTGGGGTTACCAGAGCCGGAACGGATTTTACACCTGCCGTTTCTGCTTCTTCAATTCTGTCTCTCACTTCACCGATGTGAACGATTTCCACATTCTCGGCGCCGATGAGTTCCACTATGTCGTGTTCCGCACTGATGCAGACCGGACATCCGGCATGATAAAAAATTGATTTTGCCATTTTTTTGATGAATTAAATGTTGTGCAGCAATATTGCTTTGACAAATATAGTTAGTTATCCTAACTATTAATAAAATAATTTAATTTTTTTTTATCCTATATGAAACCATCCGTTGATTTCTGATTTTGAAGACAGCACAGGCCTATTTACGATTTGAAACACTGACAAGTCTCACCGCAAAATAATATCCTTTTATTCGAATTCTCCGAATTCGTTTTTTTCGGAACGATCTGTTTACTGCAAATATTTGATTTCTCCGAAATCATTTTTACCAATCTGATTGACTACGAAAAATTAAAAATTTTTGAAAGCTCCGGAATCGACTGCTTGCAATAAGGCCTCACCTCGGAGAGGTGGAATATTTTCTGCTTTGTAATCCCGGACAAATAAATTCATAATATTGTCGTCAGCTTCAGCTGACGGATAATCAAATGATGATATGATTTTGTCTTGGCGCTGTTTTTGGTGCGAAATCATCCAAAAACTGTGACAAAACATTGACAATCAGAAG
>JBAYPM010000001.1:0-182505 GCA_041677705.1 Weeksellaceae bacterium | reverse complement strand
GAAAATCGTATTGACAACTTTGCAACTTTCAGAAGCAAAGCGAATTTACACAGACGGTTTACCCAATTATCTTTACATAATTGAGAGAAAGTTGCACAAAGTAACCCGCTTTGGAACCAATCAATAAAAAGTATTGACTTTCAGCAATTAAGCATTCCTGAATTTCCATACCCGATAGGCGAAAAACATTCCGGTGCAGGGAATGATGATGTCCAGCGGCAAAACCAGACCGACATTTCCGGGCGAAAAATTCTGATAGGCAATCATTTCATAGATATGACCGCCGGCAGCGCCCAAATAAAATACAACCGGCGCAATCAGTGCCGCCAGACGAAAAGAAAAATCTCTTTTGTATGCCATGATCCCGGCAATTCCCATTCCGAGACTGGCATAACCCACTTCGGCCTGAAACGGACTGTCTTCCCAGCCGATAAAACCGGCAGCCATTTCACCAAAAAACACATGAAATACAAAATTCACCACATTGCACCAGCCAATGCTGTACAACATAAATTCCGCAAAATAAATTTTATACCGCTCGCCTTTTGACAATGCATAAGCGGATCTTCTGATTTTGATAAATGCGATCAGCAGCGCAAGAACAAAAAAAACAGCAAAGTAATTGCTGATGATAAATCGAATGATTGTTTCCATAAATTTAATCATTTATTTTGTTAATATTTTAAGACCATTTTGTCCTGTTTTATAATAAAAAAAGAGCAAACATCTATCCATCAGCATTGTATATAATATGTAAATATAAAATTATTTTGAAATAAATAATCAAATATTCTCAACCGAACCGGCAAATAAATTTGGAACCTAAGCGTCCGGCGGTAAAAAATTGACCGCTTCATCTCCCGAATCTTTTCCATTTTAACATCAAAAAAAAGTAATTCAATACATTTTTTTTATCTTTGATTCTTCGGTCAAACCAATACACACATAATGAGAAAGCTAATTTTATTATTTTGCATAGCCGGCAGCATGATTGCAGGCGCACAACAAATCACTTTGGAAAATATCTGGGGCGGAAAATATTATGCGCCCGGTCTGTTCGGCATCAATTCGATGAATGACGGACAACATTACAGCATTCAGGAAAAGGATGGAATTTATAAATATTCTTATAGTTCTTTTGTCGATAAAAAAGATTCAAAACAATTGATTGTCAGCGGGAATTATGATGAATATTCATTTAGTTCCGATGAGAAATATATGCTGCTTGCCACCGAAAGCCAGCCGATTTACCGGCATTCGTTTTTTGCAAAATGGCAGGTTTACGACACTCAAAATAAATCAACAAAATCAATTTTTGACGGAAAACTGATTCAGGAACCGACATTTTCACCCGATGCTTCAAAAGTGGCGTTTGTGTTTGAAAACAACATCTATTTTCAGGAAATAGCCACCGGAAAAGTTACGCAGGTAACCAAAGACGGCAAGAAAAATGAAATCATCAACGGGATTTGCGACTGGGTTTATGAGGAAGAATTTGGTTTTGTCCGTCATTATGACTGGAATGCGGATGGTTCGGCGATTGCGTTTGTTCGTTTTGACGAAACCAGGGTACCCGAATTTTCAATTCCAATTTATCAGAACAATCTTTATCCGTACGAAATGCGGTTCAAATATCCGAAAGCCGGCGAAAATAATTCGGAAGTCAGTCTCCATATTTATGACCTGAATTCCGCAAAAACAACAAATGTAAATCTGTCTTCGGTTCAGAATTATTATATTTTTAAAGTAAAATTCACAAAAGATAAAAATACGCTGGCAGTACTTACCTCCAACCGCCATCAAAACAAAGTAGATGTGAATTTTGTGGATATCAAAAACCAAAAAGTCACCAAATTATTTACCGAAACTGATGATAAATGGATTGAAACCGACGATGTTACGCTTGAATTTCTTGATGACAACAGCTTTTTGTGGGCATCTGAAAGAGACGGAAACCGTCATATTTATTATTACTCCAACACCGGAAAATTAATCAATCAGGTAACAAAAGGAGATTGGGAAGTAACGAATTATTATGGATACAATCCAAAAGACAAAACCGTTTATTTTCAATCCAATTCCTATGACGGAAAAAGAATTTCAACCGAAAAGTCAGTCAATAAAATCAATCTCGATGGCAAAAAACAGGTTATGCTGACCGACCGTCACGGAAGTAATTCGGCACAGTTCAGTAAGAGTTTTGACTATTTTATCAACCCGTTTTCTTCGACCACACAGGCAAATACCTATTATCTGAAAAGCGGAAAGGAAAATAAGGAACTCGCTGTAATTAAGAACAATGATGAGATTGCCGGCCGTTTGAATGCGGATGGAATGGGAACTAAAGAACTGACCACGATAAAGGTAAACGGCAATGATTTGAATGCCTGGATTATCAAACCCAAAGATTTTAATCCAAACAAAAAATATCCGGTTTTGATGTATCAGTACAGCGGTCCGGGTTCGCAGCAGGTTTTGAACACTTGGCACAGCATGAATGACCAATGGTATTTTATGCTGGCACAAAAAGGATATCTCGTATTTTGTATTGACGGCCGCGGAACCGGCGGAAAAGGAGTCGCCTTCAAAAAACAGACTTATCTCGATTTGGGTAAAATGGAGGTCGAAGACCAGATTCAGGCGGCACGGGAAATCGGAAAACTGCCGTATGTGGATGCTTCAAGAATCGGAATCTGGGGATGGAGTTATGGCGGATTTATGGCAAGCAACTGTATTTTCAGAGGCGGTGATGTGCTGAAGATGGCGATTTCGGTTGCGCCTGTTACCAACTGGCGTTATTATGATTCTGTTTACACCGAAAGATTTATGCGAACCCCACAGGAAAATGCAAAAGGTTATGACAGCAATTCGCCGATTACCTACGCAAATCAGTTTAATGACAAAAGGAATAAATTCCTGCTGATTCACGGAACAGCGGACGACAATGTACATTTCCAGAACAGCATGGATTTGTCAGAAGCACTGATTCAGGCCAACAAACAGTTCGATATGATGGTTTATCCCGACAAAAACCACGGAATTTATGGCGGTGCCACCCGTTTGCAACTTTATACGCTGATGACGAATTATATTCTGGAGAATTTGTGATTCACCAAAGCGGATTGGGGATAGGGTTCGCAAATATACCAACGATTATTAAAATGACTCCAAAATAGGATGGCGAAATAGATTTCATTTCCACCACCCCTCTAAGCCTTGGGTTTGTGGCGTGGGAATTTCATTGCCCTATGCGTTGACCTATGCTGAGGGGATGAAAGGCTTTCAACCTTTTTTAGTTCTCGTTTTAAAATATTAAGGGAAGAGCCTTTTAAGGTCATTTTTTTATTTTTATGAAAGTTGATTCTTAAAATATTGCTCAATATCCTTTAAAAGATTACCGTCTTCTTTAAATTTTGAAAGCCTATGATCGTCATCGGTTTTAAGAATGACCACATTTTCTTTTTTGTAATTCAGCAACCATTTTTGATCAATTACTTCATCGTGTTCGGGAACAATTATTAAAGCATTTTCGGGCTCAGTAATTTGAATCAGAGACTGTTCAATGTTTTTTGCAAATTCTCCGTTCCAAATCCGTTTTGAAAAATCAAGCAAAGGACTGGTCAGAATCAGAATGGGTGAATTCCCTTTTTTAAGTAATTGTTTTCTAATCTGATATGCAAAATTTGCACCGGTGGAATCTCCGAATAAAATCGGTTTCTCGTCATTCTCAAGTTCAGAAACAACCTCTTCCAAAAGCAGTGGAATATCTGAATTCGTTTTCCAGACTACACATTTCATCTGAAAATTTTCACCAAAATATTCTTTAAGTTTGTGATATTTCGAAGAATCTTCACCCGAACCGTAACCATGAACAAAATAAAACTTAGGATTTGTCATTGCTTTTAGATTTCATTGTAAAGTTAAGGTTTGATAACGTCAAAACATGTCGTTAAAAAGGGTTTTCATATTAAATTTACTAATTATGTTTCAGAAACATTATTGTTGATAAACATAATAATTAAATGGAACAAAAAATAAATAAAAACAAAACCACCGAAAATATTTTCAATCCACAAAAAATGATTGATGCTTATCAAATCTAATATCCTGGAATTTAGGTAAGCTCATCTTTTAAAAATAAAATTCGAATATCTGATAATTTTTTTTATTTTTGACGGGCTTGATTTGTGAGAATCTTTTTTGAAAATCATTTAATTTAAATAAAAAACCTGTACATATGAGCGACCTTTCCATAAAAAAAAGGCACCCAAAGGGTTTGTATTTTTTGTTTTTCACAGAGATGTGGGAACGATTCGGCTACTATTTGATGCTGGGGATTTTCGTCCTTTACATGATCGATGTCGATCGTGGAGGAATGGGTTTTCTGGACAAAAATGCGGATGATATTTTCGGGACCTTTATCGCTTTGACCTACCTGACCCCATTTTTGGGTGGATTTCTTGCTGACCGGATTTTGGGCTATGTCAAATCGGTTTATATAGGCGGCACGCTGATGGGACTCGGTTATCTGACACTGGCTCTGCCCGGATTGGCAAGTTTCTATGTGGCACTCGGACTGATCATCGTCGGAAACGGACTGTTCAAACCCAATATTTCAACGCTTCTGGGGAATTTGTATTCCACCGAAGAATACAAGGAAATGAAGGATTCGGGTTACAATATTTTTTATATGGGGATCAACATCGGTGCTTTTGTCTGCAACATCATTGCTGCATTTATGCGGAACAAATTCGGCTGGGAGGCAGCCTTTGCAACTGCCGGCATCGGTATGTTTGTCGGGTTGATCGTTTTTTCATTTGGTCTGAAACACTTCAAACAGGCAAATGAAATCAAACCCAAACAGGAAGGAGATATTGGCCTGGGCAAAGTGCTGCTGTATGTATTTGTTCCTGCGATCATTGTCGGGCTGATCGGCTGGATGATACCGGGCAATATACTGGGCAGTGACAGTACAGATGCATTTATCTTTGCATGTATTCCTGTTGTGGCATTCTATATTTCGCTTTATGTCAGAGCGAACAAAATCGACAAACGTCCGATTGCAGCACTTCTTGCCGTTTTTGCAGTCGGTGTAATGTTCTGGGCGGTATTCAAACAAAACGGAACCGCACTGACGCGCTGGGCAAAATTCTATACCGAGAGATCGGTCTCAAATGCGGTTGAGAAACCATTGGCAGATTTGTATCTGGTCGAAGAAATTCCGTATCAGGAAAGTGAAACTGCGATTTATGACGATCAGTACAGAGTGGTAAGGGATGACAATGGCGACATCGTAAAAGAAGTCGGAAAAGATGTCTATTTCACCAATATGAATCCCGAAAAATTACCCGAAGAAGGAGATATGGTCTATTTGATCAACACCGAAATATTTCAGTCGGTCAATCCGGCATGGGTCATCATACTGACACCATTGCTCGTCTGGTTTTTTATCAGGTTGAGAAGTCGGAACAAGGAACCGACCACTGCCGGAAAAATCACACTCGGACTATTTATATCCGCGCTTTCCTGTCTGGTAATGGTTGCTGCGGTCTATATCGGCGAAAACGGAGCGGTCAAAGTCTCACCCTGGTGGCTGATCGGCTGTTACGGAGTGATCACTTTGGGTGAACTCTGTCTGAGTCCGATGGGTCTTTCTCTGGTTTCAAAACTCAGCCCACCAAGACTGACTGCACTGATGATGGGCGGATTTTTCCTGTCGACTTCGATCGGAAATAAACTGTCGGGCGTATTGGCAAGTCAGTGGTACGGATACGAAAACAAAGCCAATTTCTTTTTGGTAAATTTTATACTTTTGATGATTGCAACCCTGTTTGCAGTTGCAATTTTGAAATGGCTCAACACCATAATGAAAGAAAATAATGTACATTAGCCACCAATAAATTAACAACAACATGAGCGACACAACTATACAGAAAGGACACCCAAAGGGGTTGTATCTTCTGTTTTTTACCGAAATGTGGGAAAGATTTTCCTACTACGGAATGCGGGCGATTTTTGTCCTGTATATGATCAACGGACTCAAAATGGCAAGTGATGAGGCTTCCAATATCTACGGAAGTTACACCGGCCTGGTTTATCTGACACCACTTTTGGGGGGTTATTTGAGTGATCGTTTTCTCGGAAACCGGAGGAGTATTGAAATTGGAGGTATCCTGATGGCTCTTGGTCAGTTTTTAATGTTTTTCAGTGCGTCCACATCGGGGGCACCTGCAATTACATTTATGTGGGCCGGTCTCACAGCTTTGATTATTGGAAACGGATTCTTTAAACCAAACATTTCAACTATGGTCGGCCAGCTCTATCCCGAGGGGGACAGAAGAGTTGACAGTGCCTTCACAATTTTCTATATGGGGATCAATCTCGGTGCGTTTTTCTCACCCTTGATCTGTGGTACACTTGGCGAAAAAATCGACTGGAAATGGGGCTTCTTTGCTGCGGGTATCGGAATGATTATCGGCGTGCTGCTGTTTATGTATGAAAAAAATAAAGTATTGCACGACGGCGAAGGAAAACCAATTGGAATGCCGGTTAAGAAAATGGATGCCAAAAACATTGGTTACCTGGTTGGTGCGGTTGCAATGATTTTCTTCTTACTAAATTTCAAAACCATGTTCACAGTCAATTGGGATGTAATCGGTTGGGTAATCTTTGGATCAATGATTGTTGTACCATTAATCATCATAACTGATAGAACACTGACGAAAACTGAGAAAAGCAGAATTTGGGTGATTTTCATACTTGCATTTTTTGTGATTTTCTTCTGGGGTGCCTTTGAGCAGGCGGGGGCTTCTCTGACTATTTTTGCGGACAAACAGACCGACCGGCATATTTTCGGATGGGAAATGCCGGCAAGTTATTTCCAATCTGTCAACCCTTTGGCAATCATCGTACTTGCTCCAATATTTTCATCATTCTGGCTTAAACTCGGAAACCGGGGAATGGAACCATCATCGCCAAGGAAAATGGCATTCGGTCTCACATTGATTGCATTGGGTTATGCTTTGATTGCATTCGCTGTACACGGTGTTGGTGCAGATACAAGAATCAATATGTTTTGGCTGTTCAGCCTTTATGTAATTCATACAATGGGGGAACTTTGTTTATCTCCAATCGGATTGTCAATGGTTGCAAAACTTTCACCGGTAAGATTTTCATCGTTATTGATGGGAACCTGGTTTCTTGCAAACGCTGCAGCCAATAAATTTGCAGGAACATTGAGTGAATTGATTCCCACAGAAGAAAAACCGGTAACCTCTTTTATGGGATTCGGTATTTCAAATTTGTATGAATTCTTTATGGTGTTCATAGTTATGTGTGGTATTGCTGCGGCAGTTCTGTTCTTGCTCAGCGGAAGACTGCAGAAAATGATGGCTGGAATTAAATAAAAATTTAATTGGTAATTATAACGAACAGGGCTTGGATACATAGCAAGTCCTGTTTTTCTTCTTTAATAATAGGATACATTGCATAAAATAACAATTTTTTTAATTATTACAAAATTATGCAATATTTCACATTATTGCTTAGAATGGTAATATTCGGATATCTCAAAAGGTTCAAAGATTGCCAATGCCCTGTTTTTTATTTTAATTCAATAATCATATTGGTTGATTTTGTAAAAAAAACAGCCGCCAAGGTATAACATTCAACATTATTTATAAATTTGTGAGGTTGTCTTCAAAAAAGAAGGCAACCTCTTTTATTATGCAGACACTTGAACAGATTCACAATTTCAAGGGCAAATACCCAAAACAAATATGGTCACTCTTTTTCTCCGAAATGTGGGAACGATTCTGTTTCTACGGCATGCGGGGAATGCTGGTAGTCTTTATGATTTCACAGCTTGAGTTTGGTGAAAAGGAAGCCAATCTTCAGTACGGCGCCACCCAGGCATTTGTTTATGCCTTTACATTTATTGGCGGTCTGTTTGCCGACAAGATACTCGGGTTCAGAAAATCTCTGTTTTGGGGCGGGCTGATGATGATCATCGGAAGCTCGCTATTGGGTTATGATCCGCATAATTTTTTCTTTATCGGACTCGCATTTATCATCATCGGAACCGGATTCTTCAAACCAAATATCTCGACCATGGTCGGTGAACTGTACAAAAAGGGAGATCCGAGACGGGATGCAGGATTCTCGCTTTTCTATGCCGGAATCAATCTCGGTGCTTTTTTGGGCGGTTACATCTGTGTGGCGATCGGGAAGGGTTATATGTTGAGCAGTGTGGTCCCCGAAGACAAAAGATGGAATGTTGCTTTTGCACTGGCAGCAGTGGGAATGGTGATTTCACTGATCAATTTTCATTTTACAGAAAGACATCTGGGACCAATCGGACTGCAGCCCGGTCATCCGGATGCAATCGTAAAAGCAAAACCAAAACCCAAATGGGTTGAATATCTGGTGTATGTGGGAACGCTTGCCATTATTCCGCTGATTGATCTGATGGTTTCCAATCCGGAATACACCGACTATTTTATGTACACCATCGGGCCGGTAACCCTGATTTATCTTTTTTGGGAAATGTCAAAAGTTTCCGAGAAAGAACGAAAAAAACTATGGGCTGCACTTATTTTTATTGTGTTCTCAATTCTGTTTTGGGGAATTTACGAACAGAGCGGCGGCTCACTCAGCATTTTTGCACAAAAGAATCTGAATGACAAACTGCTCGGAATGACTTTCGACCCCAACGGAGTCAACAATTCGGCAGGCGCATTCTTCATCATTGCACTGGCGCCTCTTTTTGGTCTGATGTGGATCTGGATGGCAAAAAAGAAAATCGAACCAAATACCATCATCAAATTCGGTCTGGGATTCATCTTTCTCGGCCTTGGTTATTATCTGCTGTTTTCAACCAGACTGTTTCACGTGGCAGGAATGACATCGCTCGATATTTTCACAATCGCACTACTGGTCATCACCTTTGGCGAGCTCTGTTTGTCTCCCATCGGGTTGTCGATCATGACCAAACTCTCACCCGCCAAAATGCAGGGAATCATGATGGGTATGTGGTTTCTGGCATCTGCATACGGTCAGTACGTGGCAGGACTGATCGGAGCAAGCATGGCGGAAGCGGATGAAAACACACCTGCCGTCACCCGGCTGATGACTTATACCGACGGATACAAAATGCTGGGAATCTATGCGCTGATTGCAGGCGTGGTTCTGATACTTTTGTCACCCGCAATTAAAAAACTGATGCAGGAAGTGAGATAAATAATACGACACCAGATAATTAATAAAAAGAATTAACGGACAATTTATATGGCAAAAAACGATTCGATACAGGAAACCGAATTTACGGGAAATAAAAAGACATTCAAAGAAACCCTCAAAGCGCTCAACGGAACTTTCTGGACCGCCAGTGCGATGGAACTTTTTGAACGCTGGGCATGGTACGGGATTTACACCCTTTTCGGACTGTATCTTGTTGGTTCAACCGATGCCGGCGGACTTGGATTCAATCATATTCAGAAAGGCGCCATCATGGGTAATATTGTTGGGATTTTATATTTCCTGCCATTATTTTTTGGCGAAATTGCTGACCGTATCGGTTACAGGCTTTCACTGATTATCTCATTTGTCATCATGGCCATCGGCTACTATTTTTTGGGCGAAGCTCAAACCTATGGCAGTGTATTAGCATTGTTTCTGCTGGTAGCAGTTGGTGCAGCACTTTTCAAACCGGTCGCTTCCGGAATTGTTGCAAGAGTAACCGACGAATCAACCGGAACAGTCGGTTTTGGCGTTTTCTATATGATGGTGAACATCGGCGGATTCATCGGCCCAAGCATGTCTTCGGTACTGAGAACACATTTCGGCTGGAAAATTATCTTTATTCAGGCAGCATCTGTAATCTTTATCAACCTGTTGATTGCGCTGTTTGTATTCAAAGAGCCAAAAATTGAAAAACCAAAAGAACCGCTTGGAAGGGCGCTCATAAATTCAATTCTAAATATCTTCAACGCACTGAGAGACATCCGGCTGAGTCTGCTGCTTTTGCTGATGGTCGGTTTTTGGACCATGTTCAACCAGTTGTTCAATACACTTCCCAATTTTATTGAAGATTGGGTGGATTCAACTTCAACAAGCGCATGGTTGAATGAACATCTTCCGTTTATTGCAAGCGGACTGACACAAGACGGTCTGGTCAAACCAGAGTGGTTTACCAATATTGATTCGCTGATGATTATTTTTTTCCAAATTTTCATTTCGTATCAGGTGACCAAAATGCGTCATATTTCTGCAGTGATCCGTGGTGCGATCATTGCCAGCATCGGTGTAGGACTGACCTTCTACCATCACAGCGTCTGGTTTACAGTAATCGGAACCATGATTTTTGCAATCGGCGAAATGATGTCAAGCCCAACGGTTTCTTCATTTATTGCTTTGATTACTCCCAAAGGCAAAGAAGCATTGTATCAGGGAACTTATTTTCTTCCGGTGGCAGCAAGTTATTTTGTGACCAGTTTTATTTCGGGTGAACTTTACCAGTCATGGTCAGACAAGCTGAGTCTTCTGCAAAAGGAAATGGATCATCGCGGTTTGGAAATGCCCAAAGTCATTACAGAAAATCAATTTATAGAAGACGGCGCAAAGGCGCTCAATATGCCGATTACAGATTTTGAGAATAAATTTGGTCTGAAGGTCGAAAAAGTCGACTGGGCTTCGGTTGGCGATTCATTCAGAGAATTTGCGGCACAAAAAGGAATCGATGTTTCAAACGTAAGTCTGCCGTTTTCAAAAAATGAATATTTCTCTTTGGCAGAACAAAAACTCGGAATGGATCACTGGCAGATGGTTGAAATGCTGTGGAACACTTATCATCCCAATAAAATCTGGATCGTTATTTTCGGTATCGGAATCTTTTCTGTAATTACACTCTGGCTTTATGACCGATTTATCATCAGAAAGAGAGAAAAAATAGGAGAAATCGTTGAATAAACTATAAAATAAGGGCTTCGCTTGAGTGAAACCCTTATTTTCTATTTCAAATTCTCAATAAAGTTTGTCAGAAATTATTCTTTTATACTCGAATTTTTCATATAAATTCAAATTTTATCGAATGAAAAAGAATCTTCATTCAACTTTCGGTTTTTCCCCCATATAAAAAATCAGCTTTCCGCCTTTCATAATATCAGAATGATTCAGCCGAAAGTCTGTAATTTCTTTTCCGTTCAGCAGTATTTTCTGAACATAAATATTTTTCGAACTTTGGCCGATTGCTTCAATCACAAACCGATTTCCGTTTTCAAGATTCAAAACCGCACGCTCAACCGACGGGCTGCCGATGGCATATTCTTCAGAACCCGGTGCCACCGGATAAAAACCGAGCGAACTCAAAATATACCAGGCGCTCATCTGACCGGTATCATCATTTCCGCCCAAACCGTCGGGTGTCGGTTTGTACTGCATTTCCAGAATCTGTCTGACCCTCTGCTGCGTATTCCAAGGCTGTCCCGCCCAATTGTACAGATAAGCCACATGATGTGCCGGCTCGTTGCCATGTACATAACCGCCGATGATTCCTTCGCGGGTGATGTCCTCTGTATGTTCAAAAAACTCATCCGCCAGATGCATCGTAAACAATTCATCCAGTTTCCTTGCAAATCTCTTTTTTCCACCCATCAAACCAATCAGTCCGTCCGGATTGTGTGGAACAAAAAATGTATAATTCCATGAATTCCCTTCGATAAATCCGTGTCCGTCGGTTTCAAGCGGATTGAAACCTTCAGTAAATTTTCCGTCCTGATTCTTGGGCCTCATAAATCCGATTGAAGCATCAAAATTGTTTTTCCAGTTTTCGGATCGTTTGATAAATGTGTTGTAAATATCTGTTTCGCCAAGAAATTTCGCCAATTGCGCAATTGCCCAGTCGTCATAGGCAAACTCCAAGGTATTTGAAACCGAAGTCGGCGTTTTCTCATCCGGAATATATCCTTTATCCAAATATTCACCCAACTCCAGATAAAACCGTTTGTTGGCAGTTTCCACACAGGCATCCAATGCAGCTTTGGGGTCACCGTCAAAATTCCCTTTGATGATCGCATCCGCAATCACACTCACACTGTGATAACCGCTCATCGTCCAGTTTTCATTGGCATAAGCAGACCAGATCGGCAGCATTCCGACCGAAAACTGATCATAATGTTTCAACATCGATTTCACCATTTCATTGTTCCGTTTGGGCTGGATTATATTGAAAAACGGATGCAGTGCCCGATAGGTGTCCCACAATGAAAAAGTGGTGTAATTTGTAAAATCATCCGCTTTGTGAACATTTTGGTCCAAACCTTTGTATTCGCCGTTTGTATCCATGTAAACCGTCGGATTGATAAAAGTGTGATACATGGCGGTGTAAAAATTGGTTTTCAAATCTTCTGATCCCGATACGATGATTTTATTGAGCTCTTTGTTCCATTCATTTTTTGAATTTGATCTGATTTGTTCAAAATCCAGATTTCCGGTTTCGGCTACCAGATTTTGAAGCGCATTGGCCTGACTGACCGGTGAAATCGCAAGTCTGACCTCAATTTGTTCATCTTCTTCGGTTTCAAAATCAAAATAAAGTTTCATGTTTTTTCCGACCATTTCAGGAAAATTCCGGGTCTGATCAAATTTCCGCCAAAAACCCCGATAAGCAGTTTTTTCATCATAATTTTTCTGACCATAGGATTTGATTTTTTTTGAAAATTGAATGGCAAAATAAACCGTCCGATTTCTTGCCCAGCCGTTGGTCTGTCGATAGCCCGTAATGGTTTGGTCATCTTCAATCCGAACAAAGGTCCAAATATTTTTTTCGGGATAATTGTAAACTCCAGCCATCAGATCAAAAATCAGATGCGCATCTTTTGTTTTTGGAAAAGTATATCTGTGAACCGCCACCCGTGTGGTCGCAGTCATTTCGGCCAAAACATCATAATCAATTAGTTTCACCCGATAATAACCCGGTTCTGCAAATTCATTCTGATGTGAAAAACGGCTTCTGTAGCCTGAATCAGGATTTTGAGCCGTTCCGGGATTGAGTTGCAGTTCACCCACAGTGGGCATGATCAGAAAATCACCCAGATCAGAATGTCCCGTTCCGCTGAAATGAGTAGCACTGAATCCGGTGATGGTTTTGTCTTCGTACCGATAGCCCGCACAATATTTATAAACTTCCGGATTGTATTTCCCGTTCAGTTCATAAGCGATGGTATCGGTTTCGGGGCTGAGCTGAATCGAGCCGAAAGGCACTGTCGCACCCGGATAGGTATGACCCATTTTCTCAGTGCCGATCAGCGGATTGACATATTTGGTCAGATCATTTTGTGCTTTTGAAAAAATCGGAAAAATAAATACAGCCAACAGAATTAATGATTTTTTGAAATGATGATTCATAATGATAGTATTGATTTTGGATGTAACAAATTTAGTTTTTCAATTTTTAAAAATCCAATTGATCAAGGTTTTCTTCCAGTTTCAAAACGCACAGATGATTGATTTCTTCATTGTCACCCGAACCGTCACCACCAGTTTCGGATAATCGTCGTCAACCATTTTCAGCGGCATCTCGATCAAACTTGCCGATACAGCAATTGGTTTTAAAATAAATCCTAAATCGTATATTCGCTTATTCTTTGAATTGAATATATGGATTTGAATTCTTTTGTCATCACAACAATACTCTCAATTGCAGTCCTGGCACCGATTGCAGCAATGTATGCGGTCTCTCTGATCAGAAAAGGGAAATACAAAAAACACATCAGGATTCAAAAAACGATTTTCTGGATTTGTATGGTCGCTGTACTCCTTTTTGAAGTTTATATCAGAATTTCGGGGGGTTCGGGCAGTCTGATCAAAGAAAGCATATACACCGACACAAGTTTTTTCAAACTGATTCTCAGAGCCCATATTGCAGGTGCTGTACTGACTTATCTGCTTTGGATTGCGATGGTTATCATTTCGAGCCGAAAATACAAAATGGCAAAAAAGCTGCCGGGGAGTTTTTCAAAAGCCCATAAATCGCTCGGTTATTTGGTGATTTTTGGTTTGTTTTATACCGCAATCACAGCTTTGGTCGTTTGTGTTTTTGCATTTTTTCTTTGATTCATTCAAGTCATTTTCTCCAAAAACAAACAAAGCGCTTTGTACAATTGTTCATTTTCATTAATTTGCCCGTTTAATTTTTGAAAAATGTCAAAGCAGTCACACGAAAATCATTTTTTCGATACCCACGTACTGGGGCATCCGTCAGGTTTATTTGTATTATTTTTTACAGAAATGTGGGAACGTTTCTCATTCTACGGAATGCGCGCCCTGCTTGTACTTTTCCTGGTCAGCGCACTTGGAATCGGTGGCTGGGACTGGCCGAGAGAAAATGCTTTGGCTCTGTACGGAACCTATCTCGCACTGCTTTATCTGACACCCATCATCGGCGGGCAGCTGGCAGACCGGTATCTCGGTTATCGGAAAGCTATCATCATCGGCGCACTGATTATGACGCTCGGTCATGCAAGTATGGCAATCGAATCAAACAAATTCTTTTTGTATCTCGGATTGTTCCTGCTGGTGATCGGAACCGGATTTTTCAAACCGAATATGACTTCGTTTATTTCAATTCTTTACAAAGGTCATCCCGAGAAAAAAGACGGCGCTTATACCATTTTTTATATGGGTGTGAATGCCGGAGCCTTCCTGGGCATCATGCTTTGCGGTTATTTGGGCGAGACCGTCGGATGGAGCTGGGGATTTGGTCTAGCGGGAATTTTTATGCTGCTCGGTCTGCTTCAGTTTTGGCTTGCACACAGCATTTTTGGTGATGTGGGTCTCGCACCGAAAAAACAATTTGAAGAAAAGTCCGAAGGAGAAACAGATGTTGAAACCTTAAAATCAACAAAAGAACATGACGAGGAAAAATCAAATCCGTTTACACTGATCGACAAAATCATAATGGTGCTGGTCGGACTGGGCGGACTGACTTGGGTGATCAACGATCCGCTTTCAAAAATTGCAAATATCAATCTGCTCAAATTTGGAGAAATTGATTTGTCAGGACCGACGATTACGGTCGCACTGTTCCTGTTTGTAATTCTGCTGATTTCAAGAGTGGTCAGATTCAGTCGGATCGTCAGAGACAGAATGCTGGCTGTGATGGTCATCGCATCACTGATTATCTTTTTCTGGGCTGCATTTGAACAGGCAGGCGGTTCAATGAGCATTTTCGCAAAAGACTATACCAACCGGGTGCTGTCCGGAAATTATGCAATGGCATTTGGAATCATCGACATCATCATCACAGTCGTTCCGGTGGCGATCATTTCGTATGTGCTTTTTCTGCTGTTCAAACAGACTTACAAAAACTATCTGGCATCAAACCTGGTACTCGGATTCAGTTTCTTAATCATCTGGGGACTGATTGTTTGGAAGATTTATGCAAATTTCAATACTTATTCATACGAAGTGTCCTATCCCGCTTATGAAATCACCCAAATCGGCAAGGATGGAAAAGAAGTTAAAACCACAGTTGCGCTCAATGCGTTGAATGCTCCTGACGAAGAGGCGGTGATAAAAGAAGAGACCGCGGTGATTCGTGCGTTGGAAGATTTTCAGCCACAGCAGTCGGTTCATATCATCGATCTTGACAAAAAAGGAAATAATTTCAAATTGATCGATGAATTAAAAGCTGGTGAAATCAAAGAGAGCATACAGGCTAAAGTGATTCAGAGAAAGGACAACGAACTCGAAATACCGGCGACCTGGTTTTTGATTTTGAATTCATTGTTTATCATCACACTCGCCCCTATTTTCTCAAAATGGTGGGAAAGCAGATTCAACCCTTCGCTTGCCGGAAAATATGCAATCGGACTTTTCTTTTTGGGAATCGGTTTTGCATTTCTTGCTTTTGGTGCAAAGGACATTCCGCAAGGCGCAAAAACAGCTTCGGTCAGTCTGATCTGGCTGGTGTTTGCTTACCTGTTTCACACCATGGGTGAACTCTGTGTGCAGCCGGTCGGTCTGTCGTATGTCAGCAAACTGGTACCGGCGCGGATGACTGCATTTATGTTTGGAGTCTGGTATCTGGCGCTTGCGATTGGAAATAAAACATCGGGTGTGCTTGGTCAGCAGATCGATCATATCACCAATCAATACAATATTTCAACATTTTTCCTGATATTTACGATCGTTCCGTTTATCATCGGCATCATTGCGCTGCTGCTAAACAGCACACTCAAAAAACTGATGCACGGAATCAAATAAGGTTGGATGATCGAAATTGTTTAATTTTGTAATTCAGATTTGATCAAATGAAAAAGATTATTGCATCAGCACTGTTATTGTTTCTCGGTTTTGGCGTCTATGCCCAGGAGATCGGGTGGATGACGCTTGAACAGGCAGAAGCCCAAATGAAGAAAACGCCCGAAAAACCGCTTTTTATCGACTTTTACACCGACTGGTGCGGCTGGTGCAAAACGATGGACCGCACGACTTTTCAGGATCCGGAAGTAGTCAGCTACATCAACCAGAATTTTATTGCCGTAAAATTTGATGCAGAATCAAAAAGCGATGTGAAATTCAGAGGGAAATTATACAAATTCGTCAGAGCAAAAGGCGGTGGAAATTTCAAAGGAGTCAATTCATTTGCTTATTTTTCATTGAGAGGGAATCTGTCTTATCCGGCTTATGCGATCATGAACGGCAATGGAAGACTTGAAAAACTGATGCTCGGTTATATGCCAAAGGAAAAATTCTTTGAAAATCTGTACAAAGAAAATTAATCAATCACCAACGCACCGTTTTTTCGGGTATTCCAGATTTTTGGATAATCAATTCTGTCCGAATGATTCGGATAATTGCTGCCGTCTGTAATCAGCAGAACATTCTGTCGGACTGAGTCAAATTTAGAATTGTTTCTGATCAGTACAAAATCATTTTCACGGATAAAAGAATCAATTTCAGGATTATAAAAAATCAGTCTTTTGTTGCCAAGTTCAATCAGATTTTTTGTCTTTCTGTAATTCCCCTCGGCTTCCGAATCCAAATCGAGCAGTCTTATTCTTTTTATTTTTTGATGAATTTCATAAGGTCTGATGATGTATTTCTTAATTTGAACCGTATCATTCCAATCTGCAATAAACACATCCATAAAAAGTCCTTTTCTGACACCGATGACCGTATTTCTGTTTTGATGAAACACGATGATCTCTTCTTTATTCATCAGCCGGTTTAATCTGTAAATCCGTTGAATTTCAAAAACAAAAATCAAAGAAAGAAACACAAAAAGATATTTTGGCTTCGGACCAAAAAACAATTGCCTCATCATCAGAACCACGACAATCAGTATCAGCAGTTCAAAAATCGTAAAACTCAATCGGTCAAAAACAAGCCCGTCAAATTGAGAAAGCCAGTGTACGTACGAATAACAGAGACCGATAAATCCATCAAAAAGTTTTTGCCACCAACCGAAATCAATTCCAAGTGAAGTCAGAAAAACAGTCAGTATTCCGCCGCTCACCATCAGATAAGATGCCGCAATCATCACTGCATTGCCCGCCAAAAACAAACCCGAAGTCTGGTGAAAGAAAAAAACAGAAAAGGGCAATGTCCCCATCTGAGCCGAAACCGTGGTTCCAGTGAAATCGATGATCCTTTTTGAAATTTGGCTTTTTGGTTTCAGCAGTTTTCGATAAATCGGGTTGAAATACACAATAAAAAATACAGCCGAATAACTCAACAGAAAACCCGGATCAAAAAGAAAATTCGAATTGTACAAAAGCAGAATCAAAGCCGAAACCATCAGTGTGTGATAGATATTGGGTTTTCGTTTGAGCAAAACTGTGATGTAATAAATCGAAATCATCAGTCCCGATCGAAAAACCGGCGGTCTGAAATCCACAAATGCCACAAATGCCCAAATCAGGATCAGGCTGACCAAAATTCTAATGTTTTTTCCATTTTTCAATTGTACCAAAGGATAGAGCAAAATCATAATGATGCTGAAAACCATCATTACATGCAGACCCGAAATTGCAAGCAGATGCACCACGCCCGTCCTTCTGAAATCATCTTCAATTTCGGGATCCATCTCGGTGCGGTCGCCGAGCAGCATCGCACCGACCAGATCGGCAGCCGCTTTGCTGTAGCCGTTTTCGATCATTTGGCTGTGGATTTTTCTTTTGAACACCGACGACCAATGGACAAATCCGGAAGCTTCCTTTAATTTTTCAAATCCTTCACTGTGAAAAATCGTATAGTGGATTCCTTTTCTTTCAAGATATTTTGAATAATCAAAACCGTAAGGATTCAGCGGTTTTTGAACATTCAGCAGTTTGGTTTTGATTCTGATTTCTTCGTCCGGAAAAAGCTCGGGATTTTGTTTTGACCAATAGAGCAAAACCGAGTTTCCGTCTGTTTGGGTTGAATCTACTGAAAGGATTTGAGCATTGTATTTTCTAAATTTTTTGGATGATCTGTAGATTTCATCGATTTTCAAACTGACAACTAACTCATTCTCAATCAAATTTGAAGGAAGCGGTTGCCACCGGTTGTTTAAATCAGAAAATAAAAAACCGTAAATCGCAAATACGGTCAGTACGATTAACGGAAAAACAGATTTTTTTCTCAACAGCCAAATAAAAACAGCCAAAAAGAAAATTCCTATCCAATATTTCAGACTTGAATCTTCAGCCATTCTGAAAGATTCGGAAAATAAGATACCGCAGATCAGCCCGCTCAATGGGAAAAGAAAGGGTTGGCTTTTCATGATCGTTATTGGATTAAGAGACTTAAAGATACAAAAAATAATGCCCCTTTTGGAAGCATCCTTTCAGTGAATAGTGAAAAATTAAGATTTCTTTGAGCCGTTGAGGCCTGAAATCTCAAAAAATCAACCATCAGGTTTTGAGCATTCCGATCAATAATCGGACTTCCGACTGATTTTCCAAATAAAAAAAGCCGCTCCAAAATCGGAACGGCTTTCTGATAAGATGGAATATCCTTTTACGGAATGATTACGCCCGGATAATTGTTCGGATTTACATTTGGAAGTGTAGAACCGTATTTGAAATTGATTGCATCAATAAAATAATTCGCAACCACTGCATATCCTTTTCCGGTCAGGTGAACCGCATCCAGTGAGAAAGCACCTCCGCTCACATAAGTGGTGGTATAGGTGTTTCCGAAATAGGTGATGCCCGAACTGCTGCTCAATTCCTGCATAGCTCTGAATGCATCAACAAATGCCAGATTGTAATCGATTGCCAATTGTCTGATTGCTGTATTGTAGGCTGTTGTAGCTGCAACAACTTTTGCAGTTTCTTTCTTGGTCAGTACCCATTTGTCTTCCAGTGGAAAGGTAACACCACTGATCGACAACTGTGCAGCCTGTTCCATCGGAATACCCATTCCAACCAGAGCTGCAACTCTGTCTTCATCCAATTGGCCAATTACAGTTTGAGAAGTGAACACCATCAGATCTTCTTCTGTCGCCTGTCTGGACTGACCATAGGTCATACCGAGCAATGTAGCAGTAGGTGTATCCATACCCACAGAAATCAGAACATTTGTAATCTGTGCAGACAGATTTGTCAAGTCTTTATCATTGATGACTACAGGGCTCGCCGAATCGGTTGCAAAAGAAATTTTCCTTTCGGGCTGACCCAGCGCATCAAACACCTGATTCAACTGAGCATAGAAAGCGTTCAGTGTTGGAATCATACTGCCAAATGCAGGATTTGACGGATCGAGCGGCGCATAAGGAACCGTTGTAAAGAACGGAATATCTGTTACACTTGGGATATTTGCGATTGCTCCTTTTGCACCCACCTGATTGACCATGGTTTCAAGGATTCCCTGAATCACGCCGGCCAGCACATTCGGGTCGGTGATATCGTTAGAACCATAAGTAGTCGGATCCTGATTTCCGGTCTGGTCTACTCCCACTCCGCCGCCGGTCGCATAGCTCAGCACATCGTTGTTTCCGATCCAAAGGGTGAAAAAGGTCGGAGACTGAGCTGCTGCATCTCCCAGAATGCTTGCATTTGGTGAACTTGCAAATCTTGCATAATAAGGATTTGCCAATCCAAGCGGAACGCCCGCAGGATTCCCGTAACCCGGCGCTACCAGATGGAATGATTTTGCACCCGGAACACCCATGTTGTTAAATGGACCGCCAGAAGCTGGAGTCAGCGGAGACTGTGCAGGAGTCGGAACCGGAGACAAACCTCCGTTTACAATCTGAAGTGTCAGTCGGCCGGCAACGCCAAGATCGGTAAATCCCCCAATATCATCAGGCATCAGCGGCTGGCTGAAGCTTCCTCCGCCTGCCAAAGCCATACGTTCAGCAATCATATTCGGGTAAGAATTCTGCTGTCCGCTGATGAAAAGCGCATTGTCGGTAAAACCTGAAGTCAGTGAATTACCAAGTGCCACATAACGGCTGAAGTCAGCGATTCCCGATGAAGGCTGAATATCATCAACAGGATTGTCAAATTCAGGATCACAGGATGCAAAAACAATCAGTGATGCTGCTGCAAATATTTTTGATATATTTTTCATTTTCTGTTTTTTAGTTGAAGTTATAAGACAGACCCAGGCCAAATACAAAAGCTCTTACGCTTACATCGCCCATAAACCCTGTCTCCAAATTATTTACATATCTCTCCTTACCCATAATCATCATGGCCATTGCGTCCACATTGAATTTTCCAAAATTCAGACCCAAACCGCCTGTGATGGTGTTTCTGGTTACGTCAGGTGTTTCGGGTGACCAGTATTCAGCCGGCGTTACAGCTTCGTCGAAGTAGTAACCCAGTCTCACAGCCAGCATGTCGGTTGCCTGATATTCTGCTCCGAATTTCCAAACTGCTCGGTCTTTGTAATTTTTGGTCTGAAGGCTTTGGGTTGTTTCCCCTGTTTCTGAATTGTTCAGATTGATAGCCAGTTCTTTGTAAGCGCTCCATCCGTGCACAGAAACTTCACCCGCCAAGGTCAGTTTTGAAGTCGCCTTGTAGGAAAGACCTGCGGTAAATTCAGATACCAGCGGAAGCATTGCATTGAACTCGTCTGCTGTGAAAGGCATTGAACCTGAGAGTGCAGTTGGAACATTGCTCCAGGTGGTCTCTCCGTAGTTGGCTTTCATGTCCACTTTTGAACGGTAGGCAAGACCCACATTGACTCTGTCGCTCGCTTTGAAATAAGCGCCGATGTTGAATCCGAGCCCGTGTGCGTCTGTATCGTTGATTTCGAGCCCGACTTCATTTCCTGCCACTGCATTGGTTCTCTGAAGGTTTACTTCGCCCATCGCGTAGATGAAACCTGCACCCACGCTGAACCAGTCGTTGAATTTGAATGCAACGGTCGGCTGGATAAAATAAGATTTCAGCTCGATTTGAGTGATATTTGCTCTACCTGCCCAGTCCGAAGGCCATTTCAGCGTACTGCCGAATGGAGTTGTAAAACTCACACCCACAGTGACATCATCAACCGGTCTGTAGGATGCTGCAAAGTATATCGGTGTCCCCAGCGGATTGTCTGCCTTAGCTGATTCCAAAGTGCTTGGATTCTGCCACTCAACCTTGTTTGAGATTCCGAATCCGCCGGCAGCAATGCTGATTTTTGAATCTACAAATGCCAAGCCGGCCGGGTTAAAAAATGCAACGCTCGCATTGCTCGCGTCCATTGAACCAACAAGCCCCATAGACGCCTGTCGGACTCCCTGAAGGGCAACCCGGTAACCGCCCGCAAAGGCAGTAGAACCCATTCCCAAAAGGAGTGCTAATAAAAAAATTCTTCTCATGTATTAATTCAATTTTATAGTTAATTATCCAAACAAAAATATAGAAAAATAATTGATTTATTATGCTTACATAATAAAATCATTCATTTATTTTAATTATTCATACAAACATAAACTTTAGGCCTGAAATTAAAATATTTTATGCCGCAAAAAATTCAAGTTGAAACAATTTAAACTCTTGACAGTTATATCATTAATTTGACTATTAATTACTTATCGAATCAAATTGATTTATTGAGAAAATCCGAAATTAAATAGCCTTCGCTCCAGCAGGCCTGAAAATTGAATCCGCCCGTGATTGCGTCAATATTTAAAATTTCTCCCGCCACAAACAGATTTTGAATTTTTCGGCTTTCCATTGTTTTTAAATTAATTTCTTTCAGATCGACACCTCCGGCGGTTACAAATTCATCCTTGAATGTACTTTTTCCGTTGACTTTATAAACTCCTTCGGTCAGTTCTGCAGAAATTATCTGAATCTGCTTTTTGCTCAGGTTTGACCAATTCATGTCTTCGGAAATTTCACAGACTTCAAGGATCCGGTGCCAGAATCTTTTGGGAAACAAAAACGGATTCAGTTTATAAACCGATTTTTTTGAATGCTCTGTTTTGATTTGATTCAATAACTCAATGCATTCTTCAAAATCCTTTCGGATAAAATTGATTTTGATATCAAAACGATAATCCAGCCGGTTGAGTTCGATTGCGCCCCAGGCTGACAGTTTGAGAATCCCGGGACCGCTCAATCCCCAATGGGTGATCAGCAGAGGACCAAAAGCATCCAACTTGATTTCCGGAATTGAAATTTCAGCCGATTCAAAACTGATCCCCATCAGCCCGTCCAGTCTTTGATCTTTAATATTAAATGTAAAAAGCGAAGGAATTGTCGGTACAATACTGTGTCCCAAATTTCTGATCATCTCAATCGCCTTTGGACTGCTGCCGGGCGTAAAAATGATTTTTTTAAAAAAATATTCGGCAGCTTTGGTTCGAATCAGAAAACCTTCATCTTTTTGTTCAATTTTCTGAACACCTTCGCCATATCTGATTTCGACTCCGTTTTTTTCGGCAGCATTCAGCAGACATTCGATGATGGTCAGTGAAGAATCAGAAACCGGAAAAACCCGATTGTCATCTTCAATTTTAAGATGCACACCTCTTTCGTCAAACCACGACATCGTATCACCCGGCTGAAATTTATGAAAAACCGAAATCAATTCTTTTTTTCCTCTCGGATAGAATCCGGCCAGTTCAGCGGGATCAAAACAGGCATGTGTCACATTGCAGCGGCCGCCGCCCGAAATCCTGACTTTCTGCAATGGTGCCGAAGCCTGTTCAAAGATCACTGTTTTTCGACCCAAATCTTTTCCAAGATTGGCAGCCGTAAAAAAACCGGCAGCGCCTCCACCGATGATGGCGATTTCTTTCATTTTCCAAAATTAAACCTACAAAGCAGAAAATTGAAAGAAAAGCAAATAAATTTAAAATTGATTACAGGCTGAACCACCACTCAATTCCATTCATTCATTTTCACAAATCCAAACCTCAAATCCAACATCAAATTCGTATTTTTGCAAAAAAATTTTGGATATGCAGATTTTAGACGGTGTGAAACTCGCAAAAGAAATCAAACTGGAGATCAAAAAGGTGGTGGAAACTGCCGTGAATCAGGGAAAACGGCCTCCGCATCTGGCTGCAGTACTGGTCGGTGACGACGGTGCCAGTCAGACCTATGTCAGCAACAAAATCAAAGACTGTCAGCAGGTTGGTTTTAAATCTTCACTTGTCAGACTTCCAAATACGGTTTCTCAAACTGAATTGATCGAAGAAATCCAGAAATTAAACAATGAAAAAGATTTGGACGGTTTTATCGTTCAGTTGCCGTTGCCGAGACAGATTGATCAGGAGGAAGTGATCAATGCGATTGATCCAAAAAAAGATGTGGACGGCTTTCACCCCGAAAACTTTGGGAAAATGGCGCTCGATATGAGTACTTTCCTGCCTGCAACCCCTTTTGGAATTCTTGAAATGCTCGAACGGTATAAAATTCCGACCAAAGGAAAACATACTGTCATCATCGGAAGAAGCCGCATTGTCGGCCGTCCGATGAGCATACTGATGGGCCGAAAAGATTTTCCGGGCAACAGCACTGTAACCCTCACCCACAGCAACACAGAGAATCTTGCGCTCTATACCCGTCATGCAGATATCATCATCACAGCGCTTGGTGTACCCGGTTTTCTGAAAGCAAATATGGTCAAAGACGGCGCAGTGATCATTGATGTAGGCATTACCCGTGTGAACGATGATTCCGAAAAAGGTTACAAACTGATGGGCGATGTTGATTTTGACAATGTAAAGGATAAAGTGTCCTGGATCACACCTGTGCCGGGCGGAGTCGGACCGATGACACGTGCGATGCTGCTCAAAAATACACTGCTTGCCTACAAGAACAATACAAAATGATTCAGGTTCACTCCATCACTGATCAACAACAGCTATTACTGAAAGAAGGAAAAATCCTTCCGGTGATGGAACATTTTTATACGCTTCAGGGCGAAGGCGCGCATTCGGGTCGGGCAGCTTATTTCATCCGTTTGGGTGGTTGCGATGTCGGTTGTCACTGGTGCGATGTGAAAGACAGCTGGGATGCCGACAAACATCCGCTGACTGATATGGATGAAATCTCAAAAAAAGCAGCTGAAATCTGCAAAACCGTTGTGGTGACCGGCGGCGAACCAACGCTTTGGAATCTCGATTTTCTGACCGAAAAACTGCATCAGTACGGCGCAGCAATCCATATAGAAACTTCGGGCGCTCATCCGCTGACCGGAAATTTTGACTGGGTAACACTTTCACCCAAAAAATTAGCTCATCCGCAGCCGGATGTGATTGAAAAAGCAGATGAATTAAAATGCATCATCTATAATCATGATGACTTTAATTTTGCCGAAAAATATGCAGACCTCGTCAGAACCGACTGCCGGCTTTTTCTCCAGGTCGAATGGAGCAAAAAAGAGCAAATGACACCCATTTTGATCGATTATGTCAAGAAAAATCCAAAATGGCAGGTTTCGGTTCAGACCCATAAATATCTGGATATTCCTTAAATAAACTTCCGAAAGTAAACGAATGTGCTGTTTCAGCTGAAAATCTGAATAGGAACGGGCTTCAGCCCGTTTACAACGATTATCAAAGGATTGGCTTCAGCCGAAGTTTACAATGGTTTTGTCATCATATCGGGAGCAAAAGCTCCCGGCTATTGAATTTTTATAATTCTGATTAAAAACAACATCTTAACCGTTGAAATGGGCATCCAACCTCTCAAGATTCTTCTTATCGCTGCCGATAAAAATTTCTTTTCCGTCAATGATCACCGGTCTTTTCAGAAAAGTGTATTCGCTGAGGATCAATTCACTCAGATCGTCTTCTGTCAGCGATTTGTCTTTGAGTCCGAGTTCGGTATATTTTCTTGATTTCTTTGAAAACAGAGATTCGCAGTTCCCTGCAAGGTTTATCAATTCTTCAAGCTGTTTTTCGGTAATGGATTGGGTTTTGATTTCCTGTTTCTCAAAATCCGAAAAATCAAATTGTTTCATAATTTTCCGACAGGAATCGCAACTTCCAAGATAATAGATTTTCTTCATTTGGTAAAGATATCAAACGATCATGAAACCAGAAATTCAAATTTGATTTCTTAAATTTGTGGTATGGAAACTGCAGAAAAAACCTTAAATTTCAGGAACATCCATCCAACGGCGATGAGGCTGCTGGTGCTCAAAAAACTACAGCAGTCAGAGCATGCGGTCAGTCTGAACGAGATGGAATCACTTTTTGAAAATGCGGACAAAACCACACTGTACAGAACGCTCAAAACATTTGAAAAAAACAAATTGGTGCACAGCATAGACGACGGCAGCGGTTCAATGAAATATGCGCTTTGCGACGACAGCTGTAAATGTCTGCCCGAAAATGCACACCTTCATTTTCACTGCAACAACTGCGGTCTGACCTTTTGCATGAAGCAGTACAGACTGCCGGAATTCTCGCTTCCAAAAAACTTTAAAGCAGAAGATGCAAGTCTGGTCATCAAAGGATTGTGTGAAAACTGCAGCAGATAAAACAGATTAAATTTGACCTGGTGAACTTTCTTTTGAATCTTAATTTTTCTCAGAAGTTTCAAACCGAAGCAGTTGAAATTTGACCAATCGCATTATTGATTTATATTTGCGCTGACAAACACACAAATGAATTTTCTTTCTGCCGACAACTTATCCAAATCATACGGAGTCAGGATGCTTTTTGACCAGGTGAGTTTTCATGTCAATGAAGGTGACCGGATTGCGCTTGTGGCAAAAAACGGCAGCGGAAAGACAACACTGCTCAAGATTCTCGCCGGAAAAGAAAAACCGGACACGGGCGACGTGCTGCTCAACAAAGATGTAAAGGTTCTGCTGTTTGAACAGTCAGATGAATTGAACCCGGAAGAAATTTCGGGCAACTGCATTTTTAATCATTCAAACCCTGTGCTCGATATCATCCATCAGTACGAGGAAATGATTCAGACCGATCCTGCAAATCCGAAAATGATTGAACTCACCGCCGAGATGGATCGTGTGGATGCCTGGAAAGTTGAACCTCTGATACAGGAAATTCTTTCAAAATTAAATATTGATTTTCTGAATCAAAAAATCAAAAATCTGTCCGGCGGACAAAGAAAAAGAGTATCGCTTGCCAAATTTCTGATCGATGCATCTCTACTAAACGGGCATCTGCTTTTGGTGCTCGACGAACCAACCAATCATCTCGATATCGATATGATGGAATGGCTCGAATTTTATCTGAACAAAGAAAACAAAACGCTGCTGCTGGTTACCCACGACCGTTATTTTTTGGATGCGGTCTGCAACAAAATCATCGAAATTGACGAAGGCGAAACCTTTGTCCACAACGGCAGTTATGAAGTGTATGTGACCAACAAAGCGCTCAGGATCGAGAACCGTCAGGCACAGCTTGGCAAGGCAAAAAATCTGTACCGGAAAGAATTGGAATGGATGCGTCGTCAGCCGCAGGCAAGAGGAACAAAATCAAAGGACAGGATCAATGCTTTTTATGAAGTCAAAGAAAAAGCACATCTGAAAACAGATCAGTCAAAATTGCAACTGGAGATGAAAATGAGCCGGCTGGGAAAAAAGATCATCGAGATGAAAGAAGTGTCAAAAAGATTTGACGACAAAATCATACTCGATCGTTTCTCTCATTATTTCGGTCGCGGAAACAAAATTGGGATCATCGGAAAAAACGGAGTCGGTAAAACCAGTTTTCTGAAAATCATCGATGGCAGTCTGAAGCCCGATTCGGGTGAAATTGAAGTCGGTGAAACATTGAAAATCGGTTATTTCAAACAGGAAGGAATCACTGCCCAAGAAGGAATACGCGCAATTGATTTTGTCAAAGAAATTGCAGAATATTTTCCGCTGGCAAACGGCAGACAGCTTTCGGCTTCCCAGTTTATGGAACTCTTTCTTTTCAGCCCCGAACAACAGTACACACCGATTGAAAAACTGAGCGGCGGCGAGAAAAAAAGACTGCAGCTGCTTTCGGTTTTGTTCAAAAATCCGAATTTTCTGATACTTGACGAACCGACCAACGACCTGGATCTGCCGACGCTTTCGGTGCTTGAAGATTTTCTGGATGAATTTGCCGGTTGTCTTCTGGTGGTCAGTCACGACCGATATTTTATGGATCGTGTGACAGGCGAGATGATGATTTTTGAAGGCGACGGAAAAATCAAATGGTTTCTCGGAAATTATACCGAATACCATTTGAACCAAAAACTGATCGAAGAACAAAAAAGGACGGATGAAAAAACGGTCGAAAAAGAAATTAAAAAACCTGAAAATAAAAAGCTGAGTTTTAAGGACAAAAGAGAACTCGAGAATCTTGACAAAGAAATTCCCGAACTGCAGGAATTAAAAGAAAAACTTACCAATCAGCTGTCTGACAGCAGTCTTGAATATGACGAAATCATCAAAATCAGTGACCGGCTCGAAACCGCAATCCGGGAATTGGAAGAAAAAGAAGGTCGCTGGCTTGAACTGTCAATCTTAAGTGAAAACCAATGAGCGTACTTGAAATCATCGGATATTTCGGCGCACTGCTGGTCGGTTTGGTCATGGGCCTGACGGGCAGCGGCGGATCGGTTCTTTCGGTACCAATACTTGCTTATCTTTTCGGAAATGATGAAAAAACTGCAACTGCCTATTCGCTTTTTATAGTCGGTGTGACTGCACTGGCGGGAAGTTTTAGAGTGCTCAAAGGAAATGATGTCAGCAAAAGAGCAGTGGTTTATTTTGGAATCCCTTCTATCATCGGGGTGGTTTTTGTCAGACGGATATTGCTGCCCATGCTGCCCGAAACTCTTTTTACGGTTTTTGGTTTTGACTTCAGCCGGCGAATGCTCGTTTTTGGCCTGTTTGCCTGTTTGATGATGCTTTCCGCCTACTCGATGCTCAAAAAATCGAAAATCAGAATTTCACATTTCAGAAAAAGAACTGTACTCGGCCCGTTGATGCTGATCGGCGGTTTTCTGCTTGGAATCTTTGTCGGTCTGATCGGTGCAGGCGGTGGCTTTCTGATGGTTCCTGCCTTGATGATTTTTGCTCGAATGCCGATCAAAAGAGCGGTCGGAACCTCACTGATCATCGTCTGTCTCAATTGTCTGGTCGGATTTTTTCTGGGTGATTTCTTTACGATGGAACCCGACTGGAATTTTCTGCTTTCATTTGTAGCGGTTTCATTTGTCGGCATCATTGCCGGCGGTGCATTATCTGCTCGCATCAACAGCCGGAAACTGAAAATCGGATTTGGTTATTTCATACTGCTGATTGCGGTTTTTGTTTTTGTAATGGAATTTGTGCTTCACGCAATGGTCTGAAAAATTTAACCAAAATCAGCCGATTTCATTTTTATAAAACATATCAACAATCTGTCCGTGCGACACGGATTGACTCTTTTATACTCTATCTTTGAATTTCAAACTGACCAATTATGAATCTGAATCAAAATTATCAAAGATTTTATGATGAGCCCGAATTAGGGCCAAACTCAAATCTGTCCGGAGTTTTCTACGGCTCTGAGGGGCATTATATCAATTCAAAAACTTTTTTTGCAGTTCGTTTCGGCTATGTTCCCAACTGTATAAAACTGAATCATGTCAATTGTGAAAAAGCTGAGGAATGGCTTGAAAACAATTACGGGACTGAAATTACAGACAAAGTTTATGCGAAAGTTATAAAAGTCGGAAAGAAAAAAGATTCATTATACGAGACTTATTATCAGCTGCTGACCGATCTGCTGATCCTATTCGATCATCGGGAAAGAAAGGTCAAACTGTATTTTAAAAATACGGATGAAAAAATGGTTGAACAGATTGCAAAAGAATTGAATCAGATTCGTGCCAGACGCAGAGTTTCCGCACCCGAAATCAGTCTGTTGGTCAGCACCAGTTACGGTTTGGATACAAAAGAACTCAAAATCACAAAACCTCAACTAAAAATTGAAGACAATTACAATGATGATTTTCTTGAAGTCCATAAGATCATCCACAAAAGACTGAATTCAAAAAACGACAAAGGACTGGTGCTTCTTCACGGAAAACCGGGAACCGGAAAAACGTCTTATATCCGTTATTTGATTACTTCTTTAAAGAAAAAAGTGATTTTTCTTCCGCCCAATCTGGCGGCTACCATCACAAATCCGGATCTGCTGTCGGTGCTGATCGATGAGCCAAATTCTATTTTTGTGATCGAAGATGCAGAGAACATCATTACAGATCGTGAGATCGAAGGAAACTCACCGGTTTCGGCACTTCTGAATCTGTCGGACGGATTGCTTTCCGATTGTCTGAATATTCAGATCATCTGTTCGTTCAACACTGATCTGTCAAAGGTTGACAATGCGCTGCTCAGAAAAGGAAGGCTGATTGCAAAATATGAATTCAAAGAATTGGAAGCTGAAAAAGCACAAAATCTTTCTGAGAAATTGGGCTTTAAAACCCATATTTCCAAACCGATGAACCTGACCGATATTTACAATCAGGAAGAAAAAAACGGAAATCATACCGCTCAAAGAAAATCAATTGGATTTGTGAAAGCAATGGGTTAATTGTTATTTTTAATGAATGCTAAAAATTAAATTACGATGGAGAATTTTTTAAAATCAATAAAGCTTATCATTTCGAAATACAAAGAAATCGAAAAAATAACCGGAGAACATTACAATATTTTTTCTGTAATGGGAATGGAAAATAATGAAGTAAAAACGCACTCAGCAATCATTGGCGACTTACTAAATCCTAATGGAAGTCATTTTATGGGTGACGTCTTTCTTAAATTATTTATTGATTCAGTTTTTACACAAAGTGAATATGAAAATTTAAATGAGTTTACATTTCAAACTCAAAATTCAAATTGTATTGTAGAAGAGTCCGTTGGCAAAAAAAATGACGAAGAAATTACCGGAGGTAGAATAGATATAGTTCTAAAAGATTTATCAAACAATATAATTGTTATCGAAAATAAAATTTTTGCACCTGAACAAGATAATCAAATTCGAAGATATAAAAACACTTATAGTGAGGCTGCTATTTTATATTTAACCTTGTTTGGGGATGAGCCAAAGAATATAGGAGAGTTGAAAAAAGGTATAGATTTTTATTTAATTTCTTATAAAGAAGATATCATTAGATGGTTGGAATTATGTTTAAAAGAAACCGTAAATCAACCAATCTTAAGAGAAACCCTTAAGCAATACATTGTATTATTAAAAAAATTAACGAATCAATCAACTAATAAAAAAATGAGTGACGAAATAGTAAAAATTATAAACGAAAATTTTGAAGCATCCGCTGAAATATATTCTAATTTCGAGAAAGCATTGATGCTAATTGAAGAGAAATTTTTATCACAACTAAAACTTACATTAGAAAATGATTTTCGGGATTGGGAGTTTGCCATAAAAGATTATAAATCCACAAACTCAATTGAATTAAAAAAAGAAAACATCCTCATCCGATACCGGATTAAAAATCACAAACATTCGGTGTTCTATTTGGAAGGAGTTAATTCTGTTAAAAACAATCCAATTGGATTTACCGATAAGAATTTCGATGATAAAACCAAATGTTATTGGTATTTAGAAAATATTGACATTAATCCTCAATTGGTGAAGGATTTAAAAAATACTGAAATCTATTCAAAAATTCAAAACATTATTCATTTTGTACGATGATCTTCCTCTACTTCCACGGACTCAACTCCGATTCCAATTCACGTAAATACCTGAATCTGAAAGAATATTTCCAAAAAGAATTTGAATTCGATTGTTTGGAATGGAAAAATGACGATTATATTTCAATTCTTTTGGACAATGCCGAAAAGAATTATGAAAATCACGAAGATTTAATTCTTTTCGGAGATTCTACTGGTGCGAACTTCACTTATCAGCTTCGTGAACGCAGAAAGGAAAAAGGGCTGAAATCCATCCTTATTTTGAGCAGTCCGCTTTTGGATAAATCCAAACGAATTGCCGATTTTCCTTTTCCGAAACAACTGAAAAAATACCTCGCAAAAATCGAAAATCCTGAAAACGCATTTATTATTGCCCCTGAACACGATGAACTCATTGACCACTCTTGGCTGTTTAAAAAAACTTTTAAAAACACAGAAATTCTGAAAGTGAATGATTCGCATCGGCTTCCTAATTTCAAGGAATATCTTCCTCAAATCAGAGATTATATAAATCTTGAAAGTTAATCGTTTACCTTAAAACCATAATTTACAAATATGTATTTTTCTGAATGTCGGCTGATTGTTATTTCATCTCGTGAAAACCCTTTGTCAATAAAGTCTTTAAGCTCATCATCACTGTATCCACCAACATCTTCTTTTAAAAAGATTGCGCTTATTCCCAAAATCCCGTCATACGACCAGTGCTGGAAAAGCACTTGGAAATCGGATACAATTCCTCTTTTTTGGAATAAAATCACTGTGTCTTTGTCTTCAGGTAAGTCTTGAAATTTATCCATAATACGCTTGATTTAATAGGAATGAACCATCAATTTTTTATTCATCCTTTTTGCCTTATCTGTTGAATCTTTAGTTCCACGAGAAGTGCCATCCCAAAAAGCAAAAACAACATCGGCTTTCTCAATAATTTGTGTATTTCTCACGCTACAGGCACCTCTTCCATATTTTTCCCATTCCGGTAAAAATATCAATGTTCCATATCCTTTTTTACTTGCAAACTTCTCAGCTAGAGCATCTGCTCCTTTTGCACCACCGGAAACGATGATAATTTGTTCCAACGAAATTTCTTCAATATATGTCTCAATTACAGACTTCATAAATTCATAATCTTTAAAATTCCGGCTACCTACAATGGCTATATTCATAATATTTTTTTTGCAAGTTTAATATTTGGATACGCCAAAAGGAGTCGTTTCAAATTCTTTTTTGAAGCGACATAAAATGTCTTGTGTATTAATTTAATTTGCTTGAAACATTAAGCCATGCTAACATTTAAGACCCTCAAAATAGACCAATCTTTACACATTATCAATTTAATTGAGAAAGTACAAATAGAAGAAAATAGAGCAAAGAAATTTGCGCTTCAATTGTTAGACGAACTGGAAAGAAAAAAAAGTTTGGGAATTGTGGATGAATACAATATCAGATTTCACCTTCAATGTTTCGATGCAGAAAAAGAATTGAATTATCAAACTTCTATTCCATCATTATTGTATTTAGAAGAAGAGTTTTCTATGAATTGGAATGAGCATTATTTCACAAAAGACACACCTTTGGAAAAAATATACATAGGTTATTCAATGCATTATATTCTTTTTAACGATTTGTCCATAGAAAACATTCTAAAGATAGAAAACGTTTGGATAGAAGTAGTCGTAGATTTTCAGTTTTTCACTCTCAAGGTTTAATTCCAATTTATACAATTATGAAGCCTAAAAACCTCTACCTCGACGACCTCCGCCCGACTCCAGATGGATTCGACAGAGTTTATGGATTTGAAGAATTTATTGAATTCATAATACAAAACGGACTTCCTGATTTCATTTCCTTTGACCACGATTTGGGTGAGGGAAAGTCAGGATTCGATTGTGCAAAATGGCTTGTGGAATATTGTCTCGACAATCAAGTTCCATTGCCGGAATTTACCGTTCATTCTCAAAATCCTGTTGGAAAAGAAAACATCGAATCTCTCCTAAAAAGTTTCAAAAACCACCAATAGGAACAGTTTTTGCTAATTTTGTGCCGCTATGAAACCAAAAAAATTAGAAACCATTACGGTCACGATGCAGGAAATTTGGCGGCAAACCACGCCAAAAGTGCATAAAAGTAAAAAACGATATAACCGCAAAGACAAAGGTTATAAGAAAGATGTTCCTTAAAAACACTTTCCACAAAGTGGAATTCCCCTCCTTTGGAGGGGTTAGGGGAGGATTCTCGCTTTCTCCAACGCTCTGTTCAATCCCGAAACATCTTTTCCTCCGGCGGTTGCAAAAAACGGCTGACCGCCGCCGCCGCCCTGGATTTCTTTTGCAAGTTCTCTGACAATCTGACCCGCATTCAGTCCTTTTTCTGCAACCAGATTATCCGAAATCGAAACAGTGATCGAAGGCCTTCCGTCAAAATCGGATGCAACCACAATCAATGCATTTTTGACTTCTTTTCTGAGCGGAAATGCAATCTGTTTGATCGAGTCGTTGTCCAAATCGGTTCTGACCGCCAGGAAGTTGATGCCGTTGATATTTTCAAAAGATTTTTTCCAATTTTCTTTTTCTGACTGTGCCTGCTGACCTTTGAATTTCTCCAGTCTGGTTTTCAGTTCTTTGTTTTCGTCGATCAGTTTTTGAACGGCTTCAATCGGTTCTTTCGGATTTTTCAGCTCGTTTACAATCTGATTGTACTGTTGATAGGTATTTCTCAATTCTTCGATTGCCACCAGTCCGGTTGTCGCCTCAATCCTTCTGATACCGGCCGCACTCGAACTTTCGCTTCTGAGTTTGAACAGCATGATGTCGGCTGTATTTGCAACATGGGTTCCGCCGCAAAGTTCAACCGATGAACCAAATTTGATCACACGCACCACATCTCCATATTTTTCGCCAAACAATGCCATTGCACCTTCTTCCAATGCCTTTTTAATCGGTACTGCACGTCTTTCTTCGAGCGGAATTCTTTCGAGTATCTTTCGGTTCACCTGCTCGTTTACTTTTCTCAGTTCGTCATCTGACATTTTGTTGAAATGTGAAAAGTCAAATCTCAGATAATCCGGTCCCACGTAAGAACCTTTCTGTTCCACATGTTTTCCCAAAGTGTCTCTGAGTGCCTCGTGCAGCAGGTGGGTTGCCGAATGGTTGCGCATGATGTGATTTCTTCTGATTTCGTCAACCTGCGCATGATAGGGCAGTTCCAAATATTTTGGAAGTTCTTTTGAAAAATGAACAATCAGATTGTTTTCTTTTTTTGTATTGATGATTTCAACCTTTTCAAACTGATTTTCAATCCAGCCGGTATCTCCGATCTGACCGCCGCTTTCGGCATAAAAAGGAGTTGCCTGAAACACCAGCTGATAAAGGGTTTCGTTTTTATTTTCGATTTTTCTCCAGCGCGTAACCTTCACATCTGTTTCAAGCTGGTCATAACCGATGAATTCTTCCACATCATCTTTGATCAGGACAGTCCAGTCTGAAGCTGAATAGGAAGAAGCAGACTTTGAACGTTCCTTCTGTTTGTTCATTTCGTTTTCAAAACCAACTTCGTCTATGCTCAGTCCCTGTTCTTCGGCAATGATTCTTGACAAATCGGTCGGAAAACCGTAGGTATCGTACAATTCAAAAACCACATCGCCCGGAATCACCTTCAGATCGGGATGCTGTCTGATGAAATTATCCAGTCTGGTAAGTCCGTGTTCGATGGTGTGAAGAAAATTGGTTTCTTCTTCTTTGATGACTTCGGTAACCAGGGTCGATTGTTTGTTGAGTTCGGGGAAAAAATCAGCCATTTGTTCTTTGAGAATCGGAAACACCTTGTAGATAAATGCTTCTTTCATATCCAGAAAGCGATAACCGTAGCTGATCGCTCTTCTCAGAATCCTTCTGATCACATAACCGGCACCGGTATTTGAAGGCAGCTGACCGTCAGCAATTGCAAATGCAACCGCTCTCAGGTGATCGGTTACCACTCTGAATGCCACATCGGTCTGATGCTGTTCGCCGTATTTTTTTTCTGAAATTTTTTCAACTTCATAAATCAGCGGCTGAAAGATATCGGTATCGTAATTTGAAGTTTTTGACTGCAAAACCATCGCAAGTCTTTCGAATCCCATTCCGGTATCAATATTTTTTGCGGGCAGTTCTTCGAGCGATCCGTCTGCCTTTCTCAAAAATTCCATAAAGACCAGATTCCAGATTTCAATCACCTGCGGATGATCTTTGTTGACCAGTTCCTTTCCGCTGATTTTCGATTTTTCTTCTGCCGAACGAATGTCCACATGAATCTCAGAACAGGGTCCGCAGGGACCGGTTTCGCCCATTTCCCAGAAATTGTCTTTTTTGTTTCCAAACAGGATACGGTCTTCGCTCACATGGGTTTTCCAAAGTTCAAGCGCCTCAGTATCGGCAGAAGTTCCGTCTTTTTTGTCACCTTCAAAAACGGTCACATACAGCCAGTCTTTCGGGATTCCGTACACATTGGTCAGCAGTTCCCACGCCCAGGCGATGGCTTCTTTTTTGAAATAATCTCCAAACGACCAGTTGCCGAGCATTTCGAACATGGTATGGTGGTAAGTATCTTTTCCCACATCGTCCAGATCATTGTGTTTGCCCGAAACACGCAGACATTTCTGTGTATCGGCCACCCGTACCGAAGTCGGTTTTTTGTATCCGAGAAAGAAATCTTTAAACTGTGCCATACCCGAATTGTTGAACATCAGCGTCGGATCGTCTTTGAGCACGATGGGTGCGGAAGGTACGATCTGGTGTTGTCTGGATTCAAAAAAATCCAAGAACTGTTTGCGTATCTCTTTGGAAGTCATTTTCTAAAAATTGAAATGCAAAAATCGGGAATTCTGCTGAGTTTCTGAAATAGATTTGGTGAAATTGTTTTTGATGGATAAAATTGACAAAGCCGAAGATTAAATTTGATTTAAGATAAATTGAAACTTAAATAGCCATGAGCTTTTCGTGGTGGAAAAGTATAAGATGTTTTGGTTTTGGCGGCATTTTTGTCGCGAAGCAAATCAAAAATGATAACAAAACCATTGTAAATTTCGGCTGAAGCCAATTCTGTAACAATCTTTATAAACGGGCTAAAGCCCGTTCCTATTCAATTTTTTTTGATACAGTTGTATCTTTGATTTATGATTCCGTTTACAGAACAAAAAATACAGTTGTTGAATGATTTATGCAAAACATATTTTGTAGAAAATCTCTACCTGTTGGGTTTTGCGAAAAAAATAAATTCACCGAAGAAAGCGATTTGGATTTTCTGGTCAATTTTAGTTCAGATTTGGATTTGATAAATTATGCAAATAATTATTTTAATTTTCTGCCAGAACTTCAGCAGCTTTTTGACCGAAAAATCGCTTAAAAACCCGATTCTGATTGATGAAATCAACAAATCCAAATTACAATTGTTTGAGTCAGAACTTAGAACTTGAATAATCGTTTTTTGATTTTATAATTTACCATTCGATTATCTGAAATTAAAAAATGAAATCAAAAATCTAAGAACCTAAAATTCAGTCCTGGCTGTTTCTCAATTTATTAGCTGTATTTTACAATTTCATTAACAATAAGTTAGACTTTTTTGCCGTTATTTTGTTGAGCTCAGAAAAAATAATACATACACACAAACGAATGAGAATTAAAAAATACAGGTACAATACGGGTACTGCATCTTACAAACGCGTGAAAAGACTGCGTATGAAGAGACTCAGAAACATGGCTGCCTTTGTAATCGTAACCGCATTTTTTGGAATTATCTCCGGTTTCATCTTCAGTCAGAAGGTGATATCTCCCGAAGAAAACACGCTTTCTGCCGAACTTCATGAAATGAAGATTCAGTATGAACTGTTAAATAAAAAAGTAAAACAGTCTCAAAATGTACTTGGTCAGATCGAGGAAAGAGACAACAATATATACAGAAGTTATTTTGAACTCGAACCGATTTCTGAAGATGTCAGAAAAGCCGGATTTGGTGGTGTGAACCGTTATTCAAAATTTTCTGAATGGAAATACAGCGATCTGGCAACCGATTTGGCAAAAAATGTCGATATTTTGAACAAACAATTGGTAATCCAGTCAAAATCGCTTGACGAAGTGGTCATCAGCGCAAAGGAAAAAGAAAAAATGCTGGCACACCTGCCTGCAATACAGCCGGTAGCCAACAAAAATCTGCACAGACTTTCATCAGGTTTCGGAATGAGGATCCATCCCATACTGAAAATCGGAAAACTTCATAAAGGAATTGATTTTGCAGCCAGCGTGGGCACTCCGATCTATGCAACTGCAAATGGAAAAGTAACGGTAGCCGGCAGACACGGCGGTTACGGAAATGCAGTCGTAATCAATCACGGTTACGGCTATGAGACCCTCTACGGACACATGAACCGGGTAAAAGTGGCTGCAGGAAAGCAGGTAAAAAGAGGTGACATCATCGGTTATGTAGGCTCATCGGGGCTTTCAACCGGACCTCATTTGCATTATGAAGTTCATAAGGACGGTCAGCCGGTGGATCCGGTTTCTTTCTTCTACCAGGATGTCAGTCCGGATGAATTCAAGATATTGCTGGATAAATCTCAGCAAATGACCGTATCTTTGGATTAATGGAATTGGAACTGCCCGACAAATTGTATTACAGTATTGGTGAAGTCGCAAAAGCCTTTGATGTCAATGCATCGCTGATTCGCTTTTGGGAAAAAGAGTTTGAAGTGATCTCTCCCAAAAGAAACAAAAAGGGCAATCGTTTTTTTACTCCGCAGGACATACAAAATTTCAAACTGATTTATCATCTGGTGAAAGAACGCGGCTATACGCTTGAAGGTGCCAAACAGGTTTTGGACGAGCATGATGACATCAAAGAAGAACTGGAACTGATCCAAAGACTGGAACTGATTCGTTCGGAACTATTCAAACTGAAAGAGATACTCGATTCGGATCAAAAATAAATATTTCCTCGCTCTCGATTATTCTTTGAATTTGACATCCTGAATGTTGAACTGAAGAAAGCTGTTTCCTTTCCAGTGGTTTTCTCGGATCGAATACACCAGATCAAATTTTCTGTATTTGAAATCTTCTGCAAATTTCCCCATTCCAAATCCGGTTGCGCTGAATTTGATTTGATTTGAATCCATCAGATCCATTCTGAGATGCTCGCCGGTTTTGCCCATTTCGGTCACATTTCCGCCAATCAGATTTTCGGTCAGAAAGACCGGTGACATATTGCCTGGACCAAAAGGTTTCATCTGTTTCAATATTCTGAGAAACGAATCTGTAATTTCCGAAAATCCGATTTCGGTATCAATTTCTATGGATGGAATTCTTTGTGCCGGTCTGATTTTTTCTTTGACCAGCGCTTCAAATTTATCTTTAAACAGCTGAAAATTTTCTTTGGGCATGCTCAGTCCGGCTGCAAAACGATGGCCTCCGTATCGGCTGAGCAGATCAGAACAGCTGTCTATGATTTCATAAATATCAAAATCCTTGATCGAACGTGCAGAACCTGAAATTTCGCCTTCTTTTCCTTCGGTCAACACCAAAGTGGGACGGTAATAGGTGTCAATCAGTCTTGAAGCCACAATCCCGAGCACACCTTTGTGCCAGCCGGGTGAAAAGACGACAGTGGTATATCTGGCTTCTTCCTGATTTTCTTTGATTTGTTGGATGGCTTCCTGGGTAACATTACCGTCGGTTTCTTTTCTTTGTGTATTCAGCTCAGCGATTTCCGATGCAATTTTTTTAATTGAATCTTCATCTTTTGAAATCAAAAGTTCAACCGATTGTCTGGCATGTTCGAGCCGTCCGGTGGCATTGATTTTTGGTGCGATATTGAAAACGATATTTGAAATATCCACATTTTCAGCCTGTTCACCCAAAAGTCCTTTCAGTCCGGGTCTTGGTGAATTCTGAAGCTCTTTGATTCCGTATTGTGCAAAAATCCGGTTTTCACCGGTGATCGAAACGATGTCGGCTGCAATGCTCACCACCAGCAGATCGAGATATGAAAACAATTCTTTGTGATCGATTCCCAATTTTGGTGCAAGCGCCTGAATCAGTTTGAATCCGACACCGCAGCCGCTCAGTTCTTTGAACGGATATTCGCAGTCTGGCTGTTTGGGATCGAGTACCGCAACTGCTTCGGGCAGTTTGTAGCCCGGCAGGTGGTGGTCACAAATGATAAAATCAATTCCTTTCTCATTTGCATATTCGATCTTGTCAACTGCTTTGATCCCGCAGTCAAGTGCAATGACAAGCGAAAATGAATTTTCTTTGGCATGGTCAATGCCTGCAATCGAAATCCCATAACCTTCATTGTATCGGTCGGGTATGTAATATGAAATATGAGGATAAACTGAGCTCAGAAAATCATACATCATAGCAACAGAAGTAGTTCCGTCCACATCATAGTCGCCGTAAATCAATATGTTTTCATTTTTTTCGATTGCTTCCAACACTCGATTGACCGCCTTATCCATATCTTTCATCAGATAGGGATCATGAAGTCCGTTGAGTGAAGGTCTGAAAAATTCTTTTGCAGAATCGAAACTGTCTATTCCTCTTTGGGCGAGAATAACCGCCAGAGCTTTGGGCAGATTCACTTCATCCATCAATAGCCGGACGGTGTCATTTTGGGGTGCGGGTTTGATTACCCATTGATTTTTCATGGCTCCAACTGGCTGTTTGTTCACTGCCGAGGCTTAATTCTTGTTTGCCTCTTTCAGATATTTTTCAAGCGCCATAGTCATTGAAGGAGTATCGGGGGTCGGCGCCTCAATGTCGATTCTCAATCCCATTTCTTCTGCAGCTTTTACGGTAGTTTTTCCAAAAACCGCAATTCGGGTTTGGTCCTGTTTGAATTTCGGAAAGTTTTCAAACAGAGATTTGATACCCGAAGGTGTAAAGAAAACAAGTATGTCATATTTCACATCTTCAAGATCTGACAGATCGCTCGAAACGGTCCGGCAGAGTATCCCTCTTTCCCATTTGATTCCCAGTTCGTCCAAAAAATCAGGTACAGCCGGGTTCAGCACATCTGAAGAAGGAAGCAGAAATTTTTCATCTTTATGTTTTTTGAAATAGGGCGTCAGATCAGACATTCCCTTTTCGCCCACATAAGTTTTTCTTTTTCTGTAAACGATGTATTTGTGAAGATAATTTGCAATTGCTTCTGACTGACAGAAATATTTCATATCGTCAGGCACTTGAAAACGCATTTCCTCAGCAAGTCTGAAATAGTGGTCAATCACGTTTCGACTGGTAAAAATAACAGCCGTATAGTTTGAAAAATCAATTTTCTGCTGTCTCACATCCTTTGCATCAACGCCTTCCACATGGATAAAAGAACGAAAATCTATTTTGATTTTATTTCTTTTGCTCAATTCGTGATAAGGGGAAGAATCATTTACAGGCTGTGGCTGAGAAACAAGAATAGATTTTACTTTCATTTTAAGATATTAATTACCAGGCGTTTACAAATTTAAAAAACACAAGCAACGGTAGAATTTCCAGTGTGCAAAGATACAAAATATTATAATACCAAAATCTCGTTTTTTCAGACGGCTGATTTTTAAATATCAACACAAAACACATCGACCTGATTATCAAAAGGATTACACCCAGAATGATCAACAGTACAGGCTTATCGATTTTTGAAAAATAAAGAAGAAATGCTATAATCCAAAGCGCAGAAACCGAAAACACCCTGTAATAATTAAATACTTTTAAAATATAATCATTGTCCTGAACCAGACCAAAGGCATAAGCTCCGGTTGCCGACAAAATCTTTCTTACCGCAAAAAAGACCAGAATAAGCACTGCGGCAGCGGTCATCTTCAGCGCCGGTGTGTTTAGGATATAACTGTATTCGTCTGTCAAAAAATTTACAACTACCGCAGCAAGCAGAAAAGCATAAACAATCTGGAAAAGAATACCGAATAGTTTCTGGTTGTCATTCACCTGCTGAAATCTTTCAATGCTCGAAAGCGAGTCAAAATTATTTGAAAAAATTATTCTGCCGACAATGATCAGGGCAAGCGAAATTACCAGTACGGCAATCACCCAATCCAGGTCGGGATTGAAATGATCGACAAAAATTGTTGACAACAGATTTCTCATAATTCTTTGCAAAAATACAAAAGCCATCGACAGATATGAATTATATTAGCGCCATATTTGACCCCAATGTCGGAAAATCTTGTCATCATACCCACATACAACGAAAGGGAAAATATAGAAAAAGTGATCAGAAAGGTCTTTTCGCTTGAAGTACCATTTGATATACTGGTGGTTGACGACAATTCACCCGACGGAACTTCAGGTCTGGTCAAAGGGTTTCAAAAAGAATTTGACCGACTATTTCTCGAACTCAGACAAAAAAAAGACGGACTCGGTAAGGCATATGTACACGGTTTTAAATGGGCACTGAAAAATCAATACCATTATATTTTTGAAATGGATGCAGATCTTTCGCACAATCCTGATGATTTGCCGAGGCTGCTGAATACGCTTCAAACCGATGCCGATATGGTGGTCGGCTCGCGCTATTCTCATGGCGTCAATGTGGTCAACTGGCCGATGTCGAGAGTGCTTTTGTCTTATACCGCATCAAAATATGCGCGTTTTGTTACAAATTTGCCCATCAAAGATGCAACTGCAGGATTTGTCGGCTACAAAAAAGAAGTGCTCGAATCTCTGGATTTGAATAAAATCAAATTCAAAGGTTACGGTTTTCAGATTGAAATGAAATACAGAGTGTGGAAAAAAAAATTCAGGCTAAAGGAAGTGCCGATCATTTTTACGAACCGGGTGGCCGGAAAATCAAAAATCAACTCGGGCATCATGGGTGAAGCTGTATTTGGAATAATTAGGTTAAGGATACTGAGTATATTTGGAAAACTATGAGACTGATAAACTGCATTTTGATTTGTCTTTTTTTTGTCGGCAGCTGTTCAAAACGGGTTGAAGAACCAAAACATTTGATCAGTGAAAATGAAATGATTGAACTGCTGAGCGAACTGTATATCTATCAGCAGAATTCGTATTTAAAAGATTATTCGGCCAAAAAAACCAGCATCAGTGAGGTAGAAGCGCAAATCATTGAGAATCATGGACTGAGCATTGAGGACTTCAGGGAAAATCATCATTATTATGTCGTACAGCCCGAAAAATTCAAAAAAATTTTAAAGGGTGTCAAAGAAAATCTTGAAAGCAGGCTGAGCGAGGATGAACAGAAAAGAAGAGAAGCCGAAAGAGCGGCTGAGGAAAAAGAGAAGAAATAATCATTTCGGGTCATTTTCGGTTTATAAAAAATTTATGCCACTCAAATTTCAGAATCGGACATATTCTTTTTAATTTTGCAAACCTTTTTATCACACATACAAAAGTTTATATCATAGTCACATGCAACAAAAGGCATTATTATTTTCGACAAGGGGAAGCATTGATTTGGCAAAAAAGATTTCCGAATATTACGGAGAAGAATTGGGCCAGTCAGAAGTTCTTCAATTCAGCGACGGTGAGTTTCAGCCGGCCTTCAAACAATCAGTAAGGGGAACACGTGTGTTCCTGATCGGTTCAACACATCAGCCAAACGACAATCTGATGGAACTGCTGATGATGTGTGATGCCGCAAAAAGAGCTTCGGCCGATAAAGTCACTGCGGTCATTCCCTATTTCGGATATGCGCGTCAGGACAGAAAAGATGCGCCCAGAGTTCCGATCGGGGCAAAACTGGTTGCAAAAATGCTGACTGCGGCAGGTGCAACCCGTGTGATGACGATGGATTTGCACGCAGATCAAATTCAGGGATTTTTTGAAATTCCGGTCGATCATCTGTATGCATCCACCATCTTTATCGATTATATCAAAGGTTTGGGATTGGATGATATCACCATTGCATCACCGGATATGGGCGGAGCAAAAAGAGCAAACAATTATGCCCGATATCTGAACACCGACATTGTCATTTGCTACAAAGAAAGAAGAAAAGCAAATCAGGTACACAGCATGACGCTGATCGGAGAGGTTGAAAACAGAAACGTAATCCTGCTCGACGATATGATCGATACCGCCGGAACACTTACCAAGGCATCAGAACTGATAATGTCAAGAGGAGCAAAAAGCGTTCGTGCAATCGCTTCTCACGCCATCTTTTCGGGAGATGCTTTTGGAAAGATTCAAAACTCGCCGCTGACAGAGGTTGCAGTGACCGACAGCATTCCTTTAAAAAATAATTCAGTATCTAAAATAAAAGTATTATCTTGCGCCCCACTTTTCGCAGATGTTATGCAGAAGGTACACAACAGTAAATCAATAAGTTCGAAGTTTATAATTTAATTTAAATACATATTTTTTTATGAAATCAATCACAATTCAAGGTGTTAAAAGAGAAAACGTGGGCAAGAAAGCAAGTCGCGCCCTACGTAATGCTGACCAAGTACCTTGTGTTGTTTACGGTGGAAACGAGCCATTGCATTTTTCGGCTGACGAAAAAAGCTTTAAGCCGCTGGTTTATACGCCCGACGCACACACAGTTAACTTAGAGTTGGCAGACGGAACCAAAATTCCTGCAATACTGCAGGACATCCAGTTTCATCCGGTTACCGACAAAATCATTCACGCTGATTTCTTTCAGCTTCAGGATGACAAAGCGGTTTCAATCGAAATACCTGTCAGACTTTCGGGTCGTGCAAGAGGTGTTGTTGCAGGTGGTGTGCTGAGACAAAGCATGCGTAAACTTAAAGTGAAAGCTGTTCCGGGAAATCTTCCTGACGAAATCATGATCGATATCTCTTCAATGAGAATCGGACACAAAAAGTATGTGGGAGACATCAGAGGTGACAAATTCACCATCCTTCATCCGGACAACGCCGTTATCGCTGCGGTTAGAACTTCGAGAGTCGCAGTTGCTGACGAAGATGATGATGAGGAAGCTGCTGAAGGAGCTGAGGCACCTGCTGCTGAATCTGCCGAAGGGGGAAATGCAGAAGCATAAAATTAAAATTCATATATTCAAATGCGAAACACTCTGTGTTTCGCATTTTTTTTGACTCAAAATCAAATTATGGCAGAATTATTTTCGGACGAATATTATATGGAAAAAGCAATCGATCAGGCGCTGACTGCACTTGAAAAGGATGAGGTGCCTGTCGGTGCGGTCATCGTTTCAAAAGACAGGATCATTGCAAAAGGATACAATCTGACCGAAACGCTTAACGATGTGACCGCTCATGCCGAAATGCAGGCGATCACTTCGGCAGCCGGTTTTCTGGGCGGAAAATATCTGAATTCATGTACGTTGTATGTGACACTCGAGCCCTGCGTCATGTGTGCCGGTGCACTGTACTGGAGTCAGATCGGAAAAGTGGTTTTCGGCGCACCAGACCCTAAAAGAGGTTATCGGCAATCAGGAATTTCGCTTCATCCGAAAACCGAAGTCAGGTATGGAATTATGGAACAGGAATGCAGCCGTCTGGTTACAGAATTTTTTCAGAACAAAAGAAAAAGTGATTCTTGATCAATTCTGTCAGTTTGAATTTTTATGTCTGCAATGGCATAAAGTTTGTAACTTTGCAATCCTCAATTTCAAAAAAATTGAATTTGACGTTCATTAATATTATGGGGCTGACCGGTTTTGACAGCAGGATCAGCAGATGATGTAAGCATGTCGTGGCAAGTTGTGTACCCACGTAAATCAGGCACTTCAACCTTTAACTGGCAACAACAATTACGCTTTGGCTGCCTAATAGACCGAATCACAGTAAGTCTTGGCATCTCCCTGCAAGGCAGGGAAGCTGAATGTCTCTCAAAGGCCTTTCCTTACGGCGTTTGATCAAGAGGCACAGGAATGTGGGGATAGATTGCGGAGTGTTCCGTACCGCAGTCGAAAATTAAGGAACTAAGTTGCAGTTAGCGTGTCTGTCCGCGGGCTGCAGTCGAAAACCAAAGACTGACTATGCATGTAGAAAGCACATAGGCTGCTTGTTTGGACGCGGGTTCGAATCCCGCCAGCTCCACTTTTTTGATTTTAGATTTTAGATGTGAGATTTTGAGATATTAGACTTGAGACGATGAGACTTGGGTCTGATGTTGGGTGTGGGATGCCAAGTGTCTTTTTATTTTTAATCAAGTTCAGTTAGAATTCTTTGCGCACTCTGCGAAAGACATTTGCGGTCTTTGCGTGAAAATTAAATTTAGCTTTAATCTAAAACTCACCCCTCATACAACCCCAATCTGCTCCGGGTTTCTCTCAGTTCATCTTTTAGTTTTTTAATTTTTGACATCATCCCAAATATCACATCGATGCCCTGCATATTGATTTCGAGTTCGTCGTGAAGCCTGATGATTTTCTCCAATGTCCTGAGTTGTTTTCTGTGAATGAATTTTCCGTTTGAAAAACTTTGGATTTCAATCAGTTCATAAAATTCTATTTCATCAAAAAATGAAGGTTCCAAATGATAGTGAACACACAATTCGCTGATTTGTATTAATTTATCGGTTTTCATGATTTTCTCAATTTGGCAAGTTCGTTAAACAGTTCTTTTTCCCTGTCAGACAGGTTTTGCGGAATTTCAATATTGAAAGTCAAAATCAGATTTCCAAACTGTCCTTCCTTTTTATAGACCGGAAATCCTTTTCCTTTCAGTCTCATTTTTGTTCCGTTCGAAGTCCCTGTTTTGATGTTGATTTTTGCTTTTCCGTCAAAAGTATCAACCGTGAGTTCTCCGCCCAATACAGCGGTGTACAAATCGAGGTCGACAGTCCTGTACAAATCATCTCCCACTCTTTTGAACGCGGTGTCATTGATGATTTTGAACACGATAAACAGGTCTCCGTCGGGTCCGCCGTTTGTGCCTTTTCCGCCGAATCCTTTGAGTCTGATTTCCTGACCGTCCGAAATTCCGGCCGGAACGGTAATCCTCAAATCTCTTCCGTTAAAATTGAATGTCTTTTTGTGGGTCTGCCAGGCATCACGAATATGGATCTGCATTTCGGCTCTGTAGTCTTCACCTTTGAAGCTCCGGCTGCCTCTTCTTCCAAAACCGCCGCCAAACAGAGATTCAAAAAAATCCGAATAATCGGCATCTCCAAAATTTGAAGACTCATAGGTATAAGCACCCTGACCGCCGGATTGCTGCTGTGTCCTTGCTTTTTCATAAGCTTCTGCATGCTGCCAGTCCTTTCCGTATTTGTCGTATTTCTTTCGGTTTTCAGGATTTCCGAGCACCTCGTTTGCTTCGTTGATCTGTTTGAATTTCTTTTCGGCTTCTTTGTCGTTCGGATTCAAATCGGGATGATATTTTCTGGCCAGCTTTCGGTAAGCTTTTTTAATTTCATCCTGAGTCGCCGATTTGTCAACGCCCAATACTTTGTAATAATCAATAAATTCCATGGTCAGAACAATAAGAATAATCGACTAAAGTTATAAAAAATCAGAAAGAAAAACTATGACGGTTTTGATGCTTTGTATCGGTTGATCTTTTCTCTTATATCGTCCAAACCTAAATTGTGGATACTTCCCAAATGTGAAGTTTTAAATTCTTTGTGCGGCACATAGGTTCCTTCATCCACCGAAATTCCGACGATTCTGTATGCATCTCTGAACGAAGTTCCTGTCTGCAGCAGATGGTTGATATTCTCAACCGTATAGATACCGTCGTATTTTTCCTGGTTCATAAAATCAGATTTGATTTCCAATTGCGGAATTGCAAAAATCAAGATATCCAAAATATCGTTGAACTGGAACATCGGTTCAAAAAGGAATTCTTTCAAAATCTGAAAATCTCTGTGGTAACCGCTCGGCAGATTGTTGATCGTCATCGTAATGTCGTTTGGCAACGCCTGAAGACGATTGCAATGTGCGCGGGTCAATTCAAAAACATCCGGATTTTTTTTGTGCGGCATAATCGAAGAACCGGTGGTCATTTCCTTTGGCAGCTTTACAAATCCCAGATCCTGACTGTTGTACATCACCAGGTCATAAGACATTTTTGAAAGCGTTGCTGACAACATCGCAATGCCGACTGCGGTTGATTTTTCGGTTTTTCCTCTCAGCATCTGCGCACCAACCGAGCTGACTGCCATTTCGGAAAAGCCCATTTCTTTTGTGGTTTCCTTTCGGTCGATTTTAAAACTGGTTCCAAAACCAGCACCCGATCCCAACGGATTTTGGTCGGCAACTTTATAAGCCGCGTCCAGAAAATACAAATCTGACAATAAATTCTCTGCATAAGCTGAAAACCACATTCCGAAACTGCTTGGCATCGCTGCCTGAAAATGTGTATAACCCGGCATCAGATCGTCTTTGTGCTCGTCTGCCTTGTCAACCAAAATATCAATCAGGTTCAATACCTTTTCGCGGGTATCTGACAAATAATCTTTCAAAAACAGTTGAATTGCTACCAAAACCTGATCATTTCTCGATCTTGCGGTATGAATCATTTTTCCGGCATCGCCGGTTTTCTCAATCAGTTCGGCCTCGATTTTTGAATGCACATCTTCGTATTCATCATCGATTACAAAATTTCCGGCGTCGCATCTTCTGATGATTTCATCCAGTGCAGGCTGAAGTTTTGCATTGTCTTCTGCCGTGATGATTCCGACTTTTGCAAGCATATTTGCCTGTGCTTTGGACGCAATCGCATCATATTTTGCGATATAGACATCCAATATACGATCTTTTCCTACTGTAAATTTTTCGATTTTTTCATTGACTGAAAAACCTTTGTCCCAGATTTTCATTTTGAAAGAATTTTGGTGTGATTGGGGCAAAAATAAGCCAATTTCGGCCGGTCTCAAATTGATTTTATCAACAACTATTCGCCTTCGACAATTGCTTCGATTACTTTAAAAACAACATAAGTTGCTTTCTGCGCATCATAGAGTTCGATGTTTGAATAGACGACGTTGAGCCATTTGTCTTTATAACTTCCGTCGATGAGCAATTCTGAACCGGTAAAATCCCATAGCCACAGAAATTTAAGAATCGAACCGTCTCCCGATTCGAGATTGACCACATTGAACTGCTTTTTTTCAATCCCTGAAATTTTGCCGAGTTCAACACCCGAAAAGCCTGAATCATCATCCTCATCATAGTCATCGATAAATTTCAGAAAAATCTCAGGGCAAATACTGAGCATCTCGATTCCGACATCTTCTCCAAATTTTTCCATATCAATTTCCTGAATGGCTTTTCCGCCAAAAGTCTGATCAAATTCTTCTTTGTTTTGGAAAATTCCGCCTATGATACACAGCCCCAACTGAAATTCCAAATCCAAAGCTTCCAATTCCTCGGTCGTTTTTTCGCCCAGACAACTGCAGGAATACTCGGCAACTTTCCGGTAGATACTTTGGGCATTCAGCGGCAGACAATAAATTAATCCAAATAAAAAGACGGTAAAGAATTTCATAAAAAAATGATTTGAGCGAAGATAATCAAAACTTCATATTTTGAATTCTAATCGCATTTAAAATTGCCAGAAATGCAACACCCACATCGGCAAAGACAGCTTCCCACAAAGTAGCCAAACCGCCTGCTCCCAGTATCATCACCAACAGTTTAACGCCAAATGCCAATGCAATGTTTTGAATCACAATCTGTTTTGTCTTTCTGCCGATTTGGATGGCAACCGGAATTTTTGAAGGCTGATCGGTCTGGATGACCACATCTGCAGTTTCAATCGCAACATCGCTGCCCATTCCGCCCATTGCAATTCCGATATCGCTGACCGCAAGCACCGGCGCATCGTTGATGCCGTCACCGACAAATGCAATGGTATTTTTTTGATTTTTTTTGAGTTCGCTGATTTTTTCAACCTTATCTTCAGGCAGCAGATTTCCGTAGGCAAGATCGATTCCCAGTTCTTTTGCTGTTTTTTGAACGATGCTGTCTTTGTCGCCGCTCAGCATTACAGTCTGTTCAACACCGGCAGCTTTCATTTTTGAAATTGCAGATTTTGAATCTTCTTTGATTTTATCCGAAATCGTAACATAACCCGAATAGCTGCCGTCTATCGAAACCATGACGATGCTTTCAACAAGCTCATCAATACCGGAAGGAAAATCAATCCCAAATTTTTTCATCAGTTTTGAATTTCCGGCCAGAATTATCTTTCCGCCGATAACCGCTTTCAGTCCGTGACCCGAAATTTCTTCGATTTGAGATGCAGTCAGTTCGGACGGATGATAAGCTGTAATCGCTTTTGCAATTGGGTGGGTTGAATTTTTCTCAACTGCAGACAATAAATCAAGAAATTCTTCCAGTTCAATTCCTTCAGAATTCACCTGATTGACCTCAAACACACCCTGAGTCAGGGTTCCGGTCTTGTCCATCACAACGGTTTTGACGGCTGCCATCAAATCCAGAAAATTTGATCCTTTGAAAAGAATTCCATTTCGCGAAGCAGCACCGATTCCTCCAAAATAGCCGAGCGGAATTGAAATCACCAATGCGCACGGACAGGAAATAACCAAAAAAATCATCGCCCGATAAAACCAGTCTCTGAAATGATAATCGTTTACAAAAAAGTACGGAAGCAGCATCAGCGCGACGGCAAGAAAAAATACAATCGGTGTATAGATTTTAGCAAATTTTCGGATAAACAGTTCTGTTTTTGCTTTCCGATGACTTGCTTCATCCACCATTTTCAGAATTTTTGAAAGCGAACTTTCATCAAATTTTTTGGTGACTTCTGCTTCAACCACTTTTTCAAGATTGAGCATTCCGGCAAGCAGCAGCTCGCCTTTTCGGATTGTATCGGGTTTGCTTTCACCGGTGAGCGCAGCCGTGTTGAAACTTGAAACATCCGAAATCATCGCCGCATCCAAAGGAACTTTCTCACCGACTTTGATCTGAATCTTTTCACCGATTTCGACCTCTTCAGGATGTATATTGATCCATTGTCCGTCTCTGAATACGGTTGCGCTTTCTGGTCTCAGATCCAGCAATGCTCTGATGTTACCGGTTGCCCGGTTGACAGCTGCATGCTGAAACAATTCGCCCACCGTGTAAAAAAGCATCACCGCCACTCCTTCTGCGTACTGACCCAATACAAATGCGCCGAGTGTTGCAATCGACATCAGTGTGAATTCAGTAAAAATCTCACCTTTTTTGATGGTCTCAAAAGCTTCATTGAAAACCGGAATGCTGACCGGCGCAAATGCAGCCAGATACCAGCCCAGCCGTAGGTTTGAGCCGAACCATGAAGTGCCAAAATGATCGAGCAGCATACCCGAAATCAGCAGAATCAGACTGATGATGGCAGGTATGTAAGTTTTGAAGGATGAGGAATTTCCGTGATCGTGTGAATGATTGTGATCAAATCCGTCATTGTACTTATGCGGCTTCTCATTCCTTTCAGTTGTACAGCACGCCTTGGACATAAAAATGATTTGATACAAATTTAGGACGAAACGGCTGCAATCGGATTGCAAATTCGGTTGATTTATACTTTGCTGGCAGTTTCCCGTTTCCTGGGATCGTAAAGATATCTGAAGACAATGATTGAAGCTGCAATCGGAAGGATCAGCAGCCAATTGTCGATGGGTACAGGATCGGCCGGATTTCCACCCGCATCTTCACCCTGTTCGGGTTCTTCATATTCATCATCGGAAGTAACAAAAAATCCGGAACCCTCCTCGCTGTTGTCATCAATTCCGAAGATAATATCGGTCAGGCTTTTTTCTTGGTTCTGTTGATCGGTTTGGTCTTTGTCTTCAAAAAATCCATTGGATGAAGGTGAATTCTCAGTGCTGTCGAAAAATTGGCAAAAGCCGACATTCGATATTAAAAAAACCCACAAAAATAACTTCTTCATCCTTAGCTGTTAATAATAAACTTTTTCCCCGCAACTTGTCCCAACCTGTTAATAACGGAAATAATTACAATTTGTTTTCCCAGAATTGATTCAGGTATCTTAATTTTTTTTGAGTTGATTTCTGAATTCTCAAAAATCGGTCTGCCGTACAAGTCATAAATCATCACTCTGTTCAGATCGGATACGGGTGATTCAATCACCACCATGCCGTCCTGACGTTTAATTTCGATATCTTCAATGCCAGTATCTTTTACGTCAAATGAAGGTCGGTAAACCAATTCAAAACGATTGTTAATTTCTCCTTTCCTGGCTAAAAATTTGTAAGGTTTGGCGGTAAGATTATGTGTAATTCCAAGGAGTTTGTCTTTGATATAAATTTTCTGTCCTTCTGCAAAACGTCCGGACGTTGAGTACAATGAGATGATTTGGGTGCCGGCAGTATTGACCCTCATTCCGAGTTCAACTTTGTCGGCAGGATTAAATTCGGATCTTCCGTGAATCAGAATCTGATGATCGTCTTCAATTGTATAAAGCTCCAATTCGTTTCCAATGGCATCCGTATCTTCTTCAGAATATTCATTCGCAGCCACATCTGTATAGACGACAGCAGTCATCGTCTGAATCTCATCGGGTGTAATCATTATCAAATGGTAGCTGTCTTTTTCAGTCGCATCGGAAGGTTTGCCAAAAAATCCGGGGCCTCCAGCGCCTGTTCTGAATGAATTTTCAAAATGAAGGGGTTTTCCGTTTGCATTTGATTTTGCTCTGATCATAAAAGCGGCTCCTACGGTAGCAATTCCGTTTGGCACCCGTTCCTCGCCCACTGCTGACACAGCAGCGAGACCGGTTTTTAGAAGTGCATTATAATACGCATAATTTCCGCCTAAATAATTGGATCCTTCCTGGGTGTACAATGTATTTCCACGATTGTCCCAAAAAAGAAAATCCTTTTCGATATTGTTCTTATTGGCTGGATAATCATACAACATCTCAATGTTAAGATTGGACGGATAAGGATTTCCAACTACATTGAATCCGTGATCGACATCGCTTTGTGTAGTTTTGTATGAAAGAATATAATCCAGGTTTCCGTTAAAAGCTTCACCTATAAACTCAGCTACCGGCGTATTGCCGGGGATTGCCGCCATTGAGGGTTCTTTGATTGCATATCCCTTTCCGGCTACGTAAGGGCCGATACCGGCGTCATAAAAATAATTCATTTCCTCGCTGTGACAAAGCACTCTTGGATCTCCCGGCAATATGGTCTGAATCGGTTGACCGGTCACAGGCGAAATGATAAAATTGTACTGTTTTCTCGAATTCGAGAGCGTGAACACTTTGTGGACCATAATCTCACCCGAATTGGACGAGTTTGGATTGATCTGAATCAGACTGCCTCCATTTTTGACCAATAAATCTATCGGGTTGCCGTTGTTAATGATTTGATCGGTTACGATAAGAGTGCCATTGGCATAAATTTGAAGTTTGCCGCCATTTTCCACCGTCAGCTCTTTTGCATAAGCATTGTATAAGTTGCCAACGCGTGGTCCGTAGGCTGTAGCAGGAATCACAACACAATCGTTTGATGTCGGCAAGGTTCCGGTTGACCAATTGGCAGCATCTGACCACACAAATGAAGGACTGCCAACCCAAGTGATGCATTCTGCATCAGGCGCGTATTCGGGCTGATAATGATTTTGCTTATCCGCCGGATTTAATTCATTTGAAGTTTGGACAACGGTCTGACCCGATGTCATTGAGGTTTCGTTCAACTGCGCAGCCGAAAAGCCCGCAAGCATTGACACAAATAGAAACCAACCTGTTTTTCTCATCAATAATTTATAACTCATTCCAATTCAATTTGCAGAAATTAAATTGCAATCAAAGGGGTCTTAATTTCGGTTTTAAGTTGGGCTGATTCAATATTATTCCCTAATCAGATTTACAAAATTAGAAATATTATTAAATTTTCGAACAAAAATTAAAATTAGTTTGATTTGTCAAAAATCAGAGGTATGGTTTCTGAATTCATCCTTTTTGTTTTTCTTTGTACACACTGAAAATTAGTAAAATGAAAAGACTGCTGATTCTGATGGGCACACTGACAATTCTGGGCTGCAGTGCCGACAGTCAGATGGATTGTTTTAAAAGTCAGGGAGATCTCAAAACAAAACAGATCAACACCGGAGAATTCAGCAAAATCAATATCTCGGTCGGAATCGAACTTTATGTTGCTCAGTCAGACGAATATTCGGTAATAATTGAAGCCGGAAAAAATTTCATAGACGATATCGATCTTGAAATGGACGCTGAAGGCGAATTGAAAATTTCAAACAAAAGCAGTTGCGAACTGCTGAGAAATTATCATTCTGCAAAAGTTTATGTTACTGCTCCCGATCTGAAAAAGATTCATTCCGGATCACAATATCCGGTCAAATCTCATGGTGTGCTTAAATTCCCGGAACTCTCACTCGAATCGGGTGTCACAGAAGATGATCAGCCGCCCGGTCTTTTTGAAATTGAAGTTGACAACCAAAAACTGATGATTGGCGACAATGTTTCATCTATTTATAAGGTAAAAGGAAAAACCCAGAATCTGGATATACGGTTTTGGTCAGGTGCAGCACGTTTTGAAGGTGAAAATCTGACTGCAGATGAAGTCCATTTTTTTCACAGAAGCAGCAACGACATCATCGTCCGGCCCATCAGTCTGGTCAAAGGAACTTTGGCAGGCACCGGAAATCTGGTTCTAAAAAATTTACCCGTAAACATAGAAGTGGAACAGCTTTATACCGGCCACCTCGTTTATCCATGATTTTTCAATGTGAGTGTTCCTCGCCTGTATTGTTCATCTTTGCCAACAGAAAAAAAGCTCCTTTTGTAACCACCTGAGAATCGTTTGGAATTTCAATCAGCGGTGTAATCTGAGTATAGCCGACATCTGTCGTTCCTTTGACCACAGGAATTTTTTTGTAAATGTTTTCAGAACCGTCTTTCTTTTCCAAAATAAAAATAAAATCCTCTGCACCCGAATTGACTATCGACCCGGTCGGGACTGCAGGAACCGGACTCTCGCCTATGCTGATGATCGCAACCACATTCATTCCGTCGATCAGACCGTTCATATCACCTTTAACTTTTGCGTGAACCGGAATCGCCTTGCTGTTGTCTTTAAAGGTAGAACCAATTGAAAAAATCGTCGCATCATATTCTTTGATCGAATTATTGGTCAGTGTAAAATGAATGGTTTGGCCGATTTGGACACTCAAAAGATCTTTCTCAAAAACATTCAGATCGAGATGAAGATCAGAATTATCAATGATTTCAGCAATCGCAAATGAAATATCGACATAGCTGCCGATATCGACCAGCACTGCGCCGACCACACCTGAAATTGGTGATCTGACCGTCATGGTGGAACTCAGATTAGAAGCAGAAACTGATGAAGTTGAAATTCCCATCAGCTGAAGCTGTTTGACCAAAGACGCTTTTTGGGTTCTGAGCATTTTCAGCTGACTCTCAGCATACTGAAGATTTTTGAGCGCTCCCGCATTTCCTTCATACAATTCCTTTTGCCGCTTGACTTCTGTCTCAGCCATTTGAATCTGACCGACAACCGTCAGATACTGTTCCTGAACCAGTACCTGATTTGGATTTTCAATCAACGCAATCTTCTGTCCCTTTTCGATTTTTTCTCCCGGACGGATAAAAATCGATTTGATCTGACCAGAGTAAAGCGAAGTGACACTTGCCTTGCTTTGGTTTGGAACTTTCAGAAAACCGTTTGCTTTGATTACATTTCTGAGTTCTTTTTGTTCAATTTTTCCCAGTTCAAGCCCGATGGCACCAATCTGTGCATCATTCAGACTGACTTCATTTTCGGATTCATGTGCGTGTTCAGGTTCTTCGGAATCGGAATTGATTTTATCATTTCCGGCACCGCATGATAAAATCATCATCATGAATAAAATTGAAAGAATGAAATTTCTAAAAATGATCATATTTTTTGATTTGATAATTAGAATTAATTTTGATTGATCAGATAATTGTATTCAATCACCGACTGATTGTAAAGATTCAGGCTTTCCAGATATTTGTCTTTGATCGAAATCGCCTGAATGACAAAGGTGTTCATTTCTGCAAAGCTGATTTCACCGCTTCTGTAACTCAGTGTGGCAGCCGAAATGATTGCATCGGCATCTTTGAGACCCGAACTTTCGTAAAAATCAATCATTATTTTTTGTTTGTCAACTTCTGTCAGCGACTGTTGCTGCATTGAACTGAGATTCATCTTTTGCCAGTTGAGTTCTGTTTCTTTTAATTCTACTTCCTGACGAATGGCTTCATTCCTGTTTTTCATCGGTCTCAAACCAAACAGCGGAAATGACATTCCGAAGGAAAAACCGCTGATCGGATCTTTTTCACCCAAATAAACCTGCGAAAATGCTCTGAACGAAAAATCAGGATGATTCTGCTGTTTCTGAACTTCGATCAATGATCTGGAAACTTCAATTTCCTGTTGCTGAACCAAAAGTGAAGGATGAGTCCCAACCGATTCAAGACCTGAAATTTCAAGTTTCGGAAGCTGACCTTTTTCGGGCAGATACAATTCCTGACGATTGGTCAGCAGCATCAGCCGTTTTTGAAGGATCTCAATTTCCTTTTCAATCTGAAGTTTCAATGCGATGTTCTCATTCAATTTTGCTTCAGCCGAAATCCTGTCCAGACCGGGCACATCGCCAGTATTGTACCGGATATTTGCTGCCTGAAACTGATTGCTGTACATACTGTCCAAACGTAAATACAGATTTTTCTTCTGTTCAAGATACCAAAGTTCATAATACGATTTTTTGATATCTCTGATGATTTCAGCCTTTACAGCTTCACGGTTCATCTGTTGAACCGAAATCAGCTGATCCATATAATTTTTTCTGGCTTTGTTCAAACCCGGCCACGGAATTTCCTGTTCCAAACCGACTTTCCAGACACCGTTTGGTTCATTTGGGCTGAAATCTTCATTTTCTACAAACAATCCGGTTTTTGGAAATTCGACTGCACCCTTTCTGTCGAGTTCTGCCTTTTTGATTCTTGCATCATTGATTGAATTTTGAAAATTCTCACTGACCGCAATCTCAATCAGTTCATCAGCCGAAATTCTTTGCTGTGCACAGACAAATCCGGAAATTAAAATGGTCAAAATAATTCTGATTAAATTTTTCATTTCTTTTCTTTTTTTGATGAATAAGTCAATTCATATAAAATCGGAACCACAAACAATGTCAGAAAAGTGGCTGTAATCAGTCCGCCGATGACCACTGTTGCCAATGGTCTCTGCACTTCGGCTCCTGCACTTGTGCTGATTGCCATCGGAAGAAATCCGAGTGAAGCAACCGAAGCAGTCATCAGCACCGGTCGCATCCTGATATAGGTTGCTTTGATCACTCTTTGTCTCAAATCTCCAATTCCTTCTTTTTTCAATTGATTGAAAGTGCTCATCAGTACGATTCCGTTCAAAACCGCCACTCCGAACAGTGCGATGAAACCGACTCCTGCCGAAATACTGAATGGCATTCCTCTCAGATAAAGTGAAAATATACCGCCGATCGCCGCCATTGGAATGGCCGAATAAATCAGCACCGACTGTTTAACCGAGCGAAATGTGAAGAAAAGCAAAACAAATATGATCGCCAATGAAATCGGGACCACCAGCATCAGTCTTGAAACTGCTTTTTCAAGATTTTGAAACTGACCGCCATAAGTTATATAGTAACCTTCGGGCAGCAGTTTTGGATTTGAATCAATCTTTTGTCTGATTTCTTCAATTACCGATTTCACATCACGATCTTCAACATTGAAACCGATGACCACATTCCGTTTTCCGTCTTCACGGCTGATCTGTGCAGGACCGTCTTTGTATTGAACATCCGCCAGTTGGGTCAGCGGCAACTGAATTCCGTTTCGGGTGGTCACAAACAGATTTCTGACATCGTCAATTGAAGTTCTGTAAACCGAATCCAGACGAACAACCAGATCAAATCTTCGTTCGTCTTCATACACCTGTGAAGCCGGTTTTCCGGCAAAAGCAGTTGTGACCACGTCGTTGATATCTTTGACGCTCACATTGTAATTTGCCATCCGGTCGCGATTGTATTCGATTTGGATTTGAGGCAACCCCGAAATCCTTTCGATCTGAGGTTCTGAAATTCCTTTGACGGTCTGAATGATTGAATTGATTTTTTTGGCGGCAATTGTCAGCGAATCCAGATTTTCACCATAAACCTTTACCGCCACATCCTGACGGACACCGGTCATCAGTTCGTTGAACCGCATCTGTATCGGTTGTGATGCTTCAAAAAATACACCCGGAATGATCTCGAGTTCGGTCATCATTTTATCTGCCAGTTCATCATAACTCAAACCCGATTCCCATTCATTGATCGGTTTTAGATTGATGATCAGATCGGTTGCTTCTGGCGGCATCGGATCGGTTGGAATTTCGGCGGAACCGGTTTGCCCGACCACCGATTCGACTTCCGGAAAAGTTTTGATTATCCTTGAGGCGAGCATAGAAGTTTCAATGCTCTGACTGAGCGAAGAACCCTGCGGAAGTATGCAGTGAAATGCAAAATCACCTTCCTGAAGTTGTGGAATAAATTCACCGCCCAATCTTGAAAACACAAATAGCGACAATCCGAAAATTGCAATTGCAATCGCCAAGACCGTCTTTTTAAAATTCAAAACTGTGATAAGTAGAGGCTCATAAATCTGATGCAGTTTGTCAATCATTTTTTCGGACAATGTCCTTTTGTGAGAATAAACTTTTGGCAGCACCAATGCGCTCATCATCGGAATATAGGTGACTGACAGAATCAATGCGCCCAAAATTGCAAAGGATACGGTTTGTGCCATTGGTCTGAACATTTTTCCTTCAATTCCGGTTAGTGTGAGAATCGGAATATAAACGATCAAAATAATTATTTCGCCAAAGACAGCTGCATTCATCATTTTTGAAGATTCCCGGAAAACCTGTTCATCCATCTGTTTTGATGTCAGCGCAATCCCTTTGCTCTGCAGGCTCAGCCTGAAAATCACAGCTTCGACGATGATGACCGAGCTGTCCACAATCAGCCCAAAATCAATTGCTCCCAAACTCATCAGATTTGCGCTGACACCAAAAAGATTCATCATTCCCAAAGCAAAAAGCATTGACAGCGGAATAGCTGAAGCGATAATTAGTCCGGCTCTGAAATTTCCAAGAAATAATACCAAAACCAAAATAACGATCAGCGCACCTTCGATCAGATTTTTTTCAACCGTCTGAATGGCACGGCTGACCAGATCGGCACGATCGGAATAGGCTTCAATGGTCAGATCATCGGGCAAAGATTTTTGAACAACCGCAATTCTTTCTTTTATGTTTTTGACCACCTGCGCACTGTTTTCACCTTTGAGCATCATCACGATACCGCCGACCGCCTCACGTTCTCCGTTCCAGGTCAGCGCGCCGTAACGGACTGCACTTCCAATTCTGACATCAGCCACATCACGGATCAAAATCGGAATCCCGTTCGGATTGTTTCTGATTGAAATTTTACCGATATCATCAATCGATTTGACCATTCCTTCACCACGGATGAAATAGAGATTTGACTGTCTTTCGATATATGCACCGCCTGTATTTTCGTTGTTTTCGCCGAGTGCATCAAATACTTCGGAAATTGAAATATCCATCGCTCTGAGCCGGTTCGGATCGACTGCGACTTCATATTCTTTGAGTCTTCCGCCAAAACTGTTGACTTCGACCACTCCCTTCGTACCGTATAGCTGACGAGCAATGATCCAATCCTGAATCGTTCTGAGTTCGATGGCAGAATATTTATTTTCTGCTCCTTCCGCCGGATGAAGTACATATTTGTAAACTTCTCCCAAACCGGTGCTCACAGGCGCAAGCTCCGGTTTTCCCTTTCCATCCGGGATCAGCTCCATGGCTTCATTCAGCTGTTGGGCAACCAGCTGTCTTGCAAAATAAATATCCACATTCTCATCAAAAACCACAGTAATCACAGACAGACCAAATCTTGAAATCGACCGCATTTCTTCCACATCAGGAAGGTTGGCAAGCGATTGTTCGATCGGCATGGTGATAAATTGTTCGACTTCCTGAGTGGCAAACGAAGGAGAGTTGGTGATGATCTGGACCTGATTGTTTGTGATATCGGGGACAGCATCGATAGGAAGACGGCCTGCACTCCAAAAACCCCAGACGACAAGCGCAAGTGTAAATACAACTACGATGAACTTATTCCTAATGCTGAATAAGATGATTTTGTTTAACATTTGATTTTATTTGATGAATAAAAGAACACGTACAGCATCGGTCAGAAGCTGTAATTAAATTGGGGTTCATCAAATAATTTTGGGCGGTTCCCAGATGGAAAAAGAGATATCGGACGGAAATCTTGGTTTGAGCAGGTTTTCTTGAGAAGAATAAATTTCGTAAGTTTTGATTTCAAAATCGGCTTGGCCTTCTATCTGAGCCACTATGGTTCCGCAGCAGCTGCAGACACAAAGCGGTGAGCAAAAATCAGAATGATGCTGATGATTATCGCTGTCCTGATGAAGACTGATTTCCTGTGATTGGTTCACAGAATTATTGTCGGCACAGGGCGCAAAGCTCAATGCCAAAATTATCACAGACATAATGACCGACAGAATCTTCATCAATGCAAAGATAGAAAAGTTTTGGTTTTCAATAAATGCCGGACTTTTCAGCCCGGCATTCAAATGATTATCCCTTAGAATCTTTCTTAAAATCTTCACCTGCTTTGCTCGCAGCGACAAATGAAGTTACCATATTGTTGAGCATATCGCCGGCTGCATGCGGTGAATTGGGCAGCAGTATCAGATTTGATTTGTTGAGTGTCCCCATTGCCTGAAGCGTATCATAGTGCTGTGTTACAACGATCAGTGCAGAAGCTTCCTGAGAATTGATTCCGACTTTGTTCAGCACATTCACCGAATCTTCAAGCCCTCTTGCAATCTCTCTTCTCTGGTCTGCAATCCCCTGACCCTGCAATCTTTTGCTTTCCGCCTCGGCTTTAGCCTTTTCTACAATCAGAATTCTTTGCGCATCACCTTCATACTGTGCTGCAACTTTTTCACGTTCTGATGCATTGATTCGGTTCATCGCATGTTTCACCTGTTCGTCCGGGTCAATATCGGTCACAAGTGTTTTGATGATGTCATAGCCGTAATCGTTCATTGCATCCTGCAATTCACCTTTTACTGCAATTGCAATATCATCTTTCTTTTCAAACACATCGTCGAGTCTCAGCTTCGGAACCTCAGCCCTGACCACGTCAAAAACATAAGAAGTAATCTGAGCATACGGGTTGTCGAGTCTGTAAAAAGCATCATAAACTTTGTCCTTGATTACTACATACTGTACAGAAACTTTCAGTTTTACAAACACATCATCCTTTGTTTTGGTTTCCACCACCACATCCAGCTGCTGCACTTTGAGCGACAGTTTTCCGGCCACACGATCCACAAACGGAACTTTCAGCTGAAAACCTGCATGTCTGACGCTTTGAAATTTACCAAAACGTTCCACTACAAATGCGGTCTGCTGCTTTACAATAAAGAAAAAACCAAGTCCGCTGATGATTATAATCGCAAGCGCGAAATAAACCAAATAAATTAAAAAATTGAAATCCATAGTTAAATATTATATTTTATAAAAATCCGAGATCGAATTTTGCTTCTTCACTCATCATGTCTCTGTCCCAAGGCGGTTCAAATGTCAGGATCACCTCTGCTTCTGTTACATCTTTGACGCTTGCCACATTTTCTTTCACTTCAAGCGGTAAACTCTCTGCCACCGGACAGTTGGGTGTGGTCAAAGTCATGGTTACGGTTACTTTTCCGTCTTCATTGATTACTGCGTCATAAATCAATCCCAGTTCGTAAATATCAACCGGAATTTCAGGGTCGTATATCGATTTGAAAACTTCGACGAGCTCTTCGCCGATTTCGTCAATTCTTTCCTGTGTTAACGACATCTTTTTGTTGTTTTTATTTAGAATGATGCAAAATTACGATAAAATATATTAGCAATCCTAATCGCAAACCGTGCTCAAAACATTATGAAATTCAATTCAAATCGAATAATCAAAAATAACTATTTAATTTTTTCTAATTTTGACTGATTCAAAAAATCAAATCAATGAATAAACAATTTCTACTTTTGATCATCCTGCCATTTATTTCAATCAATATTACGGCACAAACCTGGGAAGAGCTTGATATTCCAAACGACGGGACACGTTATGACGATATTTTCTTTTTGAATGAAAATCTCGGCTGGGCAGCAAACGGCTGGCGATATGAAACCTATAAAACCACAGACGGCGGCGAAACCTGGACAAATATTTTCAGTACGCCGGAAGAATACCAGCGAAATATTGAATTTCTAAATGAAAACATTGGATTTCTGGGAACGCTGACCGAAAATTTTTATAAAACCTCAGACGGCGGTGCCAGCTGGGAAGTTCTGAATATTCCGGGTGTGGAGGCAATCTGCGGAATGGATGCGGTGGGAGATCATACGATCTACGGTTGTGGCGCATACTTTCAGCCTGCCTATATCATCAAATCAACAGACAGCGGGGAGAACTGGGAATTTATCGACATGTCTCCGTGGGCTGATGCTTTGGTAGAAGTCATTTTTGAAGATGAGTTGAACGGATATGCGGCGGGATCGAATCCAGATGGCGGAGTAGTATTGAAAACCACCGATGGCGGTCAAACCTGGACTGAGCTTTACAATTCAAATATTCCGGGCGAAATGGTCTGGAAACTTCAGGTTTTGTTTTCGAATTCAGATGTGATTTTTGGCTCGGTTCAATCTTTTGAACCACTGAACGGAAAACTGATCAAATCAACCGATCGCGGACAGAACTGGGTTTCGAGAGAAGTTCCGGATTCATACATTCAGGCAGTCGGATTTATTACCGAAGACCACGGTTGGATGGGCGGACATTACAGCGGTTTTCTTGAAACTTTTGATGCGGGTCAGACTTGGACCGATACCGGTTTTGGATTTTCACTGAACCGTTTTCAGTTTTTTAATTCAAATCTTGCTTATTGTTCGGGCACTTCGGTTTACAAATACACTGATCATCTTTCGACAAATGATTATGCATCGGTTGAGAGAGAAGACCTTGGAATCAAAGTTTTCCCAAATCCGGTTCAGGGTGATTTTGTAAATGTCAGCATTGACTACAAAAAGAAAGACCATATGGTGGTGACACTTTTTGACGAATCGGGCAGAAAAATTGAGCAATTGCTCAGAGAGACGATCAGTTCGGTCGGCGAAAAAAATTACAGATTCAAATTACCCGAAAAACCCGGAATTTATTTTCTGACTTTCCATTATGACTTGGGGTACCAGTCAGCAAAAATCATTCGGAAATAATCAAAGAGAAATCAGCAGATTCAGTATTGATTTTTCATCCAGACCGATCAACGCTTCAAGCTCACCAACGTTTGCATGTTGAATAAATCGGTCGGGATAACCGTTTCTGATCATTTTTCCTTTGAAACCGATTTTTGAAGCATATTCAAGAACTGAATCTCCAAATCCACCGTTCAAAACGCCGTCTTCAAATGTCAGCACGACATCGTTTTCATCAAAAACTCTATCGAGCAGATCAGTATCAATCGGTTTGCAGAACAGAAATTTATAATGTCCCGTATTTTGTTTGATTTCTTGTGACAACTTGTCTGAGTCCAGAATATTTTTGATACGGTTTCCGATTCTCCCAAAACTGAGAATTGCAGTTCCGTTACCCTTTTTCAGTTCTTCAGCTTTTCCGATTTCCAGTTTTTTAAACGGCTGATCCGACAGCTGATGTCTGGCTGTGTTTCCTCTCGGAAAACGGATTGAAAACGGAGAATCCGAAAATTGCGCGGTAAATAGAAGATTCTGAAAATCAATTTCATCCATAGGTGCAGAAACCGTCATATTCGGAACACTTCTTAAAAATGAAATATCAAAATAGCCGTGATGGGTTGCACCGTCAGTCCCGACGATTCCGGCGCGGTCAATACAGAACACGACCGGCAGCTGCTGCAATGCCACATCATGAATCAGCTGATCATAAGCTCTTTGCAAAAAAGTCGAATAGATGGTACAGTAAGGAATCATTTGCTGAGCCGACAGTCCGGCCGAAAAAGTTACCGCATGCTGTTCAGCAATTCCCACATCAAAAACCCTTTCCGGAAAATTCTCATGAACTTTGGTCAGATGACTTCCGGTCAGCATGGCAGGCGTCACTGCAACGATTTTTTGATTCTCAAACATCAACCGATTCATCGTATCTCCAAATACCTGCTGATAACTGATTTCGGCATTTGGTTTTGATGTGATTTCACCGGTTTTTTTGTTGAAAATTCCGGGTGAATGCCAGCGGACCTGATCAGCTTCGGCAGTCGGATAACCTTTTCCTTTGACCGTTTTTATATGCAGTAATTTTGGTTTTTTGATTTGATCCAATTCTTCAAAAGCATCAAAAAGCGAATCAAAATCATGACCGTCAATCACTCCTTTGTAATGAATTCCGAAATCTTCAAAAAACGAATGCTTCCGCCCGTTGACCAGCTGAAAAAAATGTTCTTTCATCGCGCCAACCGACGGATCGATACCGATTGAATTGTCATTCAGTATAATCAGAACATCCAAATCGGTGCTTCCCAAATGATTCAAAGCTTCCATCGCCATGCCCGAAGTAATCGACGCATCTCCGATGACCGCAATATGCCGGTTGGTTTTTGAATTCAGCCGGTCTGCAACCGCCATTCCGGTGATGGCAGAAATTGAAGTTGAAGAATGACCCGTACCAAAAACATCGTATTCGCTTTCTGAGCGAACCGGAAAACCTGAAATTCCGTTCAGCTGTCTGAGTGTGTCAAACTGATTTTTTCTTCCGGTCAGTATCTTGTGCGGATAACACTGATGCCCCACATCCCAAATCAGTAGATCTTCAGGTGTATGATAATGATAGTGAAGCGCAACCGTCAGTTCCACCACACCCAGTCCTGCTCCTAGATGACCCGGTTTTACGGACAAAGTTTCAAGTATGAATTCCCTGATTTCATGCGAAAGAACAGGAAGTTCATCCTTGTTTAATTTTCGCAAATCTTTTGGATTATCGATGTTATTTAAAAGCGATCTCATCAGACTGCAAAATTAGTCAAATCAAAGATGAAAGTCTGATTTATTTTGGACGGATTGATGATTGGACAGTAACGAAACAGCCGATGAAATAATTTTATGTAATTTTGTTTGTCAGAAATTAAAACAAAATGTTTCAAATCGGTGATACACTTATCTCAGAAGAAATCTTTTCGGAAGAATTTGTCTGCAATCTGAGCAAATGCAAAGGAATCTGCTGTGTTGAAGGTGAATCGGGTGCGCCACTCGATGAGGCTGAATTGGCAGTACTCGACGATATTTATGAAGACATCAAACCATTTCTCAGACCCGAAGGAATCGAAGCGATCGAACAGCAGGGACGTTATGTCAGAGATTTGGACGGCGACTGGACCACTCCGCTGGTCAACGGGAAAGAATGCGCTTATGTAATTTTTGACAAAAATGGAATTTCAAAATGCGGCATTGAAAAAGCCTGGGAAAACGGAACCACCGAATTCAAAAAACCGATTTCGTGTCATCTGTATCCGGTCCGGATCAAAGAATATGAAAAATTCACAGCGGTCAATTATCATTCATGGAGCATTTGCGCAGATGCCTGTGTGCTCGGAAAAGAGCTGGGTGTGAATGTTGCACATTTTGTAAAAGATGCACTGATCAGGAAATTTGGTCAGGAATGGTATGACGATTTAATGGCGGCAGAGATCGAATACAAAAAATTAAACAAAAAATAAGCTGAAAAAAATTTATGCCCAGAAATATATCAAAAGCAAGAGAATCAACTTCAGAAATCGACCGGCTGTACATCAGTATGCGACATATGTCAAACCGAAGCAGCTACAAACCTTCCGGTCAAACCGGAAAAATTATACAGGGACTGCTTTTGCAACTCAATCCCGAGATATACGGGTCGCTTGCTGATCCCGAAAAAGTGGAATTGGACGGACTCTTCTATGTTTTGGACAGACTTCCGGACGGAATTACAGAAACACCCTTTATACAATTCACTTCAAATGAAGGAGTCGATTTCAGCAAATTCAATCCGATCATTCCAAAAAAGAGAAGGAGAACCTGTTATCGGGTGGATGAAGACCAGATGAACATCGAAATAACCCGCGGAAGATCTGAGATTTACGACATGCTCACCCATTTGACTTTTCTGTACAACGAGGCCGACAAAATCAGGGCGAAGGCCTATGAGGGACCCTCTCAGAAGACAAGTCGTTACTGGAAAAGGATAGAGGAAGTTGCGCTGAATATGGTCAGTCTGAATTCAAAGGACAGAAGCGTCGCTATGATGAATCTTTCATCGATTCTTGGCAGAACATACAAAGAAACCGAAAACGCATACAAATATTTCAGTACCAAAGAAGACAAAGACCGGTTTTTCAGAATCATATACTGGATGGGACGGACTTCGTTTGAAGATCTGAAAGGAATCAAAAAAAGAGAAATTACTTTTTCACCGATTTTGAGAGAAAGAATCGGTCACCACATCATCGGTGAAGATTGGGCAAACAACATCAAAAAGACGCTGTACGAAAATGATTTGATCGATCGTCCGCTGCATATCATCAGTGCTAATATGCATTCGGTGATGAATATGCTTTATTCATTTGATGCCTTGAAAAAAGGATTTGATGCAGTCAGGGAAATGGATGTTTACAAAGAACTTTCTGCTGATAAAAGCAAGGGATTGAGGGAAACGGTTTCAGATTTTTCAAAGAAAAAAGGATTGATTTTTCTTCGGGATGCATCGGGTGCAAATATGGATGTGCAGATCATTGATTTGAAAAAAATAAATCTGAAAAATACCGCATTTTCAAAACTGAAAACAAAGTCGGAAGATGTGATCATCGTGATGGATTATGCATTTGGGGAACAGGCTTTTGAGGTGATGGATGAACTGCTCAAACCCTATGAAACCAAAAAATTCAGCATCATGATGAATGTGAAATCGATTTCGATCATGGGAAAAGCCGGAATTCTGGTCGGAAAAAAAGGTGACATCATGATTCCGAATGCGCACATCATAGAAGGACCGACCGACAATTATGTTTTTAAAAACGAGCTGAAACTCAAAGATTTCACCGGAAACCGATTGGGCGTTTTCGAAGGCCCGATGATTACCGTGCTTGGAACTTCGCTTCAGAATAAAGATGTGCTCGAATATTTCAGGGATTCGTCATGGAAGGCGATCGGTCTTGAAATGGAAGGCGGTCATTATCAAAAAGCAATACAGATTGCATCAAAAATCAGACATTATATTTCACCCGAAGTCAAGGTGATGTATGCCTATTATGCATCCGATAATCCGCTTGAAACCGGCGGCACACTTGCATCAGGCGGTTTGGGACTAAGCGGTGTCAAACCGACTTATCTGATTACAAAAATGATTTTGAACAAAATATTGGGTTTATAATTTCCAAAAAATGAAAATTCTTTCAAAACTGATTTTGATGCTGTTTTTTCTGCTGAACTTTAATTTTGTATTCGGCTGGGGAAAAACCGGACACAGGATTGTGGCAGAAATCGCCTATCGACATCTGACCGAAAATTCAAAAAAGCAAATTGGTGAAATCATTGGGAATCAACCACTCGCCTATTGGGCAAATTACCCCGATTTTATCAAATCAGATCCGGAATCTTACAAAAACACATCTTCGTGGCATTATCTCAATTTTCCTGAAAATCTTGACAGAAATCAATTTGACGATTTTCTGAATCAGTCCACCGACAACAATATATACAAAAGAACTTTGGTGCTGATTGATCAGTTAAAAAACAGAGAAGATTATTCAAATGAAGAACAGATTGTTGCGCTATATTTTCTGGTTCATCTGATCGGTGATGCGCATCAGCCGCTGCATCTGGGAAAAGAAGAAGATTTGGGCGGCAACACAATCAAAGTCAGATGGTTTGGACAGCCGACCAATCTGCATTCGATTTGGGATGATGAGCTGGTTGATTTTCAAAAATACAGCTACACCGAATATTCGGATGTACTCGATTTCCGTGATTCGGATGCCAATCAAATACTGACCGAAGGAAATCTGGAAGACTGGTATTTTGATTCCTATCTTCGGTCTGCAAAAATATATGCGGACGTCAAAAACGGTGACGAACTCAAATACAGATATGATTATGAGCAAGTCGACACTTTGGAAAGTCAGCTGTTGAAAGCCGGTTTGAGACTTGCAAAACTGCTGAATGAAATTTTTGACTAAAGTTTTTCATTAGAATTTATCCTTATTTATTTCAATTAAAAAAATCAATCACAATTCAATTTTATGATTGGGATTTGATCCGTTTGGTTTAATTTTAACTCAATTTCAAAATTGAATCATGAAGTCCCAAACAAAGCTTGAAAATTACACCGACTCTCATTATATAGGTCGCAGCAACTGGTTGAGGGCAACGGTTTTGGGTGCCAACGACGGCATATTGTCGGTGGCGAGTATCGCTGTGGGCGTATCGTCTGCAAATGCTGAAAGAGAGACCATCATACTGGCGACACTTGCCGGTCTGGTTGCGGGTACGCTGTCGATGTCGTCGGGCGAATATGTATCGGTGAGTTCTCAGACAGATATTGAACAGGCAGACATTGAAAGAGAAGCAGAGGAACTGAGGACGATGCCCGAACTTGAACTGCAAATGCTGACCAATATATACATCGAAAGAGGGCTGAAAGAAGAAACCGCAAAACAGGTGGCGATTGAACTGACCGAAAAAGATGCGCTGGCAGCACATGTCAGGGACGAACTCGGCATCACAGACACCAGCCGGGCCAATCCGATACAGGCTGCATTCAGCTCAGCCATTGCATTTTTGGCTGGCGGATCACTTCCGTTTCTGGTCACTCTGTTTTTTCCGATCGAAGGGATGGAATACTGGCTGTATGCGATTGCAATACTGTCGCTCTGTCTGTTAGGCGCACTGTCGGCAAAGGCTGGCGGCGCAGGCATGGGAAAGGCGGTAATCAGGATTGCGGTCTGGGGAACGATTGCAATGGCGGTTTCGGCCGGAGTCGGTTATCTGTTTGGTGTAAATATTTAATTGCTTAAAGTCTGAACCTGTTTAAATTTTTTCGAAAAATAATATTTAAGCCGGTTCTGAGTTTTCCACAAATTGTAGAAAAGATAAGTCAGGACGGTTTCAAATTTCGGATTTGGATTTGTAACTTTGCTGATTATGATTTCCACAACCGACATTATACAGCTTCTGCCCGATCATGTAGCCAATCAGATCGCCGCCGGCGAGGTGGTCCAGCGGCCAGCATCGGCGGTTAAAGAGCTGATTGAAAACTCAGTAGATGCAGGAGCAACCGAAATAGATCTGATTGTAAAAGACGCCGGGCGAACACTGATTCGGGTGATTGACAACGGCAGCGGAATGAGTGTGACCGATCTGAGAATGGCGTTTGAAAGACATGCGACATCAAAAATCAGAACCACTGAAGATATTTTCAACATACAGACCAAAGGATTTAGAGGCGAAGCGCTTCCGTCGATTGCAGCAGTCGCTCAGATCGAAGCGATTACCCGGATGGAAGATGAGGACCTCGGAACCAAGATGATCATCGAAGGCGGAACCGTCAGAGATCAGCTGCCGGCAGCCACACAGACCGGAACTTCGATTTCGGTCAAAAATCTGTTTTACAATGTTCCCGCCAGAAGAAATTTTCTGAAATCAAATCAGGTGGAAATCAAACACATACAGGATGAATTCCTGAGGGTAGCATTGGCACATGAACACATCAATTTCAGACTGTTTCACAATGATTCGGAAGTTTATATCCTCAAAGACAGCAATCTGAAGCAAAGGATCGTTCAGATTTTCGGACGAAAGATTGAATCGAATCTGGTGCCGATCACAGAAGAAACTGAAGTGGTCAAAATTTCGGGTTATATCGGAAAACCCGAAGCTTCAAAAAAACAAAGAGGTGAACAGTATTTCTTTGTCAATCACCGTTTTATCAGAAGCAATTATCTGCACAAAGCGGTGATGGATGCTTTTGAAAATCTGCTTCAGCCGCAGTATGTACCTTCTTATTTTCTGTATCTTGACATCGATCCGTCAAAAATCGATATCAATATCCATCCGACAAAAACAGAGATCAAATTTGAGGACGAATACAGCATTTATGCCATACTGAGGGCTGCGGTCAAACATTCGCTCGGACAGTTCAACGTGGCGCCTTCACTTGATTTTGATCAGCATCCCGACTGGGCATTTATTCCTTCCAAACCAAAAAATGAAAGCATCAAAGCTCCACAGTTCAATGTGGACAGAAGTTACAATCCGTTTCGGGCCGACAATGAACCGGCGGGCATCAGGAAACCCAATGAAAGCTATCAGGCAGCTGCTGAATTTATCATAGAAAATCAAAGCCCCGAAATGCTTTTGAGCAAAGAGGAATTTGAGTTTGGGGAACAGACCGTAATCCAGTGGATGAACAGTTATCTGATTACCAAACACGCTGACCGCCTGCTGATTATCGATCAGAACAGGGCGCATCAATTGGTGATTTATAAAGAATTAAAGAATTCTGCCGATAAAAATGTGCTGAGCCAGCGACTGCTTTTTCCGATCGAAATCGAATCAAATCAGGATGAGATCATGTCATTGAAAAATTTTGAATCAGAACTGTTTGATTTTGGTTTTGATGTTGAATTTGACAATCAGAGTTTCAGGATCAATGCACTTCCGGTCAATACAAAACCCGACGATGTACCTGCCATTTTTTCAGATTTTCTGGAAGAAATGCAGCTGCATGACAAAATTGATTTTCAGACCGAAATTCTTAAGATCATTTCAAAAAATACGGCTGTCAAAAAAGGAGAGCCGATGCTGCCCAAACAGGCTGAGCATTTGGCACAGCAATTGTTAAAACTCGACGAACCCAATTTTACGCCCTACGGAAAAAGGGTTTTCGTTCAGTTTGACGAATCAGAAATTTCAAAAAAATTAAATTAACAGATGTTCAATCAACCCATTCCGCCGATTACCAAAAACCTGCTGATCATCAACGGTCTGCTTTATCTGGCAACTTATGTTTTTGCCCAAAGAGGGATTGATCTGGCGACGCCGCTGGCTGCCTATTATCCCGAATCGGTGAATTTCCACCCGTGGCAGATCATCACACACATGTTTATGCACGCCAATTTGACCCATATCGCGTTCAATATGTTTGCGCTCTGGATGTTTGGTTCTACCGTGGAACATGCGCTGGGTGCAAAAAAATTCATCATACTGTATTTTGCGGCCGGACTGGGTGCTTTTGCGCTTTTTAATTTTGTGAATTTCATACAGATCGAACATCTGAAATCGATATTGACAGCTGCCGGAGTCGATCCGAACAACTTCCTTGGAAATCTGGATATCAGTTCCGGGAAAAGCAGTTTTATGATTCCAAATATGCCCGCAGCCAAAGAACTTGCACAATATTATATGACACCAATGGTCGGCGCTTCGGGCGCGATTTACGGTGTGCTGGTTGCATTTGGTGTATTGTACCCGGATGCGAAACTCGCATTGCTTTTTCTGCCGGTTCCTGTCAAAGCAAAATATTTTATTCCGGTGATGATTGCCATCGAATTCTTTTTGGGTCTTGAGAATTTTGCATGGAACCCGATTGCACACTTTGCCCACATCGGGGGTGCGATCATTGGATTTATATTGGTTTGGGGCTGGAAGAAAAAATTAATCCGACAATACAGAGAACATTAAGATGAACGAACTGATTCAGAAACTGAAATACAATTACAAAAACGGAGATGTCACCGTTCGGATCATATTTATCTGTACCGGTGTTTTTCTAATCAATGTGCTGATGAATTATGTTTTTTTCAGAAATTCGGGCAGACAGTTTGAGGATTTTTTTGGTGTAATTTCGGGTCTTGACGGTTTTCTGAAACAGCCCTGGGGTGTGCTCAGCTATCTGTTTTTTCACGGCGGCATACTTCATCTGGTGCTGAATATGATGATGGTGTATTTTATTGGTCAATTGTTTCTCAGATATTTCAGATCTGCTGATTTTCTCACATTTTTTATTTTCGGTTCTATTTCTGGCGCTGCTGCATTCTTGATTTTTTCAGGGCTTGCACATTACAGCGGACTTCTGATCGGTGCCTCTGCGGCGGTTTATTCCATATTTTTTGCACTGGTCTCCTATGTGCCAAAAACCAAAGTTCAGCTGTTTCTGCTCAATTTCAATATTCCGCTTGATTATATCGCTTACGGTCTGATTGCCTATGATCTGTTTTCAATATACAGCGGAAACAATGCAGGTGGCCATGTTTCTCATTTGGGTGGTGCTGTATTCGGTTTTCTGTATATGAAACAATTTGAAAAAGGAAATGACTTTTTGGGCAAACTCATCCGTTCATTCAAATCAAAACCAAAAATAAGCAGACCCAAAACCAATTACAAAACACCGCCGAAAGATGATTACGAATTCAACGGCCTGAAGATCAAAAAACAAAAAGAAATCGACAAGATATTGGACAAGATTTCACGTTCGGGTTATGAAAGCCTGACAAAAGAAGAAAAAGATATACTTTTCAATGCGGGAAGAAATGGTTAATGGATTAAAAGTCAAAGGGTTTGATTCTGTTTTGTTTGTCTCTCATCTGCTGGTGCTGATATTGTCATACAGCATCTATCTGGCACCCTATATTGCACCTTCAACTTTTCCCTATTTTGGTTTTATTCCGATTTTCTATCCGATCATCGTATTGTTCAATGTTTTTCTGATCCTGGTATTGTTTTTCAGAAAAAGACTGCTCGGCATACTGTTTCTGATCCTTTCGGTCGGACTGTTTCCTCCGCTTGTCAAATCCTATCAGTTTTTTGGAAAGAAAGTTGAGATCGTTCCCGACTTTAAACTGATCACCTTCAATGCGCATTATATGAAGCAGGATGGGTTTGAAGAATTTTTCAAAAAGGAAAATGCAGATGTAGTTTTGCTTCAGGAGGTCTGGTATTCGAACAAGAATTTCAAGAGAATAAAAGACAGTGTTTTTGCTGATTATTATTACGAAAAAAATACATTGAATCAGATATTCAGCCGATATCCGATCATTGAATTCAGACCGATTTTTCCGGATGTGGAAGGTAATTCAGCTTATGCGAGTTATGTAGATTTGGACATCGGCCATGACACAATCAGAATCATCAATGTTTATCTCGAACCGATGAAAATTGATAAAGAACTGATCAAAGAAGGTGTGAGCAGCACCGAGGATGCAAAGACAAATTCTAAGATTCTCAAAAACAAACTGACCAGAGGTTTTCTCAGACATCAGTTACAGATTCAGGATTTGCTGCCATATATCCAGCACAGCCCATATCCGGTGATATTGGCGGGCGATCTGAATTCTGTTCCAAACTCCTATGAATACCAGCAGCTGAATTTCTGGCTCAGAGATGCCTATCCTGAGGTAGGCCGTTCTGCTGGCACTTCGTTTCATGATTTCAAATATCCGCTCAGACTGGATTATGTTTTTCATTCTGACGAAATTCTGCCGGTCAGTTATCGTGTGCTGACCGATGAAAAAATCTCTGACCATTATCCGGTGGTTGCGGAATTCAAACTCCCTTAGCCGATTTATTTTTATGTACTGACATTCGATGCTCAGGATAATCTATCCCAAAGCAGCAGCATCTCATTTTAGAAAAAACTTTGATGATCGGACAATAAAAGTCCAAGATAACAGAATGTCAATCTTGGCATTGATTTTTTATATTCTTTTAAGACCTGCTCCAGATCCGGTCTTAATACTGCAAAACCTCAAGTTCCCGGAACTGACATCACTTTTTCAAAATTTATTTTGATTGACTGAAAATTGTATATTTGAAGTCTCACTAACAAACCTATGTCAATAAAAGAAACCTTCTTACGGGATATACAATCCGGCTACCATTACAAAGGTGACAAAATCGTTTTGGGAAAGGCCAAATTGAACGGCGAAGTCTTATCGGATGCGGAAATTTTGGTTGCGCTGAAAACAATGAACCGTCACGGACTGATCGCAGGCGCCACCGGAACCGGAAAAACCAAATCGCTTCAGATTCTTGCCGAACAGTTGTCGCTGAAAGGTATTCCCAGCCTTTTGATGGATATCAAAGGAGATTTGAGCGGAATTGCTGCACCCGGCCAAGAAAACAAAGCAATCACTGAACGTCAGCGGGTTTTGGAAATGGATTATACACCAATGGGCGCTCCGGTCGAATTTCTTTCACTGAGCCATGAACCGGGCGCAAGATTGAGAGCAACAGTAACCGAATTCGGTCCGATACTCTTCAGCAAAATTCTGGAACTGAACGATACACAAACCGGAATCATTTCGATCGTATTCAAATATTGTGACGACAAAGGTTATCCGCTGCTCGATCTGAAAGACATCAGGGAAGCACTCAGATATTTGAGCGATGACGACAGTGGAAAACAGGAACTTGCATCCACTTATGGCAATATTTCAAAAGCCTCACTGGGAACCATCCTCAGAAAGATCGTCACACTCGAACAGCAGGGAGCTGATTTGTTTTTTGGAGAACCGTCGTTTGAGGTCAATGACCTGGTCAAGACCAGAGACGGAAAAGGAATCGTCAATATCATCCGTCTGACCGATATTCAAAACAGACCTTCGCTTTTCTCAACTTTTATGATGAGTCTGCTGGCAGAGATTTATGAAAGTTTTCCGGAAACCGGAGACCCCGACAAACCCAAACTGGTCATTTTTATCGATGAAGCACATCTGATTTTTAAAGAAGCAAGCAAAACACTGCTCGACCAGATGGAGACGATGGTGAAACTGATTCGTTCAAAGGGTGTCGGACTGTTTTTTTGTACACAGGTTCCGGGCGATATTCCGGACGGTGTGCTCGGACAGCTGGGACTGAAAATTCAGCACGCGTTGAGAGGATTTACTGCAAAGGACAGAAAACAGATTCAGAAAGCAGTTGAAAATTATCCGATTACTTCCTATTACAAAGCAGATGAAGTTATCACCCAGCTCGGGATCGGTGAGGCATTTGTCACTGCATTGAACGAAAAAGGAATTCCGACACCGCTTGCCTATACTTATATGAGGGCACCACTTTCAAGAATGGATATTTTATCGGAAACCGAAATTGAAACCATCATCAGAAAGTCAGAATTAGCAGAAAAATACAGTCAGGAAATAGACAGGGAATCTGCCTACGAGATACTGTCCAAAAGATTAAAAACAGAAGAAAACGCTGGGCCGGTTCAATCAAAAAAACCGTCTGGAAGGACAAAAAAGGAAAAATCGGTTTTTGAAACCATCATCACCGATTCAACCACAAAAAGTTTTATCAGAACCATCGGAAATCAAATCATCAGAGGACTTTTCGGTAAAACAATAAAGAGGAGATAGATGTACGCAGTATTGGATATAGAGGCTACCGGCGGCCAGATGGGCGAAGAGGAGATCATAGAGATTGCTGTCTATCGATTTGACGGGCAGAAAGTTACAGACCAACTGATTTCACTTGTAAAACCCGAAAGACAAATCGACAATTATGTGCAGAAACTGACTCAGATTACACCAAAGATGGTCAGAACCGCACCCGGATTCCATGAGATTGCAAAACGGGTAATTGAAATTACAAAAGATACGATACTGGTCGGTCACAATGTGGATTTTGACTATCGGATGCTCAGACAGGAATTCAGAAAACTCGGCTATATCTATCAGCGTGAAACCATTGACACAGTGATTTTGAGCGAAAAATATTTTCCGGACACCGCTTCACATTCTTTGGGAAAACTATGCAAGGAACTCGGAATTCCGACTACCGACAGACATCGTGCTTCGGGTGATGCCAGAGCGACCATCGAACTGTTCAAACTGCTGATTGAAAAGGATGCCGAAAAAAATATATCAAAAACCGGAATCGGATTCAACGGCCATAAATCTCCTGCTGAATTCGGTTACAGGGGTTTGCCCAATTCGGCCGGGCTTTTTTATATTTTTGATTCAAAGAAAAGAGTCGTCTATCTTTCGGCAGCAGAAAATATTGCTCAGTCCGCAAGAAGAGTGCTGAACGGAAAATCAGAATTCAGCCGAAAAATCAAACACAGTTTTGACAGCATCCAATATGAAATCACCGGAAACGAAATGATTTCAAAAATCAAGGAATTGAATGAAATCAAAAAGCTGAAACCAAAATTCAATCCGCCGGATACCGGATTTACACATTCGATCTGCAAAGAAAACCGATCGGGTTATGATTTGCTGATGATCCGAAAGAACGAAAAAGGATGTACTGAGCCGCTGATCGAATTTCAAAATTCAAGAACCGTCCGAGATGTGCTTTCACATATCATCACCGAATTCAAACTCTGTCCGGTGCTCAGCCGACTGTCACCGGCAGGCAAACCTTGTTTCAGCAGGGAAGTCGGTGAATGTCTGGGCGCCTGCAAAGGTGAAGAGCCACCTGAAAGTTACAACCAAAGAGTCGATCAGTTTCTGGAAAAAATTAATCTGAAAAATAAAAATTTTCTGATGATCGGAAATGGAAGAACGCTGAACGAAAAATCATTTGTTTGGATCGACAACGGCGTTTGCAAAGGATACGGATATTTTGAATTTCATAACCAAATCAAAGATTCAAAAACCATAGGCGAGCGGATGACAAAACTTGGAAAAAATCCTGATTTTGTTAAAATTATCATGCCCAATCTTGCAATCGGCAGATACAGGGAATTAATTTCATTAGATTCGCAGTAAATTTGGATTTGATTAAACAATTAAAAAATGACTGAAAAGGAGGAGAAAGATAAGATCAGAGAGAAATTTTCACTCAAAACATGGAATGAGGTAAAATCAAATGATTCATGGGCGCTGTTCAAAATCATGTCCGAATTTGTTCACGGATACGAGATGATGGCCAAAATCGGACCCTGTGTTTCGGTTTTCGGCTCGGCGCGTACCCAACCCGATTCTGAATATTACAAACTTGCGGAAGAAATCTCATACGGTCTGACCCAAATCGGATTTGGAGTCATCACCGGCGGCGGTCCCGGCATAATGGAAGCTGCCAACAAAGGTGCAAAACGAGGCAACGGAAAATCGGTCGGAATCGGAATCAAACTGCCTTTTGAAGATCGGCTCAATCCCTATGTGGACCATGATTACAGCATTAATTTTGATTATTTCTTTGCACGAAAAGTAATGTTTGTAAAATATGCACAGGGTTTCATCGTATTGCCGGGCGGGCTGGGAACTTTGGATGAACTATTTGAAGCGCTTACGCTGATTCAGACCAATAAGATCGGCAGATTTCCGATCGTTTTAGTTGGCACAAAATACTGGTCGGGTCTGATCGACTGGATGAAACAGACACTGATTCCGGCAGGAAATATATCAGAAAAAGATTTTGAACTCTATCGGCTGGTTGACACCGCAGAAGAAGCGGTCGGACACATCAAAGCATTTTATGACAAATACATGGTCCGCCAAAACTTCTGATCATTCGATAATAAAAAATAATGCAGGCCGTTTAAAGACAAAGCAGACAGATGATCAATACACCAAAAGAACTCAGACAGGGAATTTTTGCCGCAGTTTTCTCAACCCTGCTGCCGTTGGGCGTTTTTGCCCAAAACAGCACGATCCGCTGGGATGATTATTTTTCATATTCAAATGTGAGTCATATCCTTGAGATCAACGGTCTGATTTTTTGCAGTGCCGAAAACGGATTTTTCATCTACAATCCGAATAACGGAGAGCTTGAAAAAAACTCAAAGGTCAACGATCTGAACGATGTCGGACTGACAGCCTTCAATTACAGCCAAGACACCGAACAGCTGATGATCGGATACAGAAGCGGCGAAATGGACATACTCGGCCCGGAAGACAATCACAATATGCTTGAGATTCCGCTTCACCAGTCATACACCGGCGACAAAAGGGTGAACCATATTGAACCGTCCGCAAATGCGGCAGTGATTTCAGGAGAATTTGGTCTTGCCACCTTTGATCTTGAAAATTATGAATTCATGGAAACCTGTTATTTTGTTCAGGCCGGAGTCAGTTTTGGGGTCAAGGAATCTGCGGTCAGCAACGGGGTGATCTATGCGGCAAGCGACAAAGGAATATTTTATCATCCGCTGGATGAATTTATTACAAATTTCACTGCATGGCAGCAGCCCGAAGGTGTTCCGACCTCTGAATTTCAGCACATTGTCCAATTTCAGGGAAATGTAGTCGCTGCGACTGACAATTCGGTTTATCGGTTTGACGGTGACAACTGGCTTTATTTTGGTGATTTTCCAAATCTGAAAGATCTGACCGTCAACGGGAATACGCTGAGCATCACAAGAATAGGTGCAGTCGTGAATTTTGATGAGAATTTCAACAATACGGGTACCGTTAATTTCGGAGAAGATTTGAACACCGGATTAAAAGTCGGCAATGTGACTTATGGCGGTTCAATGCTTTTGGGACTTCTTGAAGGCGCCAACTCGATTTATCCCGATGGACCGTACAACAACCAGTCCTGGTCGGTAACTTCGAGCAAAGGTGAATTGTGGATTGCGCCGGGCGGTATCACCAATTTTTACAATCCGCAGCAAAATCCAAACGGTTTTTATCATTTCAACGGCGACCACTGGGTTCATCATTTGAAAGAGGAGATGAACGGAGCCAGGGATATCGTTGATATTGAAGTGAATCCAAATGACAATACGGAGTATTATGTAATTTCATGGTTTGAACATCCGACCTGGTCTCAGCCGGATGTACACATCGGGATTTTCAGATACAAAGACGGACAGATGGTCAATCATTACAATTCCGAAAACAGCGAAATAAGGTTCAGAGAACGGGTCGGAGGGGCGATTTATGACGAATCCGGAAATCTTTGGATCGGCCAGTCGCATGTGGGCGATCAGGCAAGGACCTATATGATCAGAAAAGAAGCAGGCGGCGGATGGAAATCAATTGATCTTCAGGCTGCCGGCGCAGGTGCGGGTGCAAGAAAACCATTTGTTTACAACGGTTACGGATTTCTCGCACTGCCAAGACAGGACAGCGGACTCAAGGTGACCGATATGGAAAAAGTCTATACAATTGATGCATCTGTTAACAAGGGAAATCTGCCATCTCCGCAGGTAACTGCTGCTGCCATTGACAAAGACGGAGTGCTGTGGATCGGTACGATTCTGGGACTCCGGGTTCTATACAACCCGATTGAAGCGATTCAGTCAGAATCATTTCAGACCCAGCCGATTGTGATTGAACAAAACGGAATTCCGGAAGCTTTGCTGACTGATGTTCAGATCAATGACATCAAGGTGGACGGTGCCAACCAGAAATGGGTGGCAACCGAATCTGCAGGTGTCTATTATTTTTCTGAAGACGGAACTTCGACCGTTTATCATTTTACAGCCGGAAATTCTCCGCTTCCTTCAAACAAGGTGAACTTTATATCAATTGATAAAGAAACAGGCATCGTCTATTTCGCAACTGACAAAGGTGTGGTGTCGTATCGAAGCGATGCAATCGAAGGCGGTGATTCTTTTGGAGATGTTTATTCCTACCCGAATCCGGTTCGTCCGGGATTCACCGGCGAAGTGACCATCAAAGGTCTCCCGATCGATGCGGATGTAAGAATTGTAGATATCAGCGGGAATCTGATTTACAAAACCAAATCTGCAGGCGGTGTCGCCAAGTGGGATACCAAAAACATGAAAGGGAAACCTGTGGCTTCTGGTATCTATCTGGTTTTGATGACCAATAGTGATGCATCAGAGTCAAAACAAACCAAAATTGCAATCGTCAGATAATGATTGTCAAAACCCTGACAATTGTCATTTCATCCATCAAATACGGCGACAGCTCCCGAATTCTGAAATGCTATACCCGTTCGTCAGGCATCAGATCGTTTATTGCAAAAGGAGTTTACTCAAAACGAAACAAAACCAATCCGATGTTCAGCCCGCTCAATCAACTGGAGCTGATCTTTGACGACAAATCAAATTCTTCACTCAAACAGATAAGAGACTGCAGAATGGCAGTTCATTATGTTTCGCTGACCGGAAACAGTCAGAAAACTGCGATTGCACTGTTTTTGTCAGAAGTGCTGAATTCGGTTTTGAAAGAAGAGGATTCTAACCCTGATTTGTTTGATTTTATCTGTTCTTCAATTGAATTCTTTGACCAAAAAGAAAATGCTTATTCCGATTTTCATCTTTGGTTTCTGCTCAATCTCAGCCGTTATTTGGGTTTCTATCCGAACATTGAAAAATCTGAGGTTTATTTTGACCTGCTAAACGGCGTTTCTTCTTCAGCATTGCCTTCGGGTGTTTATATTGATGGCGAAAATTTAAAATTGTTTGAAAAACTGATTTCGATTGATTTTTTTGAACAGCAGTCAAACGCCTTCAATCGTTCCAACCGAAAACAGCTGTTGGAAACCCTGCTGAAATATTATGAAGTCCAGCTTTCTGATTTCAGATGGCCAAAATCAGTTGAAGTGTTGAATATGGTATTTGAGTGATTTTTTAACTGAATTATTTCAAACGCTGTCTCAGCGCTTCATAAATACATATCGCTGCAGCATTGCTCACATTGAGCGAATCCACTTTTCCGTTCATCGGAATTTTGATCAGAAGATCAGAATGATCCGCCCAAAAATCACTCAGACCGGTGGCTTCTGTTCCCAAAACAATTGCGGTCGGTTTTGAAAAATCGGCATTATAAAGACTTTGGGCGTCGTCTCTGAGAAAAGTTGAAACGATTTGTATCTGATTAACTTTCAGCCAATTTAAAATATTTTCTTTTGTTTCCGCAATCGTATTTTTTGTAAAAACAGTTCCCACACTGCTTCTGATCACATTCGGATTAAAAAAATCAGCCAGCGGATCGCAGACCATCAGCAAATCCACTGCAGCACCGTCACAGGTTCTGAGTACAGCGCCCAGATTGCCCGGTTTTTCGACCGATTCAAGAATTACTATCAGCGGATTTTTGGACAATCTGATTTGATTTAAATTTAAATTTTGGCTTTCATAAATCCCGATGATACCGCCGGAAGTTCCCCGATAAGCGATTATTTCAAATAGAGAATCGGTGATCCAAATGAAATCCGAATTTGAAAGTTCAACATCAGACTGAAATATTCCTTCGGCCAGATAAAATCTTTTGGGTTTGAACCCCGATTCGAGTGCCAGCCGATTTTCCTGAACGCCTTCTGCCACAAAAAGACCCGAAGATTTTCTTTCTCTTGATTTTTGCTGAAGTTTGAGCAACTGTTTGATGCCCGGATTATGAAGGCTTTCGATCTTCATTGGTTCAAATTTAAACCTCTGCCTTCTGACCGACAAACTTTCTTTTCACCAGATGCTCCGCAATCTGTACCGCATTGGTTGCAGCGCCTTTTCTGAGATTGTCGGCAACCACCCACAGATTCATCGTATTGGGCTGAGAATAATCTCTTCTGATCCGACCGACAAAAACTTCGTCTCTTCCTTCTGCAAACAGCGGCATCGGATAGGTCAGCGTATCGGGATTGTCCTGAACCTGAACACCGATCGTTCTTCTGAGGATTCGTCTTACTTCTGATTCATCAAATTCCTGTTTGAATTCAATATTGACCGATTCTGAATGCCCGCCCTGAACCGGTACTCTGACAGCAGTTGCGGTGAGTGCGATATCCTGGTCATTCAGAATTTTTCTGGTTTCGTTCACCAGTTTGAGTTCTTCTTTGGTGTAACCGTTGTCTTCAAAAACATCGCAATGCGGCAGTGCATTTTTAAAAATCGGATACGGATATTTCATTTTTGGTGTTTCTCCTTTGATTTCGGATTCCAATTGATCGACTGCTTCTTTTCCGGTTCCGGTTACAGACTGATAAGTTGAAACCACTACCCTTTTTATGCCGTATTTTTTATTGAGCGGATTCAGAACCATCACCAGCTGAATGGTCGAACAGTTTGGGTTGGCAATGATTTTATCGGTCTCCTTCAGTCTGAAAGCATTGATTTCGGGTACGACCAATGGAATATTCGGGTCCATTCGCCAGGCGGACGAATTGTCGATCACAGTGGTCCCTTCGACCGCAAATTTAGGTGCCCAAATTTTTGAGGTTTCACCGCCGGCTGAGAACAATGCAATATCAGGCCGCATCGTCAAAGCTTGTTCGGCTGAGACGATTTTGTATTTTTTCGATTTGAATTCAACTTCTTTTCCGACCGATTTTGTTGAAGCCACCGGAATCAGTTCGTCAACCGGGAAATTCCTTTCCGCCAAAACTTTCAACATGATTTGGCCAACCATTCCGGTCGCACCTACCACTGCAACTTTCATCTGAATTAATTTTTTACCAAAATTACTGCTTTTGAATGAATCAGACTTAATTTTTGGGATTTGATGACAGACAAGTTTTAACTGCTTTTCATTAACTTCGCATACTGAATAAAATCAATTCGGATGAATCAATTGGTCTGGCATTTTAAAAATTTTGATCAGCTCACACCTGCTGAGCTGTATGAAATCCTCAGACTCAGAAACGATGTTTTTGTGGTGGAACAAAATTGTATTTACAACGAATGTGACGGCAAGGATTACAAATGTCTTCAGCTCTGGTGTACGCTTGACGGTCAGATTGTGGCCTCGTGCCGAATCGTTCCTCCGGGTGTTTCTTATGACGAACCTTCGTTTGGCAGGATTGTCAGCAAGCCGGGATTCAGAGATTTGAAATTGGGCCATCAGATGATGGATCAGATTCTGCAGATCATCAGTAATCATTATCATACCGAAAAAGTGAAAATCAGCGCCCAGGTTTATTTGAGAAAATTTTATGAAAAATACGGTTTTCGTCAGACTTCAGATGAATATCTGGAAGATACGCTTCCGCACATAGAAATGCTGAGAGAAAATTGATTTCTGAAGAAAATCCTTTTTGAAATTATTTCCAGGCCAAAATCTTTTTGTCGAGTTTGGTATTCGGCGACTGCCAAATAAAATAATAACCCAAAATCACAAACAGTAAACCGATCATACTGCCGCCGATGGTGTCGATCACAAAGTGTTTTGACAGATAAACCCTACCGATGGCCACCAATCCCATCAGCGCACAAAAAAGCAGCTGAAGACCTCTGTTTTTGATCTGAATACACAGATAAAAACATAGAATGACCGCAAGTATGGTGTGACCCGACGGGAAAGTATATGGAATTTGAGAATCAACGCCGTTAACCAGATTCAGACGGATATTTCTCAGTTCAAAATAGTAGGTGGGTCTGTGTCCGTCTATAAAAAGCGAGCGTTTGATCAGCATACCCACCAGACTGGCAGTCAGTGTTGACCAGCCGAGAAACACAAAATTGCGCCAGTTGTTTTTCAGAATGATATAAACCAAAATCCCGATCAGTGTGTATGTTGTTGCAATATCGGTGTAGTATCTGAAAAAATAATCAAAAAAAGCGCTGTGGAATCGACGGTTGAAATAAAGATGAAGTTCATCTTTTCCAAAATAGGAAGTGGCCATCAGTCCGATAAAATTTATCGTAAAGAAGCTGATAAAGAACAGCCATTGCCATTTGAGTAAATCTTTTGATCGGTCCATTTCTGTATTCCGGTGCAAATTAAACGAAAAAAGGTTTTTTTCCTTATCGTTTTTTGTTTTTTTATGTTTTTGGATCAATTCGATTCGTTATAAAGCGTATTATTCTTGTTCAGAAAATTAAACTGCAAATATTTGTAGGCGTCTCTCGGCACGATCCTGATCCATTTTTTGTATTTGAAATACCACTTTTGTCGTATGCTCGGAATTCCCTTGGTCAGATAGGCCGCCATAAACGGATGGACATGAAGCGAAATATTTTTGACCTCCTTTCCTTTTGTTTCCATGATGTTTTTGAGGATCATCTCTATTCTTTCGATCACCACGATCGGTGCTTCAACTTTTTCGCCTTCCGGATTCGGATTGTCCTCTTTTGTCAGGATGTTGAGCTCCGGTTTCACTCTTTGTCTTGTAATCTGAATCAGACCAAATTTGCTCGGCGGAAGGATTTTGTGTTTTGCTCTGTCTTTTTGCATTTCTGATTTCAGATGATCAAACAGTTCAACTTTGTGTGAATTGTTGGTCATATCTATAAAATCGACCACTATGATTCCGCCCATATCGCGCAATCTCAGCTGACGTGCGATTTCGGTTGCGGCCACTTTGTTGACGGTCAGTGCAGTTTCTTCCTGGTTGGTTGAATTTCTTGAAATATTTCCGGAGTTCACGTCGATCACATGGAGCGCTTCTGTATGTTCGATCACCAAATATGCTCCTTTTGACTGTGGAATGGTTACATTTTTTCCAAATGAAAATTTGATCTGTCTTTCAATCCCGGCACGTTCAAAAAGCGGAACTTCCTCATCTTTGACGAGTTTGATGATCTTGGTTTTGTCGGGTGCGATGATCGAAAGATATTCTTTCATATCGTTTGCGAGTGTCTCATCGTCCACCATAATTTTTACAAATTCCTCATTGAAATTATCTCTGAGGATGCCCGACGCCAGATCCACTTCGCTCAGCAGTTTCATCGGGACTTTCTTTTTTTGGATGTTTCTGAAAGCAGTCTGCCATTTGTTCATCAAAAAATTCAGATCTGCATGCAGTTCTGCCACTTTCTTTTCTTCGGCAGCTGTCCTGATGATGACACCGAAGCCTTCAGGTTTGATGCTTTCAACCAGAGCGGTCAGTCGATCTCTCTCGGACTTTGAACTCACCTTTTGTGAAATTGATACCTTGTCCGCATAAGGACACAGAATCAGATAACGACCCGCAATCGAAATTTCGGATGTGATCCTCGGCCCTTTTGTATGAATCGGTTCTTTTGTGATCTGAACCAGTATCTGATCGCCCGGAGACAGCACCTGATCGATGGTCCCGTTTTTGTTGATCAGTGGTTCTTTTTTAAATGATTTCAGGTGATGCGATTTGAATTTTCCGCTGCTCACCAGTTTGGTATAGGTAAGTGAAGATTTCACATTCGGCCCCAAATCGTGATAGTGCAAAAAAGCATCCTTTGAATAACCGATATCTACAAAAGCCGCATTCAGACTGGGCGCAAGCTTTTTAACCTTTCCCAGATACATATCTCCAACCGCAAAATTCAGATCCAGATTCTCCTGATGGAGTTCCATCAGTCTGCCCTCTTCAAGGAGCGCGATCTGAACCGAATCCTCACTTGCGGAAACAATTAATTCTTTATTCATTTCTGCAAATTACTATAAAAAAGGGTAACACAAACCATCCGGAATATATTTTCGAAAAGACTTTTCAAACTGAGATTTCAAAAATTCGGTTTTCAAAACATTCAGCCCCGATTCAAAGTTACCCAAACTTAAAACAAACAACAAAAGCACTTTCCGAACGATTCCGAATGGAAAGTGCATTAATGGTCTTTTCAAAAAGAATTTATTTTTTCTTTTTGTGTCTGTTCAGTCTGCTTCTCTTTTTTCTTTTGTGGGTCGCTACCTTATGTCTTTTTCTTTTTTTACCGCTTGGCATATTTCAATTATTTTGCTTTAACTTTTGCTTTAACGCTTTCAACAAATGTCTTTGCCGGTTTAAATGCAGGGACATGATGGGCCGGAATGATGATAGAGGTTCCTTTTGAAATATTTCTTCCGGTTTTCTCAGCTCTCTTTTTAACGATGAATGAGCCGAACCCTCTCAAATATACATTTTCTCCTGATTCCAAAGAACTCTTTACTTCATCCATAAAATACTCAACCACTTTCTGTGTTTCGTTTTTCTCAAGTCCCAACTTGTTTGAAATGTTGGTAACGATTTCTGCTTTCGTCATAATTAATATTTTTTGTTTTTAATTTTGCTTTCAAAGGGTGCAAATATAATATTTGTACCAAAACAAAAAAAGAATTCTCGTCATAATTATGAGTTTTAACTATCTGATATTGATTTGGTTTGATGCAAACAGAAGAAATCTGCCCTGGAGAGATCAAACCGACCCTTACAAAATATGGATTTCTGAAATTATATTGCAGCAGACCAGAGTTGTACAGGGTACAAAATATTATCTCAATTTCCTGAATAGCTTTCCGACAATCCAACATCTGGCAAAAGCAGACGAGCAGCAAGTGCTCAAACTCTGGCAGGGACTGGGCTATTATTCAAGAGCTCGAAATCTTCATCAGAGCGCAAAACACATAGTGGAACAGCTGAACGGTCAATTTCCGGATCATTATAATGATCTTCTGAAATTAAAAGGAGTCGGTCAATATACCGCTGCAGCCATTGCATCAATCGCATTTGACGAAGCTGTACCGGCCATTGACGGGAATGCTTTTCGGGTGTTGTCCAGATATTTTGACATTGAACTCGATATCAGTGATTCAAAAACAAAAAAATATTTTCATCAGCTCGGAGCTGAAATCATTGATCAAAAAAGACCCGGAGATTTTAATCAGGCGGTGATGGAACTCGGCGCAACCGTCTGTCTGCCAAAAAATCCGAAATGTGAAACCTGTCCGCTGAATGAATCATGCGCAGCATTGGCAAAAAATAAAACCAATCAGTTGCCGTTCAAATCAAAAAAGCTGAAAATCAAAAACCGGCAATTGAACTTTTTTGAAATTACAGACGGAGAAAATTTCTTGATGGCCAAAAGAACCAAAAACGATATCTGGAAAAATCTGTACAGTTTTCCGTTGATCGAAAACCAAATCAAAAATCAAAATCCTTTTGGAGTTTCTGACCAACCGACTCATTCGGGCAGCACAATCCATCTGCTCACCCATCAGCGGCTGACGATTGATTTCTGGCTTTTGGAACTGGATGAATCTGAATTAAAAAAATTATCAGAAAAGATAGGCGCAACTGTTTATTCGGCTGAAGAACTGAAATCACTGCCGGTGCCCAAACCGATAGAAAATTATTTGAAATCCAAAATATAATTTCAACTTTACGGTTTGTATATTTGTATGATTGTTTGATACACAACAAAAATTTGGAAATATAAATTTCCTTCGATTTTCCCATCTCTAAAGGTTGAAATCGGGTAAAGTCGGAATTCATTGAGCGATTATAGAATAAGTTGAATTTTCCTAAAAACCAATAATTGTATTTTTGTCGTGTTTAGAAGTATATTTGAAAAAAGTTGAATGAATTATGAGCGGTACAATTAATAAGGTAATTTTGATCGGTAATGTGGGCGGAGAAGTGAAAATCCACAGGTTTGACAACAACAATCTGATCGGCAGACTGTCGATTGCGACCAGTGAAAGCTATGTGACAAAGGACACCAACGAAAGAGTGGAACAGACCGAATGGCACAATTTGGTGGTGAGAAACAAACTGGCTGAGATCTTTGAAAAATATGTGAAAAAGGGCGACAAGATTTATGTGGAAGGAAAGCTGAAGACCAGAAAATGGCAGGATCAAAGCGGTCAGGAGCGTTATATGACCGAAATCGTGGTCAGCGATTTTTCATTTCTGACACCAAAATCTTCAAATCCGGGCGAGCGTGAACCGGCAATCGAAAATGAAAAAAATCAGGACAAAAATCCTGAAAATATTATTGATGAGAAAGAAGATGATGAGGGATTGCCGTTTTGACAAAAGTATTTCGTGTTTTGTAATTTTTTTGCTGACTTCAGCAATGATAATCAGCTGCAGTGATGATTATTCGGTAAAACCGATCGGGCAGCTGAGACTGGATTATCCGGATGCGGTTTATAAAAATTTTGAATCCGATTGCCCTTACAGTTTTGAATATTCGATTTTCAGCATCGAAAAACCAAAGGAAAAACCCTGCTGGCTCATTCTGAATTATCCTGAAATGAAGGCAAATCTGTATCTGACCTATTATCCGATCAGCGGCAAAGACGATTTGGCAATAAAAATCAAAGACAGCGAAAAACTGGTTCAGAATCAGACGGTAAAGGCAAGTTATATTTCGCCCAGAGAATTTAATTTTGACGATCACAAAGTGTACGGAACGCTGTTTGAACTCGGCGGAGATTCTGCCATCAATCTTCAGTTTCACGCCACAGACAGCACTCGAAATCTGCTCACAGGCTCGGTTTATTTTTCAACACCACCCAAATATGATTCGCTCCAGCCTGCAATTCAATATCTGAAAAAGGATGTGGTTCATCTGATTGAAACACTCAAGTGGAAATAGTTTTCCAATCCGTCCAAAAACCTTAGTTTTGCAGCTTATTAAATTAGAATGAAAGAAATACTGATTCAGGTGACACAGCTGATCCTCTGTCTGTCCATCCTGGTGACTCTGCATGAATTGGGGCATTTTCTTGCTGCAAAATTCTTCAAGGCAAAAGTCGATAAGTTTATGCTGTTTTTTGATCCCTGGTTTGCGATTTTCAAAAAGAAAGTCGGTGAAACCACCTACGGAATCGGCTGGCTGCCGTTGGGCGGCTATGTGAAAATCGCCGGAATGATCGATGAAAGCATGGACAAAGAACAGCTGAAACAGGAACCACAGCCCTGGGAATTCAGAAGCAAACCTGCATGGCAGCGGCTGATCATCATGCTGGCCGGAATTATTGTCAACGTGCTGTTAGCCTGGACGATTTATACCGCAATGCTGGTTCACTACGGTGACAATTATGTGTCGGTGGATAAAATGCAGGAGAACGGCCTTGCCTTCAGTGAAGCGATGAAACAGGCAGGTTTCAAGGACGGCGACAAAATCATGACTGTTGACGGAAAAGTACAGAACAGAGCCGACTGGATGGCAATCGATATACTGCTTGCAGACTCAATCCGTGTGGAAAGAGACGGAAAACAGCAGACCATCAGACTGAGCGACGGCAACATCAAATCGATACTGAACGGTGCGATGAGACAGGGACTTTTCTCTCCCAATGTAAAGGATGTGGTGGTGGACAGCATCATCGCAGGCGGAAATGCTGCAAAAGCCGGACTGAAAAGAAATGACCAAATCATTGCGATCAATGGAAACAGGCTGAACAATTTCAGCAGTTTCAAAAGCAAACTTCAGACGCTGAAAGGAGATTCGATCCGGATGACCGTAAACAGAGCCAATCAGGAAATAGAACTTCAGGCTTTGGTATCAGATTCTGCTTCGCTCGGATTTTACAACCGGGGAATGCCCGAGTTTCAGTCAAGCAATCTGATTGTGAAAAACGAATACAATTTGTTTGAGGCGATACCGGCCGGATTCAACAAGACATTTACCAATCTGATCTATCAAATCAAACAGTTCAAACTGATCATCAGACCCAAGACCGAGGCATACAAACAGGTCAGTGGACCTTTGAGACTGTTCAAAGTATTTGATCCAAAGTGGGACTGGGAAAGATTCTGGGGATTCACCGCCATGTTTTCGATCTGGCTTGCATTTATCAATCTGCTGCCGATCCCTGCGCTTGACGGCGGACACGCAATGTTTACCATCATTGAAATGATCACCGGCAGAAAGATGAGCGAAAAAACAATGGAGGTCGCACAAATCACCGGCTTTATCATACTGATGGGACTGATGGCACTGATCTTCGGAAACGACATCTACCGGCTGATTGTCGGCGGGTAGGATATTCAGGAAATAGAAAGTATAAAAACGGATCGCGGAAGCGGTTCGTTTTTTTTGTTATACGTTTGCGGTTTTTGGATGATTGAAATCATCGTTTCAATTCAATCAAATGTGCAGCGCCTATCGATTGGTAAGAAATAAAAAAAGCAATCAGTAATTTCTCCAAGAGCGATTGTTGAAATAACAATTTGTGAATAATCGTCAAAAAATTATGTCCACCTTTTATTTGTTTAACCAAATAACACTCAAAAAGATGCAAATACCTGCATCTTCAATTGTTTGATAAACAAATAATATCTTTCATTTTGGTGCTTTTACATACACTGTTGCAGTATTGTTGCAGTGAAAAACAAAAAAGAGCTACAATTTCTTGTAACTCTTTTGTTTTTAAGCTCCTCCTCTTGGGCTTGAACCAAGGACCCTCTGATTAACAGTCAGATGCTCTAACCAACTGAGCTAAGGAGGAATTCCTGTAATTGGACGGCAAATATAGAACCGAAATTCTATTCCTGCAAATTTTTTATCAAACTTTTTGGCTAATTTTTAATTCAGCCAAAACGCTGTGTTTTTAATCGGTTCGGACTGAAAACCATACAACTATAGACCGCTTTTTTACTGCCTTTTGAATTCTTTCGATCCGGTCAGATAATTTTAGAAACCCTCTCTGACAATATGTTCTGGAGATACTCCCAAATCGCCCAATTGTTTGACCACAGCATCCATCATAGGTTCCGGTCCGCACAGATAATAATATTTCAGATTCTCTTCAGCGTATTTTTTGATCAGTTCGGGATTGACATAACCATGTTCAAATCCGTCCACTTCCTCGGCAGACAATACATTCACAAAGTTTTTCCCGAGCAGACTGTCAAAATCTTCTTTTCTGATGATGTCCGCTTTGGTCTTGTTTGCAAAAATCAGTTTGTTGTGACCAATTTTGCCTTCTTTTTCAAGTTTTTTCAAAATTGCAATAAATGGTGTGATCCCTGCACCGCCCGCGATAAATATTCCGTCGCCTTTGTATGCGATATCACCAAAAACCTCGCCGATCAGCAGTTCGTCGCCGGCCTTGAGTGAAAGAAGCTGCTCGGTCACACCGTGGTGATCTGGATAAGTTTTGATATTGAACTCGATGTGGTCATCTTCCTGAAGCGATACAAAGGTGAATGGCCTGACCTCATCGGCCCAGCCTTCCTTATTGATTGATACATCCACAGCCTGACCGGGATTGTAATGAATTCCTGCGGGTTTGTCGGCTGTGATACTGAGTACATCGTGAGTCAGATGTTTGACTGACTTTACTTTTACATTTAAAGGTTTGATATTGTGTGGCATTTTGATGTGTTTTTGTTAATTTTCTGTTTTTATAATTTTTCGATTTTCTTCATCACCCTTTCAACCATCCCGTCGCAATAGATCAGATTGAATTCAAAGAGTTTTGCCAAAGAAAATTCGGCTTTTTTATTTTCATCCATCAGTTGATCAGCTTTTTCATATTGCATTTCTGCTTCTGATACGCTGACATTCAACAGCTCTGAGATCTCAGGAATTGAAAAGTCAAGCATCTCAGACAGTGAATAGACCATTTTGCAATCGTCAGTAAGTCTGAATGTATTCTCCTCGGATTTGTTTTCGGGCCGAAGATTTAGAGCTGTTCTTTTCCTGTTCATAAATCGTTTTTTCAATCAATTTTATACTGAAGGCACAAAGAAATGTTGAATTTACAAAAATTCTCAAGCAGTTCACTTACTATTCATTCACGGTCAGTTGTGCTTTCATAGTCGGGTGAATGCTGCAGATGTAATTGAAACTGTGATCGGGCGCCAGTTTGAAACTGTCACCGGTATTGAGCGTATCTGATTTTACGCTTCCTTCGGGATCCTCGGTCACATTGTGTGCAACCAGGTCCTTGTTGATCCAGATTACAGTATCGCCTTTGTTGACGGTCAGGTTTGCCGGTTGAAACTGCATCTGATAAATCACTACCGTATCTGTTTTTGGGCCTGTGGTTTGCTGTTGTTCAGGTTCTGTTTCTGTTTCCGCTGTCGGTTCGGCAGCGGTTTGTTCGCTTTGGGATTGACATCCGATCAATGCAGGCAATACAAAAATCCCAATCAATACCAACAGCGATTTTAAATTTGATTTCATTTTAATTTTTATTTTAGTTGACTGGGGTGAATAACCAATCTGAACCATTAGAGTCGGCAGGGCTGCAAAAGGTTACAGAAATCTTGATAAATTTTCGGAAAATTGAATTATGGACACAAAAAGCCGGCTCATTTATGGTTGGAACCAATTTCTTTCATGTTTTAGACTGGTATCTTTACAACTTAACAGTCAATTGCTTATCCATGGTAAGAATTTCATGAAGCAAAGATGATTGAATTGATGGTGATTAATAAATGTCAATTTACAGTACCTGATTTCGGCTCATCAAACCGAAATTAATTGCATCAAAAAAACAGCTGTCAGAAAGTGAGTTTGCCCGAATCGCTGCCTTTTTTGGCGGTAAAGCTTTTTCTGACACCGTTCACATCAAAGGTGACCAGATTCTGCTGATCAGAAAACACGTCGATAAGCATTCCGTTTTTGATTTCGATCTCTTTGATATTGGTCAGACCGTCTGCTTTCAAATACAGTCTTGTGGATTTGTCGCTGGTCTCTGATCCCACATAGGACAGTGTCACCGGATTACCATTTACTTTCATGGTCAATGTGCCTGCGCAGTATGCTTTTGCTTTTGCGTCAAAATTGGCTTTTGAACCGGCAGAAACGCCGATTACTTTTTCAAGATCCGCTGTAAAAAACTTTGCAGTCAGCTGTAGCGAATTGTTGATGTATTCAACTTTGGTGGTAGAAGCATGGAAGTCCTGCGCCTTGATCAGACCGGAAGTTCCAATCATCATCAGTATGCTAAAAATAATTGTTTTCATCTGATTGAGTTTTTTCTGTATGCCAATTCAAACAAAGTCAATGCCAAAAAATAATGGTCGTCCGTTTTCAATTGAGATTGCAATTTAAAAAAATTTCGGATTTGATTTCAATTTTTATCTGTTCGGCAGCGGCTGTAAAAAAACAATCCGCCGAGAATCGGCGGATTATCATGTTTCTTTTTCATCAGAACGGCAGATCGTCTTTTTCGTCTGATTCTGGGGCTGCTCCGTAGTCGGCAGTTGTTTCGATCGGCGGCTGACCCATCGGCGGCTGTTCTGCTGCGCCCATTCTTTCAATTCTCCATCCCGAAACACTGTTGAAATATTTTGCAATACCTTCGGGATTGATCCATTCTCTTCCTCTCAGATTGATCGAAACTTTCACTTCATCTCCAAGCGAAAATGAATTGAGCAAATCTATCTTGTCCTGTGTAAATTCGATCAAAATATCCTGAGGGTACTGTTCTGCGGTCGTTACAACGATTTCCTTCTTCCTGAATCCGCTTGCAAATGTCTGTTCTTCAAAAATTTTCTTAATTCTTCCGGTTACTTCCATTTTGTAATTGATTTTTTACAAAAATAATTCAAAAAAGTCAGGCCAAAAAATTGTAAAATAAAACTTGTCAACAATTTAAAAAATGTATATTTGCAGACCTTTTTCGCGGATGTGGTGGAACTGGTAGACACGCCAGACTTAGGATCTGGTGCCGCGAGGCGTGGGGGTTCGATTCCCTTCATCCGCACTTCAAAAAGCAGTCGATATCTCAAACCGACTGCTTTTTTTGTTGATTTCAAAGCCAAAAGTAAAATCCAATCAAACATCAATCAGCTCAATTAATTGATTAATAAAACACAATAATATCTTCTTCTGACATTTTATATTATATTTGCATAAAAACAAACCTATGTTTTCGAAAACCTGTGAGTATGCCATCAGAGCGCTCATCTATATAGCACAGCAGACAAAGGACGGGTCGAGAATCGGAATCAAGCTGATTGCGAAAGGCATTGATTCGCCCGAATATTTTATTGCAAAAATCCTTCAGGATCTCAGTCGGAAAGGATATGTTCAGTCTGCAAAAGGCCCCAACGGAGGTTTCTATCTGAGCGAGCAGAATATGAAAACCACACTCTCAGATATCGTCAGAGAAGTGGACGGAAACAAACTTTTTGTAGGCTGTGCGCTCGGTCTGAAAGAATGTTCAGGCGAACACCCCTGCCCGATCCATCATCAGTACAAACATGTGAAAGAAAAGGTAAATCTGATTCTTGAAACTTCGATTATCTCTGATATGGCCGAAAAATTGGACGAAGAACTCGCGTTCCTGAAAAAGTAATTCTATTCAAATTTTCGAATTGCTGAAATATCAATTGGTTCGGTTTCGTCAGGACTCAGCATTGAATTGATCAGCTTGAAACTGTTGAATTTCTTCAAATCATCCACCCTAATATCGGTTTCTTCAATTTCCTGACTGTCGATCAGAAAACTGCGCATGGTCCCTTTGAGCAAAGGATGTGCGGGAGTCAGCCATTTCTGTCCGTCAAAGAAAATCAGATTTGAAAATGAGGAATCTGTAATCAATCCGTTTTTGACTATAATAATTTCGTCGGCATCGGTTGCATACATTAAATATTCAAAATCTGAACGATCTTCATTTTTATAATTGTAACTGATTTGATCATCACTGATTAGTTGAAACGAACGGATTATTCTCGGGAGATAACTAATCAGCCGGATACTTTCAATTTTTTCTGAGTATAGGATTCTGAGTTTGAATTTTCCTTCGGCCGGAAATCTGATTTCTGAAATCAAGTCGGCAAGTTTCAATTTGTTTTTGATTTCAAAACATCCGAATACCGAATGATCCATCCTTTTCTGATGATAATTGAGATTCCTGACTTTACCGTCGATGACACAGATGCTTTCAATCAGCCGGAACATCTGTTTTTTTGATTTATTAATTTTAGAACTGTGAGAATTCAATTTTGTCAATTGCAGATTTTTACTCCAATCTGATTAAACATTCACATTTCCGATCTCGTCGATTTCATTGTAGCTGTCGGTCATCAGCACCTTCCTGATCATTGCATAGTTCATCAGCGAAGCGGCCGCTATTGAAGCAAACATACCCACGAGACACAGATACTGACCAATGCTTCCAATCACTCCGGTAACAATGACAAAAAGAAGCAGCCACCAGAAATTCCTGAATGCAAGTTTAAATGAAGCTCTGACTGCTTCAGTGCCCGAATATCCACCGTAATGAATCAGATAGGGCGCAAAAAACAATCCGATCATTACAAAATAAACCAGAAGCACACCCAAAAAGACAAAGATCATTGAGCCAAACATTGAAAATACACCCAGTTCGGGGTTATTATCCATAAAAAATCCGGAAAAACCAAACAGTACAATCATCGGCACATAGATCAGCAGATAGGCTGCAAAAACCAATAATCCGACGACCGCATAGGAACCGAAATTTTTAAATGCACCAAAAAAATCAGAAAATTTGAGCAAACCGGTTTCATTTCTTTTGTCGGAAGCAACCGCAAATCCGAGCATGGTCGGATAAAGCAAAAGTATAAATCCGATGATGGTAAAAAATGAAAAAATCAGAATCAGACAGGCGACCAGTCCGTAAAGACTGTAGAGCAGCCATTCTTTTTTGAATTCGTTAAAACCATTGCTGATATAATCACCCAATTCGAATCCGTAACCGTCACGAATCACTTCATCCACTCTTAATTTGTCAATTTTCGGCATCTTTCAAAGTTTTAATTAAGTGATAAATATAAAATTATTTTCTCTGATTTTTTAAAAATCATCGGCTGTGAATATAAATTTTTGAATTGTCGGAGTTTACCGATATGTTTGCAGCAAATTATTTGAAATGAAACCGGAAGAACTTCTGAATATTATAAAAAACCGGCGTTCGGTTATGCCGATTCAATACTGCAATGCCGAGATTTCCGGAACCGAACTGGAAATGATCCTTGAATCCGCCAATTGGGCACCGACCCACAAAAGGACAGAACCCGTCAGATTCAAAATCATCAGCGGAGAAGGGCTGAACCGATTTTCAGAATTTATGCTAAATCAGTATGAAAAAAATACGCCTGCAGAGAAATTCAGCCAGAGAAAATCAGACGGAATCGCCGAAAAATGCAGACGTTCAAACAAAATCATACTGATTTGTGTGAAATATTCGGGTTTGGTTCCTGAATGGGAAGAAACCGCATCGGCTGCAACCGCTGTTCAGAATATGTGGCTGATGTGTACTGCATTCGGAATCGGATCTTACTGGTCAACACCGGGAGCCATTCATAATATGAAAGAATTCACAGAATTGGATGAAAATGAAAAATGCATCGGGGTTTTCTATATGGGAAAAATCTCGGAAGGCAAAGCGACTGAGAGTCAAAGAGAACCCATTTCTGACAAGACAAAATACATCAATGCCTAATTTGATTTCAGGACTCGGAATAAATCCTTAGTTTTGCACCCCAAAATTAGAACCCAATTATAAAAAATTAAAAAGGAAATGAAAAAATTCAGTTTGATTCTTTGTCTTTTTGGATTCAGCCTGTCGTACGCACAAACAGTGGACGACAGCGGAAATCTGCAAACCTCAAGTGAAAAATACATCAAAACCAAATCTGCAAACGGGCGTCTTCAGGGTTGGTACACCAGCGGAAAAAACAGTCTTCAGTTCAATCAGGCTGCATTTTCAAACTGGATTGCAGGCGGTGTGAATTCTTATGCGCTTACTGCCGGTATGGATTATGAATTCAATATGACCAAGGGCCGACATATCTGGGACAACCATTTTGTTTTGAATTACGGCGTGCTCAAAAATGAAGGTGAAGAATACAGAAAGTCAAATGACGTAATCGATCTGACTTCTTCTTACGGGTATGAATTTGTGAGAAATTGGTATTTTGCGGCATCATTGAACTTCAAGACCCAATTTTCTGACGGTTACGACTACAGTGTTCAGGATCCGATTACCAACAAATACAAAAAGATTTCAAACTTTATGGCACCGGGCTATCTTTCATTCGGTCTCGGTGTGGATTACAAACCCAATGAAAATCTTCAGCTGAATTTCCATCCGCTGACTTCCAGATTTATTTTTGTAACCGACAAAGATCTTCAGTTCAAAGGAAATTTCGGCCTGAAAGAAGACGGAGATTCTTTTCTGTACGAATTGGGTGCATACGTGGGTGCGAGATACAAAATAAATCTGATGAAAAACATCAGCTATGACAACCGTCTCGGCATCTATACCAATTATTTGAGAAATGTTGGAAACATGGATGTTGCCTATCAGGGTGTACTCGATTTCAAAGTGAACAGCGTGATTTCTGCACAGGCTTCAATCAATCTGTTCTATGACGAAGACCAGATCAAAAAGACACAGCTGAAACAGACTCTCGGAATCGGCTTGGTATACAATTTTAACAATACCGAGAAACTGAAAACCCTGCCCGAAAATCTGCCGACCATCGAAGAACTCGAGAACGATGTGATCAAAGCACAGGAAAAAGCTGATAAAGCAAACGAAGAGCTTGAAAAAGCAAAACAAAAGGTCAGAGAAAGCGCTCAGGCCGATAAATAATCGGAGCGCTGTATAAAATTTCAAATGACCGACTGTATTTGCAGTCGGTTTTTTTGTGGTTTGAAATTTTCTGAAAAAATTATTATACTGTAATTTTACAGTTGCAATGGATTCAGACAAACTCAAAATTCAATTTCTCGGTACGGGCACTTCACAGGGAATTCCAATTATCGGAAGCAATCATCCGGTGAATTTTTCGAACAATCCAAAGGACAAAAGACTGAGGACTTCGGCTGTGATTACAAAAAACGGAAGAAATATCAACATCGACTGCGGACCGGATTTCAGATACCAGATGCTCAGAGCCGGCATCAAAACCATGGAAGGCATTCTCTACACACACGAACACAACGATCATGTGCTCGGTTTGGACGATACCCGTCCGTTTATTCATCTCAGCGGAAAACCAATGGAAATTTTTGGCCTTGAACGGACTTTGGTCGAAATCAGAAAACGTTTTCCGTATGCTTTTTCGGACAAAAAATATCCGGGTGCGCCTGCCATCAGTGAACACATCATCGGTTTGGATGAATTTGAATTTGCGGGTTTTAAAATCCTTCCGCTCAAAGTGATTCACGGCGATCTGACGATTACCGGCTACAAAATCGACAGCAAAATCGCATACATCACAGATGCGAGTATGCTGCCCGATGAGACCATCGACAGAATCAAAAATGTGGAAATACTGGTGCTCAGCGCGCTCAGAAAGACTGACAAACACTTTGCACATTTCACGCTTGAGGAAGCAATTGAACAGGTAAAAAGAATCAATCCTGGTCGAGCTTATTTCACACACATCAGTCTGGGCATGGGTTTTCATGACAAAACCCAATCGGAACTCCCCGAAAATATTTTTTTGGCTTATGACGGTTTAGAAATTGAAATTTAATTTTGAATTAATCGCAAAATCATTCTATATTTGCCGTCCATTTCAGCCCGAGTGGCGGAACTGGTAGACGCGCTGGATTCAAAATCCTGTGTCAGCAATGACGTGCCGGTTCGATTCCGGCCTCGGGTACAAAATCCCTTTCAACTCAGATTGAGAGGGATTTTTTCATTTCCCGATCTTTAAACCACTAAAAGAACTTTGAGATGAGTGCCACTATTATTATCCTGTCAAAAGAATTATTTTAACATATAAATCTGAAACCTCAAAACAATCTCAACTGCAAATCATCGGGCGCTTCGGCCGAAAAATCAAATCTGGGCAGTACTTCCCTATTCTGCAGCCAGGCCTCAAATTCAAAATCTGTTTTTAATGCAAATGGCATTCTGAGTTTGATATTGTGGATTTCACGCATAATGCCCTGTGCTTCTGTGGTGATCATCGAATAATAAATCCTGTTGTCGATCTGGCTGTAAATGCCGGCCAATGCAAAAGTCTCGTCCTCAAATCCGATTTTGTATTTGATCTTTTCCTTTCCTCGATGCTGCCATTCATAAAAAGCATCGCAGATGATCAGACATCTGTTTCGGGCCAGATTTCTGTAGGCAGGTTTTTCTCGAATGGTTTCAATCTTTGCATTCAAAGTAAAGGTTCGGTACTGTATGTCAGCGTTGCTGTCGGGAATCAGGCCCCAGCCCGCCATTTGGATGGTCCCGGGTTCGCTGTTGATGATTACCGGCGTGTCCGGAAATTCAAATCCGTTGTATTGGGCAGAAACGTTGAAAAGTTCCGGATGTTTCAGTTTTGAATTGAATTTTTTCTGAAGACTATCAGCATCTTTTGTCTGTGAAAAATAATAACACATAATCCGAATAAAATTCAAATGTAAGCAATAAAAAAACCGTCTGACGAACATCAGACGGTTTCAATTATATTGTTGTGTCAAATTTTACATTTGGGTTTGTCTGTCAAGTCTCGCTGATCTGAAATCTTTGACGTCAGATGCTCTGATGATTGACGGGATCAGCTCCTGAGTCAGATATTGTCTCTGTTGTTGTGTCAGCTGATTGATCAGGAATTCTGCATCTTTTACATCCGGTTTCTCGCCGATTGAATTCAGTGAGATCACATATACACCGTCGGTTCCTTCAATTGCTTTTGATGTGGTTCCGGGTTTCATCCCGAATGCAGCACCAGCGACTCTTCCTTCAACTCCTTTGCCCTCAATCTGAGCAGCTACAAATGTGATGGCTGTATTTCCTTTTGTCGCACCGAATTTTGAAACCATATCGTCCAAAGTTGGTTTTCCTCCGGTTTCGGAATTTACCTTTTCAACCAGTTTCTTTTGTTTCAGAATCGGTTCGATTTCTTTTCTAACCGAACTGACCGGTGCAAGTCCTTTCGGATATTTTGCTTTGACAAACACGATGATATGATCTTCGTTTACAGTTGTGAACAGCGAAGTGTTGCCTGCTTTTGTTCCTTTGCTGAAAACCCATTTCAGGATGTCGTCATCTTTGTCATTGCTAAACCCTGTGCTCGGATCAACGATCGACTGGGTATAGAATCTGGTAAGGTTGTCTGTTGAATTGTAATTGAAATCTTTTTTCTTGGCAAGATTTGCAAAATCATTCAGAGATTTGCCCTGTGCTTCCTGTGCAAAAGTTCTTGCATCTGCAAAGTTCTTGTCTGAAGTTTCCTGTGAAGGTTTCAATTCTTTCAGTATGATTGCAATCTGGTGTCCCAATCTGGTTTTTTCACCATCGATTTTGATGATGTGGAATCCGAATGAAGATTCTGTCAGACCGATATCGCCTGTTTTGTGGGTATTCAGGAACTGAAGATATTCTGTCGCCAGATTTTGGGTATTTGCGCTTTGCCATCCGATGCTGCCGCCTTTGATTTTTGAACCGGCATCATCTGAATATTTTTCAACCAGTGCTTTGAATTCTGCAGGATTTGATTTGGCAACATTCAGTATGCTGTCTGCAAAAGTTCTTGCTTCATCTCTTGTTCTGGTGATTGAATTGTCTCTTGAAGCAACATCTGTTCCCCTGTATGAAATCAGAATATGGCTTGAATTGATTGAATCTGGAACTTCTTTTCCTTTTGAAATTTTAATCAGCTGATAAGCATCTCCCACTTTGAATGGTCCGCCCACTTCACCTTCTTTTGCATTCAGCAAAAAGGCAGCGTAATCTTCTGGCAGCTGGGGTGCAAATCTTTCTATGTCTGCTTTGGTGATAAAACGGCTGTTAAACGGAATATCAGAATATTTGGTTACATAGGCAGAGTCATCCTTTGCAGCTGAAAAAGCCGGAATTGTATCTGTGATATTGTTGACTTCATCAACCGAAATGCTTGGATGAAGGAATTTTTTGATGCCGGTCAGCACTTCTTCTTCGTCAGCTTTTGATGGCTGTGACGGAAAATAAACATAGCTGATATCTGCGGTTGCTTCGCCTTCGTAAAATTTCGGAAATTTCTTCATATAAGCTTCAATCTCACTGTCGGTCACTTCCACCTTATATTTCTTTTCAAGATCTTCGTAAGAAACATAGGCATAAGCAATATTTGCGTTTTGGATATTGCCTGCCTGCTGGATTTTTGCTTCCTCATTGGTCACAATGGTCCCGGCATTGACAAGCTCCATATATTTCTGATTGAGCAAACTTGGTTTTGCTTCATTGAAATTGGTCAGAAAATTCTGATACAGAGATTCCGCATTGGGTACACCCTGTTCAGCCTGACTTTTCAACTGTCCGATCTGAGTTTTCAGCTCGTCACCGGTCTGCATACCGTATTGTTTGGCCAGATAGGTCCATACTTCGTCGTCGCTTACTTCAAGACCTGCCTTCTCGGCATGAACTGCAGTGACCTTTTGTGAAACCAAGGTGTTCCAAATGTTTTGTGAAATCTGGTTTGAGCTCAGGTTTTGACCTGTACGCATTGTACTTTGCGCATTCAGATATTCTGCCAGTGAAATTGATTCGCCGTTGATATTCCCAATCTCGTTGGGGTCACCGGTAAAAACTCTTCTCAGGTATGAGTTCTCACTGAACAAGTCACCGGCTACAAATGCCAGCATAGCTAAACCAATGGTAACAATTAACAAGCCTGTCTGCTTACGAATCTGTCCTAAAATTGCCATTATCTCGTGTCTTTATTATTTTTTTTAATCAGGTGGCGAAATTACAATAATTAAATCAATTTGAAAATTTGAAGCCGAGTTTTTTGAATATGAATCGACTAAATTCACAGATGCTTTAAAATAGGGTCTATATCACATTTCTTTTTCTTCAAAGAATTTGACGCCTCGGTTGTTGAAAAGTGTGTATTCACTCAGATCGTCTTTTGCCTCCAAGCCATTGTTTGCCTGAATTGAATCTCCGCTTACAGTAATAATCCAAACCGTGTCTTTTGTATAAATTCTTCTGTCCTTTTTGAGCCAGAACAGTTTGTCTGTTTTCAGTGTATCACCTTTTTCATTAATGATCATCACATTTCCTCTCCCTTCATAAGTTCCTTTCACATCGCTCATCCGCGCCCAGTCCGCCCTCAGATAGCCTGGCGAGTCCAGATTCCGGTTGAAATAATTCATATACAACCCTTTTGGAAAAAGAGTGTAGGGCGAATCGACCATTTCGTATTCTTCAATCAGCTTTGAATGAAGATCGATTTTGATAAATCCGGAATCCTTAAAAATCACATGAGCATTATTCAGGGTGCGGCTCGGAAAATCTCTGTTGTCACTCATCTTGGCTGCTGCATCGGATTCGTTGCATCCGACTGCAACTGAATTCAGTGCTGAAATCATAATGGTGATCAGCATTCTATTTCCGAAAAACAGTTTGTATGTCTGCAACAGCGACATGATTTGATTTTTAGTCGATTACCCTTTTTCTGAACCACACGTCGTTGATTGTAAATCCGACTCTGGCATTGAAATAGGTTTCCTTAAACGGAAGACTCTTGTTGCTTCCTATCGATCCCACCTCGAAACCGAGATTCAGCATAGATGCATCCCGATCTTTTCCAATCGGCAGTCCGAATCCTACAGTTAAACCGTATTTGTCAACTCCTTCTTCTTTGATTTGAATGGGAGTTGATTCATAAAACAGTCCTGCTCGATAGACCACCCGATCAAAATAGCTTTTGTAGCTGTTAAAATTAGGAATCCAAAATCCGCCCGCAGAAATCCTGAATCTTGAATTCAATTCAAATTCATTTCCTGAAGGTGTAAAAGAAAAATTCTTCCAGTCTCCCCAATCCACCTGAATCCCGGCCATCCAGCTCAAATCTTTTCTGAGCGAAACTCCTAACGAGAGTGACTGCGGGATTTTCAGCTTCCCGCTCACCTTTGAATACAGTACTGTATCAACATTCACAGGCTCAAGCCCAGACAGCGTATAGGTGGTGGTCATATCTTCAATTCGGCTGTTCAGTTTGGATCCGAGCGTATATTTCAGACCAATGTCAAGTCTTTTCCTGTTCTCCAAAGCCTTTGTGTACATTCCGCCGACACCCACCTGGATTCCTTTTGTTTGTGCTTTTCTCGAGTAATCGGTTCTGAGTGCAAGCCCATCGGTCCCAATGGTCTCAACTCTTGTCAAATCACCAAACAGATAATCAATTTTGAGACCTGCTGTGAATTCTTTGGTGATATTGTATGACCCGACCACCTTGAATGAATTCAGTCCGCCTTCACCCTGAAATCTGTCCTGATAGCTGACTTCGTCTCCAACGGTGACGGTCATCATATCGTAACCAATGGTCGAATATGGTCTGAATCCAAATCCTGCTCTTGCTTTTTCACCAATTGGAAATGCAAGTGAAGCATTTGAAAGATAGGTGGTGCTTTGGGTTGATTTTAAAGTCCCGTCATTGAATCTGCCGGTATGGCTGGTTGCACTGACGTCAAAGCTGGTCATTCTCAAATCCCGGTTTGCCGCCGGATTGATCATATTGCCGCTTGCATAATAAGGACTGAGCGGAAACATTGACAAACCGCCCATTGCAGCCTGTTCAATATTTTCACTAAACAGCAGGTCGCCGACTCCAAGTGCAGAATAAGGTGAAACAGATGTTTCCTGTGCGTTTGAACCAACTGACAGGATAAACAGACCCGAAAGAGTCAGGACGCTTTTTAATTTCATGCGTATTTTTCTAAATTCAAGTGCAAATATGATGATTAGATTGGAAATAGCAAAAAAGCAATACTTGATTTGGCTGTTAATTAACTATTAAAATTAGGCGCAAATGTCAAAATAATTGCAGCCGGCAGAAAAAAATTTTTGTGAATGTAAAATTGTTTTATATTTGCAAACTCAAAACAAGTGGGTGCCTTAGCTCAGTTGGTAGAGCAAAGGACTGAAAATCCTTGTGTCCCTGGTTCGATTCCTGGAGGCACCACTTCTAAAAAGCCCCAACAGCAATGTCGGGGCTTTTTTTTTGTTTATGCGTGGAGGGCACCTGAAACATTATTCATGTACAAAAAAACCGCCTCTGTTGAAGCGGTTTCCTTTTAATTCCTGTATTAGGAAATCTTTAAGTCTTACTGAGCAGCTTCTTCTACTGCATCTTTAACTTCTCCTGCAGCTTCCTGAGTTTGCTCAGCAGCTCCTTCTACTGCATCGGTTGCAGCGTCAGTAGCAGTGTCAACAGCGTCAGAAGCAGTTTCTTCAACAGCGTCAGCAGCATCTCCTACTGCATCAGCAGTTTCGTCAGCAGCCTGCTCTACCTGATCAGCAGCGTCAGTTTTTGAGTCACATGAGATGTTAGCGAATGAAAGACCGGCGATGAAAGCCAATGCGATTCCTTTTACAAATACTTTTTTCATAATTAAAAATTTTTAATGGTTTTTATTTGTGTCAAAAGTACATTAGCTTTGCTCTCAAGGTTAAGAAAAATGATTGTAATCATCTTGTAAAATAATTTACAATTTACAAAAGACTGACCATCAATAATATACATTAAAAATATTGGACAAAATTTCTGAAATAGAATTGTTTGAATTGCTCAAAAAAGAGATCACAAGCTGTTTTTTTGAAAGAAATTCGGCTTCTTCTGCCGATATTTCAGACTGGAAAGGACAGGATATCGTATCATTTCAGGAAGATTTGTTTGAAAAAACAAAATCAAGCGTCAGTGAAAAATGGTTTTATACTTATTTTAAAAATAACGAATTAAAAAAACTGCCCAGAATTGATATGCTGAATATACTTTCTCAGTATGTCGGTTATTCGGGCTGGTCGGAATTTTCTGCCGGTCAATTCAGCAAAGTTGGCGGCCAACAGCCAAACGGAAAGATTGAAGATGAAAAAACAGTCATCGAAACCATTATTGAAAAAGAAGAAAATGACAATTCTGATCAAAAAGAAAAAGTCAAACCCCAAAAAAACATCGGAAGAAAAAGTCTGATTCCTGCGATTATCCTTTCATTTGTCGGTCTTGCTGTATTGGGAACCGCAGTATATTTTTCATTAATTTATCAGCGCACCTATGAATTTTGTTTTATAGATGCAGACCGAAATACACCGATCACCGAACCGATCGAAATAACAGTTGCCAGGCAGGATTTCACCCCGCTGGAGCTGATGACCGATAAGGGCTGTGTAACTTTTCCGTCAAAGGAAGACACACTGCTGATGACCATCAAATCGACTTATTACAAACAGGACACCTTCAAAATCGACCTCAGACTGTATCAGGGAAGAGAAACCATCAGGCTGCAGCCTGACGATTACAAGGTTATGCTGAGACACTATTCAAAATCATCTCAAAGCGTCAAAGAAAGAATCAAGATGCTCGATCAGATGATTGATGACCATGCACTAATCTATCAGGTGTATGACAATGAATTCTTTGGTGTCGAGGTATTGAGCAAGAAACAGTACATCAATCTGATGTCGCTGCCTACCACTTCGTTGAAAAATTTCACCCTGATCGAGGCTGAAAAGAATAAAAACGGAAAGATTATAAAAATTAAATTCAAAATTAATTCCGATGAAGATTAGGTTTCTTTTTGTGTCTCTGACTGCACTGGCTTTTGTCTGGTCATGTAAACACGAGCCCGTTTTTCAGGGTGAACACGATCCGGAAATGATCAAAACCTATCGAAACAATTCAACTCCGGTTTCAAAAATGGATTCGCTGGCATCGGTCAATTTTATCACCAAACAAAAATTAACCGAAGTCTATGAACTGATGTCCCTTTATTCGGTCAATCAGAACGATACTGTAATGAGAAATATTCTTTTTCCTCAGATCAAAAGTTATTTTCAGGAAAAAGATTCTTTGAATATTCAAAGACTGCTCAAAGAAATGGATTCGCTCAAAGTGAGTTATACCGAAATCAGAGGACTCGACATTTCCAAAAAAGATTCGCTGATTCCGGATTCGATTCGAAATGTAAATTATTGGGTCAGATATTATTCAAAAGACAAAAAACTGATCGATTCACTGCCCAAATCTGCAAAATACATATTGAAGAAAGAACCCAAAAAATTCAAACACGAATTTGTTTTCTATTTTGAAGACCTCAATGATGTTCAGGAAGCAAAAGATACGATTTCGTCAGGCGTGACACAGTAATCCAGTGGAATATCTGTCGGTTCGACATCTTCAATTTTTTGAATCGGTCCGAAAAAATTCAATCCGATTTTCAGACAGTCTTTGTCCAATTTCGACATAAATCGGTCATAATATCCACCGCCGTATCCGATACGGTTTCCGTTCAAATCGCAAATCAGCATCGGAACAAAAGCCACATCGATCAGATTGGAGTCAATTGATTTATAATCAACCGGTTCGGGTACATTGAATCTTCCGATTTCCCATTTTGTTTCAGGATTGATCTGACAGGCAATCAATTCCTTCCCGTCAGTTTTTGGAACAATCACCTTTTTATTGAAATCAAACAAATCATTAATTACAGTTGCGGTATTGATTTCGTGTTTTCCTTTGATTGAAACAAAAACATGAAAATATTCGGCATCCCAAATCGGCATCGACTTCAGCCGGTCGAGAATTTTTTGGCTGAAATTTTCAATCTGTTCTTCAGAAAATCCTTTTCGCTTTTCTTTATATTCCCTTCTGAGCTGATCTTTGGTCATAAATTTTGAATTGTCAGCCTGATACACCAGACTTAATTCATAACTTTTACAGGCTGATTGTAGATCAACTGATAGTACTCGTCAGCCATACGGTCGCTGTTGAAATGATTTCTGACCTCGACCATTCCGTTCTGAACGATTTTTCTCCACTCATCCGGTCTTTCGTAATACATCGGAAGAATCTCGTTCTCAAGTATATCGTACAGATGGTTCAAATCCTGGAGATCCTGCTGTTCAATGCTGAGATTGTCAAAATCAACTCTTGGAATCACAAAAGAATTTTCTCTGTTTTTTGAAAATTCAGGAATCCAGCCGTCATCTGTCGAAAAGTTCACACTGCCGTTCATCGCTGCAGTCATTCCGCTCGTACCCGAAGCTTCTCTCGGCACCCGCGGCGTATTGAGCCATACATCCGAAACTGCTTTGACCTGTTTGCTCAAATTGAGTTCATAACCGGTCAGCACCGCCATATTTCCGTGTTTTTTGGCTTCATAAACCAGTTTGTTGAAAATATCAATTGCCGGTTGATCGAGCGGATAAGGTTTTCCGGCCCAAATCAGCTGAATCGGATATTTTGAATTGGTCAGCAACCGATTGAATCTTTCGATGTCATTCATCATCAGATCTGCTCTTTTGTATCCTGCAAATCTTCTTGCCCAAACCATTGTCAGCACATTCGGGTCAAAAAGTCGTCCCGTCTGATCTGCAACAATTTTGAATGCTTCAGATTTGATCTGTCTTTTTCTTTCGTCAAATTTCCGGTCATCGCCACCCTCCATATGTTTATAAAGCTCCTTGTCTGCCCAGTACAGATAATCCTGCGAATTGGTGATCGATTTGATTTCACAAATTCCGGAATATTTGCCCCACATTCGGTTTGAAACCACTCCGTGCAATTTTGAAACACCGTTTGCCACATGCGAAAGTCTGAGTGCCGCAAGCGAATGATTAAAAGCTTCGTCCTTTGACAAACCGGTGACCGCTTCAACTTCCTCGGGTGTCAGTCCCGAAAAATAAGACATCTTGTAACATAGATTGAAATCGTGTTTTTCATTGCCTGCCTCTTCGGGTGTATGAGTGGTGAAAACCAGCCTTTTGTTGACTTCAAAAACATCTTTGAATTTTCTCAAAAGATAAAATGCTGCCGGCAACCCGTGTGCTTCGTTGAGATGATAGATATCTCTTTCCAATCCGATTTCGTCAAGGAGTTTTGCACCTCCTTTGCCGAGCAAAATATACTGAGCCACCTTTGCCGCCGGATTTCCGTCATATAGCCGATGACTGATCGACTGCGCCAGATAATCATTTTCGGGCAAATCAGTTGTCAGAAAAAAGGTGGGTGCTGTATTGAAAGTCTCCGGATTCAGATAATAAGCTTTTACCCAAACCGGATGTTCATCTACTCTGATCTGAAATTTTATACCGGTATCTTCCAGAAAATTATAGTTTTTTTCGACCCATGAAACCTTCAGACTTCTGTCCTGATTTCTCTGCTGATCATAATAACCGTATTTCCAAAGAATGCTGATTCCGACCAGATTCTGCTTGAGCGAATAAGCACTCCTCATGTGTGAACCCGCCAAAAAACCCAATCCGCCGCTGTAAGTTTTGAGCGACTGATCGATTGCAAATTCCATTGAAAAATAGGCAACTGGTTTGGCGTAGAAGGGATTGACTTCATAAGGAATACTGTATTTTCTGAAATCCATATTGATAATTATGATTAATTAATTTTTTGAGATTTGTAAAATTATAAAAATCTTTCAATTGAAGACAGTAAGCTTTGAATTTTGAACCGTTATAAATTCAGTTTCAAAACAATAAAATCTTCTCTAACCAAATTCCGTCCTGCTGTCCTGATTTCTGAGTAATTTTGGGATCTGAAAATAAAATCCGAAACCTGCAAGTGCAAGCAGTGTCCCTGTTCCGATCCAAAGAATTTTGAAACCGTATTCCTGGGCAATAAAAGTTCCAAGATAAGGCGTAATGATAAACGACAGCGAAAACCCGATCCCAAGCAGTCCCATATAAGCACCCTGATTGCCGACACCCGAACGGATTGCGGTTACACTCGACATAAAAGGGAATGCCCAGATTTCACCGATGCTCAAAATCGTGATGGACAGAAAAAGCATCGGCAGTGTGTAAAACCAGCCGAGCATTGCAAATGAAATGCCTGCAAATACAGAACCGAGCAGCAGTGTCATCTTGAGCCGCATCCGTTTTTCGGCCAGATTGACCAGCAGCATTTCGGTCAGTACGATAAAGATTCCGCTGTATCCGAGTACAAATCCGATCTGCTGCTGACTGAGACCGGCTTCGATTTTGTAAAAAATAGTCAGTGTATTCAACAGCTGAAAGAAGCACATTGAAAACAACAGACAGAGTGCTGCGAATTTCAGAAACTGCAGATCGCGATAGGGAGAAACCTCTTTTTCGGGCTTTTTTTCGGTTTTAATTTTTTGGTTTCCGGTTTTATTTCTAAAAAATCGGACATAAGTCACACCTGCAAGAAATGCAGCGACTGCATTTGAATAAAAAAGAAAATCATACGAAATTGCAGAAAGAATTCCGCCCAGAGCCGGTCCGATTGAAAAACCGAGATTGACCGCCATACGGTTGAGCGAAAAGGAACGGGTGATGTTTTCTTTTTTTGCATATTTTGTAATTGCAACCGAGTTGGCCGGTCTGAAGGTTTCGCTGATGATGCTTTGTGAAAATATAATGATGGCCAGACCCAATTCGGTCGTAAAAAGCGGCATCAAACAAAAAACGGGAACACTGAGAAACAGACTCAGATACTGGGTTCTGAATTCGCCAAAACGATCGGTCAGCCAGCCGCCCAGCCATGAGCCGCCTACCGAACCGATACCGTAACAGCTCAGCACCAGACCGGCTGATTCGAGTTTGAAGCCAAGGTGATCGGTCATATAAACACCGAGAAACGGAAGCACCATCGATCCTGCTCGGTTGATCAGCATGACGACTGCGAGCATCCAGCTTTCGGTTGAAAGACCACGATAGGAATCAATGTAAATTTTAAATAATTTCATCGGCGAAGGTTCAAAGATAGCTTCATTTGAAAAAATCAAAATAAAAAAGCAGTCCGGAATTACGAACTGCTTTGTAAAAGTTTGATTCGAATTGTGATTTATTCGGTCACTTTTATATCAACTCTTCTGTTTTGTGCTTTGCAGACGTCAGTGTCATTGGTTTTGCAGACAAAGTGATCTGCACCGTATCCTTCTGCCTGCATTCTGCTTTCGTCAACACCGAATTTCATCAGTGCTCTTTTCACCATATTGGCACGATCGGTTGAGATTTTCAAATTCGTTTCTTCCGAACCGGTATTGTCTGTATAACCTCCGATTTTGACTTTTGCATTCGGATAATCTTTCAGAAGCATCGAGATGTCTTTGATCTGTGCTTCAGAATCTGACATCAGCGAAGCAGAACCTGATGAGAAACGCACTCTGTCGAGCGTAACCCAGATGGCACCTCTTGATCTGTACAAATCCTGGCTCGGATTTTCAAGGCTGTTCAAAATTCTGAACAATCTCATTTCAGCAGATCTGTCGCCAACTTTCAACTGGGCTCCTGATTTCAGACTGATTTCTGTTTCATTTCCCAAATTGTATATAAAGTTGCCTTCGCTGTCAAGCTCAGAAGAAACTGATTGTGTATTTTCAATTGTATCTGCAAACAGTGAGTCTTTATTTTCGCTGCCCAAAATCGGCGCTAGAATCAGACCGACCAGACAGGTCAGTTTGATCAGGATGTTCATTGAAGGTCCTGAAGTGTCTTTGAACGGATCGCCCACAGTATCACCGGTTACGGCTGCTTTGTGTGCCTCAGATCCTTTGTAAGTCATCTTGCCGTCGATCTCAACACCTGCCTCAAATGATTTTTTTGCATTGTCCCATGCACCGCCGGCATTGTTTTGGAAGATTGCCCAAAGCACACCCGAAACGGTTACACCTGCCATATAGGCACCCAGTGCTTCTGCACCCATCAAGAACCCAACCAGGATTGGGGTTATGATGGTCAGCGCACCCGGCAACATCATTTCTCTCAAAGCGGCTTTGGTTGAAATTTCAACACATTTACCGTATTCCGGTTTTCCGGTTCCTTCAAGGATACCCGGAATTTCCTTGAACTGACGACGAACCTCTTTCACCATTTCCATAGCAGCTTTACCTACTGACTGCATGGCCAAAGCTGAGAATACAACCGGAACCATTCCACCTACAAACAGGGCGGCCAGGGTTTTGGCTTTAAAAATATTAATTCCGTCAATTCCGGTAAAGGTTACATAAGCTGCAAACAGAGCCAGAGCGGTCAAAGCAGCAGATGCGATTGCAAATCCTTTTCCGATGGCTGCGGTTGTGTTCCCCACAGAGTCAAGGATGTCGGTTCTTTCTCTTACTTCTTTTGGGAGTTCACTCATTTCAGCGACACCACCGGCATTGTCAGCAATCGGTCCAAATGCGTCGATAGCCAGTGCCATAGCGGTTGTTGCCATCATTGCAGAAGCTGAAATTGCAACACCATAGAATCCGGCCAGTTCATAAGAAGCCCAAATTGCACCCGCAAAAAGTAGAACTGATGCAAAAGTTGAAATCATACCCACCGAAAGTCCAGCAATAATATTGGTTGCAGCACCGGTTGATGAGTTTCTGATAATATTCATAACAGGTTTTTTACCCAAACCTGTGTAGTATTCTGTAATCATCGAAATCAGACCACCCACAGCCAGACCGACAAGGGTCGCTGAGAATACGTTCATTTTTCCAATCAAATAAAGTCCTTCGCCAAAAAATTCCATATAAAGATTGTCGGGAAGCATCCAGTCAATCAGGAAGTAAACTGCAATTGCAGTAATTCCGATGGATGTCCAGTTTCCGAGATTCAGTGCTGACTGTACTTTTGCTTCACGCGCACTGTTGTCTTTGATTTTTACCAGGAAAGTTCCAATGATTGATGCAATGATACCAACACCGGCAATCATGATCGGAAGAAGGATCGGCCCCATCCCGCCAAACTGGTCGGTAAATGAAGGATCTTTGATTTTGATGTCTCTGATGACATAATTACCCAAAACCATAGCTGCAAGCATGGTTGCCACATACGAACCAAAAAGGTCTGCACCCATACCTGCCACGTCACCCACATTGTCACCCACGTTGTCTGCGATGGTCGCAGGGTTTCTCGGGTCATCCTCAGGGATTCCGGCTTCAACTTTACCTACTAAGTCAGCGCCAACGTCGGCTGCTTTGGTGTAAATACCGCCGCCCACACGTGCAAAAAGCGCAATCGACTCCGCACCTACAGAGAATCCTGCCAACGCTTCGAGTACGACGGTCATTTCATGTGTGAAATCGCCGCTGTCTGTCAAAAAGAATTTTGTGAAGAATATAAAGAACAATGAAAGCCCCAAAACTGCAAGACCTGCAACGCCCAGCCCCATCACTGTTCCACCTCCAAATGAGATATCGAGCGCCTTTGGAAGGCTGGTTCTCGCCGCCTGAGTGGTTCTGGTATTTGCTGATGTTGCAACTCTCATTCCGACATTTCCTGCCAGAGCCGAGAATACTGCGCCCGTAATAAATGCAGGGACGATCAGCCAGTGGGTGGTTTCAACAAACTGGGAAAGCAGGAACAGTGCAAAAGATGCCACAATCACATAAACAAACAGCAGTCTGTATTCTGCCGAAAGGAATGCGAGTGCACCTTCCTGAATACTTTTTGAAATGCTCTGCATTTTTTCTGTACCCGGGTCCTGTTTCTTTACCCACATGAATTTGTAAACCATTGTCAACAATCCTATAATCGCAAGAATCACAGGAATCCATAGAGTTAGTTCTTTCATAATTTTTTACTGAATTTTAACAATTTGCAAATATAGCACATTCAGATAATATGAAAAGGATTTATGGATTTATTGCGGTCGATATGTATTAAAATTCCAAACAACTGAGTGATTGAATTTATTTTTGATGATAACTAAACCAAAGAATTTTATTTGAAGAATGATTTTTTTAATGAATCTTCAATCAGTTTTTCATCAGATTCATAATCGGAAACTATTGTAAAACTCACTTCTTTTTCATCGACCTCGACTTTTTATTGTGTCGATTTGTATTCCATATTCTGGTTATGAACCTTTATTGTCAGTTTAAAAAGAATCGTTGGTTTCAAAGGATGTGCTTTTCTTTTCTATGTCTAAAGCTGTTCCAAGTTTGCTAAATTGACTAAAATAGGATTAGATTTTATAAACCGATTAAGTTTTAAAAAGAAAAATCAAGTCCGACGGTCACACCAAAACGGCGTGCATCGGGCAGATTGAGATAATTTCCCCGCCAGTTGAAATCGACTCTGATCGGTCTGAAGTTTCCAATCCCGATGTTCTCGATTCCAAAACCGTATTCGTAGTAAATTTTGTCTTTTGGCGCAAAGTAATCGACATCCGAACGGTTGATCTCAATGTTTTTGTCAGAGATATCGCCCCAGGCAGCTCTGATAAAGCCGACTTCTCTGAGTTTTAATTTTTTGATCAGCGGAATTTTTCCCAGAATCCAGCCGTTGAAGTGATGATCCAATATCAACGAAGAATAAGTATCGGTTACAAATTCATAATAATTCAGCTGTGCAAAAGTACCCGGGGTCTGTCCGTAACTTTCGTTTCCTGGAATCACACTCAGCAACGGCAGCGGAACGGTTCCGAAAGTTTTTCCGGCTTCAAATACAATCACACTTCGTCCGTACGAACCAACCAGTATCGGCTGAGTATAAAGAAACTGGATTTTGTCATAATTGAACTGGCTGTTGAAAAGACCGGTAAATCCTTTGGTATATCTCAGCATGATTGACGGTGCATTGGTGCTGTGTTCGTAACGGTCAATTCCGTATCTTGAAAATTTTGCTCCCGGACGCGCAATCAGCGAAAGACTCACATTGGTGTCAATGGTGTTGTCGTCCTCATGGCCGTTCCAGAGATAATTCATATTGAAAAGCAAAGGATCTGCAGATCGGGTGGTCTGATAATTTCCGTCCAGTCGGATGGTGAAATTTTTGAGCGGATCAATCGACAGATAGACATTTGTCTTGTTGATATGACTCAGTTTGTTGTTTTCTCCCTGTGAAATAATCGATGAAGAAGCAAAACTCCGGGTCATGATTCCGTCAGACGAAGTCAGCTGAACACCCAACTGTTCGATGTCTCTTTTGGTGCCGATTCCAAATTGAAAACGGTTGTATTTGTTGAACATAAATCTTGCCTCGGTTCCGTATTTGAACTGATGATCTCTAAAACCGTAAGCGGTATAAAACGACAGCCGCCACATATCGTTTGACGTGAAAAATGTTCTTGCGCCGGCTCTCAGTCTGAGACCTTCCACTTTGTTGTAACCAAAACTCGAATACAGATCGCCGATGTCAATTGCTTTGGCCACATTCCAATAACCTGAGCCCAGTATTTCAACTCCCTTTACAATCCGCTGATAACGTGGGACCTGCTGGAGACTGTCGAGCATTTCATATATCCCGGATTCGTTTTTTGACAGAATTTCGGGTCTTGCAGTGTCCCAATAAGAATCTTCTTTTTCAAATGCACCCGACAGATGCGGGTCGTAATTTCTGGAATTGTAAAATTCATCCGGATGCGATTTATCAAAATCAAAATCCTGATAATTGACCGTTCTTCGTGCAAACATTCCTTTTGAATCATCTTTTTTGTTCAGCAGGCTCATATCGAGGATCACATAATCTTTTTTCGGATAAAAAACCGAATCATTTACAATTTCAAACTGATGGCTGACAAAGATGTCGCGCACAAAATTGACATTGATCGATTTGGTGCTCTGCATTACAATTTCCTTGATTGCATATCCGGTCGAGGTCACATAAAAATCGCCTTTAAATGTGTGTTCTGCTGTTCGCTTTGGAAAATATTTGATCCGATAACAGTCGATACCGTCAATGCTGATGGTGTCGGTCAGTTCATAATCATAAATTGCAAAACCGTCTCTTGCAATCGGACTGACAAAATTGATATTGAAAAAATTCAACCGGTTGTCATAGATGTCATAATCCTTGTACAGATTTTTCAGCGTCTGAATTACAATTTCGTTGTCTTCAAATCCCGAGTTTTTGTTTGCAATCAGATCCTTTCTCTCTCTTTTGTCGGGTTTGTTTCTGCCATAAACTTTATAAATGGATTCGTTGATAAACAACGGCAGAAAGGTCTTTCCGGTCACTTCTGATGTATCAATTTTATCAAAGATAAATTCCATATCCTTGAACATTTTGTTTTTTGTAAAAGTTGAATCCACATTGTTCAAGTCAAACTGAAGTTTTTCATATTCCTGATATTCGAATTGCGGAACGGATTTGAGCCCGTTTTTTCTTTTGTTTTCCCAAACTTTCTGAAGAATTGCGTAGGCTGGATTTTCCTTTTTCTTTTTGTATTTTTTTTGTCTTCCGCTCAAATTTACATTTTCAAGCTGGACAGGCGATTCTGCCGAAATCGCTGATTCGGCGCTCAGTTCAATTTGAAATTTATAATTGACATTTGAAGGAAGATCGGTTTCAAAAAATTCATAACCGTTGGCAGTGACCTGTATGACTCCGTCACTTTGTGAAGATTCGACATAAAAACTTCCGTCTGAATTGGTTGTGGTGAAAACACCCGCATTGGGCAGCACCACATCTGCATTTGCAATCGGTTTTTTGGTTTTTGAATCGATGACCTGACCCGAAACCTTAACTTGTGCGGCAGAAATTGCAAAACCCAACATCAAAATGAGAGTCAGGAAGGGTCGAAAATTATTCATAGAAATGTGCAGTCCGCAAAAAACTTTCCAAATTGAAAAATTGAGCAGTTATAACAGCTTTTTTTTACTTACTTTTTATAGGAAACAGTTTTTACAGCTTTGACTACGTCCTCAACACTTGGAAACCATTCTTCAAAAAGATTGTGCGCATAAGGCGCTGAAGTGTCGGGTGATGTGATTCGTTTGACCGGTGCATCGAGATAATCAAATGCTTTTTGCTGTATCATATAGGTGATTTCGGTTGCAATCGAACCGTATGGCCATGATTCTTCAAGAACCACCAGACGATTTGTTTTTTTCACCGAATTGATGATCGCATTGTAATCCATCGGTCTGAGTGTTCTCAGGTCGATGATCTCTGCACTGATTCCTTCTTTTTCCAATTGATCTGCAGCCGCATATGCCTGTTTGATCACTTTACCGTATGAAACAATGGTCACATCGGTTCCTTCTCTTTTGATATCAGAAACACCGATCGGAATCAGATATTCTTCTTCCGGAATTTCCATCTTGTCGCCATACATCTGTTCAGATTCCATAAAGATCACCGGGTCATTGTCTCGGATGGCTGATTTGAGCAATCCCTTAGCGTCATAAGGATTTGAAGGAACGATCACCTTCAGACCGGGTGTATTTGCAAACCAATTGTCAAACGACTGTGAGTGGGTCGCACCCAGCTGACCGGCAGAACCGGTCGGACCTCTGAACACGATCGGGCAGCCCCATTGACCGCCTGACATCAGATGAATTTTAGCGGCATTGTTAATGATCTGATCGATTCCGACCAGCGAAAAGTTAAAAGTCATAAATTCAATGATCGGCCGGCATCCGTTCATGGTCGAGCCGACACCGATGCCAGAAAAACCGGCTTCCGTAATCGGTGTATCAATCACCCGATCCGGACCGAATTCGTCCAGCATTCCCTTTGAAGCTTTGTAGGCTCCGTTGTATTCTGCGACTTCTTCACCCATCAGATAAACAGACGGATCTCTTCTCATTTCTTCGCTCATTGCCTCGGCAATGACTTCTCTGAATGTTTTAACTGCCATAATCTTGTTTCCAAACGAGCAAAATTACAAAGTTTTTTCTGAAAATACGCTTTTTGAAAGCAGCAGTTCGGTATTTGAATACTTCTTATTTCTTATTTTTGATTTTTAAATGAAACCGATTAAAAACATACTGATCACGATATGGAAATGCTGGTTCTATCTGCTGACCGCACTGCTCGTCATACTGATTGGCGTGTTCTGGGTTTATCCGCTTTCATTTTCGGCAATTACATTTCCGTATGCATACAAAGGAATCCGGCTGTGGGCTATCCTGACTTTTTACGGATCGGGTTTCAGACTCAAAGTTGAAAGAGAAAAAAAATTGAACAACAAAAAAGCATATATCTTTATTGCCAACCACACTTCGATTCTGGATATCATGGTGATGTCAATCCTTCACAGCCATCATCCGATTGTTTTTGTCGGAAAAGAAGAATTGGCGCATCTGCCGATTTTTGGCACCATCTACAAAAGAATCTGTATTGTGGTTAACCGAAAAGATGTGAAAAGCCGCGCCCATGTGTTCAAACTGGCAAAAGAAAGAATCAGTCAGGGTGAGAGCATTGTGATTTTTCCCGAAGGCGGAATACCAAATGACCGAAGTACTGTTTTGGATCATTTCAAAGACGGCCCTTTTACAATCGGTATATCGACCGGTGCACCCATTGCGGTTTATACCATCAAAGGCCTGAAGGAAATGTTTCCGGAGAAATTTTTTGAAGGTTATCCCGGTAAGGTCAAAGTCAAATTAATTGATATTATTCAAGATGAAAATTTAACTTTGGCGGATAAAACCAAAATCAAAGAAAGCTGCTTCGATTTGATGTATGCCGATTTGAAATAATTTAAAAAAAGAAAATTGGCAATTATCGCTTATACCGACGGTTCTTCGCTTGGCAATCCCGGCCCGGGCGGCTATGCTGCCATACTTTTGGATACCGAAAGGAAGTTAAAAAGAGAATTGTTTGAAGGATACAGACTGACGACCAACAACCGCATGGAACTGCTTGCAGTGATTGTTGCACTTGAAAAACTGAGATTCCTTCCAACCGAAATCACCATCTATACCGATTCAAAATATGTACATGATGCGGTTGAAAAAAAATGGGTTTTCGGTTGGGAGAAAAAAAATTTTAAAGGCAAAAAAAACTCCGATCTGTGGATTCGTTTTCTGAAAACTTACCGAGAACACAAGGTCAGTCTCAGATGGCTGAAAGGACATGCGGGCGATCCGATGAACGAAAGAGCGGACAAGCTTGCTGTTGCGGCCGCCAATGATACGTCTGGCTTGAAAATTGATGAGGGCTATGAATCTCAAAATGAAGATGAAAATCTTTTCAATCAGCAATAATTCAAAAAAATTAAATAGTACAATATGTTAAGAATCAAACAGTTATTAGTGGTTGCCGTCGCTTCCGTTTTGACAATTTCCTGTGACAGCAAAAAGGAAGTCAGCCTGAACGGAAACATTGAGAACAATACGGCAGACAGCATCTTTCTGATCAATAATGACATCAGAAAATCAATTGCGGTTAAAAACGGTGCGTTCAGCGATACAATCAATATTGCGAAACCCGGCTATTTTAAATTCTATGCAGGCAATCAGTTTGCATGGCTCTATCTGACACCGGGCACAGAACTGACATTGAAAACCGATATGAACAAATTTGACGATCAGTTGAAATTTGACGGAAAATTGAGCAATGAAAATAATTTTCTGGCCAATAAAACAGTTAAACAAATTGCAATGTCGGGTAATCCGTCTGAGTTTTTCAAACAAGTTCAAACTGATTTCAAACAGAAGATCGGAAATTACAAAACAGAATTACTGACCGATCTTGAAAAGAGCAAAGCCTCAAAAGGTTTTAAAGAAACTGAGAAAAAGAATATTGAATTTGAATATCTGCTGATGCTGGCCCAGTATCCGCAGGCATACTCTTTCTTTACTCAAAAAGAAATCGAGATGCCGGCTGATTTTGAAAAGGAACTTTCGGCTGTCAACCTCGACAATGAAGAGGATTTTGAATTGCTGCCGTCATACAGGGATTTGGTTTTGTATCAAAGCTCAAGAAAAATAGACGAGGTCGGATCGGGTGATGAGGTTGAGAAGATCATTGCGGGTATCAAATCTCAAAAAATCAAAGACGGCATCATGTCGCAGCTGCTGATGTACACCATCTCTTCGGGCGGGCCGGATGCACAGAAATATTATGAGATTGTTCAGAAATATTCACAGGACGAAGATTTGAAAAAAAGAGCGGCGACCGAATTTGAGCAGGTCAAAAGACTGCTGCCCGGAAGTCCTTCGCCGGAATTTATTTATCCCGACATCAACGGAAAAGATGTTGCACTTTCTGATCTGAAAGGAAAACTGGTTTATATAGATGTGTGGGCAACCTGGTGTGTGCCCTGTCTGCAGGAAATTCCGTCGATGAAAAAACTGGAATCCGATTATCATGACAAGGACGTTTATTTTGTCAGTATGTCGGTTGACCAGAAAAAAGATTTTGAAAAATGGCAGAATATGGTCAAGGAGAAGGAACTGCAGGGAATTCAGATTTTTTCTGACAATGACTGGAAATCTCAGTTTGTAAAAGACTACAACATCAACGGGATTCCAAGATTCATACTGCTTGACAGAGAAGGAAAGATCATCACAGCAGATGCACCTCGACCTTCTGATCCGAATATCAGGCTGCTTTTTGACGAACATATTTAATTTGTCGACTGACAAAAATTTAAAATCCTTTTGACTTGGGTTGGAAGGATTTTTTTTTGGATAAAAAATCCCACTCTTTCGGGCGGGATTCAATCAATTAACAATTGAAAAAACAATTTATTTTTTAATCACTTTTTTCGCAATTACTTTTCCATTGCTTTCTATGGAAAGGATGTAAACTCCTTTGGGTAAAGATGAACCGTTCCAGACAAAAGATCTTTCACTTTGATTTTGTGAATAGATGGTTTTCCCTGTCAAATCTGTAATCCTGAAAATGAAGTTCCCTTGTATGTCTTCCGGAAGCTGAATGTACAGGTTATCACTGAATGGATTCGGATAAATGCTGATATCAGCTTGAAGAATATTCGGGTTTAATCCCAAAAAGGAAGAATTTCTAAAAACACCGCCACCGCTCGACCCTGCATACAGGTATCCGTTGTTTTCCAAAGCCAACGCACGAATATCGGAATTTGTAAGCCCCGTACTCATTTCAGTCCACGAGGAACCGCCGCTTTGCAGAACAAATACGCCCGTGGAAGTACCCAAAATTACATCGTCACCGGAATTTATGATAAGCGTTTGAGGATAGACACCGGGTAATCCAGTTGCAATTTCAGTCCAAGTGTCCCCGTTATCCGCTGAAGTGAAAATAGTTCCTTCAAATCCCATCCCTGTAAATGTATATGCAGAAGCATACAATCTGCCGGTAGAATCTACAACCATACTGTTTATGTCGGTCATCGTGAGCCCATTGTTAATCAATGTCCAGGAAGCACCATTATCTGTAGATCGGAAAATTCCTTCTCCACAGCCATTGCTGCCCGTAAAAAGGTCACCATTGGAATTGACTATCAGGGAAGTCAGATAGGTACAGCTGAGGCCATTGTTAATTTGCGTCCAGTTATCCCCATTGTTTGAAGATATGTAAACACCGGCAAAAGAAGTTGCGGCAAAAATATCTCCCTGAAGGTTCGACGCAAGCGCGGTTACATCTGAAACAATAATGCCCTGGTTCACTTCCTGCCAGGAATTTCCGTTATCGGCGGAACGGAACACGCCTCCTGCTCCATCAATAAAATCGGCTCCACAAAAAAGATTGCCATTTGGGACTTTGGCCATCGAATGGATGAAGCGCGCCGAAAGGCCTGTATTTAATTGGAGCCAATTGTTCCCTTGGTCTTGTGTACGGAAAATCCCTGCGCCGTATGTGCCTACAAATAAATTCTCACTTGAATCATCAGCCATTATGACCCGTGCATCAACGGCATTAATCCCCGTATTGGCCAATGTCCAATTGTTTGCATTGTCGTCACTGGAAAATACTGCATTCCCCAAAAAAGTTCCTGCAAAAATCTTATTGTTCGAATTGATAGCCAACGTGGTTACCTTATTATCAGAAAGACCGTTATTTTCGTTGTTCCAGGTATTTCCGTAATCGGAAGAGTGGAATATCCCTGCGCCGTAAGTTGCCGCCAAAATATCTCCGTTGCCCAATTCTAAAATTTCATAAACACTGTAATTGGACGAAGTTCCGAGAGGTGGCAGATGCGACCAGGTATCGCCATTGTCTGAGGACATATAAATGCCGTCATCAAAGTCGGAACCCACAAAAATATCACCATTGTCCATAATTTTGTAGCACAACGGAATTTGGCAAGAGTCAGGCCCTCCGATGGAAGCCCAGCTATCTCCATCGTCCGAGGATCGGAAAGAGCCGCCCCCGAAAGTCCCTGCAAAAAGTTCCCCTGACTCATTTACTGCCAATGCCGTAATATAATTGTTTGTGATACCCGAGTTTTGTTGAGTCCAGTTATTTCCATTGTCTGTCGAACGAAAAACACCTCCGCTGGCTGTGCCGGCAAATATATAACCGTTGACTGTAGCGAGGAGAGCGGTAACATTTAAATCGTCTATTCCTGTGTTGGTTACGTTCCAATTGTCTCCGTTATTAGTTGAGCGAAACACGCCCCCACCGAGCGTTCCGGCAAAAACATTCCCGTCTGGACTCACCGTTAGTGCCCAAACCACATTGTTGGTTATGCCTTCGTTCACCGCTTCCCATTGGTTGCCATCATCCATCGACCTGAAAACTCCACCGCCCTGGGTGCCTATAAAAATATCGCCACCAGTATTGAGCGACATGGATTGAACACTTCCCCCGAAAGGGCCATTGACGGGTTCCCAAGTTTGAGCGAATACCAAATTATGTATTAAAAGAAATACGAATAAAGTAAAATTACGTGCCATGTGTTTGATTTTAAAAGTGAAAAAAAATTCTATAATTCTTCTTACAAGGTTACAGGATTCAATGTTTTAAAACAAAAAACCATCTTCTCAAAATCTTCCCGACTGCGTTTTTTATTTTACAAAATGCTTTAAATGAGATTTTTACAAGGAGTCAAACCATTGGTAAATATCCACTTCTTTTGGAATATCAAGCTTTTTTCTTATCAGGTATTTTTTATTCTGTACCGTTTTGGGTGTTATGAATTTATAACGCGCGATGTCTTTCGTCGGGATTTTAAGTTTCAAAAGAGAACAAAATTCTATTTCAGACTGGATGATTTGAGGATTTATTTTCAATAGGTTGGATGTGAATTTCGGGAAAATTTCATCAAAATAATTCATATAGGCCGGATTGGCATCTTCCAGCATTTCCAATAGCTGGTTATAGGCCTCAAGGCTGTGATTTTCTGAAAAACCTGCCAGGTACTTCTGACTTTCCAGTTCCTGTTTAGCCAGCAACCTGTTTTTCCTAACGGCTATAAATGTAACTGTACCCAGAATCAGTATCAGAAAGGCAAGAGCATATATGAAAGATTGATTATTAAGATTATCTTTTTCTTTTAGAAGTTTGTGAAGCGACTTATTTTGATTTTCTGTAATGCTTAATTTCAGGGAATCTATTTTTGCCTCATAGATCCTGGCGGAATCTTTTTTTGAAAGTTTTTTGTACGAGTAAATGATTTTGTCATAAAGGTTTTCTACATTCAAATGGTTTTTATAACCCTCTGATTTTTCGGCTTCTCTCAGGTAGTGAAGCGCCTCTTCGTAGCTTTCTTCTTTCATCGCTATATTTGCCAGTACCCAAAGGTTGTTGATATTGGTGTCGGTCTGGTTGTGGTTTATGTTGTAGGATTCCGAAAGCTTCGTAAAGTATTTTGCGGAATCAAGTTGATTCCGCTCATTATATGCCGTTGCTAAATTGGAATAGTGAATGTGAAGAAGCTCTTTTCTGTATTTAGGATTGGGCATTTTTTGAAATTCACGCCCCGCAAGGTTCAGGAACTTCAATTGATTTTGAAAATCTCCCTTTTGGGAATAATAATTTGAAAACGCAATGAAAAAATCTCCTCTTGCCACAATCTGAAGCGAGTCGCTCTCATTTAACTTATCCATTAGTTTAGCTCCTTTTTCCAGTTCTTGAACGGATTTTTCCGGCAATCCGCTGAAAATATAAGATTCAAACAAATACCTTCTCGCCATTAATTCATAAATGTTTGATTGGTACGACCTTGCTTTTTCATACAATAATTTGGCCCGTGACATCATCTTTTCAAAGTCGCTTTTGCCTCTGTAATAGATGCACTGGACCATTATTGCCTGAAGCTCTATTTCGGCCAATCCTGACTTTTCTGCTTCTTTTTCAATTGTCTTAACTCTTTCAAAAGCCGCTTCCGGGTCTGTCTTTACCAGTACAAAGCAATGCTGTGTATCTCTCCTTAACTTTTCTGTAAATGATTTTTGTTGAGGATACACATCTATTCCACAAAGTAAAAATAAAACCAATATTGCGGTAATCTTTTTCATAAAACCCTGAAATGTAAGAATTTTTAAACTTTTGAGAAAGCCATGCTAGGGTTTGAAACCCTGGCATGGCTTATTATTTTTTAAGGAAGTTGGTTACTACAATCGGGAGAAACAAAAAACCCCACTCTTTCGGGCGGGATTTGACAAACATTTTATCTCGGTTAATTTATTTCTTTACCTGTTCTACAACTGTTTTGAATGCTTCCGGATGGTTCATCGCCAAATCTGCAAGCACCTTACGGTTCAATTCGATTCCGGCTTTTTTGGCAGCACCCATAAATTGAGAATAGGACATTCCGTGAAGTCTTGCACCTGCGTTGATTCTCTGAATCCACAGTGCTCTGAAATTTCTTTTCTTCTGACGACGGTCACGGTAAGCATAAGTTAATCCTTTTTCGACTGCGTTTTTGGCAACAGTCCATACATTTTTTCTGCGTCCGAAGTAACCTTTGGCTAACTTCATCAACTTTTTTCTTCGCGCTCTTGACGCTACTGAATTTACTGATCTTGGCATAATTTTTAATTTTTTTGCGACGGGCGGATGAAAATCACCACTTGAAAGAGCTCCGGCACAGGGTTAATACTTAATTTGTTTCAAGTTTAAAGTTTCAGGTTTCAAGTTGAAACTTCAAACAATTAATAAACCTGAGACTGATTATTTCAATCCCAATTGTTGTTTTACACTGTTTTCATCAGTTTTGTCAACCAGCCCCATATGGGTCAGTCTTCGTTTCTGCTTTGTTCCTTTTTTTGTAAGGATGTGGCTCTTGAAGGCGTGTTTTCTTTTAATCTTACCGGTACCGGTCAGCTTAAAACGCTTCTTAGCCCCTGATTTGGTTTTTTGTTTCTGCATAATAACGTATGTTTAATAAAATGTCTGTTTCTTTTTTTAATTCTCCACCCATTTTTATATCTCCTTCTCATTTGGAGAGGGATTGGAGAGGTTTATTTTTTGGGCGCCATCATCATGATCATTCGCTTCCCTTCCAATTTTGGCAACTGTTCCACTTTACCCACATCTTCAAGCTCCTGAGCCAGTTTCAGCAAAAGAATTTCACCTTGTTCTTTGAAAATGATCGACCTTCCTTTAAAGAACACATAAGCTTTCAGTTTTGAACCTTCTTCCAAGAAGCTTCTTGCGTGTCTTTTCTTAAATTCGTAATCGTGGTCGTCGGTTTGAGGACCGAAACGAATTTCTTTGATAACGACTTTCTGCTGTTTGGCTTTCAGCTCTTTTTCCTTCTTTTTCTGTTCGTACAGGAATTTTTTATAATCCAGAATACGACAGATCGGCGGGGTAGCCTTCTCGGTAATCATCACAAGATCCAATCCGGCTTCTCTCGCCATCTCCAAAGCTTTTGAAGTTTTGCAGATAATCGGTTCACTTCCCTCACCGACCAGTCTTACTTCCGGTACGGTAATTTTTTCGTTGATCTTGTGCGGATCCTCCTTGATAACTCTGGCAGGCCCTCGCCCGCCTCTTCTTTTAATTGCGATAGTTTATAAATTTTTAATTAATTTCTATTTCTTTCAGTATCCGGTCTTTAAACGCTTCTATCGACATTTCGCCCAAATCCCCTTCACCGTGTCTTCTGACCGAAACCGTTCCGTTTTCCTCTTCTTTCTCGCCAACAATCAGCATATAAGGAATCTTTTTCAACTCGGCATCACGTATTTTTCTACCTGTTTTTTCGTTGCGGTTGTCAATCAGGCCGCGAATATCGTAATTTTCGAGGAATTTTGAAACTTTTTCTCCATATTCCTGATATTTTTCGCTGATCGGCAAAATCGTAAACAGGTCAGGTGCAAGCCACAATGGGAAATTTCCTGCCGTATGCTCAAGCAAAATCGCTACAAATCGCTCCATCGAACCAAAGGGGGCTCTGTGGATCATGACCGGTGTATGTGACTGATTATCAGAGCCCGTATAACTCAATTCAAATCGCTCCGGCAGATTGTAATCCACCTGAATGGTTCCCAACTGCCATTTTCTGCCCAATGCATCTTTGACCATAAAGTCAAGCTTCGGACCATAAAATGCCGCTTCGCCGTATTCGACAACCGTTTTCAGTCCTTTCTCATTTGCTGCCTGTACAATTGCATTTTCGGCTTTTTCCCAATTTTCGTCAGATCCGATATACTTTTCTTTGTTGTCAGGATCTCTCAGCGAAACCTGAGTTGTGAAATCTTCAAATCCGAGTGAATTGAAAACATACAAAACCAGGTCGATCACATTTTTGAATTCGTCAAGCAATTGATCGGGTGTGCAGAAAAGATGCGCATCATCCTGAGTAAATCCGCGCACACGGGTCAATCCGTGCAGCTCACCGCTTTGTTCATAACGATAAACCGTACCGAATTCGGCATATCTTTTTGGCAAATCACGATACGACCATTGACTGGATTTGTAAATTTCGCAGTGATGCGGACAGTTCATCGGTTTGAGCAGAAATTCCTCACCTTCGTTTGGTGTATGGATCGGCTGAAAGCTGTCTGCACCGTATTTTGCATAATGGCCTGAAGTCACATACAGATCTTTGTGTCCGATATGCGGTGTGATCACCATTTCATAACCTGCTCTCTGCTGCGCTTTTGTCAAAAATGCTTCAAGCTTTTTTCTCAGCGCAGTTCCTTTGGGCAACCACAAAGGCAGACCCTGACCTACTTTTTCAGAGAAAGTAAACAACTGAAGTTCTTTGCCCAATTTTCTGTGGTCGCGTTTTTTGGCTTCTTCCAGCAAATCCAGATATTCGGTCAGATCTTTTTGTTTCGGAAATGAAATTCCGTAAACACGGGTCAGCTGTTTATTTTTCTCGTCGCCTCTCCAGTATGCCCCGGCAGCATTCAAAATCTTAACCGCTTTTACAATTCCGGTATCCGGAATATGTCCGCCGCGACAGAGATCTGTAAAATTATCGTGGGTACAGAAAGTGATCTCGCCATCGGTCAGATTTTCGATCAGTTCTGTTTTGTATTCATTGTCTTCATATTCTTTGAGCGCATCAGCTTTTGAAACCGGATAGAGTCTGAATTCAGATTTCTTTTGCGCATTTTCGATCATTTTCTTCTCGATTTTCTCAAAATCTTTTTCAGAAAAAGTCTCGTCTCCAAAGTCAACATCATAATAAAAACCGTTCTCGATCGCCGGACCGATGGTCAGTTTCGCATTCGGATAATATTCCATAATCGCCTGTGCCAACAAGTGTGCAGATGAATGCCAGAATGCTTTTTTGCCCAGATCGTCATTCCAGGTCAGCAGCTGAACGGTCGCATCATGGGTAATTGGTGTCACAGTTTCTGTCTGCTGTCCGTTTACCATCGCCGAAATCACATTGCGCGCCAATCCTTCGCTGATGCTTTTTGCAATCTCAATCGGTGTTACTCCGTTTTCATACTGCCTGACGCTTCCGTCAGGGAATGTAATGTTGATCATTGCTGTTTTTTTTGGTTTGCAAATTTACGATTTTTAATGAGATGGGTCATTAAATTTTAAGAAAGTCATCCTTACCTTCGTTACAAAATTCAGAGATGGAAAAATACAATTATATTTCGGCCGAAGAAGCCGTTCAAATCGTCAAAAGCGGCGACCGTGTATTCTCGCACGGAAGCGCTTCCACACCTGTTTATCTGCTGAATAAATTATTGGCAAGAGCCGGTGAAATCAATGACATTGAACTGGTTTCGATCAGCACATTTGGTGATATCGAATGGGAAAAACCAGGTGTAACCGACAGTTTTTATCTCAATTCTCTTTTTGTTTCTGCCAATGTGAGAAAATGGGCAAACAGCTCACGCGGCCGTTATGTTCCGATTTTTCTGAGCGAAATTCCGATTCTTTTCAGCAAAGGATATCTTCCGCTTGATGTGGCAATCGTTCAGGTTTCACCGCCCGATATGCACGGATACTGCAGTTTGGGAACTTCAGTTGATGCTGCATGGTCAGCAGTTCGTGAAGCCAAAAAAGTCATTGCACAGGTCAATCCGAAGGTGCCAAGAACTTTGGGTGACTCAGCCGTTCATTATTCCAATTTTACTGCAATGGTTTGGCACGAAGAGGCATTGCCTACAGTTGATTACGGCAGCAAATCAAATGAAATTACAGATCAGATCGGAAAAAATGTAGCAGAACTTATCGAAGACGGTTCAACCCTTCAGGCAGGAATCGGTGCGATTCCTGATGCGGTGCTGAGGTGCCTGACCAACCATAGAAATCTGGGTGTACACACCGAAATGTTTTCGGACGGAGTGGTTCCGCTGATCGAGTCGGGTGTGGTCAACAATGAATACAAAACGGTATCGGTCGGAAAGACAGTGACATCGTTTGTGGCCGGAACCCAGAAAGTTTATGATTTTGTGGATGACAACCCAAATGTTTCTTTCAAAAGCGTTTCTTTTGTAAACGACACTTCGATTATCAGACAAAATCCGAAAATGATCGCGATCAACAGTGCATTGGAAATCGATCTGACCGGCCAGATTTGTGCGGATTCTATCGGAACTTATCAGTATTCCGGAATCGGAGGGCAAATGGACTTTATGAGAGGCGCATCACTGTCTGACGGCGGTAAACCGATTATTGCCATTCCGTCAGAAACCGCAAAAGGAGTTTCGAGAATTACTCCTTTTCTGAATCAGGGTGCAGGTGTGGTGACCACCAGAGGCCATGCCCATTATATCGTTACAGAATACGGTGTGGTAAATTTGTACGGGAAAAATTTGGAACAGCGTTCAAAGCTGCTGATCAGTATTGCACATCCAAAACACAGAGAAGCTTTGGAAAAAGCTCATTTTGAGCGGTTCAAATAAAATTGATCAGGATTTTGCCCTTCTGATGTACAGATAGGCAGTCAGTGCGCCAAAGATCAGGTTCGGCCCCCAGGCGGCTATCAGAGGCGATACAAATCCGCGTGCCGAATAGGTCATTGAAATCTGATTGAAGAAAATATAGAAAAATGCGAGTGTGATGCCGAGTGCGAGATTCAGACCGATGCCTCCTCTCCTCTTTTTTGACGAAAGCGACAATGCCAGTATGGTCAAAATAAAAGTCGAAAAAGGCGTACTGTTTCTCTGATTCAGCTCATTTTGGTAGGCATTGATACTTGCAGATCCTTTGAATTTTTGTTTTTGAATAAACCGGCTGAGTTCAACCGAATTCATGGTTTCTGCCACATAACCTTCGGGCAGAATTTCATCTGGAGTCGCACTGAATTCCCGTTTATAAACCGACTGATGGCCGATGCTGTCCCTGTATTCCGAAACCACCGTCCGTATGAACACATTTCTGAGCACATAAACCGAATCATTTTCGTCCCACTCAAACGAAGAAGCCATGATCTGATGTTTGAGTTTGTTGTCTTCAAACTGCTGATACACAAAACTGTTCCCTCTTTTTTGAATTCGGTCATAATTTTGGGCAAAGATGTATTCGTCGGGTGAAATTTGTGATGAAATTTTTTGTCTTTCGTAATATTCTCTGCTTTTTGATTTGGCCAGCATGTATTCATACTGATATTTGTTTTTCTTGATATTTGCCCACGGAAGTGCAAAATTATTGACAAACAAACCGGTAATTGCAATTCCGGCTGCAACGAGTATATATGGTTTTGCAATCCTGTGCATGCTGATTCCGCCCGCCTGTGCTGCCACGATCTCTGTCTGCATGGTCAGTCTGGAAGTAAAGAAAATTACCGAAATAAATACCGCCACAGGCAAAAAAGTGTTGACCAGCCAAATTGCCCAAAACGGATAATAGTGAATCATCGCCGCCAATGGCGTAGAACCGTTGTTTTCAATCCGTTCCAGCTTCTGACTTAGGTCAATGACCACTGCAATCGTTGACAAAATGATCACCATGAAAAAGAAGGTGCTCACAAAGTTCTTAATGATATATTTGTCAAATATTTTCAACTACAGTCTTTGTTTTAATATTGGAATCATTCTGTTTTTCCATGTCGTGAAATCTCCGTCTAAAATATGTTTTCTTGCGGTTTGAACCAAATCGAGATAAAATGCAAGATTGTGAACCGATGCAATCTGTCTCCCCAAATATTCGTCAGCAGCAAAAAGATGTCTCACATAGGCTTTTGAGTATTCGCTGTCCACAAAACTTTTGCCGTTTTCGTCCAAAACAGAAAAATCATCTTTCCATTTTGAATTTTTCATGTTCATCACCCCATTCCAGGTGAAAAGCATTCCGTTTCTTCCGTTGCGGGTCGGCATCACACAATCGAACTGATCCACGCCCAAACCGACGCATTCGAGTATGTTCCACGGTGTTCCGACACCCATCAGATATCTCGGTTTTTCGGCCGGCAGTATATCAGTCACCAAATCTGTAATTTCATACATCTGATCTTCGGGCTCTCCCACGCTCAATCCGCCGATTGCATTTCCCTGCGCACCAAAATCAGCAATATAATGTGCTGATTCTTTTCTCAAATCATGAAATGAATTTCCCTGAACAATCGGATACAGTGTCTGTTCGTATCCGTACAGTTCCGGATTTTTGTCAAGCCATATTTTGCATCTTTCCAGCCAGTTGTGAGTGATGTGCATCGCTTTTTTAGCCTCACGATACTCGGCAGGAATGCCGGTCAGTTCATCAAACGCCATAATGATGTCGGCACCGATAAATCTTTGAATTTCCATAGATTTCTCGGGTGTGAACATATGATAGGACCCGTCAATATGAGATTTGAAACGTACACCGTCTTCTGATTTTTTACGACTGGTCGCAAGAGAATATACCTGAAAACCGCCGCTGTCGGTCAGTATAGGTTTTTCCCAATTCATAAATTTATGCAGACCGCCTGCCTTGTTCAGAATCTCGGTTCCGGGTCTCAGATACAGATGATAGGTATTGCCAAGTATGATTTGTGCTTTGATGTCTTCTTTCAGTTCGCGCTGATGGGTGGCTTTGACCGTCGCAACGGTTCCGACCGGCATAAATATAGGTGTTTCAATCCTGCCGTATGCGGTTTCAATTTCGCCCGCTCTTGCTTTAGAATTCGGGTCTTTTTGAAAAATCGTAAAATTCATTGACGGCAAAGATAATGCGTTTCGGATTTCTATTTGTTCGGATTTGAATTTTAACCAATCAAAAAACGGCTTTCCTGTGTGAGAAGAGCCGTTAGTTTTTGAAGTCGGTTGCTAAGCATGGTTGGTCGCTTGAGCTTAATACTTCAAATCTTTCGATTGAATATTGATGCAAATATAAAAACTGATTTTAAATTTCCTATTATTGAACCCATCAAAATTTCTTTATCTTTTGTTAAAGTTATCATCAATTCTCTTAATTTACTGTTAAATTAAAGGTTAATATGCTATTTATCATTTGTTTAGAGTGAAATTCAATTCATCAATTCAATAATTAGTCAGAATTGGAAAATTATTTATTATAACCAGCTTAAATCTTAATTTTGTCAAAATTTTTATGATGACTGAGGAAAGATTCGAATGGCTTTTGGAAAAACTTATGCAGTTCGGGCTCAAGCTGCTGGTTGCAATACTGCTGTTCCTGGGTGGATTATGGCTTGCTTCCAAACTGAAAAATCTGATCAGAAGACGGATGATTAAAAGAAAGGTCGATCCTTCGATCAGAGAATTTCTGATACCGATTCTCGATGTGCTTTTTAAAATTTTGGTTCTGCTGACGGCGGTAGCGGCAGTGGGAATAGAGGTGACTTCCTTTTCTGCCATCATGCTCGGATTGGCTGCAGGCGTGGGAATGTCGCTTCAGGGAAGTCTTGCCAATTTTGCAGGCGGTCTGCTGATCATATTTTTCAAACCTTTTAAAATTGATGATTATATAGAAGCCATCGGGAATTCTGGAAGCGTAAAATCAATCAGCATACTTTACACAACTCTGATTACAGACAATCAACAGATGGTGGTGCTTCCCAATTCAATACTGCTGAACAATCCGATCAAAAATTTTTCGGTGATGCCGAACAGACGGCTCGACATCAAAATCGGGATTTCATTCAATGAAAATCTCGAAAAAACAATCGAAGTGCTGAGAAAAATGCTTGAAAACGAGCCCGAAATATTAAAAGACCACCCGATCACAGTCGAGGTCCAGGAATTTACAGAAAGCCGAATCAACCTTGCAGTCAGAGGGTTTACAAAAAGAGAAGCTTTCTGGGACACCTATTACAAACTTCACAAACAGACCTTTGAAACCCTGAAAGGTCATGACATCAGCCTGACACCGACACCTTCGAAAATGATTGTTTCAGACAAAACGGAATGAAATTAAAAAACAAAGTCACAGTTGTACTGCTGCTGTTTTCATTTTATGGAAATGCGCAGTCAGACTGGATCGTACAGCATTTTGAATCTGATTTTTACAAAACACAGTTTACCGGATTTTATCTGTACGATCCGCAGACCAAACAGGTTTTGGAAAATTATAACGGTGAAAAATACTTTACGCCGGCCTCAAATGTGAAAATTCTTACACTTTATTCTGCGATGAAGACACTCCCAGATTCGATTCCTGCCCTTCGTTACGAAAAAGTAAAGGGTGACCTTTATATAGAAGGTCTTGGCGATCCGACTTTTCTTCATCCCGAGTTCAAATCTGTCAATCGGATACTGGACTGGTTGAAAAATCAGGAAGGCGATATCTATCTGCATTGGGGAAAATACGAAGGTCCGAGGATGGGTCTGGGCTGGTCGTGGGAAGATTATGAAAAATATTATTCGGCCGAAAAAAGCGAATTCCCGATCAATGAAAACACGGTTACCATCAAAAAGACAAAAGGAAAACCAAGTGTATTTCCGCTGACTCTTGCAGATTCGGTCGAATACCAGGAGAGTCTTTACAGCAGAGATTTTTTTAAAAATAAATTTTACATCGGCTCAAGAAACGGTGCTTCGACCAAAGTTCCGTTTGTGGTCAAAGATGAACTGATCAGACAATTGCTTTCTGATTTGGTCGGCAGAGAAATCCAACTCACCGACAAAGCGCTTTCAAAAAATTCAAAAGTGCTGTTCAGCGTTCCTTCAGATCTGGTTTACAAACGGATGATGGAGGTCAGCGATAATTTCCTTGCAGAACAGATACTTCTGATGGTTTCGGCTCAATTTTCAAATTCGATGAGCACCGAAAAAGCAATCAATTATATCAAAACAAAATATCTGAAGGGAATCCCGCAGGATCCGGTCTGGGTGGACGGTTCGGGTCTGTCGAGATACAACCTGTTTTCGCCCCGCGATATGGTTTTTGTACTCGAAAAATTGTACACCGATTTTCCAAAAGAAAGACTGTTCAAGGTTTTTGCAGTCGGCGGAAAAACCGGAACACTGAAATCAAATTACGGAGGAAAAACACCTTATGTCTATGCCAAATCGGGTACGCTTTCAAACAATTATTCGCTGAGTGGATTTCTGGTCACAGCATCAGGAAAAGTTCTGATTTTCAGCATTATGAACAATCATTATCAAAAACAAAACTGGCAGGTCAGACTGGAAACCCAGAAACTTTTGGAATACATCAGAGACAATTATTAAAATCTCGCACCGACAGAAAATTCCATCATTTCAGCTTTTGAATAATGGGTTTTCAGGCCGGTTCCGATGTAAAAATTTTTGTAAAAACGATATTTTGCACCCATCCGTTGATAGACATCGTTGTATGATTTGTAATCGTCGTACAGATAATAACCAAACTGAATTTCTGCCGACAGCCGGTCGAGACTGAATTCATAACCGCCAAAAATTCCGACTCTTTTGTAATCGGTATCCGGATCGATTCCAAGTTCGGGAAAAGTCGCCGAAAGCATTTCGATTTCATGCTTGAGCATGATTGCCAAAAACACATCTGCACCCAACTGAAAAGCACTGGTCCGGCTAATTTTTTTGTCTGCATAAACCGAAAAAGTATAAAACGGATACTGGCCGGCCCCTATGGTTCGGCTTTCCTGAAGACCCGACCTGAAGAAGAAATTGAAATGAATCGGTTCTGAATAAGCAGAATCGGATTTTTCATTTGGCAGATAAATTCTTTGGGTCTGCCGGTCAAACAAATAGGTCAGTCCGATATTTGCGCCGACTGTATTGATGCTTGTATTTGGCGATTTGATGGTTCCGTTTGAATGATGAATCAGAAACAGTCCGGCACGCAATCCGAATCCTTCAAATAGGTTTTCTTTCTGATAATTCAGCATAAAAAAAGTGGATGGCATCAGCCGGGTGCTGAAAGCGAAATTCCGATAATTTTTTTCTTTGTCGTAAGGATTGGTGTTGTATGCGATCCCCTCTCCGATTCTCAGCTGGAGACTTCTGTCAAAAAAATAAAAACTGTAATGGCCAAAAAGTCCGTACAGATCACCGAGCTCCTTATTTTTGTTGTTCTGATAATGTAAAGTCACCCCAAAATCGGGATAATTCAATCTTGATTCCCATTCTTTTTCACCAAAAGTCTTACGGTTGACAGTGAGCATCACGCCTTCGGGGTGTGCAGTAATCAGATGCAAAATTCCGGGACTGTGCGGCAAAATGCTGCCATAATAATAACTGACCTCTGCGGTGTATTGGGGTTTGTTTTCCTGACCGGAAAGCAGACCGCAAATCAAAATCAGAAAGGACAGAAGCTTCTTCATATTTGGGTCAAAAATAAAAAAAACTGTCCTTTTGAGACAGTTTCTTAAAAATCTTTGATCGAAATTAAATTAATTCATAATTGCTTTCAATTTTTGCTCCAATTGAGATTTTGGCGCAACACCCACTACTTTGTCAACTACTTTTCCGTCTTTGAAAAAAAGCAGGGTTGGGATATTTCGGATTCCAAACTCAGCAGCAACCTCCTGATTGTTATCCACATCCACTTTTGCGATTACTACCTGTTCTCCGTATTCATTGGACAACTCTTCAACAGTGGGTGCAACCATTCGGCAGGGTCCGCACCAGGTAGCCCAAAAATCTACCATTGCCGGTTTGCCGGATTCCAAAACTTCCTTTGCGAATGTTGAGTCAGTTACTTCAAGTGCCATTTTTATATAATTTTAATTAAACTTTGCACAAAATTAGGACAATTTCAGACAACCGGCTTTACATTCCAATAGGATTTATCAATAGAATAATAACAATTTCATTTCAGACTGAACTCCAAACCTGGTATTCTCTTTAAATCTTTGATCAGACTTCTGCTGATTTCAATTTTTGATGTCGGTGAACTCATCAGCAGTTCCTGTGCGTTCAATTGGTCGATCAGCCTGATTTTGATCCTTTTTTCACCTTTGTGTTTTCTCATCAGCTCTACCAATTCTGCATAAACTTCTGAAGTCAGGTTTTCAAGACACATGCTGATTTTCAGTTCGTTGGTTTCTTTTTCAAGAATTTCGTCAAGCAGATTGATCCGACTGATATTTACAAAAATCCTGTTGCCGGTGACATTGCCCTCACGGTCTTTGTATATCCTTTCGGTAATGTTCAAACGTACTGCAAGCGTCATATTGACCTGAAAGAAATGTTTGTTTTTCAGAAAATCCTCGCCATAAAGTCTGAATTCATACTGATCCGAAAAATCTTCAATTGTGAGGATTCCGAATTCTCTTCCGTCTTTTGATGAAATCCTGATTTGAGCATCGGTGACGATACCCGCCAATTTCAGTTCTCTTCCTTTCAGTAATTCTTCATTTCCCTTGAGCTGTTTCAAATTGAGGTTTGGAAAGAATTTCATTTCTTCGCTGAAATCGTTGAGCGGATGGTTTGAAATATAAATCCCGACCACTTCTTTTTCTCGGTTCAGTCGCTGAATGCTGCTCCAGGGCTGACAGACCGGAAGATTGGGTCTGACCACGTCGATTTCACCCGGCATATCTCCAAACAGCGAAGTCTGTGCGCTGTCTCTTGCAGATTGATAAGATGCGCCAAACCGGATCAGTTTTTCAAGATTGGTTGATCCCCCCTCTTCATAAAAAAATTGTGCACGGTTTGATTCAAGTCCATCAAATGCACCTGCCAGAATCAGATTTTCAAATGTCCTTTTATTGATCTGATGAAGATCTGCACGCTGTACAAAGTCAAAAATCGATTCAAATTTTCCGTTCTCGTTTCTTTCTCTGATGATTTCTTCAATTGCATTGCTGCCGACTCCTTTCACAGCACCCATTCCAAAACGAATCGCCCCTTTTTTATTCACCGAAAAGAAATAACTGCTTTCGTTCACATCAGGCCCCAAAACCGGAATCCCGATCGATCGGCATTCTTCCATATTGAAACTCACATCCTTGATGTTGTTCATGTTGTTGCTCAGCACAGAGGCCATAAATTCAGCCGGATAGTGCGCCTTCAGATATCCGGTCTGATAAGCCACCAGCGCATAACAGGTCGAGTGTGATTTGTTGAATGCATAGGATGCAAAAGCTTCCCAGTCATGCCATATTTTTTCAAGAATTTTCTTGGGATGATTGTTTTTTTCACCACCTGCCAGAAATTTAGGCTTCATCTCGGCAAGTACTTTATCAAGCTTCTTACCCATTGCCTTCCTCAATTTGTCTGCTTCGCCTTTTGTGAAACCAGCCAGTTTTTGCGAAAGCAGCATCACCTGTTCCTGATAAACCGTAATTCCGTATGTCTCGGCCAGATATTCCTCCATATCGGGCAGGTCGTAGGCAATCGGTTCTCTTCCCTGTTTTCTGGCAATAAAATTTGGAATATACTGCATCGGGCCAGGACGGTACAATGCGTTCATTGCGACCAGATCTTCAAATTTATCGGGTTTGAGTTCCTGAAGATGTTTTTGCATGCCAACCGATTCGTACTGGAAAATTCCGACAGTTTCGGCTCTTTGAAAGAGTGCATAAGTAATCGGGTCGTCCAATGGTATATTGTCAATATCGATTTTCACGCCCGGATGATTTTTTTCAATCAATTCAATGGCATCATTGATGATGGTCAGCGTTCTCAATCCCAAAAAGTCCATTTTGAGCAGACCTGCATTTTCAACCACCGAATTGTCAAACTGGGTAATCAGCAGTTCTGAATCTTTTGCAACCGCCACCGGCACCATTTCTCTGATATCTTTGGGCGTAATGATCACGCCGCAGGCATGTACTCCGGTATTTCTGAGCGAACCTTCGATTATTCTTGCCTGTTGCAATGTCTCGCCTTCAAGCGTATTTCGGTGTAAAATTTCTTTCAGTTCCAGCGCATCATTGAGTTCGTCACCGTTGAGTTTTGATTTCAGCTGGCTCTCATTTAGTTTGTATAGATCGTTCAGTTTGATGTGTGTCTTTTTTGCCAGTCTGTCTGATTCAGACAAAGGCAGATCGAGTACCCGTGCGGTATCTCGAATTGCAGATTTTCCGGCCAAAGTTCCGTAAGTAATGATTTGCGCAACCTGGGTTTTTCCGTATTTATTGATGACCCACTGAATGATTTTTTCACGTCCGCGGTCATCAAAATCGATGTCGATATCGGGCATTGAAATACGATCCGGATTCAGAAAACGCTCAAACAGCAAATTGTATTTGATCGGATCAACATTTGTAATTCCGATACAGTAGGCTACCGCAGATCCTGCCGCAGAACCACGGCCCGGACCAACCGAAACACCCATTTTTCTCGCTTGTGAAGTAAAATCCTGAACGATCAGAAAATATCCGGGATAACCGGTCATTTCAATTGTATCCAATTCAAAATCAAGCCTTTCTCTGATTTCATCTGTAATATCACCGTATCTTTTTAATGCTCCTTCATAGGTCAGATACCTCAGATAACCCATTTCGCCGCGAATTCCGCCATCCTTTTCGTCTTCTTCAAATTTGAATTCATCGGGTATATCAAATTTTGGCAGCAGCACATCGCTCGACAGACTGTAAGTTTCAATTTTGTCAAGCAGACCCGACAGATTTTCAATTGCCTCGGGAACATCATAGAAAAGACTTCTCATCTGATCCTGAGATTTGAAATAAAATTCATTATTTGGAAAACCAAAACGAGTGTCGCGCCCTCTGCCGATAGGGGTAGCCTTTTTCTCGCCGTCCCGAACGCAAAGCAAAATATCCTGAGCTTCGGCATCTTCCTGGTCGATGTAGAATGTATTGTTTTGCGCAATGACCTTTACATTGTATTTTTTTGAAAATTTCAGCAGCGTCTGGTTTACATTTTCTTCCTCAGGCAGACCATGACGAATCAGTTCGATATAGAAATCATCCAGAAAAATATTCAGATACCATTCAAATACTTTTTCAGCCTGTTTTTCTCCCACATTCAAAATCAGATACGGAATTTCACTCTCAAGCGTACCGGTGGTTGCAATCAGATCGCCGCTGTACTGTTCGATGATTTCTTTTCCGACTCTCGGATAACCAGCATAATAACCGTCGATGTATCCGGCAGACGAGATTTTTGAAAGGTTCAGATAACCGTTTTTGTTTTTTGCAATCAGCAGTTGTGTATATCTTCTGTCGGGCTGATCTTTTGTGAATTTTTTCTGAAGATAATTTTCTGAAACATAAACCTCAGTTCCGATAATCGGTATGATGGGCGAAAAATCTTCGATTTCAATTTCGGGATTCTTTTCTCTCATCTTATCGATTTCGGCCTGTTTTGCCGAATTTGCATTTTGTACTGCACTCACAAATTTGAATGCACCCATCAGGTTGCCCAAATCAGCGATTCCAACAGCCGGCATTTTTTCTGAAATTGCTTTTTTCACCAGATTTTCGACCGAAGTGGTTGCGGTCAGAATTGAAAATGAAGTATGGTTGTGAAAATGAAAATAGGGTGCATCTGTGGTTGATTTTTTGTCTTCATTCAAACCAAGGTTCAGACCGTCATTTATTTTTTTGTAGTCTTCAACCTGAGATTCGATTTCAATATCGGCAGGCTCAATCACATCCGGATTTGCTTCTTTGAACAGCTCAATTTCCTCATCGGTCATTCGAACCGCATCATTTGTGAAAACGCCGACACGAATCAGTTCAAAAAAACAGCGCGCAGTTGCATTCACATCGGCCGCCGCATTGTGTGCTTCTGTAAATTCGGATTTGAAAAGTATTTTGTATAATTCTTCGAGTTTCGGAAATTTAAACGCGCCACTCCGTCCGCCGGGAAGGGCACAATATTCAACCGAAGACTCCATTGTGTCTGCAATCGGAAGTTCGGTTTCATGGTAATCAAATCCGGCTCTGATAAATTCGGAACCGACAACTTTCTGGTCAAAATCGAGATGGTGACCGCCCAATACTTCTGCCTTTTTTAATGCCTGCCTGAATTTTTCAAGCACCTCTTTTACGGGCAGACCTTCTGCAAGTGCTTTTTCGGTAGTAATGCCGTGAATCTGAGTGGACTTAAATGGGATATCAAATCCGTCGGGACGAACGATAAAGTTTTCATTTTCGATCAGCCGACCGGTCTTGTCATGCAGCTGCCAGGCAATCTGGACCATTCTCGGCCAGTTGTCCACATCGTCCAAAGGGGCGTCGTTTCTCTTTGGCAATCCGGTGGTTTCGGTGTCATAAATTAAAAACATTCTCGAAAATTTTCGGTTAAAATTGAATGCTGAAAGTTAGTGAATTTAAGCTCGGCCAAAAAGGGTAATTATCAACAAAATCAAATTTTGATTGTCAATAATTCATTGTCATCATTCCAAAATAAATTTACAAAAAGAAGCAATTGATCAGGCTGCGGCAGCAGAACCAATCTGATCGATATTGTCCTGACGTCTTCTGATTCTTTCAAAATCAGTTACCTTCACCACTCTGGTTTTTGAAATTGTGTCGTGCCAGCCAAAAGCCGAAAACAGAAAAGAAGCAGGTTCAAAAGGGATCATTCTGCAAAGTGAACGTATAAAATATATTTTAAAACTCGGTTCCTCTCCATCCAAAGTTACTGCCTTGGTTCCGGTTATAAATTTTCCGATCGTCCTGCCTTTGAACAGATATTCCTGAACCGAATAGAACATGACACAAAATAAAAGTCCAAACAAAAACAAAAATACGGACGCTTCAGGCGAAATGAAGGTAAAATCTAAAACCGAGAATAATCCGTAAAAGACAGCCAACTGCAATAAATTCCATATAAAAGCATAAATGAGGAGGTCAATGATGAAATTTGCAAATCTCAGACCGGTGGATGCAGTTGAATATTCAACAGCTCTTGAAAGATTGTCCATTTTTTTAATTTTTTACAATTATAACAAAAAAATCATTACACCTGGACATTGTCATTTCCAGATTCAAGTTTTCGGTTGAGTTCCGCCTGAAATTCTTCAAGCACCGGTTTTACTGTGCTTTCGGGCAGATCGCTAATTCGAATATACATCAGTCCGTCAACCGCATCATTGAATTTCGGATCCACATTGAAGCCTATGATTCTTGCGTTTTGTTTGATGTATTTTTTGAGCAAAACCGGGATTCTGAGCAGATTCGGTTCTATCTCGTCAATCAGTTTGTCGAGTTTGTTCAAATCCTGTTCGGCGGCGTCAAAGAAAAATTCTTTGTCGGCATCTTTGAGTTTGATTTTGAATTCGTTTTTCGGTCTGACAAACTGAGCCACATAGGGATCATAATAATGAGATTTCATAAATTCGATCATCAGCGATTTTGAAAAATCTGAAAACTGATTGCTGATGCTCACTCCGCCGATGATGTATTTTTCTTCGGGATGGCGCAGGGTCACATGCACAATTCCGCGCCACAGCAGAAACAGTGGCATTGGTTTTTGCTGATATTTGGTAATGATAAATGCACGACCCATCTCGATACAGTTGTTCAGAAACGGATAAAGTTCGGGTTCGATATGGAAAAGTTCATTCAAATAAAATCCGTTGACTCCGTATTTTTCATAAACTTCATGGCCGAGTGCCATCCGGTATGCGCCCACAATCTGTTTTGCATCTTCGTCCCAAAGGAAAAGATGATGATAATGAACATCATAACGGTCAAGATCGATTTCCTGATTGGTTCCTTCGCCTATCTCTCTAAAGGTCAATTCTCTGAGTCGCCCGATTTCTCTCAGTATGTTCGGGATTTCATTTGCGCCTGTAAAAAAACATTCGTAATTGTTGTTTTTAAAAAGCAGAGATTCATCAGATTTTTTGAGTTCTGAAATTTCATGTTCGATCAGCTCATGATGTGTCTCCTCTATGACTTGTTTCGGCTTTCTGCTTTTTGTGTTTTTTGCGATAGTCGCCGGAATTTTCAGCGTATCTAACAATAGCGAAGTACGATTGTAATAATAAGAAAGCGAATAGGTTTTCTTTCTGAGGAAATCTGTAAACGAACTGATGTCATCAAATTCATCCTGCTGTTTGGGCAAAATCGGTTTTCCGATTCTGATCTGAATCGGTTTTGTCCTCGGTCTGACCATTTCTGACGGCAGCATTGCGGTTTGGAGATTCGGACTCAATTTTGCCAATCGATAAAAAATCGGACTGTTTTTGGTGTGAAAATACATCGGAATCACCGGGACATTCAGCCTTTTGATCAGTTTCATCACCGCTTCCTGCCATTCTCGGTCTGTGATTTCTCCCTTTTCATTTTTGGTCGAAACTTCACCCGCCGGAAAAATCCCCAGGCAATTACCCTCACGGATATGACGGATCGCTTCTCTCATTCCCATTGCGCTGTTGAAAATTTCTTTTCTGGTTTCAAACGGATTGACCGCAATCACCATCGGTTTGAGCGGTTCAATTTTTCTGAGCAGAAAATTACCCATCACTTTGAAATTGGGCTGAAGTTTTCCGATGATATGCATCATCAGTATTCCGTCCAATGCACCCAGCGGATGATTGGCAACAACCACAAATTTTCCGTCTTTTGGAATTCTTTTCAGATCTTCTTCGTGCAGTTCATATTTGATGTCGAGATCGTCTAAAAGATATTCAAGAAATTCGGGGGCTTCTTTTCCGTAACCGCCCGAATAAAGCCGATTGACCCTCGGAATCCCGCTGATGATTTTGAAAAGCCAAGCAATCGGATAGCCAAAAGGGCCCAGTTTTTTCAAACCGGAAGCCTGGTAAATATCCTTTGTACTGATCAGTCGTATCACTTTCTGATTATCTGTAAAGTGTTTTTAATTATTTGCCGCAATAGTTCTTTCCCATCCCCCGGCGCTGTTTCTGTCTTGTTTTCATAATTTCTGACAGTGTATAAAGATACATCTTTTTCACATTCAATCTTAAAACCGGAAGATACCTCATTCATAAATTTATTGAGCTGAAAAAATTTATCTTCCACACAAAGCGAAAGCGTAATGGCCGAATTCTGCATCAGATTCACTTTGAGTTTCAGCTGATGAAGCAGATTAAAAATCCGACTAATTTTGTCTTCTGTGATAAATGAAAAATCAAGTGTGGTCAATGTCAGCAGATTCTGATTTTTTTTTAAAATATAACAGGGTACATCCGGTTCCAGTTTCAGCTCATTTTCAATCCGGGTGCCTTCACCGTCCGGATTCAGAAATGATTTTACAAAAAACGGGATTTCTTTCTGACGAAGCGGTCTCATCGTTTTTGGGTGAATGACCGAAGCGCCGTAATAGGCAAGTTCAATCGCTTCCTGATACGAAATGTTTTTGAGCAAAACCGGATTTTTAAAATATCTCGGATCGGCATTCAGAACGCCTTCCACATCTTTCCAGATCGTCATGCTTTCCGCATCCGTGCAGTGTGCGATGATGGCTGCGGTATAGTCTGATCCTTCACGACCGAGGGTGGTGGTGAAATTATTCGGATCAGACCCCAAAAACCCTTGGGTGAGAAAGAATTTTTCTTTTTCGAGTTTTTTAAAATTCTTTTGACTCAATTCCATATCGACTTTTGCCTCACGATAACTGTCGTCGGTTTTGATCAGATCACGCACATCGAGCCACCGGTTTTCAATTCCGATCAGATTCAGATAATGACTGACGATTTTGGTGGAGACCATTTCACCGATAGAAACTGTCTGGTCATACACAAAATCATAATTGGTCAATTTGTTTTCTTTGAGAAATAAATTCAGGTCTTCAAATAAATTAGATACTTCATCATAAATCGGATGTCCGGATTCAAAAAGACTATTGACGATTTCAAGATGTGAATTCTGTATTTCAGAAATCCTGAATTCAAAATCTCCGTTTTCAAAATACAGTCTCACAACATCTTCAAGCGCATTGGTGGTCTTGCCCATGGCTGAAACCACCATAAAGACATCATTACAGCCGGCTGTTTTCAGAACTTCTGCAATGTTTTTTACTGCTGCAGCATCTTTGACCGAAGCACCTCCAAATTTGAAAACTTTCATCTGATCCCTTAAACTCAAAAAAATTGAATGACAAATATAAACATTGTTGCCAATCAATTTTTAAGAATGTTCGATTCTATAATTTTACGATATTTGTGTACTCAAATAAACTATCAATTATGGATTTGGAAAGAGATCATCAGACGCTGGGTGAATTTATCATAGAAAATCAGAAAGATTTCAAATATTCAACCGGCGAGTTGACCCGACTGCTCAGCTCGATCAAACTGGCATGCAAAATTGTCAATCAAAAGGTGAATCAGGCGGGACTGATCGATATACTCGGGAAATTCGGAAAAGAAAATGTGCAGGGCGAAGAACAGCAGAAACTGGACGTATTTGCCAATGCGGTTTTCATCAACACGCTTTCTCAAAGAGAAGTGGTTTGTGGAATTGCATCAGAAGAAAATGAGGATTTCATTCGGATTGAAAATGCACAATATTCCGAAAAAAGCCATTATGTGGTGCTGATCGATCCGTTGGACGGTTCGTCAAATATTGATGTGAACGTCTCTGTGGGAACGATTTTTTCGATTTACAGAAGAATCACACCCGACGGAACGCCGGTTCAGATGGAAGATTTTCTTCAGCCCGGCAATCAGCAGGTGGCAGCCGGATATATCGTTTACGGCAGTTCGACCATGCTGATTTATACCACCGGCCGAGGTGTGAACGGTTTTACGCTCAATCCGCAGATCGGAACTTTTTATCTTTCTCATCCGGATCTGAAAATTCCAGAAGACGGAAAAATTTATTCAATCAATGAAGGAAATTATGCTCTGTTTCCGCAGGGGGTAAAAGATTATATCAAATACTGTCAGGCAAAAGAAGACGACAGGCCATATACCTCTCGATACATCGGTTCGCTTTGTGCTGATTTTCACAGAAATATGATCAAAGGCGGCATCTATATTTATCCTTCCGGAACCAACAGTCCAAACGGAAAACTCAGGCTGCTGTACGAATGCAATCCAATGGCGTTTTTGGCCGAACAGGCAGGCGGAAAAGCAACCGACGGTTTCAGACGGATACTGGACATTCAGCCAGAAAGACTTCATCAGCGGGTTCCGTTTTTCTGCGGATCTAGGAATATGGTTGAAAAAGCAGAAGAATTTATGAGTCAAAATTCCTGAGATGAAATTGGTAAGAGTTTTAAGATAATTTTATTTTTTGAAGTGAGTTGATTCGCATAATTTTCAGTCATTTTTTATTGGTATAGAAACACTTCAACAAATTATGAATTCCGGATGACCTCGGAGCGTTCAGAAATTTGCAGCCATATCAGAGAATGTGAACTCTGTATTGGCGCTGTTTTTGGTGTCAAGCAGTCCAAAAACTGTGACAAAACATCAATCTGATTGCTCTTTGTAATCATTCCGTAAAATCGAGAAAGCATGGAATTGATTGATGTCGGGGTCAGTTCAAATTGAAAATTTGAATCAATAAATATCAAAAATGATATAAAAACCTTCGTGTCCTCTCACATTCCAAACGGTGTTATCCTCAAAAATCCAGTACTGACCTTTGATTCCGACCAGCGTACCTTGATATTCTCTTTGTTTTTTGAGATTGAGTGAATTTACTTTTTTGGGATATTGAAGCACCGGATAATTGAAAGAATAAATTGAATTGTCAGATTGATAAAACCCTGCTTCTTCTTCTGGAATATATATTTTAAACAAATTTTTTTGCTGAATCAGATCGACTTCAGGAATTTCATTTTTGAGCATCCGCTGATAATTGGTTTTATCGGCCACATGTTCTTTGAGTGCCACTTCGATCATCCCTGCCTGATAACGGTTGTCTGTTTTTGCCAAAACAATTGCACAGCTTGCTCCCTGATCGATCCATCTGGTCGGAACTTGAGATTCGCGTGTCACACCGACTTTCAGTTCAGACGAAACTGCCAAATAAGTAATGTGCGGCTGAAGTTCAAATTTCTTTTCCCATTCCAAATCTCTCTGCTCGATGCCAAGATGAGCAGTTGACAGTTCAGGCCTGATGATGCTTTCGTTTGCCTGAGGCAGTGTGAAGAAACAGCTTTTGCAATAACCCATTCTGAAAATTTCTTTGTCAAGACCGCAGCCAAGACACTCATTGTGATCGTGATAAATCTTAATTTTTTTACCCAGTTGGGCATTTACATCCAAAAAATCATTTTTTAAATTCAGATAATAATGAATCGGGTCATGGTTTTCGGTTATCATCTTTCTGATCTGGCCTTCAAAAATCATTGTTTTGATTAAATTTGCAGTAAAATTACAAATAATTATGCCGGCGCAGGGATTGGTCAATAAAGTAATGGAGCTGCTGATGAGAAAAAGATTTCTCCAGATTGAGAACTTTATCAAAAATCCGATCGACACCCAGGAAAGTGTGCTGTTCAACAATCTTTCGACCGCAAGAAATACCGAATACGGAAAACTGTACGGTTTTGATGAAATCGATTCTTATACCGAATTCAGTTCTCATGTGCCACTAGTGAAATATGAGGATTTTGAACCATTTATCGAAAGAGCAAGAAAAGGCGAGCCGGATGTCAGCTGGAAAGGCAGAATCAAATGGTTTGCAAAATCATCGGGTACAACCAATGCGAAAAGCAAATATATTCCGATCAGCGAAGAGTCGCTTGAAGACTGTCATTATACGGCCGGAAAAATGATGTTTGCAATCTATCTGAACAATCATCCCGATACCGAAATTTTTAAAAACAAAAATCTCAGATTGGGCGGAAGCAGCGAAATTTATCAGAAATACGACACCCTTTTTGGTGATTTGTCTGCGATTTTGATTGATAATCTGCCGTTTTATGCCGAACTCAGAAATACGCCCAACAAACAGATTTCGCTGATGAGCGAATGGGAAGCCAAAATGAAGGCGATTTCTCATTCGGTGATTAAAGAAGACATTGGCTGTCTCACCGGCGTACCATCCTGGATGCTGGTTTTGCTCAACAATGTGCTGTCAGAAACCGGAAAGGAAAAATTGGACGATGTGTGGCCGATGCTCGAAGTGTTTTTTCACGGCGGAATCAGTTTCAAACCATACCAGGAAATCTATACAGGTCTGGCCCGAAAAAAATTGAATTTTTACGAAATCTACAACGCGTCAGAAGGGTTTTTCGGAATTCAGGACAGAAGCGATTCAAAAGATATGCTGCTGCTGTTAGACAATGGAATTTTTTATGAATTTATTCCGATGGAGGAATTTGATTCGGACAGTCCGAGGGTGGTACAGCTTGAAAATGTTGAAATCGGCAAAAATTATGCAATCGTGATTTCAACCAACGGCGGACTGTGGCGATACATCATAGGCGATACGGTCAAATTCACATCGACCGATCCGTTCCGAATCGTGGTCAGCGGGCGAACCAAACATTTTATCAATGCTTTTGGCGAAGAACTGATTATTGAAAATGCAGAAGAAGGTCTGAAAAGAGCATGCGATGCGACCGGTGCGATTGTGAAGGAATTTACGGCTGCACCTGTTTTTATGATTGGAAAGGAAAAAGGTGCACACGAATGGCTGGTTGAATTTGACAAAAAACCTAAAAATTATGAGCGATTTGCAGAAATCCTCGACCGTTCGCTTCAGGAACTGAATTCCGATTATGAAGCAAAACGATACAAAAATATAACACTCAATCAGCTGAAATTCAATGTGGCAAAAGACGGCCTTTTCTTTGACTGGATGAAATCAAGAAACAAACTCGGCGGTCAGAACAAGGTGCCGAGACTGTCAAATTCGAGAGAATATCTGGATGATTTGCTAAAAATGAATCATTGATAAACCAGCCTCATCCAAAACAAGCATAAAATTTGGCTGAATTCAATCCTCAAAAAATCATTTTATGGGCTGAAGTCCATCTCTATTCAAAAGCCATATTTATAGATATTTAGATTTTGATCATTGAACCGGCCCCTGCATTGACAAGCGTTTATATTTGAAAAATCAAATCTGCTTCAACCAAAATTCTTTTTTTATAATTTCAAAAGCCGAAAGCTTAATTCCCAAATATTTCGGAACTTTACGATCAATAGCTGAATTATTGATTAAATTAAAATGATGATGACAGAAAAACTGAAAATCAGTCTGGCTGAATTTGATATCGATTGGGAAAATCCAAAGGTAAATCGGGATTTTTTGGATGAACTGACCGAAAATCACAATTCGGATCTGATCGTGCTGCCCGAAATGTTTACCACCGGTTTTTCGATGAATCCCGGGCTGATTGCCGAAGAAGCTTACGGAAAGACTTACAAATGGATGAAATCAAAATCAGAAAAAGAAGGAATTGCAATCTGCGGCAGCGTTTCGACGCGTGAGGCCGGAAAATTTTATAACCGTTTCTATTTTGTAACACCCGAAAAGGACTGGCATTACGACAAAAAACATCTGTTTGGTTACGGAAAGGAAACCGGCGAATACACACCCGGAAATCAGATTGTAACCGCAGAATTCAAAGGCTGGAAATTCAGGCTGATTGTCTGTTATGATTTGAGATTTCCGGTCTGGTCAAGGAATACAGATGATTATGATGTGCTGCTTTGCCCGGCCAACTGGCCTGCGGTCAGAAACGAACAGTGGAAAGCGCTGCTCAAAGCAAGAGCAATAGAAAATATGGCGTATTGTGTGGGCGTGAACCGACTTGGAGTTGATGATTACGATTTGGAATATACAGGTGTCTCAAAGGTGTTTGATGCGGTGGGTGCCGAATTGAAATTGAGAAAAATCAATCAATTTTTACTTCAGACAGAGCTTTCGTACGAAAGTGCACAAAAGTTCAGAAAGAATTACGGCTTTTTGAATGACAAAGATAAATTTGAACTGATTTAGAATGAAATTCCCTATCATACTGTTTCTGTTTTTTTCAGGTTTTGTATGCGCTCAAATAAATTCAGAGTTGCTGATGAACGATCCTGACTTTGTGTTTCCGGTTTATCCGAACTGTAAAAAACACATAAAGGACAATGAAAAACTGAAATCGTGTTTTTTATGAAAACCTGTGGTATGATTTGAACAATTTGTATAAAATTAACTCATTTGATTATTTCGAAATCAATGCAGATGACCGAAAAACCATTGTAATTTTTACGGTTGACAAAAACGGAGATCTGACAAATTTCGGATATAACGAAGAAAGCAATCCCGAACTCGCAAAAGATTATCTGAAACAAATCAGGAATACAATTTTATACAACAAAAAGAAACGGAAATTTCTGATTCCTGCAAAATTCAAGGGAGAACCCATTGATTTCAAAATATCAATGTCGGTTGATTTGCGTTATGGAGGAATGAATTGAAAATTTGAATCTCTAAATCGTCCAAATAAGGTTTGGGAAACCTGATCAGTTCATATGAAAAATTTCTCCGGCCGAATCTTTTGCAAATCCGGTCAAAAGTTTTGGAGGCAAAAAAACCAGATCCAGCTGATTGCAGCGGTCGATCAGTTCCTGATTTGAACAACTGCCGTCTTCACCAACAGCGACACTGAATTTTAGTTTTCCGCAATTACAATTTTCTGTTTTTGCACTATCGGATTTCTTCCAATTTTCATAGACAGTTCGTTTTTGTCTCACCATTTCCTGAAACTCCTGAATATCTGAAACAAGTTGTCTGATCTCACGATTTGACGGTCTGAAAGACCGATTGAAAATTTTCTCAAAAAAGGACTTGATCAAATTTCTAAGAGAATCCGAGTGAGCGGTAAAGTGGTGAAAGAAATCTGACTGAAACATATTTATTCCTTTTATGTGAAACACGGCTCATTGATTTTGCTACCTTCGCTTGTCAGCAGGCTAACAGTACAAACTGTACTTCTTGATGGATGACTCAAATATATAATATTATTTTTAAAAATTTTTGATTTTTTTCAGACTGCATAAAAAAGAATTTTGGAAAGAACTTTCTGAAATCAGCAGGAGAGATTATGAATCAACAAAAATCAATATTCGGATTCAAGCCCAATCATAAGGAATCGTTTGGATTTTTGATTGAAAGAGACAGTTTTCAATTCGCTTAAAAAAGATTAATTTTGTGCATTCAAAACATTCGATGAACAAAATACGGAATTTTTGCATTATTGCCCATATCGATCACGGAAAGAGCACGCTTGCCGATCGTTTGCTGCAGCTGACCAAAACGATTTCTGACCGTGAACTTCAGGAACAGACACTTGACAATATGGATCTTGAGCGGGAACGCGGGATTACCATCAAATCGCATGCGATCCAGATGGAATATGAACTCGGCGGTGAAAAATACATACTGAACCTGATCGACACGCCCGGCCACGTTGATTTTTCGTATGAGGTTTCAAGATCAATTGCTGCCTGCGAAGGCGCACTGCTGATTGTGGATGCCGCACAGAGCATCCAGGCACAAACGATTTCAAATCTTTATCTCGCATTGGAAAATGATTTGGAAATCATCCCGGTGCTCAACAAAATCGATCTGCCAAGTGCAAATCCAGAAGAGGTGACCGACGATATCGTTGATTTGCTCGGCTGCGATCCAGAAGATGTATTGAGAGTGAGCGGAAAAACCGGTGAAGGGGTTGAAAATCTGCTTCGTGTAATTATTGAAAAAATTCCGGCTCCGAAAGGCGAGCCAAAGGCACCGCTTCAGGCGCTGATATTTGATTCGGTTTACAATCCGTTCAGAGGAGTTGAAGCTTATTTCAAAGTGGTCAACGGAGAAATCAGAAAAGGACAGATCGTTCAGTTTATGGCGACCGGAAAAAAATACGGAGCGGATGAAGTCGGCACACTCAAATTAAAACATCTGCCTAAACCGATCATCAAAACAGGCGATGTGGGTTATATCGTATCAGGCATCAAAGAAGCCAGTGAAGTCAAAGTGGGCGACACGATCACTTCGGTCGATCAGCCAGCCGACAAACCGATCGAAGGTTTTGAAGAAGTCAAACCGATGGTGTTTGCAGGAATCTATCCGGTCGATACAGAAGATTATGAAGAATTGAGATTTTCAATTGAAAAACTGAGGCTGAACGATGCATCACTGACTTTTGAACCCGAATCTTCGGCTGCACTCGGTTTTGGATTCCGTTGCGGATTTCTGGGAATGCTTCATCTTGAAATTATTCAGGAAAGACTCGATCGTGAATTCAATATGAATGTGATCACCACCGTTCCAAACGTTTCATACAAAGCATATACACAGAAGCATCCGGACAAAGCGATACTGGTCAACAACCCTTCCGAACTGCCCGATCCTTCGGGACTGAACCGTGTGGAAGAACCATATATTCGTGCATCGATCATTACAAAATCAGACTTTATCGGTCAGGTGATGACGCTCTGTATCGAGAAAAGAGGAATCCTGAAAAATCAGCATTATCTGACCCAGCACAGAGCCGAACTGATATTTGAACTTCCGCTTTCAGAAGTGGTATTTGATTTTTATGACCGGCTGAAATCAATTTCAAAAGGTTATGCATCATTTGACTATCAGCCGCTGGATATGCGTCCTTCAAAACTGGTGAAAGTCGATATACTGATCAACGGAGAACCGGTGGATGCGCTTTCTGCACTGATTCATGTGGACAATGCATACAACATTGGGAAGAAAATGTGTGAAAAGCTGAAGGAACTGATTCCGAGACAGCAGTTTGACATTCCGATCCAAGCGGCAATCGGAGCGAAAATCATTGCAAGAGAAACCATCAAGGCGCTCAGAAAAGATGTGACCGCAAAATGTTATGGCGGTGATATTTCGAGAAAACGAAAATTGCTTGAAAAACAAAAAGCGGGTAAGAAAAAGATGAGGCAGATCGGTAAGGTTGAAGTGCCTCAGTCTGCTTTCCTGGCGGTTTTGAAGCTGAATGATTAATCTCTTTCAAACGAGTTCCATCCCTGAGCAGTCAGTCTGACCGCAGAGTCGCCGTCTTTGAGCATCAGATAATTTTCAGCGTTCTTTTCGGCTGCATGACCGATCACACTCAGATTCGGATTTCCTTTGATTTTCTCAAAATCGGACTGTGCAACCGTAAAAAGCAGCTCATAATCTTCGCCTCCGTTCAGCGCACAGGTCACCGGATTGATTCCGAATTCGTCTGCAGTCCTGATCACCATCGGATCGAGCGGAATTTTTTCTTCATAAATCTTAAATCCGAGACCGCTTTGTTTTGAAAGATGAAGCACTTCCGAAGAAAGTCCGTCAGAAACATCAATCATAGAAGTCGGTTTGACATCCAGTTCTTTCAAAAGCGAAATGATGTCCATCCTCGCTTCGGGCTTGAGCTGACGGCCTACGATATAATCATAAGGCGCCAGATCGGGCTGCATATTCGGATTGACCTTGAATACATTGTTTTCTCTTTCCAAAACCTGAAGACCGAGATAAGCGGCACCCAAATCGCCGCTGACAACCAGCAGATCATTTTCGGCTGCTCCGCTTCTGTACACCTGATCTCCCTTATTGACAGAACCCACAGCTGTGATGCTGATAATCAGTCCGCTGGTCGATGAAGTGGTATCGCCACCGACCAGATCGACTTTGTATTTCTGACAGCCAATTTTGATTCCTTCATACAATTCGTCCAGTGCTTCGACCGGAAAGCGGTTTGAAACTGCAATTGAAACCAGTATCTGTTCGGGTTTTGCATTCATTGCACAGATATCGCTCAGATTGATCATTACTGCTTTGTAACCCAAATGTTTGAGCGGCACATAAGCCAGATTGAAATGAACGCCTTCGACCAGCATATCGGTTGAAATCACGGTTTGTTTTTCTCCGTAATCGATTATCGCAGCATCGTCTCCGATTCCTTTGATGGTTGATTCATTTATGATTTTAATTGAGCCGGTCAGATGGTCGATCAGACCGAATTCGCCCAATTCTTCGAGCGGTGTCAGTGATTGGTTTTTGTCTTCAATCATTTTTCGAATATTTTTGGATCAATATTTTGCGGATGAACCGGAAGATCTTTCAAATCTTTGAATGAAAGTATCCTCATATTCTCACAATCGATTTTTGCCATTAATTTTTCCTGAATTTCTGCCGGCGGAGGCGTCTTTCTTCTTTCTGAGGTCGAAAACCAAAGCCCGAAAACGCTTGAATAAGCCAGATGAGTTCCGGTTTTTTTGTCATACAGATTGTGTTCAAATTCAAATATTTCGCCGTTCTCAGAATTCCCGCTGACCACCACCGAAATCATGATTTCCTGGCCTTCGTGCGCTTCTCTGAAAAATGAAATCTCTTCCCTCAAAACAGCCGGACCGATTTTGAGTCTTGCAAAATCAGCAAGCGAAATACCGCATTCGCTCAAAAACCGGATTCGAGCAAAACTGGTGTAATCCATGTAGGATGAATTTGCAAGATGCATGTTTGAATCCAGATCTGACCAGCGAACGGTGGTTTCGGCAAAATAAGTCTTCATTCAGAAAATTTTTGCAAAGATACCCAAAATAAAAAAAGGCCTGCAAAAACAGACCCTGTGATATTTTACTTCAATCCGATTACTGATAAATAAAAGTTTCGGTATAATTGTCCTCACCGGTTTCGGGCGAAAAGGTGTGCATCGCCGAAATCGGATAGCCGTTTTCATTGTACTGATAGGTTATGGTCTCAACTTCATTGCCCGGTGCTTCAATTTTGATCGGGTTTCTCTCGGTTACGCCAATTGCTTTTTTAATCGGATCGCCTTTGGGCGAAAATTTATCGTCATTAAAAATCGTTTCATCCCAATCACCGTCCAGATATTCCATCGAGCTGCATTTCTGGTCAAAAAATTCAAACGTCTGGGTCGTTGTCTGGGTTTCTCCCTCAACAATCATCGTATTCACAATTTTGCTGATTCCACAGGGTGTCGAATAGGTTATATCAGAATTAATTTCACCCAGAAAATCGCTCTGTATCAAAGCATGAATCTTTGATGAGCTCAAAATTTCAAACTCAACCGAATTTGTAAACAGCAATTCACCGGCCGAATAAGTCTTTTCGGTAAAATTGATTTTTCCTTCAGACGGATACTGATAAACCGACTCAACATAAGAAGTCATGTCTGAAATATCTTCATATTCAACCGTTTTTGTCAGCCTCTGCTGACCGTCAAAAGAATAAGTTACTTTGCCTTCGGTCTCTCCGGTCATTAATTTGATTTCCTTCAGCAGCATAGATACACCGGGTTCGTCGGGTCCGCCTCCGCCTCCGCCGTCATTTTCATCTTCCCACGGATCACATGAAATAACAGAAAAGCACGAAAAAATCATTGCAAATCCCAAAACCAAATTTTTTCTCATTGTATTTAATTTGGGTTAAAATTAATGTTTTTTAAAATATATCAAAACTATATGCAGTATTTAATCATATCTGATCAGATTGTAAATCAATTCGCTTTCGTATCCTTTTTGCAGCAAATAGCGTCTGATTTTGGCCTTCTTTTTCAGACTATCGCGCTCGGATTTCAATGAATTTTTTTTCTCATTGTAGAGCCTTTCAAGCACCTCTTTATATTCGTCTCCATCAATCTCTTCCAATGAGGTTCTGATCAGATTTACCGGAATTCCCCTTTTTTTGAGTTCGACGCTGATTTTGTTCTTTCCCCATTTTTTCTGATTGAATTTGCCGCGTGAAAAACTTTTTGCAAACCGTTCTTCATTCAGATAATCATTCTGAATCAAATAAATCAGAATCTGATCTTTTGCCTCTGGAATGAGCATGTATTCTTTCATTTTCGATTCGACTTCCTGATGACAGCGATCCTGATAAACGCAATATTTTGCAAGTTTTTCTCTAATCTCATCTACCGTAAAACTTTCTTTCAACATGTAATTGGGGTTAAAAAATTTGATGACAATCAGTTGAATTGTGATTTTTCTGCTGATTAATCACTGAATTTCACAAATTTACAAAATCTTTTGATGATTTAAAACCTTGAAGTTCTTTGAAGCAAACAGATGCTGTTTTATTCTTTGTAATAAATTCTTTTCACCCTTTGTGAAATTGAAGTAAGCACTTCGTAAGAAATCGTTCCCATCGCTTTTGCAACTTCTTCGGCAGTCGGTTTTTCGCCAAAGATGATGACCTCATCCCCTTCTTTGCAATCGATTTCGGTCACATCGGCCATCAGCATATCCATACAAACTGTACCGACGATCGGAACCAGATTTCCGTGAATATTTACCTTCCCGATTCCATTTCCAAGTGACCGACGGATTCCATCCGCATATCCGACCGGAAGTGTTGCAATTTTTGATTTTCTGTCAGCTTTAAATCTTCTTCCGTAACTCACTGTTTCACCCCTTTCGATTTCTGTAATTCTTGAAATCACGGTTTTAAAAGTCAGTACTGTTTTCAGTTGTTTCTGTACCTCGGCGTCGTCCGAAAAACCGTACATACCGATTCCCAGCCTGACCATATCGTACTGATGTTTGGGAAAATGGATCATTCCCGGCGAATTCAGCGCATGTTTGATCGGATGGATGTTTAATTCAGAACAGATTTTCAGATATGCTTCGTCAAATTCCATGAGCTGGTTCAATGCAAATTCCTTTTCTTCGGGTACATCTGCAGTTGCCAAATGTGTGAAAATTGATTTGATTTCAACTGAATTTTCATTTTTTAAAAATTCAATGACTTCATCCAACTGATCACTTTTGAAGCCCAAACGGTTCATTCCGGTATCGATTTTCAGATGGATCGGATAAACTTCCGAAATCGATTTTTCCTTGAGAATTTTCACAAACAGTTTCAACACCCGCATGCTGTACAATTCAGGTTCAAGTCTGTAATCGATGATTGGCGAATAACTGCTCTGTTCGGGATTCATGATCATGATCGGCAGTCGGATTCCGAGTTTTCGCAATTCGACACCTTCATCCACATAGGCAGCACCCAGATAATCGATTTTCTGATGTTCCAAAATATGAGCAACTTCAAAACTTCCGGCTCCATACGCGTTTGCTTTGATCATCGCCATTACTTTGGTGGTCGGATTGAGTCTGGTTTTGAAATAATTCAGATTGTCGATCAGCGACTGCAGATTGACTTCCAAAACCGTATCGTGCGCCTGTTTTTCCAAAAATGCAGAAACTTTTTCAAGTTCAAAAGGTCGTGCTCCTTTGATCAGTATCGCTTCATTGTTCACATTGAGCAGATTCAAAGTTTTCAGAAATTCATCGGTTGTGCGATAAACCCTTGGTTTTGATCTGAAAAGTTCTTTGTATTTCGGCAAAAACTCACCAATCAGAATCAGATCGTCGATCGGATAGGAATTGACCAAATCCGCAACTTCTTTGTACAGCAGATCATTGTCAAGATTGCTCTGAAGCACATCGGTCAGAATCAGGCTTTTTCTCGGAAATGCCTGCTGGGCAAGCACATCAAGTGCAACTTTTACCGAATGAAGATCAGAATTGAAACTGTCATTGATGATCAGACTGTTTCTGATTCCTTCTTTGATTTCGAGCCGCATTTCAATCGGCAGCAAGTTCTTGCAGCCTTCCAAATGTTTTTCAAAATCGGTATTCAGAAGACTCAAAACAGTCAAAACACAAAAGATATTTTCTGCTGAACCTTGATCCGGAAAAGGAATTTGGATCAGGTAATTTTTTGAATCAAAAACAAAAGAAATCTTCTGACTGCTGATTAATTTTTCAATTCCTGTCACCCGAATACGGTCGTCATCATTTTTTCCAAAAGCGACCAATTCTTTTTCGGGATAAATTTCTTTGATCAACTGTCGGGCAAGTTCATCATCGGAATTAAAGACAATCGTTTTTGAATTTTTAAACAGTCTGAGCTTTTCTCTGATCAGTTGTTCTTTTGATTCAAAATTTTCAAGATGTGCGCTTCCCAGATGGGTCAGCAATCCGATTTGCGGCCGGATGATACTTTCAAGATCCTTCATTTCGTCCGGTTTTGAAATTCCGGCTTCAAAAATTCCGAGATTATTTTGGGCTGTAATCCTCAAAACAGACAGCGGAACACCGATTTGTGAATTGTAGCTTTTCGGGCTTCTCACAATTGAGAAATCATTCCAAAGCAGCTGGTTCATCCATTCTTTTACAATTGTTTTTCCGTTGCTTCCGGTAATTCCAATCGTTAGCAGTTCAAATTTAGACCGATGAAATTCAGCCCATTTTTGAAGCGCTTTCAATGGCGAACCGACTTGAAGATAAACCGCATCTTTTTCGATTTCATCCGATTTTGTGGTTACAAATACTCTGATTCCTTTTTGATAAGCTTCATTTACATATGAATTTCCGTTGTCAGAAAATGAAAAAAAGACTGCGTCTTTCGGACTGAAAATCGTCCTTGAATCAAAATAGATTTCAGACACTTCGCCTTCGTGGTTTCCGATGATTTCTGCCGAAATGATTTTTGAAAGTTCTGATATTTTGTACGGGATCAAGGCTGTTGTTTTTTGTGATTTTCTGTTTCTTTTGCTCTTTCTGCCCAGAAAGCTTTTCGGCTGAGCGGTTCGTATTCGTCCATTTCACCCAGTTCGAGCAGTTTGTCGCTGTCGATTTTTCGATGCGAATAATGGGCAAGATTTCCGGTTTTCACACAGATTGCATGGACTTTGGTTACATATTCTGCGGTTGCCATCAGATCGGGCATTGGGCCGAAGGGTCGTCCTTTGAAATCCATATCCAGACCGGCGATGATCACCCGTTTGCCCATATTGGCAAGTTTGTTGGCGACTTCAACGATTCCTTCGTCAAAAAACTGTGCTTCATCGATTCCGACCACATCGCAGTCAGCTGCAAGTATCAGTAAATTGTAAGCAGATTCGACCGGTGTTGCTTCTGTGGAATTTCGGTTGTGCGAAACCACTTCCTGTTGGTCATAACGTACATCCACAGCCGGTTTGAAGACTTCAACCGTCTGTTTTGCAAATTCAGCCCTTCTCAAACGACGGATCAGTTCTTCTGTTTTACCCGAAAACATTGAACCGCAGATGACTTCGATCCATCCGCTTTTGCTGCTGTGATTGATGGTATTCTCCAGAAACATAGAAAGCAAAGTTAGAAAAAATGAGGACAGTGTTCACCCATTTTTTTCAGAATCGGAATTTTATCCAAACTCAGGCTGAGCATGAGAAAACAGAGTTCAACCGATAAAAAAATTCCGGATTTAAAATTTCTGGAAATTATTTGAAACCAAAATTGGCCATCATCACCGCTGCAACAGCTGCTTCAACGCCTTTGTTTCCGTATTTCCCGCCTGCACGATCGATAGACTGCTGTTCGTTGTCGTCGGTCAGCACACAGAAAATAACCGGAGTTTTGTATTTGATGTTCAAATCTTTGATTCCCTGGGTCACACCCTGGCAGATGTAGTCAAAATGTGGTGTTTCGCCTCTGATCACGCTGCCGATCACGATGATTGCATCAAACAGATCGCCTTTGCACAGATTGTTTGCGCCATATATCAATTCAAAACTTCCCGGAACTTCGAAACAATAGATACTCCCGGGTTTAGCCCCCAAATCAATCAATGTCTCGATGGCAGCTTTCTGAAGACTGTGGGTGATGTGTGAATTCCATTGTGAAACGACAATGCCGAAACGCTTGGTCTCGGCATTGGGTATATTTTCTTTGTCGTAGGCCGACAGATTTTTATCTTTAGTTGACATTGGTTGCGTATTTCAGTCTCTCAATATATTTATCAACTTCTCCATTTCCTGCATTTGGATATTTGTCGGCAAGAACCTGGAAATATTTGAGTGCATCCGCATTGTTGCCCAACTCGATTGAAAGTTTTCCGGCTTTGGTCAGATAAATTGTTTTGAGCACTTCATAATCGGTTTCTTCAGCTGCTTTCAGATAATACGGAATTGCTTCTTTTTGCTTTTGAGAATCAGCCAACGCATTACCGATCATACCGTATTTTTGGGCAGTGAGCACATTGTCGTCTGAGCTGAATTTCTCAAGTGAAGAAACTGCTGAAGCATAGTCACCCAGTTTGTAATATGCGATCCCCGCCTTGTACAGTGCGATGTTTGCGCCTTTGGTTCCGCTGAAATCTTTGATGATTTGTTCATAGCCCAGGAAACTTCCGGGCATTCCTTTGAGTGCAAGATTCATTGAATCCTGTTTGAAATAATCGTCTGCCTGAACCATTTCCATGAATGCTTTCTCAGATCTGGGTTCAACCACAGTTTTCAGATACACAAAATAACCGATGGCAAGCAATGCCACAACGCCCAAAACGCTGATGATGATTTTTGAATGCTGCTCAAAGAAGTTTTCCGCTTTGTAGGCGGTCTGGTTCAAATTATCGAGTACCTTCTCGGCAGCGTATTTTTTCTTTTTTTTAGTGCTCTTAGCCATTTTGATTTAATTTCAAGTGTGCAAAAGTAAGCTTTTTTGATATTTCGCCCAAAAATAAAATGAAAATTAAGAACCCCCAATTTATTTGGATATAAATTGGGGGTTGGTATTTTTAATCAACGATTTAGAAGAAATATCCGACTGTGAAATTCAGCATATTTGTTCTGTTCTCAGTCTTGAATTCTGTTCCCGATGCATTCTCAATGAATTTGGTTGAGGTTTTGCCCAAACCGAATTCGTATCTCAGGTCAAGATTCAGTTTTTTAATGTTTACTCCGGTTCCGATCTGCCAGCCAAGACTCACATCGTCTTTGTCAGTAGATTTGACAGAGCCAAAACCTTTGAGTTTGTCTTTTGCATTGATCGAAAATACAGGTCCGGTCTGGAACTGAACCAGTCCGAGTGCGAAAGTTTTTCCGACATTGACCGGAATGTCGATTCTGCTTTTCTGCAATTCTCCATCACTTTGGTCATCTTTGTATTTGAATGAGGTATATAGCAGTTCGGGTTGTACATAAAATCCTGCTGCCTTAATTCTCATCATCGCTCCTCCCTGGAATCCCATCGCTCCTTTACCTTTGCTGCTGTATGTTCCGTCGATTGTTTTGAACACTCCTTTGTCAGTGTTGTAAACCGGTCCTGCCTTTAATCCGAAATCGATTGACTGCGAAAAAACCGACATAGAAATCAGTCCGAGACCGATTAAAAATAACTTTTTCATATTCTCTATTTTTTTGATGAATTTTCTTTTTCTTTTAGCAATACTTCTCTCAATTTGGTAAACAGCTTTGATGAATAAACGAATTCGATGGCAGATTCATTGTCTGTGGTCAAAATTTGTGTTTTGTCGCCATGCCATTCTTTGATTCCGTTTTTGAGAAATACAATGCTTTCTCCAATCTCGAGAACCGAATTCATATCGTGTGTATTGATGATGGTGGTGGTATTGTATTCGACGGTGAGTTCGTGCAGCAGCTGGTCGATCACCATTGCGGTCTGCGGATCGAGGCCCGAGTTGGGTTCGTCTGCAAAAAGATATTTCGGATTGTTGACCACTGCCCTTGCAATCGCTACCCTCTTCTGCATTCCTCCCGAAATTTCGGAAGGAAATTTATGAAAAGATTCAGGCAGCAGGTTGACTCTTTCAAGAACTTCTTCTGATCGCATATTCATTTCTTTCATTGAAAGATTCGAGAACATTTCAAGCGGAAAACGTACATTTTCAATAACTGTCATCGAATCAAACAATGCACTGCCCTGAAAAACCGTACCAATCTCACTTCTCAGTTTTTGTTTTTCTTCATAACTGAATTTTGAGAAATTTTTTCCGTGAAAAAGAATTTCACCTTCGGTCGGTATAATCAGTCCGGTTAAACATTTCAGAAACACGGTTTTGCCCGAGCCCGACTGACCGATGATCAGATTGGTTTTGCCCGATTCAAAAACGGTTGAAATTCCTTTCAAAACCTCTTTGTCTTCAAACGATTTTCTCAGATTCTTTACTTCTATCATCAGCTCAAAATTGTTTGGGTGAGAATAAGGTTCAATATAATCAAAATGACAGAGGTCCAAACCACAGCAGAGGTGCTCGAACGGCCGACCTCAAGCGAACCTCCTTTTACATGGTAACCGTAAAAAGCAGGTACAGTGGCAATTACAAACGCAAAACAAATTGTTTTGACAAATGTATAGAAAAACAGACGATTGGCCATCGGCATTTGGAGACCGATGATATAATCTGATTTTGACCACATGTGGGTTGTCTCACCGATCAAATAACCGCCCCAAATTCCCATTCCGATTGAAATCATAATCAGAATCGGATTGAATAAAACAGATGCTATAATCTTTGGCATCACCAGGAATGAAGGTGAATTCACACCCATCACATCGAGTGCATCAATCTGTTCGGTCACCCGCATGGTTCCAATACTGGAAGCGATATATGAGCCGACCTTTCCGGCAAGAATCAGTGAAATGATGGTGGGAGAAAATTCCAAAATCAAAACTACTTTGGTTGCGTAGGCGATATAATAATCAGGAACCGGAATATCGGCTCCCTGAAAGTTTTGAGCCATCTGGATTGCGGTCACAGCACCCATAAACAGAGAGATAAAGGAAACCAGTCCTATCGAACTCATTCCCAAATCCCAAATTTCCCTCATCACGAGTTTACGGAACATCTTGCCGCCCTGCGGTTTGATAAAAACTTTCCTCATAAAAAGGAAATATGCTCCTATATAACTCAGCGCTTTTAACATAGGCTGCAAAATTAGACTTTTTTTTCAGATAAAGATTGTTAACTTTCACCAATGAATTTGGAACCCCTCATAAAATATCTGCCCGAAAATTCAATACACTATATATATGAATGGATTGGTGACTCCAGGCTGAAGATTCAAATCAAGTCAAAAAGAAAAACAAAATTGGGTGATTACCGATTTGACAAAAAGACCGGAATTCACCAAATCAGCATTGACGGAACGATGGAACCGTATCCGTTTTTCTTTGTCATGACCCATGAAATTGCACATCTGATCGTCAGACTGTCTTATCCGACAAATGTCAGATCGCATGGTGAGGAATGGAAAAGAATCTTTGGCGAGCTGCTTGATCAAAGTCTTGAAATTTATCCGGAAGAAATCAGAAGTCAGATCCAAAGACATGCACAAAATCCAAAAGCAAGTATAGGCGCGGACAAACATTTGCACAGCGCACTGTTTCTGGATGATGATAAAATTGAGATGTTGCTTGATAATTTGGAGGAAGGCCAATATTTCAGACTCAGGAAAAGAATTTTTCAAAAAGGTAAAAAGAGAAAAATAAGATATATTTGCAGGGAATTGAAGACCAATCGTTCGTATCTGATCAGCGGACAGGCGGTAGTAGACGAAATAATCAATCAATGAATAACAATTATTTTGGGATAATTATGGCCGGCGGAGTGGGCTCAAGATTTTGGCCGCTGAGTACTGGCGATTATCCAAAACAATTTCACGATGTACTCGGAACCGGAAGATCGCTATTGCAGAGCACATTTGACCGTTTGAAAAAAATAATTCCGGAAAATCAGATTTATGTGGTCACTCTGGCAGAATATTCGGAACTGACGCTGAAACAGCTGCCCGAACTGTCGCCTGAACAGATCATAGCCGAACCAAAAGGAAGGAATACGGCGCCGAGCAATATTTATGCTGCCAAATTGATACACGAAATCAATCCGAAAGCAAATATAGTGGTTGCTCCTTCAGACCATGTGATCATGGATGTGCCCGGTTTTGTAAAAAAACTCAGACTTGCGCTCAAAGAATCAGACAGCAAAGACATACTGATTACTCTTGGAATCAAGCCGACAAGACCTGATACAGGATACGGCTATATCCAATTTCTGGCAGAAGGACGTCAGGCGCTGAAAAAAGTCAAAACGTTTACAGAAAAACCAAGTCTGGAACTCGCAGAAGTATTTTGTGAGTCGGGTGATTTTTTATGGAATGCCGGAATTTTTATATGGCGCGCAGAAGTGATACTGAACCAGTTTAAAAAACATATGCCTGAAATGTATGAAGCGTTCTGTAAGATTGATGGCCTGAAAAATCACGAAACAAGAACCAAAGCAGTAAAAAAAACCTACTCGCTGACGCCAATGATTTCGATCGACCACGGAATCCTTGAAAAATCCAAAGAGGTTTATGTGATTCCATCCTCATTTGGCTGGACCGATCTGGGCACACTGAAATCTCTTTTTGATCTTTCTTACAAAAACAAGGATCAGAACGTAATTAAAGGAAAACATATACTGACATACAACACAAAAGATTCGATGATTTTCACCACCCAGAACAAGGCGGTCATCGTTGACGGGCTGAAAGACTATATAGTAGTCGATACAGAAAGGGCGCTGCTGATCTGCGGAATGGACAAAGACCAGATGATCAAAACTTTTGTGAGCGATCTGAAACTGAACAAAGGCGAGGAATTCACCTGATAACCGAATCAAAACAAAATGCTTAATTTTTCAATAATGGGCTTCGGCCACATCGGAAGAGTCCATAAAAAGGCAATCGAAGAAACCACAGACGCAAAACTGATTTCAATAATCGATTCAAAATTTTCGGGTGAAAATCCGGGTGTTCCGGTTTACGGCTCAATTCAGGAATTTTTGGAAAATGATTCAAAAACAGATGTCGTTTCGATAGCCACTCCAAACGGTTATCACAAACAGCATGCAATCGAATGTCTGAATGCCGGAAAACATGTGCTGATCGAAAAACCGATGGCGCTCAATACCGCAGATGCAAAGGAAATACTGGAAGTTGCACAAGAAAATGGAAAAAGAGTTTTTTCTTCTATGCAATTGAGATTTTCACCGCCGGTTCGTTATGTGAGAAATCTGATTGACCAAAATAAATTGGGTGAAATCTATATGGTGAACATCAGATGTTACTGGAATCGAAATAAAGATTATTACAAACAGCGCGATTGGAGCGGATCTGCCGATATGGATGGTGGTGTTTTGTTTACACAATTTTCTCACTTTGTGGACATTATGAATTTTTGGTTTGATGAAACCAACTGTGTCAATTCTTCATTTTTTAATTTCAATCACAGAGAAGTAACCGACTTTCCGGACAGCGGAATCCTTGAATTCAATGCTGACAACGCAAAGGGAAACATGATTTTCACTACATCGGTTTATGAAAAAAATTTCAAAAGCAGCATACTCTTAATCGCAGAAAAAGGGACGGTGGAAATCGGCGATCAGTATTTGAATCAGCTGATTTACTGTAATGTGGAAGGTGAAAATCCGGATAAAGGACATTCAACAGAAACCAAAAATTTCCATCCGTCAGCAATGGCCGAAATCATCAGTGCAATCAGTGAAAACAGAGCTTCGGTGCTCGACGGTGAACATGCGGTCAGACTGGTCGGATTTATTGAGGGCGCTCACCGGTTCATCAAATCCGAAACGGTGAACCATAAAAATTAATCGCCAATCTGAATTGATTTGGATTGGGTTTCCAGATAATTCTTTTTCCATTCGAAATAGGCAATCACTGCCAGCACAGTGAAAACAAAAAACTGGATTGAAGTGATGACAAGACCTTTGTAAATAAACATTGGGATACAGACCAAATCACCCAAAATCCAAAAAAGCCAGTTTTCGATTTTTTGTTTCGCCATCAGCCACATTCCGATTAGAAATATGGAAGTGGTAAATACATCCAGCCAGTTTGCCCAGTCGAGATGGTCAAGCCCCAAATCAGCGCTGTTCAGCACAAAATCATTGTCGAGCCAGGGCTTGAAATAATAAACCAAAATAACCAGAATCAGACTGCCCAAAAATAAAAGTGAGCCAAAAAACCATTCCTTTGAATTGGCCCATGAAACATTGACATGGATTTTGTCGGGTGAATTTTTTGACCAGAGAGTCCAGCCGTAAATGCTCATTGCGGTATAATAGACATTGATCAGACAGTCGCCGAGCAATCCGAAGACAAAAAGCAGATATACATAAATTCCGGTTGAAATGATTCCGACCGGATAGACCCAGATATTTCTATTCAGCGAAAAAAACACACTCAAAATCCCGAGAATGACCGCGATGATTTCGAGTACGATCATCCAGGTCTCATAAGTCCGATAGGGTTCGATCAACAGTGAAAAGAAATCTGTCATTTAAAAAAACAGCCCGAAACAGTATCGGACTGTCATCTATTTTGAATTATTTTCTTGACATCAAAATTTGAAGCACATACCAAAAAAGCAGCATCAGCGAAGCAAAAAGCGAGAGCGCAGCCGGCACATACTGATCGGTTCCGAATTCATTTTTGATCTGATAGGTTGAATAAAGAATACTGCCTGCGGCAAGAAGCACCATTCCGACAGAAAACCAAAGACCGAGATTAAACCCAAATATGGTTCCGGCGACGATCAGACCCAATGCGATAAAAAATCCGACCACCAGACCGGTTCTCAAAAACGAAAAATCGGTTTTTGTCATCAGGACAGCAGCAGTCAGACCCAGAAAGAGAGTTCCGGTAATGACGCCTGCCTGTGCTATCATCTGAGGCCCGCCGCCAAAGTTCATCGCCAGATAAAGAAGCGGAACAAAAATAATGGCTTCGGCCAATATATAAAGCAGAAAACCTGCATACTGTTTGGTGCGGTCTGCATTTCTGTAGGTCAGATTCTGCGCAACCCAGGTCACCGCCATAAATCCGCCCAAAAGCAGCAGCCACGAATAACCCTGAAGACTCAGCATCAGATTGACCAATGGATCAATTTTGAGTAAAATTGCTTCAATACCGATGAATGCAAGTACTCCGAAAGCTACGTTTGAATAAGTTTTTCTGTAAAATTCAGCCTGTCGCGCAGAATCAGCGTGGGCAACAAGTACGGGTGTATTTTCAAGTCCGTTCATTTGATATTATTTTTTTGTAAAGTTAAATGTTTTTAAAATGATTGTTTCTTGGGTTTGATTAAAAAGTTACTGATTTGCAGATTTCTCGTCCAGCACCCAGACCAAATAATATCCTTTGATCAACCGGTAATAGGCATGGTATTTTTTCCTTTCATTATCGTCCCAGAGCCAGCACGAAATCGGATCGTCTCCATTTAATTCAAATTTTTCCACTTTGTAATGATTCAGGAAATTCCAAAGATTTCCGCCATTCAGTTTATAGAGTCCTTCTTTGATTCCCCAGATCACATGTAGAAATTCTTCCTTATTTTGATTTGGAATCCATATTGCTTCGTCGGGTCTGATAAATTTATTTTGAATATTCAGGATTTTGTCGGTTCTTCTTTTTTCGATGTCTATACCTATATAGTACTGGCTCAGCCCTATACAAACCATATCAAACGAATGACTGATTGACAATTGTCGGCTAGCTGGCAGATAGGGTTTTCCTTTTTGATTGTAATAGACTTCAAAATCGAGATCGAGCACCTTGAGGCAAGCTCGGAGACCGAGATATTCTCTTGCCTGTTTGGGGTTGAGCGTAAGATACTTCATGATCCGATAGGGGTTGAGTTTCAGATAATCGAGCAATTCCTCATCTGTTTCGGTCAGATGCCAGCAAACGATCCTTGTGGTTTCGTCATTGTGTAAAGAATTGATAATAGGCATTTATGAATGAGAAATTAGTTTGTAACTTTGCAACCCTTTTAAGATACGAATTTCAAAATTAGAAAATTATTTAGAGTTATGAGCACACAAGTTGAATACATTCCATTCAGAGTTAAAGATATCTCGCTTGCAGAGTGGGGAAGAAAAGAAATCAGACTTGCAGAAGCGGAGATGCCGGGTCTGATGGCGATCAGAAAAGAATACGGCCCGCATCAGCCGCTGAAAGGCGCAAGAATCGCGGGCTGTCTGCACATGACGATACAAACAGCTGTTCTGATTGAGACGCTGGTTGAACTGGGCGCTGAGGTGACCTGGTCTTCCTGCAATATTTTTTCGACTCAAGACCATGCAGCCGCAGCAATTGCAGCAGCGGGAATACCTGTTTATGCTTGGAAAGGAATGAATGAAGAGGAATTTGACTGGTGCATTGAACAGACTCTGTTTTTTGGTCAGGAAAGAAAACCGCTGAATATGATCCTCGACGATGGCGGCGATCTGACCAATATGGTTTTTGACAGATACCCCGAACTGACCAAAGAAATCAAAGGTCTGTCTGAAGAAACGACTACCGGTGTTCACCGTCTTTACGAAAGAATGAAAAACGGGACATTGGCTGTTCCTGCGATCAATGTGAACGATTCTGTGACCAAATCAAAATTTGACAACAAATACGGCTGTCGCGAATCTGCGGTTGATGCGATTCGTCGTGCGACCGATGTGATGCTCGCCGGAAAAAGAGTGGTGGTCTGCGGTTATGGAGATGTGGGCAAAGGAACTGCGGCTTCGTTCAGAGGCGCGGGTGCCATCGTTACGATTACTGAAATCGATCCGATTTGTGCTTTGCAGGCGGCGATGGAAGGATATGAGGTCAAAAAACTGGATACAGTTGTCGGAAATGCTGATATCGTGATCACAACCACCGGAAATTTAGGAATTGTACGAGGCGAACATTTCAAAAATATGAAAGACAAAACAATCGTTTGCAACATTGGTCATTTTGACAATGAAATCGATATGGCGTGGTTGAACAAAAATTACGGAGAGACAAAATATGAGGTCAAACCTCAGGTGGATGTATATAATATAGGTGGAAAAGAAATCATCATACTTGCAGAAGGCCGTTTGGTGAATTTGGGTTGTGCAACAGGGCATCCTTCATTTGTGATGTCGAATTCATTTTCAAATCAGACGCTGGCGCAGATAGAATTGTGGAATCATTCAGACAAATACAAAAATGAGGTTTATATGCTTCCAAAACATCTGGATGAAAAGGTTGCGTTTCTACATCTTTCAAAACTGGGCGCAGAACTTGATAAACTGAGCCCCGAACAGGCTGACTATATCGGTGTAAAAGTGGAAGGCCCGTTCAAACCGGATTATTACAGATATTAATAAAAAAGTAAAAAATCTAAAAATATTTTCAATCAATTGAATTTGTAAGGCATTTTTTGTCAGATTTTTAAGTAATTTGTGATTTATAAAAATAATTTTATAGATTTGTAAATCCTAAAAAGAACCTAATATGAAAGTTACAATGACACTTGCGGCAGTTTTTGCCGGCGCATTCCTAACAGCACAGATTGGGATTACCGACAACGGTTCGATCAGTATGGACGCCTCTGAGATTCTGAAAATAGAATCAAATAACAAAGGTGTACTGCTCCCCAATGTTGAATTGACGAACCTGACCAGTCCGGCACCAATTACCAATCCAGCCGAAAACCTTTTTGTGTACAATACCAATCCGATTGTCGGCTTGGGATTTTACACTTGGAAAACCAACAAATGGGAGCCCTTGGTGGATTCAAGAAACGTATATGCTTATGCAGGAATTGTAAGAACTGAGCTTGCCCAATCAACAGCGGCAATCCAGGACGATAATACAACCGGAGCAAATTCGTATAACATCGGTGACCCACCCGGTTCAATATGGAAACTGATTCCAGGTATGTCAAAGACCTTTGATGTGTTTTCACCCATTAACAATTTGTCAATCAGCGTAGGAGGAACCGTTCAAACCAAATCAAATGCGGTGCAACAGGCACATTCTTACGCAGTTGCTGTTTTTATAGACGATCAACTTGCAGCTGTGAGAAATTTTATTTTGCAGGGAAACACAACATGCATATACAGTGACTTCAATGTCTTTATGACTGTCTCCAACCTTTCGGCAGCCTCACATAAGGTTGAAGTAAGAGAAACTTTCAGAGTTGACAATGCAAACGGAACCCAGCAAAACAATCCGGGCGGACTTGTTTTCGGAGGAAATCATCCCGATTGTAGCAATATCAACAATGACATGGCAAATACACTGATGAGTATTCAAATATCTGAAAAACCCAACACACCTTAAATCATGAAAAAACTAATTTATCTTTTCCTGTTGCTGTTCACCTTTGGTCTGAATGCACAGGTCGGAATCAATACAAATACACCGGATCCATCTTCAATTGTTGATGTTTTTGCAAACAACAAGGGAATATCATTTCCAAAAGTTAATTTGTCCGGCATAGCAGACAACACAACTGTACTCAATCCGCAAAGATCACTGATTGTATTCAATACAAATGATGCATTGGTGGGCGGTGTCGGATACTATTACTGGACCGGAAACAAATGGGACTTCCTGTTTAGTGACCTGAACGGATATTTGCTTGAAAATCTTACCAAATATTATTCAAAATCAAATTCCACAAAAGAAGTTTTTTCCTCGTCAGATTATTTTAACACTCCGAATCCTATAGGATCACCCTTGGCTGGAAATAACTGGAGAGTCGTTAATGATTTGACAATGACGGTCGAAGTTGACAGACCGCTCAATCAGACTTTGTTTACAGTGACCGGCATGACACAGGCAAGCAACACTTCCAGCGGAGGAAATATTCAGAGTGTAATCGGAATATTTGTAGATGATGTACTTGTTGACATCAAACCGATTTCAACTCCATTGGTTGAAAATTGCAGTTACAGACCATTTACGGTTTATGGCACAACCAATAATCTCAGCGCAGGCAGCCATTCAGTGAAAATTGCAATTAAAAATCTGACTTCAAGCCAAACTGTTGGTATTACCTGGGGTGGAAAAAACACAACCGGATCATGCAACAACAACAATCACCTGAATGATTTTGAAGCAAGAATGTCTGCTGTAGTTTTAATCAACCAACCTTTCAATTTCTAATATCATGAAAAGATTTTTAAAAAATACAATCGCTATTGGTCTGCTTGGACTATTTGGAGCAGTAAATGCACAAGTACTGATTACAAAAGACAAAACAGTGGACACGCCTGATCCGTCAGCAATTTTGGAGATCAGAGATACCGAAGCAGGTTTTCTGTTTCCAAAAACCGATTTCAACGGCACCTTTGATGATAACCAGAACCCTGTTCAAAATCCGGTCCACGGTCTTACGCTTTTGGATACAGGTACTGACAGACTGTATTTTTGGGATACCAATATTACTCCCAACAGATGGATTAAGAACTTCAGGGTCAATGATGCAGAAGCAATTTTGCAAAAAACGATCAATTATTCAGCCAATTCAACTTCCGGAGTATCAATAAACAGCTGGCCAACCAACCCGCCTACGTTTATTGAAAATTCAAACACAACCGGCTGGACCGACTTGGGAGTCAGCGTCACCATTTCGCCAACAAATGCAACCAACGATGTGTTTATTTCTGCCGAAGGAATGGCTCAACTGAATAACAGCAGCGCCGATTTCTACAGTTTTGCCATCGGATTGTTTGTAGACGGCCAATTAAAGGTGGTTCGAAAATTCTATGCCGGAGAAAATTCTGCATGCACATGGAAAAAATTTGAATTGAACGGTCTTTTTGAAGACATGGCACCCGGAAATCATACTGTAAGACTTTACGCCAGAAATGTGAGAAAGGACTCAGGAACTGGAAATCTTGGTCTTTATTATGGAACTCGTGCTCCAAATGCCACCTGTTCAAACATGAACGAAAATATGGCAAGGATATTCCTTACCGCTCAGGTAACCGAATAAATACAAATTATATAAAAACAAAAAATCCCGAAAGCAGTACTTCCGGGATTTTTTTGGTTATAACTTATAAATACTGATTAACTCGCCAGTATGGTCACCACATTGTGGCTCATCTCAACTACTCCGCCGTTGATATCAAAAAGGTATACGAACTCATTGGCAGGCGACTGTTTTAGACTTCCGCTGATGTTCTCATAATTAACATTCGACTTTGAATGAACCTTAATTTTGATTGTTCCCTTTGAAAGAGAAGAAACTACTGCGGCGTGATTGTTCAGCATCTGGAATTCTCCTCCTTTGCCGGGAACGGTAACCGAATCCACCTCGCCTTCAAAGATTACATATTGGGGAGTTATAATGTTTAATTGCATATTCTATAATTTAAGAATCAGATTTAGATTAAGCATTTACTTCTGCCAGCATCTTCTCACCTGCTTCAATCACATCTTCGATGGTACCTTTCAGGTTGAACGCAGCTTCAGGATACTGATCCACTTCACCGTCCATAATCATATTGAATCCTTTGATGGTGTCTTTGATGTCAACCAAAACACCCGGGTTTCCTGTAAACTGTTCTGCCACATGGAAAGGCTGTGATAGGAATCTCTGTACCCTTCTTGCTCTGTGCACAACCAGTTTGTCTTCTTCAGAAAGTTCTTCCATACCAAGGATGGCAATAATGTCCTGAAGTGCTTTGTATCTCTGAAGGATTTCTTTTACATTCTGTGCTGTGTTGTAATGCTCATCACCAACCACCTCGGGTGTAAGAATTCTTGAAGTTGAATCCAGCGGATCCACAGCAGGATAAATACCCAGTGAAGCAATCTTTCTTGACAATACCGTAGTTGCATCCAGGTGCGCAAAAGTTGTTGCAGGTGCCGGGTCGGTCAAGTCATCCGCAGGCACATAAACCGCCTGAACAGATGTAATTGAACCGGTTTTGGTCGAAGTAATTCTTTCCTGCATTGCACCCATCTCGGTTGCCAGTGTCGGCTGATAACCAACCGCAGAAGGCATACGACCCAAAAGTGCAGACACCTCTGAACCTGCCTGTGTAAAACGGAAGATGTTGTCGATAAAGAAAAGTACGTCTCGACCCTGACCCGAACCGTCACCATCACGATAGTATTCTGCAAGCGTCAAACCTGACAAGGCAACTCTCGCACGTGCTCCGGGAGGTTCATTCATCTGACCGAAAACAAAGGCTGCTTTTGATTCCTTTGCAAGTTCTTTGTCAACTTTTGACAAATCCCACTCTCCTTTTTCCATAGATTCCATAAACGCATCACCGTAACGAATAATTCCGGCTTCAAGCATTTCACGCAGCAGGTCGTTACCTTCACGGGTTCTTTCACCCACTCCGGCAAATACAGACAAACCGCCGTGTCCTTTCGCAATATTGTTGATCAATTCCTGAATCAATACGGTTTTACCAACACCGGCACCTCCAAACAGACCGATCTTCCCGCCTTTTGCATAAGGCTCAATCAGGTCGATTACTTTAATCCCAGTGAATAAAACTTCCGATGAAACTGATAATTCGTCAAATTTTGGTGCAGGTCTGTGAATCGGCAAGCCGTTTGACTTGTCAACATTTCCCAAACCGTCAATGGCATCTCCAACCACATTGAACACTCGGCCGTTTACCGACTCACCGGTTGGCATCATAATCGGTGAGCCTAGTTCTAAAACTTCCTGACCTCTTGATAATCCGTCGGTTGAGTCCATTGAGATACAACGAACTGTATCTTCACCAATATGCTGTTCAACCTCAAGAATCAGCGAGTTGCCATCTTCTCTTTTGATTTCAAGCGCATCATAAATTTTTGGAAGTGTCCCAGTGTTTTCAAAAACTACGTCGATTACCGGTCCGATGATCTGTGCAATTTTACCTTTTGAATTTGCCATTATTTTTAAGATTAATTCGTTTAAATTCTGTTTTTCTAAATTTGGTGCAAATATAAGTCAATCAACTGATTCAATTCCAATGAAAAATAAGATTTTTATCAGTCCCGTTTCAATTATCCCGATAAATTATTTCAAAAACTAATCCGCTGATTTGGTTATTGTTGTATAACGATACTGACAGCATGTTCGGCCTCTCAATCCAATTTTGAATAACGGGCAAGCAGTTTTTCAAAATATCTCTGGCCGAGAATCCGTTTTAGTGTAATCGAAAATTTCTGAATCGGCTTGCCGACGGTATAATGCGATTTCAAATTTTTACGGTAAATAAATTTCTCGATGATTGGAACCAGTTTTTCGGTTTTCATCCCGTGATCAACCTCATCATCTATGATTACCTGAAGTTTTTTGTATTTCGATTTATAGAAGGGCGAAACCGTGCTGTAAATCCGGCTGTCGGCGATCGATGTTTTGATATCACCCAGACTGAGTGCAAAAATTTCAACTCCGGTCTTTTGATTTTCAAGCCGCAAAGCTTCTGTCAGTCTGTCTATTACCGATTTTGATGCAGAATAACATCCTCTGAATGGCAGACCGTGGTTGCTTGCAATCGAAGAAATATTGATGATATGACCCGAAGCCTGTTTTCTCATCAGAGGAAGCACCGCCTGGATGGTATAAATCACGCCATAGACATTCACATTCAGCAGTTTGTCAAAATCTTCCCTTTTCACATCTTCGACCGTTCCGAGCATACCGATTCCTGCATTGTTAATCAGCACATCGATTTGACCGGATTTTTCTATGATCTGAGCAATTGACCGAAAGACATTGCCGCGATCTGTCACATCTGTAGGTATATGTGTGAAATTTGACTGATTGCCTTTTGAACGCGACAATCCGTACACTGTGTGTCCTTTGGCTGCAAAATAGCCGGCCAGTGTCTCTCCGATTCCGGACGAGCTGCCGGTGATTACGATTACTTTTTTTTCCATTTGTTTCAGGATGCTAAACTAAATAAAATTAAAAAGAAATCCTTTTATTAGTTTTTGAATTGTGCGCATGCCTGCTTTTGATTTTTTTAAGTTATTCAGACTTTTCATTTGAGAAATCAACAATATCATTGCTGTTTTTCCGCCATTCCCGAAATTTTCTGTAGGCATCTTCATCAGACCGGTTCATATCGCTTCCGCATTTGTGCAGCAGAAATTCGACATACTCTGAGAGCTCTCCCACCATTGAATCGGGAGGCTGCTCAATTTTTTTGTAAAGATTGGCTTTTCCAAAAGTTTCCATAGAGATTTGATTTGCCACAAAATTAGCTAAAATCGATTCAACTTAAAAATTACAAGTGTATAATTCTCAAACAGAGCCTTTTGCTCCATTATGACTTCGGTGTCTTCATCAACCCAATCTGTATCGAAAAATTTCTTTTTTGTAATAATTTTGGTTTCGGGATTTGATTCAAGAAATTCAAAGATCTGCTGTTTGGTTTCTTTGATCTGAAAAGTTCTTTCAAAATTAAAAAGCAATGCCGGATCATAACCTTTGTAAACAACCACATCGTCATCCGGTCTCATCACCTCTTTTGCCATCACCGCAGGGCTTTTCATCGAAAGGCCGGGATAAATAAACTGAAACAATTCGAGTGAAAGAAACATAAAACAGGCGCCCAGTGCCAGCATGCTTTCAAATAATCTCTTACGTTTCAAATAAAATAATGACAAAGCGGTTCCGGCAGGAAGGATTGCCAGTTGAATCGATGAAAGATGAACACTGTACAGTTCGGGTTCTATATATGCCAATAAAATATATGCGGCAATCGGCATCAGAACTGTAATGACAAACAGCATCCACAAACTGATCCGATAACCCTTCAGCCCGATTTTCTGATTCAATACTTTTTTCAGATAAAATGCAATCAGCACTGCGACAAACGGATAGGCGGGCATAGGATAATTGGGCAGTTTTGTAAATGAAATACTGAAAAACAAAATAAAAACCGAAGAAAGCACAAATGAAAACAGCACAAAGTCATCTGATTTTCTGTGTTTCCAGCTTTGTACAAATCCCTGAATGATAAAAAATGAAAACGGAAGAAGGCCAAGCAGAACAAACAGCAGAGTGACGATTGGCAGTCCGCCGTGTCCTTCCATTTCACTTCCAAAACGACCGAGATTGTGGTCAAGAAAAAATCCTTTTGTAAATTCTCCGTTGGTCAGCTGATGAACCCTGACGAACCAGGGAACGGAAATCAGAAGAACGATCAGACCGCCGATGAAGGGTCTGAGTCTCAATATATTTTTGAGTTCTAATTCTTTTTTAAATATTAAAAACACAAGTACGGTCAATCCAGACAATATAATGGCAACCGGGCCTTTTGCCAAAACCGCCAATCCGATTGAGATATAAAAAAGAAGTCCGCTGCTGTGTTTTTGATTTTTGTAGAAATCATAAAAATGAAAAAGTCCAAAGCTTAAGAAAAAAATCAGATAGGGATCGGGAACAGCCAGATGAAATTCCTGCACAAAAAAGATGGACGAGCAGAGTATGAAGGCTGTGATAGCAGCAATTTTTCGACCCAAAAACTTTTTTGTAAAATAATAGGAAGAAATGATGGTGAGCAGACCAAACAATGCTGAAAAGAAACGTGCCGCAAAAGCATTCACACCAAATAGTTTATACCCAATCATCATCAGCCAATAATGAAGCGGTGGTTTGTCAACCCTCAATTCACCGTTGAAAACCGGAACCAGCCAATTGTTGCCAATAAGCATTTCACGTGCAGCTTCTGCATTTTTGGCTTCATCGAGAATAAAAACTCTTGTACCGCCCAAATTGATGAAGCACAGCATACCTGCAGCAAACAGAATTAAAAAATAATAGAAATATCCGCTTTGGGAATTGAGTCTCATCAATTTTGTTTTATCTTAGCCTTGCCATTTTTCAATGGCTAAATTAGGAATTAAAAATGATTGAAAATTTAATTTCCGAAAAGTTATCGGTGGTTGTTCCGGTCTATAATGAAGAAGAAAATGCAGCGCTTCTTGTCAAAAGGATTAACAGCGCACTCAAAGGGAAAGATTATGAGATCATATTGGTTGACGACGGCTCCACAGATGCCACCTGCCGGATCATCAAAGAACTTGACAACCCAAAAGTTGTGCTCATCCAACTGAAAAAAAATTACGGTCAGAGCCTTGCTTTGGCTGCCGGGATTGACTATGCCAAAGGAAATTACATCATCACCATGGACGGTGATCTTCAGAATGATCCGGACGATATACCGATGATGTACAACAAAGCAAAGTCTGAAGACTGGGATGTGGTAACCGGAATCAGACAAAATAGAAAAGATAATTTCATTCGGACTTTTCCATCAAAAATTGCAAATCGGATCATCAGAAAAACGACCAAACTCGACATCAAGGATCATGGCTGTGCACTGAAAGTTTTTAACCGTGAAACCGCAAAAGAACTGAATCTCTACGGCGAAATGCACAGATACATTACACTGCTTGCGTTTCTGAACGGCGCCAGGGTTACAGAGGTCAACGTCAGACATCATCAGCGGCAGTTTGGAAAATCAAAATACGGACTGGGCCGGACCACCAAAGTCATCAACGACCTGATCCTACTGCTTTTTCAGAGAAAATATTCACAAAAACCGATTCATCTGTTTGGCAATTTCGGTTTCTTCTCGTGCTCGGTGGGCGGATTGATTTTGGTTTATCTGCTGATTGTCAAATTTGCTTTGGGTGAAGACATCGGGAACCGTCCGCTGCTGATATTGGGAATACTGCTGATGTTTCTCGGTGTGCAGTTTTTTACCACAGGAATCATCATCGATCTTCAGATGAGGACCTATTTTGAATCTCAGCAGAAAAGACCTTATAAAATCAGAAAAATATATATCGGTGAAACCGAAACTGAGAAAACAACTGACAACAATTCTTAAAATTTCTGTCAGCGCCTTACTGATCTGGCTGGTATTCAGCAAACTCAACTGGAATGAAGTCGGCAGACTGCTGCAGGTTGCCAATATAATCTACTTTGGTCTGGCTGTCATTTGTTTTTTGGTTTCACAACTGGTTTCGGTTTTGAGATTTGACCTTTTCATCAGAAAAATCGGAATTCGAATGAGTTTTTCGGTCAATATTCAGCTCTATCTTCTGGGTATGTTTTACAATTTTTTTCTGCCCGGTGGTGTCGGCGGCGATGCATATAAGGTTTATCTGCTGAACAAATCGCATCAGAAATCATTAAAAAAAATAGGTGAAGTTGTCTTTATCGAAAGGTTTGTTGGTGTGGTCGCCATCGGATTTCTCGCATCAATGCTGATATTATTTATTGAAACCCCTCTGAGCCGACTCTGGAATATTGGGATTGGATTCTGCGGATTTTTTATGACGCTGGTTATACTGAAATGGGTAATTCGTTATCTGCACAGCCACAAAAAAAGGGTTTATATCGTTTTTGCCTATTCGATTCTGATACAGCTGCTGCAGCTTTGCTGTGTTTTTTTCATTTTAAAATCTTTTCATATTGATGATCATTATCTTATTTATCTGCTGCTGTTTCTCATATCAAGTGTGCTGTCGGTGATTTCATTTGCAGGAATCGGAATTCGGGAAGCTGTTTTTTATTACGGCGCACATTGGTATGACTTCAGCCCGGACATTTCTGCAAGTGTTGCACTTTCATTTTCTATCTTTACTGCAATTGTTTCATTTGCAGGAATCATTTGGCTTTTTGGCGGAATCAGACTTGAGAACAAACAAAAACAAAAAGATACCAGATCAAAAATTTTCTGATTCAGGATTTTAATTGCTTGTCTTTATACTTTTAAACAGTTTTCAGGAAAACTGCCCTTTCTGAAAAAGGTTTCAACCCGTTAAGGTTCAGTGAAAAAATAATTAAAAAAAATTGGTTATTAACAAAATAACTGTACTTTTGTATCACCAAACCTAAACCAAAAATGATTAACCTACCTACTTCTTACCCGGAAGGAAGAAATTCCTTGGGGTTTGTTAAAAAGTTTATCAGCAAATTCTTTCTGTTTTCTATTCTGATTACATCCACCGGCTTTGTATATGCACAAAATGCAGTTTGTAAGCCCGAAACTTGGACTTCAGCAAATGAATTGTATATCAATCGAGTTAAATTCAACAGCGATCTTTCACCCGAAATCCAAGTAACCAGCGGCTATGCAAACGGTTATCAGGATTTTTCAAACTGGCCTGAAAAAGCAAAACAGTATCCGGGCGGAATTATCAATGTCAAAGCCGAAGGAGACGAAACTGCAAGATACAAAGTCTGGATTGACTGGAATAAATCGGGGAGTTTTGAAGATCCTCTTGAATTGGTATATGACAGCGAAACAGGAGTTGATTTTGCAAATTTCAGCATTCATTTACCCGAAGGCACCAATCCCGGAAAATATAAAATAAGAATCCGAAATGCATACGGAATTGAGTACTTGGGAAATGTGCCTACCGGAGAAATGGACTACGGAATGTCATATTCACCATGCGAGCCTTTCAAAAGTTATACTGATTTTTCCGGAAATGGCTGGAAATATTATGGTGAAGCAGAAGATTATGAATTTGAAGTAATCTCTTCTCCTTTCTGCTATGCGCCTCTGATTACCGGCGCCACCAACATCACACATCTGACAGCCAATCTGAATTGGTCTGCTTCAGGCAAAGGTTCAGCTCCGGTTTCTTATGATATCGAATGGAACAATAACGGAATATTTGACGGCAATCCAGATGTTTCGGGTGTTAACGAAATTTCACAAACCGTCAGCGAACTGCATTCGGGTACCGAATATTATTACAGAGTCAGAGCAAACTGTGCAGAAGAAACAAGCAACTGGACACTGCCAGAATCTTTTGTAGCAGGAAGTTATACACCGATTGAAGTAAGCGGCTTTAATGAAGATGTGATTGCAAACGGAAATTCAAGCAGTGTTGCTTCAACTACAACATCAGTCGACAGTCCGATCGGTCCGAATCTGAACAATGTTTTGGCGGTCAACGGATCATTCCTCAACGGAATGACCGTATTGAACGGTCTGCCTCAAAATCGGGTCCTGAAAAATACAGGCGGAACCCAGGCTCCTTACGAATTAAATTATTATCTGCAGGATTATTCAATCAATAACTCGCTTCGAATCAATAATCAAAACACACAGACGCTTACATTTGACAATCCGATGGAACTGACTACTCTTTATCTTGCCGTTACAGGTAGCAACGGTCAGCCCAATCTGAACATTGAAGTGGTTTATCAGACCGGCAGCAGTGATTTTTTCACAGATGTTGCAATAAATGACTGGGACGGAAATTCGAGTTATATCGCTGTAGCAGGATCAAAAATTGGCAGAACATTGTATTCATGGCCAATTTATTCAACCGACAATCCAAAAATTTATCAGATAGAATTGGTTGATCTTGACTACAACAGAAAAATCAGTCAGATTAAAATCACTTCGACAAATTCAACATCAACTCAAAATATTGCAAATGTCTTTGCTGTCAGTGCAGCACCGAGAGGTCCGAAAATTCTTTCTGTTTCAGAAAACAATTTTTGCAGCGGAGAATCGGTTTCCGTCAGTGCAACAGCCGAAGCAGACATCAACTGGTATCTGGACCAAACAGGCGGTTCACCGATTAAAACCACACTTTCGGGAGAAAGCTGGAGTCCGGTTGTCACAGAAACTACTACTTTCTATGTGGAAGCCGACAATGGAATTTTCCACGGGCAAAGAGTTCCGCTGACTGTCAGCCTGAGCGATGTTGACTTTATCGCAGACAACAGCAATTGGAGTGTTGCGGCAAGCTGGTCAAACAATGAAGTTCCGACAGCTGAAAATTGTGTGAGAATTCCAAACGGAAAAGCAGTTTTTGTTGATACCGCAGATGCAATCGCAAAAAATCTTACTGTTGAAAACGGTGGGAGTTTGACCGTCAAGGAAGGAAGCGTACTGAAAGTAACCGACTTTATCAGTAACGGCGAAAATAACAGGGACAATTTCATCATTGAAAAGGATGCAAATCTGATTCAAATCAACGATGACGCAGTCAATACCGGCGCTGTTAGCCTCAAAAAAGAATTTGTGTTCTCTGCGGCAAGAAAACAATACAATTTTGTAAATTCTGCTCTGGTAGGCCAAAATCTGAAGTCAATCTATCCGGGGGCCACTTATGCACTCAAATATGATGAAGCAACCGATTATTTTGTAAATACAGACGGCAGCTATGTACCGGGAAGAGCACTTGCAATGAAAGAAGGAGCGACCGGAAACGGAGATGCGATTTTCAAAGGCGTTCCTTTTAACGGTGAATTGGATTTTGAACTGACCAAAAACGGACAAGGATATAATCTGGTCGGAAACCCGTATCCTTCAAATTTAGATTTGAATCTGCTTTATGCTGCAAATATGGATGTGATGAACCCAAATGTTCAGTTCTGGGATAACAGAAACAATACCATATTTGAACAGCAGGGCTCAGGCTACCAAGGCTATCAGTATGCGCTTTACAATATATATACCGGCGCAGGCGTTGCAGCGCCCAACACACCCCAATATGGAGAGGAGGATTCAAAAGTTCCGGACGGAATCGTTAAGGTTGGAAACGGTTTCCTTGCAAAAGCCAATCAGCAGGGTACAATCCATTTTGACAATTCAATGAGAGTAGCCGACAATGGCCCCGATTATTACGGCAAAGAAAACGAAACCAATTCGGGAACCGACCGCTTCTGGCTGACTATGACTTCGCCAACCAATATAGAGGTGATGACAGCAGTCGTATACTTCCAGGGAGGAAGAGACGAATACTGGCTGGATGATTCGGACACAATGGGGAATTCAGATGATATCTTTACCATGGCCGAAGATTATCAGGTGGTGATTCAGGGAAGAGCGCCGTTCAGGATATACGACCAGGTTCGTCTGGGTTACAGAGCATATCAGCAGGGCACTTATATTCTCTCGATTTACGACCAGGAAGGTGTGTTTGCAGACGGACAGAAAATTTATCTGATTGATAAGTTTCTGAATAAAACTGTATGTCTGAACGATAAACCTTATAAGTTCCTGACCAGAGCAGGAGAATTTGAAGACAGATTCCTGATCGTTTATACAAAAAACAGAATCTCAAGCGTAGATATTTCAATTGCCGGAAACCATATTGGATTTGCCAAAAAAGACAACCAGATCGTAATCAATTCATCAATCGATCAGATCGCCGAGGTGGAAGTATTCAATCTGGCAGGCCGTCCGATCTACAGCAAAACAGACATCAACAGTAAGGAACACAGAATTTCGACTCTGATGTACAGCAAACAAATCGTTGTAGTTGTGGTTAAAACAGTTACCGGGGAAACGGTTTCGAAAAAATTCATTAATAATTAATACCAACCTAATTATTTTTGAAAAGGAGGAAGCCTCATTTTGAATGATGCTTCCTTATTTTTTCAAATTGATTCTGATTTTATTTATCAACTGATTCTTCAGGATTCAAATCATCGGCTGAATGAGATTCATTCGGCGGCAAAATCCAGTTTTCTTCGGCATCCCACATTGAACGGATATTGATCATGCTGGGATAGACAAATGCAGGTTCGGGATATTTTCTTTCAAAAAAATCACCGGTATCCCAAAATCCATTTTCATTTTCATCCACAAAAATCCGGAAATAATATTTCCCTGAATTCAGATAGTTGTACACAAACTCGGTTTGATCAGTGTACTGTTCGTCCAAAACCTCATCCTTTTCATTCATTAATTTCAAAAAGAAAGGATGCTCTGGCGGATTGCTCAGAATCAGTTTCAGATTGCCGTAATCATTTCTTGATTTTACACTGAAACTGTATTTCAAAGTATCATTTGTCTCACCAAAGAAATCGATTAGCGCGCCAGGATAAAATTCTATATCGTATTTCGAACTCAATTCAATCGGGAAATCGACTGTAAAAGCATTTTCATTTTTTGAATCCGGAATCAGTTTCGGACTGATCTGAATCGTATCCTTAAAAACCGAAACAAAAGAGGAATCCAATCGGCTGATCGGATAATTTGCTGTCAGCTTCACCTTTCTGCCGGGTACAAAACTCAATTTTTGTTTTGATTCAATTTTCAGTTTGTGTGTCTGTGACGGATTGTAAACCAAAGAAACCGAATCTGTCCGATCTCTGTGTCTGACTGCAAATTTGATTCTTTTTGCCTTTTCGCCAATCGTATCAATTGCAGGATTAAACCAGAAATTGAGCGAATCGCTTTTTGGCAGATATGAAATTTTTGAAGTTGTAAAATTAAAATCAACAGGTTCTATTTCCACCTCATCAGGCTGACCGTCAAATTTAAAAACCAACTGACCGTAGCCTTTCTGTTCAGCTTTATCGACTTTATAGGCCTGCTGCTGATCAAAAACCATCAGATCCATCGTCCGGTTTGAATCCAGTTCAACCGGAACTGCTGAAAATCCGATTTTTTCCTTTGACGGATCAAACTGCATATTTTCAACCTCATCATTGAAGGCAATCAGCTGATATTTTCCGTGGTGAAGATAATTCAGTTTGAAAGTTCCGTCATCTCCCGGTCTGGCAACATAAAATGGTTTTTGTTTTAAAATAATGCTGTCGCTGTACAATGAATCAATCTGATAAAGCCCAACGATCAGATTCTTAGGTAGTTTGCGTTCAGAAAGCGCACTTGCCTTTCCGGAAACTGTCAGCGAATCAATAAAATCTCCGGTCGAAAAAACAAAATGGAAATCTTTGAGGATATTTCCTTCGTTGTTGTCCTGGATCGCATTTCCAAAATTGATATTATAAGTCGTATTTTCCTTCAACGGCTCATTCAATCTGACTCTTACCGTTTTGGCAGCAGAACCGGTCGGCTGAAAATTAACCGAACCTCCGAGTGAAGGTGAAACAATCACATTGTTCTGCTGATCTTTCAACACTACATATTCATCAAAATTGATTTTGATTTCGGTAAGATCGGTCGAAACATTCAAAGCGAGTGTATCGGGTGTTGAATTCAAATATTTCGGAGGTGTTTCATCTTTTGGCCCGCCCGACGGAGTTCCCTGTCTGGCACAGGAAAGTGTCAGAGTCAGCAGGATTGAAATGATTGAAATTCGACCAAACATAATCGGCTGCAAGATAAACAAAATCAAAGTTTAATATGAAACAGCATTTCCAATTATTTTGAGGCGATGCCAACAAACTTCAGTTTCAAAGATTTGAACCGCTCCGCTTTAATCTCTAATTTTGGCTTTTTAATTGTAAAAAAATGTCACTTCAATTATACAATCCTTTTGAAACCTATCATTTTGATGATCACACCTGCTTTCTGTCGGGTGACGATCTGACCGGCTGCGATGAAATGATTACCGTTTTTCCGGAATGGGTTCTTGACCGATTTGATTATCGTGAAAAAAAATTTGAAATGATGGATTCTGTCAATCAAACCACCTACGGTTCTATGACCCTGCCCTGTTCAAATCGAGTAAAATACGCATTTGACAAACTCGATCTTGAAATCAAAGAGGCGTTTGACAAAGGTTTTGAAGCAGTCAATTCACTGGAGAGCCAAAAATTATTTCTCTGGTCGGGTCGAATGGTGTACGGGATACTGTATCACGAAATGCTGATTGAGAAAAAAAGAGCGGACGAACAGGAAATCAAATTTGAACTTTCTGACACTTTGAAAAAAAGATTCGGATATTTTCATCTGATGCTTCAATCTTTGATTTCACAGGTTCATTTTACCCAAAACAAAGCCTGGAGCATTTCGGTGGTTCAGCTCAAATATTCTAAGGATATATTCAATTACAGAGATGATGCGATCAATTTGATATTTTCGTTGGGCATCAACGGTTTTGGAATCATTGCCATTCTTCAGGATAACGGAGTGCTGTACAACGAATACAAAGAGATTTTGTCAAAAACCAAAGGACATGTGCTTCATCCGATACAGTTTGAAGAATTGTGTGCCCGATTTCTGTATTCAAATTATCTGCTTCAGTATTCAAAAGAATTTAAAATTACAGGTGACGGAAAAAGCATTACCATTGATGCGCTTCCGGTAGTTGAGCAAGGCAGCAAACCGATTTTCAGACCATGGAAAGATAAAACTTTTGGTCAGTTGTTGCACGATTACTGGTCTCCCTGGGGGTTTACCGAAAAAGAGATTTTCGGTTCACAAAGTATTCCGGTCAGTTTTCTCGAAAACAATTATACTTATGAACTGATCGATCCGGAAAGCATCAATCTTCCATTTTAATCTGAATCATAATCAATAAAAAAAGAGCCTCCGGTCGGAGGCTCTTTCTATTTATGGTTAAACAATAATTTACTTCTTAAGAACTTTGAATGTTCTGACTTTACCGTCTGCAAAATGAACTCTGAACAGATAAGTTGCAGAACTCAATTGAGAGATGTTGATCTGACCCTGGTTGAGTTTCTGATCTGTCATCACTTTCTGACCGGCAAGATTCATAACCTCAATCGTTTTGATCTCCTTTTGGCTCTGGATGTTGAGTACACCATTGGTCGGATTCGGCCAGTAGCTGAAGTCATACACATCCATATCGCCTGTACCGAGATTCTGAACATTGAGCGAGTAATCTTCGATCTGACCGAAGGTATAACTGCCGCAAGGATCAGTCGGTGAACTGTTGAAGTTCTTGATAACACGCATACGGGTCACGCCGATCACTGCATCTGTAGGTACGGTGATCTCACCGGTTGCCTGCTGACCGTCTGTACCGGTTGAATCGAAGATCGATCCGATCTGATACATTTCAGATGATTCGAAGGTTCCGTTGTGGTTCCAGTCAACCCATACTGTAAAGTAGTTGGTGAAGGCACCTTCGGTGTTGCCCTCAAGTGCTATCGGATAGGTGGTTGTCCTGTTCACATTGCCGACGATCGACGTGAAGTCCTCATATCCGATTGTACTGTTCGGGTCTGACGGGTTGTCAATGTCTGCAAATACCACTCTTGTAATCGGTTCTACGATAAGCACATCCGGCTCGCAATAAACCAGTTCAACTGTGAATGTGTCGGTGGTTGAAAGTGCAGTTTCACCTGAATTTGTACAGGTCACTTCAAGTCTCCATTCCACTTCGCTTCCAATCTCACCCGGTGCGGTTGCAGTGTACGAAGAATATGTGCTCATCACAGTTCCTTCATTCACCCAGCCTGCGCCATCGGTGTTTGACTGCCACTGATAGGTCAGCCCGTTGCCGATGGAATAACCGGATGCAGATACGGTATAGGTAGATCCCGGGTTGCCGTGATCAGGGTTTAGCGAAACTGTACCGCCTTCCGGTGTACCCGAGCAGTCGGTGAGTTCTTCAATCACTATGGTATAATCTTCAGCCTGTCCGAACGAATAGATTCCGCAAGGATTGGTTGGAGAAGAACCGTAGTTCTTGATTACCCTCATGGTAGTGGTGCCCAACAGTGCTCCCGAAGGAACGGAGATAGTGGAAATGGCCTGCTGTCCGTCGGTTCCGTTCGAATTGAAAATCGATCCGATTTCAAACATTTCACTGCTTTCATAAGTACCGCTCTGGTCAAAGTCGATCCAGATGGTGAAATAGTTGGTGTAAGCACCGTTTGTATTTCCTTCAAATGCAGCTTCATAGTTCTCACCTGGCGCCAGATGGCCAATCACAGATGTAAAGTCTTCCAGTGCAGGTGATCCGTTCACTACAGGGCTTGACGGATTGTCGATGTCTGAAAGGACAACTCTTGTGATCGGTTCCACATCGACAGTGATATCGAACAGACATTCTTCCTCAGGTGGCTCTACAGGCTCGCAATGCAGTTTGAATACGCCCTGACTGCCTTCAGGATCAGGCACCCATGCTCCACCGGCTTCGCTGGTTACGATCAGATCGCCCAGTGAACCAGATGTTGTAACTTCCCAGTATGCTGCTGCGCCTCCTGTAATTGCTTCAGGCTGCATCCAGTAATGACCTGGTGTAAATGTCAAATTCACTTCTGCAAAAGTTGCATATACTATGAATCCGAAGTTGCTTCCGATGGCTACTGTGGTTACAGGCACATTGGTCACCGACTGAACGATAGTGCTGCCCGGTTTTCCTCCGTCATCCTCATAGAAGTTGAAGTTCATTGTTGCAAATGGAGATGATGCAAATACATTGAGTTCGATCTGCTGTATGTTGAGTGTATTGCCTGAAGAGACAAAGAAGTCGTCTGCGTTTCTGTAGGTTCCTCCTGCAATGATATTGAAT